>JAZNEV010000050.1:0-24495 GCA_045588835.1 Victivallaceae bacterium
CTTTTAATGGAAAAAATGTTTTTTATTTTTCGATATGATGTTGATATTTGAAAATATCAGGTGTATATTTTAGTTGTGTATTTATGTTTTTACCCCCTGACAGAAAGATTTTATACTATGGGAATAAGAATCAAAGGCACCGGACGCTGCATTCCGGAAAAAATATTGACCAATGACGATCTGGAAAAAATGGTCGACACTTCCGATGAGTGGATCGTCAGCAGAACCGGTATCAAAGAGCGGCACATCGCCACTGCGGAACAAAGTTCATCCGATTTAGGAGCCCAGGCGGCTCTCAACGCTTTGGAAAATGCCGGTTTGACCGCCGATCAAATCGATTTGATCATCGTTTCCACGGTGACTCCGGACCATGCCTTCCCGAGCGTTTCCGCCCTGATCCAGAAAAAGATCAGCGCCGGTAAATGCCCGTGTTTTGATATTGAAGCGGCCTGTTCCGGTCTGCTTTATGCCCTGAATACCGCTTACGGAATGATGGCTTCTCCGCTGGCTTACAAGCGGGTGTTGGTCGTCGCTGCCGAAAAAATGACCTCGCTGGTCGATTGGCAGGATCGCTCCACCTGTGTTCTTTTCGGTGATGCCGCAGCGGCAGTAGTTCTGGAAAATGACGGAAATCCCGATACTCCGGATTTTTACATCGCCGGTGAAGTCGCCGCTGACGGCAATGCCGCAGATATTCTGATCGTACCTGCCGGCGGCAGCCGTATGCCGGCTTCAGCAGAAACCGTAGCCAATAAACAGCACTATATCCAGATGGGCGGTCCCAAAACTTTCCAATTGGCAGTAACTTCCATGGTCAGTGCCTGCCGCAACGTACTGGAAAAAAGCGGAATTTCCCCCGATGAAGTCGTCTGGGCGATACCCCATCAGGCCAACCGCAGAATCATTGATGCCGTCGCCGGTAAACTTGGCATCCCCGAAAAAGTTTATCTCAATGTCGACCGTTACGGCAATACTTCCAGTGCATCGATCGGAATCTGTCTGGATGAATTGAACCGGGAAGGCAAGATCAAAAAAGGTGATCTTATCCTGACCGCCAGTTTCGGTGCCGGATTGACCTGGGCGGCTATGCTCATCCGCTGGTAATTATACACTATGCCGGAAAAAATCAAGCACTACACCATCCGCGAAGACCGGCTGAATGCTTTGACGCATTTGGCCGGAGTGCTTTTCGGAGCGGTTGGGATTTTTCCGCTTGCCAAACTGACGGCCGTTAATAACGAAGTGCCATTCACCCTCGGAGTTGTTTTTTATATCTTCTCCTTTCTGGCAATGTTCGGAGCTTCCAGTTTTTATCATCTGTGTAAAGATCCGTGGTGGAAAGTGCTTGCCCGTAAATTTGATCACAGTGCGATCTATCTGCTCATTACCGGCACTTACGCCCCGTTGATCACCGGAGCGGTGAAAACTTTTTCCGGTTATATCATTCTGGCGGTGCTGTGTCTGCTCACTTTTGCCGGAATATTCGGCAAGATCCTTTTTGCCAATAAATTTCACTATCTGGAAGTAGCCATCTATCTCGTAATGGGCTGGGCGTGTGTATTCATCGCCCCGGATCTGATTTCATCCATGTCCGAAGATGGATTGCTTTTACTGCTTTACGGCGGCATCGCCTACACCGGCGGCGTGGTTTTCTACATTATAAAGAAAGAATTTTTCCACGCACTCTGGCACATCTTTGTCTTGACCGGGGCAATTTTCCAATACTTTGCGATCCTGACCATCAGAAACTGACTCAGTAAAGTGTATCAGTGCGATGCCGGAAACGGACGAAACGCTGTATTTTTCCATAAAAAAAGGGATCGCTGCAGATCTTTATTTCTGCAACGACCCCTGAAAGCAGTTTTTCAATCTACTGCTCCGGCGTCTGATTGCCGCCGCGCAACCTTTCTCCGCGTAAACCGAGCATGACCCAAATTATTTTGTCACTTCCCGTAACGATTTTCACTTCACACCCCGCCCCGAAACGCAACGGATACTGTTCCTGATCCAGTACAATACGAACCGGATAGTATTTTATTCCGTTTTCCTCCACCGGCAATTGGTAGACATCTGTCACCCGGCCGGTAAAGTAACCGTAATCCAGATAGTTGTACTGCTGACAGTAGATCCGCACCGGCTGATTCGCTTCAACTTTGAAAATCTGTCTTTCGTCGATCAGAGCGATGACCTTTTTATTCTGATTGGCAGAGAACTTCACCACCACTTCGCCACGCTCATAAAAACCACCCGGCCGGGGCGGAATATCAGTGACCACTCCGGCATCCGGAGCATAAAGTTTGTAATCTTCCAACTGACCGACCGCAACTTCGATCTCTTTATTTTTACTCTCGATCCGCTTGCGGAGCAATTCGCACTCCTCCTCGGCCTGACGCAGAATATCCCGGTCAATTCCGGATTGGATCTTGGCCCAGTCATCCTCATAACGGCGCAATGCCATCTGGCTGGTCAGATGGGCCAGTTCCGCTTCCAAATATTCATGCAACGTGATCGTTTTGCTGTTGAAAAGCCGGGTATAAATTTCCAGCAGATTGCGGTGACGGGCTTCCCGCTGACGGGCCTCTTCCAACTGCACTTCAGTATGACGGAAGTGTTCCGGAAGCGGATCTTTCCGCAAGACGACCAGAGCCTGTTCTTTGACCGCCAGTTCCTGTTGCATTTCAGCCAGTTCCAAACGGAGCAAAGCGATCTTATCCTGCTGGTCACGGGAATCGAATTCAATGAGCAGCTCCCCCCTTTCCACTTCACTGCCGCTTTGGTGATAGACCCGGACAACCCGGGCTGATACGAGAGTTTTCAAATCATATTCCCGGATTCCGACCACGGTGCCGTCCCCCTCGACCACATCTTCCATCGAGCCGAAACACATCACCATAAAAATAATGAACAGCAGCAGAAATATCGCATAAATGATCCGGCGGAATACCTTGAACCGGTTGCGGACCGAACCGGCAAACATCTCTTTTTTCCGGTTTTTCAATTTCATGCCCCCTTATTCATTTTGCTCTGGGTTTGATAAAGATCACGGTAAATACCATCCCGGGCCATAAGTTCATCATGGCTGCCCTGCTGGACGATCCTGCCATGATCCAGCACCACGATCACATCGGCATTTTTGATCGTTGACAGCCGGTGGGCGATGATGATGGTGGTTTTGCCCTGCATGAGTTTATCCAGAGCATCCTGCACCAGATATTCCGAAACGGTATCCAAAGCACTGGTGGCTTCGTCAAGGATCAATATCGACGGATTTTTCAACACCGCCCGGGCAATGGCCAGACGCTGTTTCTGACCGCCGGATAAGGAAGCACCGTTTTCACCGATGACGGTGTCGTAACTGTCGGGCAGATCAAGGACAAACTCTTCCACATTGGCCATCCGGGCGGCTTCGCAGATCTCCTCCTCGGTGACTTCACGCTTCACCGCATAAGCGATATTATCCCGGATCGTGCCGGAAAAGAGAAATGGTTCCTGCAGAACGATACCGATATTATCCCGGTATGAATTGAGTTTCAACCGTCTGATATCCATGTTATCCACCCGGATCACACCGCCGGTCACATCGTAGAAACGCAACAGCAAATTACTGATCGTGGATTTTCCCGAACCGCTGGGCCCGACCAGTGCGATCTTCTGCCCCGGTGAGATATTCAGCGAAAATCCGTCGATAGTATTGCCTTTTTCCGGATCGTAACTGAATGTAACATTGCGGAATTCAATCTTCCCGGAAAGTTTTTCCACCGTCATCGCATTGGGAATTTCCCGGATTTCCGGAATGGTATTGAGCAGTTTCACGATCCGCTGTGCCCCGACCATGCCTTGAGCAAAGGTGATCGACATACCCGAAAGAATATTTATCGGTGAAAGCATCATGCCGACATAGGTGTAAAATGCGACAAATTCGCCCACCGTGATCGCATTGATCTTGATCATCCAGATACCGACTCCGATGATCGCCAGATAGGTCAGCAGCGACAGAGTATCAAAGATCGCCCACAATCCCACGCCATCGACCGTCACCCGCATCTGCATATCAGCCAGCGGCCGCAGATTTTTGAAAAAGTGCAGGCACTCGCTGTGTTCTTTGGCAAATGATTTGACCACCTTTACCCCGCTCAAAGTTTCTGACAGATTGGCGGAAATTTCGGAAAGTTTTTCCTGAATGACCATGGAATCTTTACGCATTTCCTTGCGGAAATAGTGAAAATTCAAATAGTGCAGCGGTATGGTCAGAAATACCAGCAACGCCATCTGCCAGTTTATCAGCAATAACAAAGCGGCAATGATGAATAATTGAAAAATCTGTTCCCCGAATTGGGTCATCGTGCGGATCAGCACTTGCAACATCGCCACATCACTGATCACATTACTGATAAGTTTACCGGTGCGGTACTCCTCATAAAAACGGAGTGACAGACTTTGCAAATGTGCAAAAACTTTCTGCCGCAGGTCGATCAGCAGACGGATACCGAGATAATCGACCATGTAACTGGCAATGTAACGCAAAAGTGAACGTACCAGATAGAGCAGAAGCATCACGCTTGCCAATATCCAGAAAAGAGTTTCATCTGCATTGGGCAGCACCCGGTCAATGGCGATTTTCAGCATCCACGGCAAACTTAATCCGGAGAGGTTGAAAAGGATCAATGCCCCCATTGCACCGAAGAGCATCGGGCGGTATGGCTTCAGGAGCAGCCACACTTTTTCGAACGATTGGTTTTCGTAGCCGGACATAATTTTGTCCCGATCCGGCTCATTCCGGTATCGTTTCATTTTCTTGCAATGTGTTTCCTTATTTTCAGTTTTTATTCAGGTTTTCATTGCTTGGTGTAGAATATAACACTTTACAATATCTTTTCAACTGCGGAAATCAAAAATTTTTCACTTTTTTACCCAGTGATGATCGTAAAAGCAAACGTACCATCACTACTTTGTATGTTATCCCCCGTATTGTTTCTGCAACTTCCCTTTTCCGTGCGATCATCAATTTCACAAAAAACATAATAATAATAAAAATAAAAGTTTTCCGGTGTGGTAATGACAACTTTGGCGTGCTATATTATATGAATTATATGTTTATCGGCTCTTCAAAGGAGGATTTTATGCAAAAAGAATACAAAGTCGGAATTATCGGCTTCGGCACAGTTGGTGCCGGTGTTGCCGAAAACCTCTTGAAAAACGGCGATGTCATCGCCAAACGTACCGGTGTGCGTCCGGTATTGACCGGTATTGCAGATCTGGATATCACCACTGACCGCGGAGTAAAAGTCCCCGATGGCATCCTGACTACTGATGCCTTCAAAGTCATCCGTGAAAGTGATATCGTCGTCGAATTGGTCGGCGGAACCACCGTCGCCAAAAAATTCATTCTCGAAGCCCTCAATGCCGGAAAAAGCGTGGTCACCGCCAATAAGGCTCTGCTGGCACACCACGGCGAAGAACTCTTTGCCGCCGCCGCCAAATCCGGTGCGGATATCTGCTATGAAGCCAGTGTCGCCGGCGGTATTCCGATCATCAAAGCCTTGCGCGAAGGATTGGTTTCCAACCGGATCAGCAAAATTTTCGGCATCATGAATGGTACTTGCAACTACATTCTCACCCGCATGGAGCGTGAAGGAACTGATTTTGCCGGCGTTCTGGCAGATGCCCAGAAACTCGGCTACGCCGAAGCCAACCCCTCACTGGATATCGACGGATTTGACACCGCCCATAAAACCGCCATTCTCGCTGCTCTGGCTTACGGCAAATGGTTCGGTATCGATGCCGTCTATGTCGAAGGCATCCGGGAATTGGAACTTGCCGATATCGAATGTGCCGATGAACTGGGCTACCGTATCAAACTGCTCGGCATCATCAAATGCGAAAACGGCGATGTCCAGATGCGTGTACATCCGACTTTGATCCCCAAAAGTGCCCTGCTTGCCAATATCAATGAGGTTTTCAACGGTGTCATGGTCGAGGGCGACACCGTGGGTCAGACCCTTTTCTACGGCCGCGGAGCCGGCCGTCAGGCAACAGCCAGTGCCGTGGTGGCGGATATTTCCGATGCCGCACTGAATCTGGCAAACAACTGCCGTCAGCGGGTCCCCGGATTCACTGCCGGTGAACTTTTCACCCGGCAGATCCCGGAAGAAGAGGTCGTCAGCCGCTACTATTTGCGGTTGCAGGTCAAAGACTGCCCCGGAGTCATCGCCCAGATCGCCCAGATACTGGCCTCACGCTCGATCAGCATTTCCAGTTTGATCCAGCATGAGACCCGCAAAGACAAAGATATCGTGTCGCTGGTCATTCTGACCCACCCGGCCAAAGAAAAAGAAATCCGGGCGGCTCTGGCAGAGATCACGACCCTTTCAGTACACAGTTCACCGGTCAAACTTTTGAGAATAGAGGATATTTGATTTATGGGACAGCATACGGTTGAAAAAATCGGCGGGACCAGTATGACCCGCTTCAGCGAATTGATGAAAAATATTCTCATCGGTTCGCGCAAAGGTGCGGAACTTTACAACCGCATTTTCGTCGTTTCCGCTTACGGCGGCGTGACCAATCTGCTTTTAGAAGACAAAAAGACCGGCGAACCCGGCATCTACGGCAGTTTCGCCGCCGGAAACAACCGGGAATGGCAGGAAAAACTCGAAGCCACCCGGCAGAAAATGATCGACCTCAACCACAGTTTCGCCGATTTGAAACTGAATCTCGCCATCGCCGATGCCTTTGTCAATGAACGCATGGATGGTATCAAAAACTGTCTGCTCCACCTGATGCAGTTACGCAGTTTCGGTCATTTTCACCCCGGCAACTATCTGCCGGCGGCCAGAGAATTATTGAGTTCCGTGGGCGAAGCACACAGTGCATTCAACTCGGTTCAGATCCTCAAAGAGCATGGAGTCAATGCCGTTTTCGTCGACCTTTCCGGTTGGAAAGATCAGGAGACCGGTTCCATGGAAGAAACCATCGCCAACAATCTCAAAGGTCTGAATTTCGCCGAATGTATGCCCATTGTCACCGGCTATGCCAAATGTGCCGAGGGCGTCATGGCTAAATTTGACCGGGGTTACAGCGAAATCACTTTCAGCAAACTGGCAGTGGTCACTGATGCCAAAGAGGGTATCATCCACAAAGAATTCCACCTTTCCACCGGAGATCCCAAACTTATGGGCGTGGATAAGGTGCGTACTATCGGTCACACCAATTTCGACATCGCCGACCAGCTGGCGGATATGGCGATGGAAGCGATCCACCCCAAAGCTTCCAAAGAGATGGAGCGTCACGGTATCGCCATCCGCGTGGCCAATGCCTTTGACCCCGGCAGTCCCGGTACACTGATCAGTCAGGACTACGTTTCCCCCACCCCCAAAGTCGATATGATCTGCGGCCGTAAAGATATTGTTGCGGTTGAGATTTTCGACACTGAAATGGTCGGTGCCAGCGGCTACGATTACAAAGTGCTGGAAAGTTTCGCCAGAAACAATATCAGTTACATCGCCAAAAACACCAATGCCAATACCATTACGCATTATGTTTCTGAAAGGTATAAAAATCTGGATTCCTGTCTGGCCGAATTGCGGCAAACCTTCCCCAAGGCCCAGATTTCCACCCGGGCGGTCGCCATTGTGGCGGTCATCGGCAGCAATATGAAGATCCCCGGCTTCCTTTCCAGAGCGGCAACCGCACTGGCCCAGGCCAATATCAACGTGCTGGCTCTCGATCAGTGTATGCGTCAGGTGAATATGCAATTCATCATCGCCAGAGAACATTTCGCCGAGGCCCAGAAAGCTCTCCACGCGGAATTGGTGGAAAAGTAATTCACACCAGGCATTCCGGCTTTGCGGGGAAGACACCTTTTTTACAGAAGGAGTCTTCCCCGTATCATATCCGCTTTTATAATTTGAGCGGATAAACAGACAGTAAAATGGGGTGTTGCATATCTTTTCAATATTTTGCAACACCCCGATACTCTTTTCAAAACTTATCCACCACCGGAAAGTATACTTTTTTTACGGTATGAAATTCCCCTGCCCCGAGGTCACGCACCATCGGCCGCTCACCGTGCATAACATCGATGGTGGTTATTTCACAGGGCAGAGTACCGGTCAATGCCCGGTTGTCTGCCGTCGGCGGCAGGAAACACTCAACGGAACCGTTTTCACTCAATCCGGCAAAAAATTCACGCCGGTCACTCAAAGCAAGTTGCGGATCGAACCCGGTTTCAATAACAGTTTCTCCGGATTTTACAGCATAGGCTCCGGGAATCACCGCAAACAGAAACTCCGGTTCTTCAAATATTCTCGCCCAGGAGTGAAGCGTACCGGAATTTTGCCGTATCACTTTGCCGTCAAACTTGCCGGAAACTTCGTAAAGAGCAATTATTTCCGACTTTTCAGCGGCAGTTAATTCTCCGCCGTTTTTCCACGGCAGTAAATTCCCGGAAATTTTGACCGACAGTGCCGGCGGCACATCCAGTTTACGCCAGCCGGCAACCTCATAGACCCGGAAAAATCCGGTGTACAGCGGCAATGAATCAAAGCCGTTTTCCCCCGCCCACTGTGCTGCAAATCCGCACAATCCGGCGGCGATACCCCGTTTACGGTAATCCGGATCGGTCGCCACCGATGCGATACCACCCATCCGGTAAACCTGCCCGCCGCACCATATCTCATACGGAATTATGCCGCAATGGGCGATGACCTTTTCCCCGTCAAAGGCGGCAAATGAAATTTCTTCATAAGGTATCCTGCCATTGGTGACGGCCAATTGCTCCCAGTAATCGGGAAAACACTCCTGCCACAGCGGCAGAATTTTATATTGTTCATCGGCAGACAAAAGCCGCATCGAAAAATTTTCCATATTTTACATACAAAAAAACTCCGGAGCCGGAGTGACCGGAACAACAACAGGAGGTCGATTTTCCATTTTAAGCATTTTCCTTTCATAATAGACAAATAGTGAAACTTTATCTATTAATATATAATCTGTCCCGGCGATTTACAAGCGGCATTTCAAAATTATCCGCAGTTTCAATTAAAAATTCAATAAGCCGGGCAACGTTTCCGGCAGACCGGTCATGCCGAATTCATCATGCAATATCTGCCGCAGAGTTTCACTGTTTTTTACCGGAATACTTTTCCTGCCGTCAGCAGTACGAATGACTAACTGAAAAAACGGTTCATCTGCCGAGGGGTTCTCTATGGATATATGTTGTGCATCATCCTGTCTGGCCGCAAAAAACTTTTTCCGGAAAACCGATGACGGATGGGTACTGCAAAAGTAGTTGACATACTCAAAATCACGGGCAAAAGCCGGTGTGTCACCAAAGGAGTAAAATGCTTTCCACGCATCCCCGACCAGCGTTTCCACCACGCTGCCGTAAACAGTATCCCGCCTCAAACGGTAACTCCGCCAGGATGAGTACTGAACTTCATCAAAAATATATTTCAGCGGCACGACCGGAGCCGGTGAAGCGATGCCCGCATCCACAATGAATTTTTCTCCGCCGCACGTTACGATCAATATCCGGTGCCGCTGTGGAGCAATCTCATCCGGCAAACCGAAGTGCCAGCGGCCGAAATATTCCGTTACTTCATAACCCAGATCACGCAATAATTGTCCCAGAAGACCATTCAATTCAAAACAATATCCACCCTGTTTACGGGAAATAAGCCGGTCAAAAATGGCATCTGCCGACAAATCCGGTTCGCCCGCGGTCAGGATCGTCAAATTAGAATAGGGTATTTTCCGCAAATGTGCCGTCTGCAATGCAAAAAGATTTTCACAAGACACCTCACGGCAGTCAGAACACTCCAGAAAGGTCAGATATTCATCGATCATAGCCTGATCCATAAACAGAAATCCTTATATTATACGGAATATAATTCGGTTCTACGGCAAAAAACTACCCTGAAACTTTGCAATTTCAGGGTAAAAGGCAAAAAAAATGGTACCGGAGGTGGGACTTGAACCCACACGTACTGGGTACACCAGATTTTGAGTCTAGCGCGTCTGCCATTCCGCCACTCCGGCACAAAAAAATGGTAGCGGGTCCCAGACTCGAACTGGGGACCTGCGGATTATGATTCCGACGCTCTAACCAACTGAGCTAACCCGCCACATCATGTTTTATAAAATACACCGTTTTTTTGATTTTGCAAGTCGTTTTTCTACTTTTTTCAAGATAATTTGCGTTTTTCTTCCTTAAATAGCGATTTTCCCTGCCAAGTTACGGAAGAAAAACACTTTTCTGTTTTACCTTATTCACACTGCCGATCCATCCTGCCGGATCCACCCCCGCCACAGCAAAAACTTATTTTTATTCATAAGTACTTGCAAAAAAAAACTTATGCTATATTACATTTCAAAGTCCTTGACCAAAGCATAAACATCACTCACAAGGAGAATAAAGCATGGCTGCTTTTAAAGAACCGGCATTGTGCAAATTTCTGGAAGTCACTGCAATCATTCATTTTTTAGCGGCATTTGTATTTTTGACAATAACTATAATAAAAGTACTTTCTCTACTGGGAGGTTATATTTCCCATGCCGGTAAGAGTATAATACTTGCTGGTTGTCTGTTCAGTGGAATATCTGCCGTACTATTAATCGTTTCCGGGTTTTTCTTTTTCGCTTTAAGCGAGTATTTACGCAGATTTCTAAAAAGTGAGGAAAATACAGCAAATAACCTTGCAAAGATTGCAAAATCGTTGGAAAACAGTTCCCGGGAAATCCGTAACCCGGAAAACAAATAAAACGGTAAATTTTTGTAATCAGACAACCGTTTCTATGACCTTGCTGCCCCCCCACGAGCGGCAACTGTTTTCAGCAATAAGAAACGATTTTGGCAACAACTTCGTCGATGGTCAAACCGGTGGTGTCGATCAATATGGCATCAGCGGCCTGTTTGAGCGGAGCAATTTCCCGATTCATATCCCTTTCATCACGGGCAATGATATCGGCTAAAATGGATTCAAAGGTGGCTCCATCGGCCACTTCACTGCTCTGCGCCATCCGGCGGCGGGCCCTTTCCTCGGGACTGGCAGTGACAAAAAATTTCTTTTCCGCATCCGGAAAAACCACCGTGCCAATGTCCCGCCCCTCCATCACGATCCACTGATTTCTAGCCGCATTGCGCTGCACCGGCATCAGATAATCACGGACAAAGGGTTTGGCCGAAACTATACTCGCTCCCTCGGCACACTCCGGCTTACGCAACTCGGAATCAAGTTTCACTCCATTCAAAAAGAGGTCAACTCCGCGGTATTCCAAAACTTGGCCGGCAAGAAATTCCGGAGTGATTTCAGAAAAAGCAACACCGGAAGTCATCGCCGCATACGCTAATGCACGATAAAGACTTCCGGTATTTATATACGCATAATTCAAATGGTCGGCCACCATCCGGGCAACCGTACTCTTTCCGGCTCCGGCCGGTCCGTCGATGGCAACCACTGTACTCATTTTTGCGCTCAATTGGAACGGCTGCGAAGCCGTCCGCTTTTCAGGAATCCATCATAATGACGCATCGTCAGATGAGATTCAAGCTGACTCATCGTATCCAACACCACACCGACCATGATCAGCAAACTGGTGCCGCCGAAAAACTGCGCCACTTGGAAAGGAATTCCGAACTGGTTGAAAAGGAACATCGGAAACAACGCCAGTACCAGCAGGAAAATCGCTCCGCCGGTCGTTACCCGGGTCATTGCAGTATCAAGGAAATCCGCAGTCGGCTGCCCCGGACTGATACCCGGAATATAAGCACCCTCTTTTTTCAGATTATCCGCGATCTGCAACGGATTGAACTGGTTCGCCACCCAGAAGAAACTGAAAAGTATGATCAGCACACCATACGAAATCGTATAGGCAAGTGCATCATGCTGAAACGCCTGAGCCAATGTGACCCAGCCATGCCACGCATCCGGACGATTCGCCAGCATCGGGAACAACATCGACGGCAGCATCAGAATCGCACCGGCGAAGATGATCGGCATAACGTTGGCAAAATTTACTTTCAGCGGCATATAAGTGGCACCATCGGTCATACGGCCGACACTGCTCTTGCGTACCATCTGGATCGGAACTCTGCGATACCCCTGCGAC
The DNA here is from genome assembly GCA_045588835.1 of Victivallaceae bacterium. Taxonomy (GTDB): domain Bacteria; phylum Verrucomicrobiota; class Lentisphaeria; order Victivallales; family Victivallaceae; genus UBA1784. The sequence continues at coordinate 12,109 of JAZNEV010000050.1, forward strand.
AACATGATCGTCGCCGCCGTAACCACACAGAATACCGCCAGCAACAGCAATAACTGAACCGGACGGAAAGGCGTGCCACTCGGAGTGGAACCTTTCATCGCCATATCAACCAATTCCAACACTGAATGCGGCATACGCGAAACAATACCGATCGTAATGATCAGTGATACACCATTGCCGATACCACGCTCGGTGATCTGCTCACCCAGCCAGGTGAAGACCATCGTGGTACAAGTCAGCACCACGATATTGGCAATAATGAAAAGTGCCGGACTGCCGATATACAGCGGAGTACCCGGATTCGGCAATCCGATCTTGCTCGGGTCGATCATCGCCAAGGCAACCATCGCACCCTGAATCGCACAAACCACCAGCGTCAGATAACGGGTGTACTGCGAAATTTTGCCGCGACCGGATTCGCCCTCCCGCTGGAGTTTTTCCAGCGAGGGAACGACCGGAACGAGCAACTGCATAATGATCGAGGCAGTGATATACGGCATGATACCCAGCGCTCCCAACGCAAAATGCGTCATGGCACCGCCGGAAAACAGGTCGATCATCGCCATCACACCGCCGCCGGCATTACTGCCGGCCGTGACGTCGTCGATGAAGTTTTTCAATGCCGTCGGATTAACTCCGGGACACGGAATACTGCTGGCAAAACGCACCAGTACGATAATCAAAGCAGTAAACAGCAATCTATTGCGCAACTCTTTGACTTTCAAAGCATTCAAAAACGCACGCCACATAAGATCTCATGCTCCTTAATCAACAACTTCGACCGTACCGCCGGCAGCCTGGATTTTCGCAGCAGCAGCAGCAGAAAATTTCTGGGCTTTGACGGTCAGGGCTTTGGTGATCTCGCCATTGGCGAGGATTTTAATGATCGTATCGCCTTTGCGGAGAAGTCTTTTCTCGTTAAGGCTGGCCAGATCCACCACTTCGCCGGCTTGGAAATTGCTTTCCAGCACGTCAAGGTTGATCAGAGCGTACACAATACGGTCAGCATTCTTGAAACCACGTTTCGGCAAACGACGGAAAAGCGGGATCTGACCACCCTCGAAGAAGGGACGGATCTTCGCGCCGCTGCGGGACTTCTGTCCTTTTTCGCCGCGACCGGCAGTTTTGCCGTAACCCGAGCTGTCACCGCGGCCCACGCGTTTGCGTGATTTGCGGGAACCCGGAGTGGGGCTCATATCATGAAGTTTCATTTTCAATACCTCTTTTAGTTGTTTTCCGCAACTTCTGCTTTGGCCAGACCGCGACGGGCCATGACTTCAGCACGGGTGGAAAGTCCGGCAATCGCCTTGAATGTGGCTTTGGTCACGTTGGCCGCATTCGCAGCACCCAGTGATTTGGCCAGCACGTCTTTCACACCACCAAGCTCCAGAATGGCACGAACAGCACCGCCGGCGATCAAACCGGTACCGGATGAAGCCGGACGCAGCAGAACACGCGCACCACCGAATTTAACTTCGATCTCGTGCGGCAAAGTCTGACCATTCATCGGAATACGGACCAGATTGCGACGGGCAGCTTCGCCACCTTTGCGGATGGCATCGCTGACTTCATTCGCCTTGCCGTAACCATAACCAACCCGGCCATTGCGGTCACCGACCACAACCAGAGCACCGAAACTGAAGTTTTTGCCGCCTTTGACGACCTTGGCACTGCGGTTGATCGCGATCACGCTCTCGTCAAATTCGCTGACGACCGCGGGTTCGAAATTTTCACGTTTACCCATGTCTTCGCTCTCCTTTAGAACTTGAGGCCCAATTCACGGGCAGCTTCGGCAATCGCCTTGACCCGGCCATGGAATTTGAAACCGGAACGGTCGAACACCACTTCGGAAATATTCACCGCTTTGGCAGCTTCCGCAGCCAGTTTGCCCAGCAGAGCCGCTCCGGCCATGTTGGCCTTGGCATTCTCCGCTTTGAAAGCGGCTGACAACGTGGAAACGGAAGCCAGAGTCTTGCCGTTGACGTCATCAATGAACTGGCAATAAATATTGCTGTCGGTGATGCTGACACAGAAACGGGGACGCTCGGCCGTACCGGAAATCCGTTTGCGGATCCGGGCATGGCGACGGGCGCGCATCGTTTTTTTATCCATAACAGACATTTCTATAATCTCCTGATACTACCGGAATTAACCGACAGATTTTCCTTCTTTCAGCACGATGCGCTCATCGACGTAACGGATACCTTTGCCTTTGTACGGCTCCGGCTTACGGAAACGACGGATCTGAGCGGCAGTCTCACCGACAAGCTGCTTGTCGCAACCCTCGACCGTGATCTTGTTTTCCGGAGTAACAGTAACTTTGATACCGGCCGGAATCGCAAACGCGATCGGGTGCGAATAACCAAGCGACAGATTCAGCGTGCTGCCGGCAACCGCCGCTTTGTAACCAATACCGACAATCTGCAGTTCCTTGCGGAAACCCTGCGAAACGCCGATAACCATATTCTGAATCAGACTGCGGGCCAGACCGTGCATCGCATTCGCTTTGCGGCTGTCGTCGGCCGCACTGACCAGAACCTGATTCTCTTTCACTTCGGCAGTGACATGGGGCGGCATCGCCATTGAGAGCTTTTCTTTGCCCTCAACCACGATATTGCCGTCAGCGACCGTCACTTTGACGCCGGAAGGGATATCAATAGGTTTTTTACCAATACGGGACATGATTTTATTTTCCCACGTTATGAATTACCAGACACGGCAGAGAATTTCACCGCCGACGTTCTCCTGGGCAGCTTTGCGACCGCTCATAATACCCTTGGGGGTAGAGAGAACGACGATACCCAGACCATTACGCACGCGAGGGATCTCACGGCTGCCGCAATGCACACGGCAGGAAGATTTACTGACGCGTTCGATACCTTCGATCACAGCTTTGGTGCCGGCGTATTTCAACTCGACGACGATCTGGCTTTTGACACCTTCGCCCTCGATGACCACACTGCAGAGGTAACCTTCCTCTTTCAGCACTTCAGCAATCGCTTTCTTCTCTTTGGAAAGCGGGATCGACACTTTTTCCAAACCGGCTGCCGCCGCATTGCGAATACGGGTCAGCATATCGGCGATCGGATCTTGCATACTCATAATATTATTCCTTTCACCTTATTACTTACCAACTCGCTTTGGTCACGCCCGGGATCTGACCTTTGGAGGCCATTTCACGGAAGCAGATACGGCAAAGCTGAAATTTACCGATATAGGCACGCGGACGACCGCACGCTTTGCAGCGGGTGTAGTTCCGGACAGGGAACTTGTTGGGGCGGTTCGCCTTGACAATCAAACTGAGTTTAGCCATTTTGTTCTACCCCTTCTATTATTCCGCAAACGGAACTTCCATCATTTTCAGAAGCTCGCGGGCACCTTCGTCATTCTTGGCGGTGGTGACGATCGCGATGTTGACACCGAGAGGATACTTCAATTTGTCAGCATCGACTTCGGTGAAAACAGACACATCCTGAATACCCATATTGTAGTTACCAACACCGTCAAAAGCGGTCTTGGGAATACCACGGAAGTCACGCACACGCGGCAAGGCGTTGTGAACGAAACGATCCAGGAACTCATACATGCGGCTGCCACGCAGAGTGACCATCACACCGACGGGCATACCGACACGCAATTTAAAGTTGGAAACGTTTTTGCGCGCTTTGCAGACGATCGGTTTCTGACCGGTCATAGCGGCAATATGTTTCTGCGCTTCAGCAAAAGCATCACGCTCTTTATCAGATCCGATACCGGTGGAGATAACGATCTTCTCGATTTTCGGAATCTGCATCACATTTTTGATGCCGAGTTTCTCGGCCAGCGCGGAACGGACTTCCTCGCTATACTTTTTCTTCATATCGGGCATGATTCAAATTACTCCGTCTTGGCTTTGGCCGCGGCCTTGGCAGCACGACGGGCGTTTTTGGCCTCCAGTTTCGCCTTTTTGCATTCCTCGGTCAGAGTGACGTTGGAAACGGCGACGGAAACCGCACGCTCGATCAAACCGCCATTGGGGTTGGCTTTGCTCTTTTTCACGGTACGTTTGCCGAGCTTGTTTTCACCTTTGGTCAACTCAAGCACGACACGCTCTTTGGCCGGCAGAACAGCGGTGATCGTCGCTTCGGAACCTTTGAAGTTTCCGGCATTGACCACAACCTTATCGCCTTTTTTGACATGGAACGTATTCATTACAGCACCTCCGGCGCAAGTGAGATGATCTTCATGAAGTTCTTCTCACGCAATTCGCGCGCTACGGGTCCGAAAATACGGGTCCCGATCGGGTTATTTTCCTTGTCGATAACCACGGCGGCATTCTCATCAAAGCTCAGATAAGAGCCGTCGGGACGACGGATTTTAGCTTTGGTGCGGACGATCACCGCCCGAACCCGCTGACGACGTTTGACCGTACCGTCAGGCAGAGCGGTTTCCACCGCCGCACTGATCACGTCACCAACGTGAGCGATCTTTTTGCCCTGACCGAGAACGTTGATCGTCAGCAGTGACTTGGCGCCGGAGTTATCGGCGACTTCAAGAATGGTTTGCGTCTGAATCATTGTTCATTACTCCTGTACGGCGCGACTGATGATCTCGATCAGACGCCAGCACTTGTTACGGCTGATAGGACGGGTCTCGCCAATGCGGACAGTATCGCCCTTTTTCGCCTCGTTTTTCTCATCGTGGACAGCAAAATTTTTGCTGACCTTGACGACTTTGCGGTACAACGGATGAGTCGTACGGCGTTCGACCTTCACAATGATGGTCTTTTCCTGCACGTCACTGACGACGACGCCGACACGCTCTTTGCGGTTGCCGCGGACAGTATTCTCGCTCATTACTTCACCTCGGCGTTAGCTTTCCGCGCAGCGATTTCGGTCAGGCAGCGAGCGATGTCGCGGCGGACCTCACGGACACGGGCGGTTTTTTCCAGCTGCCCGGTACGGGACTGGATTTTCAAATTCAATTTTTCCCGCTTGAAATCAACCACTTTTGCGGTCAATTCGGCGTCGGTCATTTCACGAATTTCTTTATTCTTCATTTTATGGCCTCACTCAAGCTTCGCGTGACAAGAATTTGCAACGCACGCACAGCTTGTTGGCGGCGCGGCTCATGGCCTCTTTGGCCACTGCTTCGCTGCAACCGGAAATTTCAAACAGAACACGTCCGGGAAGAACCGGGGCGACCCAGCCTTCAACCGCACCTTTTCCTTTACCCATACGAACTTCCAACGGCTTCTTGGTGAAGGAGCGGTAGGGGAACATACGGATCCAAACACGGCCGCGACGTTTCAAGTGACGGTTGATAGCCACACGCGCAGCTTCAATCTGATTATTGGTGATGTACCCGCGGGTCAGGGTCTGCAACGCAAAATCGCCGAAGTCCACCTTGTTATTGGTGGTGGCGAGTCCGGCGTTACTTCCGCGCTGAACCTTTCTGTACTTTACCCTTTTTGGCATTAACGGCATAATCTACTTCCTCCGCAGAGTCCTTATGACAAATCCAAACTTTGACGCCGATCTTTCCGGCAGTCGTGTTCGCCTCAATAAAACCGTAGTCGATGTTCGCTTTCAGAGTGTGAAGCGGCACGCGACCATCTCTGTACTGCTCTTCACGGGCCAATTCGGCACCGCCAAGACGGCCGGCACAGTTGATCTTGATACCATCAGCACCCATATCCATTGCGGACTGGATGGCACGCTTCATAGCACGGCGGAAACCGATACGACGCTCCAGCTGCTGAGCAACGCTCTCAGCCACGAGCTGCGCACAGGTCTCGGCACGACGCATTTCTGAAACTTCCACGAAAACCTCTTTATCGGCGGCCAGCTTCGCAACCGCTGCACGCAGCGTGTCAAGCTCGGCACCTTTTTTGCCGATCAACACACCCGGACGGGCGGAAACGATGGTGATGCGCACGCGATTGGCAAAACGCTCGATCTGAATACGGGCGATAGCCGCGGCTGCAAATTTTTCCTTGATAAATTTACGGATTTCCTGGTCCTCATGGTGCCAGTCACCGAACTGGGTCTTGCCGGCAGTTTTCCTGTCAGCAAACCAACGGGATTCCCAGTTTTTGGTCAAGGCGGTTCTCAAACCGATCGGATTAACTTTCTGTCCCACGATTTGTTCCTCTTTTCCTTAGTTATCCGTCAAAATGACTTCAAAGTGACTGGTACGTTTACGGATACGACCGGCCGAACCGCGCGCTTTTGCGCGGAACCGGCGGATGATCGGTCCCGGACTGACCAAGGCTGCTTTTACGGTAAGCACCTTGCGGTTTACGTCCATATTGTTCTCGGCGTTGGCAACGGCAGAGCGCAGGGTCTTGCCGATCAGAGCAGCCGCTTTACGCGGGCTCAGATCCACGATCGCCAACGCTTCAACCACGCTCTTACCCTGAATAAGGCGGGACATATGACGCGCCTTTTCCGGGGAGATCCGGACGTTTTTAGTTAAAGCTCTTACTTCCATAATCTGCTTTCTTTCGTTTTTTCCTCCAAGCCGTATCAACTTTGCGGCGGGAGCGTTTCCGCCGCGTTCCACGGCCCGACTCTTTAACCTGCATCCGGATCGTGCGAAGCTCTCTTCCCCAAGATCTTCACCTCCGACGGAACCGTTTTTCGCACGTTCTCATATATAAGTTTTTCGCACTTCCTTATATATTACAAGAGAACACGTTTCCGTCTGCCGGACCGGATACCGGCATTTGCACAAGAACCGGGTCTTTCACGATACGCTGTTTCCCGGCTCCATTTACAGCATCTTTAATGAAGCCGCGGGTGCAACGCACCGTGTTTTCCACACCTCGTGCATCCCAATACCGGGTATCAAGGATACAAAAATCCCTCCCCGAATATTGAAGATTTTATAAGATATCACGCAAAACGCCATTTATCAAGTTTTTTTCTCAAAAAATCACGTTTTTTTGGCTTTTTTTCTCGAAAAAGGCCTTTTTTCGTCATTCAGTTCCGATTTTTGCCCGTTTTTTGATGATAACGGGCGATTTTTGATATCAAACCGGTGTTTTTCACGATTTTTGCACTTTTCAAGAGAATCGTCATCCATTCTGCCTATTGTATAATATATATGAAAAAGAGTGTCGATGCAACACGGTGTTTCAATAATAACCAAAACGGCACTGCTTTTACCGGACAAATAAAAGCAATGCCGTTAAAACTTTTTTGATTCAAATCACTGCAAATCACTGGCAGGATAGAATTTGAAAGAATAAATCTCCACCTCGCCGATGCCTTTCAGCAAATTGAGATAGATCGCCGCTTTCTCTCCTCCGGCAGTAAAACGTGCAGTAAGAGTACGTTCGGCATTGTCTTCATTCGGCCCGGAAACATTGATATTACATCTGCCCAAACCGCCTGAGGCAGAGCGTACCCACATTTCAAAGCGGCTGCTGCCTTTTTGCCGGAAGTGAACGACCACCTCATAAGTAACCCCGGGAACGACCTTTTCGATCCGGTAAAATCTCCCCCAGACCCCTTTATAAGCATTGACAGATGCTCCGGCACTCTGACAGGTAATGATCAGCGGATATCCCGAATTCCTGCCGGTGAATTTTCCCATCGGTGCATTTAATGCCCAACCTCTTGCCGGCAAATCTTCCACCTCTACGCGGCCGTGAGAGAGGAAAACCGACCGCCAGATGCCGCTCATACCTTCGAATTCATCATCCTTGGTAATACGGATCGCCAGAATATTCTCCCCTTGACGAATCTTGCCGGTCACATCCACGTCAAAAGGTTCTTTCCATGAATCACGATTACCCTGATGAGGATATTTGCGGGTGTGGATGAGTTCACCATTCAGATAAATCTCCGCATTGCCGTCAATCGCACCGAAGGTCAATTTCAATGCCTGCCTGTCATTGATCTGCGTAACGGTAAATTTATTGAAATACCATGCCGGGATCCGGGTTTTGGGATGATTTTCAGTGTATTCAGCATATGCGTCACTTCTTTCCAGATGGCTGTCGGTACTTATCGCCACTGCAGTTGCCGGAACATTGCGGAACCAATTGCCGCTGATCCCTTCATTATCCGGATCAAATACCACCTGCCAACCGGTCAACTCCCGGCTGTTGCCGCCGAGTTGAGCAAGATGCATCGGCCATTTCCGTGCTTCTTTGCTGCTGCAGTATCCGAAATCACAGTACAGCAGATGTTCATTTTCCCTGCGGAACTCCGCCAATCTTACCATTGCCGCTGCGGCATCATCAGCGACCCCTTCTTTCTGATAACGGGCAACTCCTCTCTGCACTTCCAGAACCAGGGCGGCATCCTCAAAACCGGCACGGACAAACTGTACCCGTTTCACTGCCATTTCATCACCGGAAGCGGCTTTTTCGGCGGCCTCAAGCAAAGTTCGGCCTTCGGCCATTACCTCCGGAGTAAATACCAGACCGGCCACCTCATAAAAAGAATCGTAGTAACTGCTGCCTTCCACGCTTTGGCTGTTATCGGTATAACCCCGGGAAGTTACACCGATCATCAATTCCATAAATCTTTTCATTTCAGGAGCTGCTTTGCCGAATGCGGAGAGATACTCATTTTCCAATTCACTGACACTTTTATCTCTGCCGCTGTAGTTTTTGGCAGCAATAACGTACAGAGTGACACCATTAACTCCGAATGTACCGGTCAGGGAATCGAAATCGGAAAACTTCATCCCGTTATTCCGGGCAAAGTCAAAACATTCAGCAAACTGCCGGTGATACATCAGCGGGAAATTGTGGCCGTCAAGGGTGAAATTCGGACGGAGCATCAAACTTGCTCCGGCATCCGCCCAGCCTTGCCAAAGCCTTTTGAACATGGCGATCTTATTCTCCGTCCACGGATACATGATCGGCGGACAGAAACGCATGATGATACGCTCATTGAGTTTGACCTGACGCGGCGGTTCATAGTAATTGGCGTAAATACAACCGATCATACGGCTGCGGGGATTGATCTTGTCAGCCTCTCTTTGCACAGCAAGATAAAATGCGGCATAGCGGTCACTTAATGAACCGAGTTCCCGGTACCAGTACTGATCCTGAGCATCAAAACGCCTTTTGGCCCTTTCACCCCGGGCATTATCCGGGTTGTTATCCAATGCCAGACAACCGGCACAAACGCACTTGCCGGCAGTATCATTTTCATTGACATTGATCATGGTATGCGTACCGCGCCTCACCCATTCGGCAACGGTCAGCCTGACCAGTTCCGGATTGCTCACACACATACTGACCAGATCCGCCCGGCCGTTAAAGTACATGGGATCGGAAATACGTTTCCCATCGGGAAGCAAATTGAAAATTTCCGGCTTGCTGTTTCCGTAAAGTTTCCAATATCCGGTATATGCGTGACCGTAAGCGACATTGACCAGGGTATTGAAGCGGTGGCGGCGCAGCCAGAGTTTGGTATCATGTTGAAATTTTTCTCTGTTTCCCGGAGAATTCCACCCCTGTACAGCAGAACCGTTATAACGCCAGGAAGCGGAATCCATGGGAGGATCGACCCGATATTGTTTTTCCGCAAGCCGGATATTATTTCCCGGCGGGGCGATCGTTCCCAAATCCCCCGGCCAAAGCCAGCGGACCCCCAATTCCCGTTCAAGAAATTCATATACGCCGAAGAGCGTTCCGGCTGAAACGGAATGATCCATCGCATCACCGTTTCCATCGACTCCGGCGATATCAATATCTCCGGCACCGATCCTGACCATGGCACTGTTGCCCGGCAGATTGGCAACATCAACTCCGGCGGCACGCCCCAGACGGATCTGTGCCATCTGATCCGATGGAGTTCTGACCACCGGGAAATCTTTACCGGAAATCAATTTAAGGTGAGTTGCCAATTCCTGTGCCGCAAAACGCTCCACGCTGTTGGCATCGGCGGGTATTACGATCTGAATTTTTATTTCTCCGTTTTCCACCAGAACAGCACTGTGAAGTGACATAAAAGTGACAAACGACATCACCGCGAACAACAATTTTTTCATATTATTTACTTCCTGCGATTAAAAAAACGCTTATTCCCACCTTATATTATCGACTTTACCGGCCTTCCCCACCTCAACAGATTCGGGAGATGAGATTTTTTTGCCATTGATGGTCAAATTGCGGACCGTGATATTTTCCACTTTGACTTCATCGTTGAAATTGCCGAAAAATACCGGCAGTTTTTCCGGAACGCCCTCTTCGGCAAAGACCTGAATATCCTCAAACAGAATATCTGATGTGTCACCGAATTTTCCGGTTTGTCCGCCGTAACGGTGATTATCCACATTCAGAAGTTTCGGCACTCCCATGCGTCCGGCGGCATCGTACTTGTCATCATCACTTTTCTGGATGATCTCCGGCAGAGTTTCCGCCTGATATTCCACCCGGATATTGCGGAACGTCACATCGTGGATAAAGGCGTAATTGCCATTCTGCACATCCAGACAGGTGGCTGAATTGTGAACAAGGTCACAATTTTCAAAGAGAATATCCTTAAATTCAGAAGCACAGGTTTCAATGCCGACTTCCAGAGTGCGTCCCCAGCCTGACCAGACAATGCAATTTTCCACCGCCACATCATCTACGATCCGGCCCCGGCGGATTTCCGGAATGGTCTCAAACGGCATTTCATCATAACCTTTAAGCACGATACCGTCATCAAACGCCCGGATGAAACTATTGGAAATCCGGAGGTGTGAAGTGTTGCAGAAATCCATGCCGTCGGTATTGTAACGCCATTGACCGACCACTTTCACCCGGTCGATGAAGACATTGGAGCAAGCAAAACAACTGGTCGTCCAGGAAGCGGAATCCTGAATGATAATACCCTCGATACGGATATTATCTGAATTGTAAAACTTCAAAGTGGATTTCGTGTAATTTTCGGTGAATCCGCCGAAAATCCGGTTTTCCGCACCGCCATTGAGAATGCCGCCGCCGAAAATCCGGACATCTTTGACATTTATGCCCAGAATATTGCCGAAAACGATCGCATCACGGTCGATATAGACCCGGTCAGAGGATTTCAGATTGATCACCCCGGGAAAATGAATCCCGGGGCCGAAGAAATATTCCACTTCATCCGGTTGCGGAATATCCTCAACCGGATCAAAAAAGAAATAGACCAGATTATGATATGTGCCAAGTTCCAGCACATACTGTCCAAGTTCAGTAAGGGTGAAAGTCACCTCTCTGCCATTGACCAGCGGCTTTATATTTTTGGAAAGCGGGCGGATCACGGCTTTTTCAAAATCCCGGTCCCCGGCCACTTCGACTTTTACTTTCACCGGTTCATCGGCAGAAAAATTGACCAATCCGGCCAATTCGGTCTGATCAAGTGATCGCTGCCTGCCGGGCCATACCCGGTTGAAAGGCACTGCTGATTCACGGGTGGCGATCACATCGACCCCGTTTCCGTTAAGAGAAACTTTGACATCGGAATAACGGAAAATTTTATCTTCTCCCTTGTAATACCAACCGGGAAGAAGCGTGATACGGGAACTTTTCAACATTCTATTATTTCCTCCCGTCCGGCTTATCTGCCCGGAGTCCAATGCTTGTTTTTCAGTGCTGCATCGGTCACAATGCGGGTTTCAGTCTGTGCATGCCCGTCGGCAAAGGTCACATTGACACCGATACCGGTGGTCTGTAAAAAAGCACTGTTCTTATAGATTATTCCACTGCCGGGATGACGGTAGGCGACCTTTTCATGATTATAGTCAGTCCCGGCGACAGCTCCTCCGGGGCCATCCAGGATCATAAATTTTTGCGATGGTTCTGCGACTAAAGTTTCGGCTCTTCCATAATAAACACCGCCGAATTGCCCCCCGGTCATGCTCAGATTGGCATTGGTAACATAACTGCAGCCGCCGAGACCGGCTATATACAGATTACTGCTTTCTGTAAAGCCGGGAGCATCATCCGAAGGACAACGGAAAAGCGGCACATCTGTTGAGGCATAGTTCGGCTTGCCATTTATCAATTCCGGGGCAATTCCGGTATATGTGCCCACCAGATGTGTCCAGAAAAAACCATCTGTATTGGCCGTGCCGCGACGCGGATAGTATCCGTAATCGTGGGTATACATCATGGTTCCGGTACCCAACTGCTTATGGTTATTCAAACAACTGGCAGTACGGCCGCGTTCACGGGCGGAATTGAGGGCCGGCAGCAGGATCGCCGCCAATATCGCGATGATCGCGATGACTACCAGCAATTCTATTAAAGTAAATGAGTATGCGGGGGAAAGGGAAAACTTTTTTTCACGGGAAAAAAAGTTTTCCCTTTCCCCCGCGCCCCCTTTCTCTTTCAAAAAAAGCGGGGTGTTTTGCTGCTCCCGTTGGTCGCAGCTCTTGATGTGTGGTACTTTGTTCATTTTTATCATCCTTTTTTAT
>JAZNEV010000051.1:0-11224 GCA_045588835.1 Victivallaceae bacterium
GGCCTGCAGAAAAGCCCGCCGCAGAGAGAGCCCCCGCCGAGAGACCCCCCGCCGAGGGACCCGCCGCTGAAAGACCCGCCGCTGAAAGACTGGCTGCGGAAAAAGCCGCCGCCGAACGGGCGGTTACGGCGGCAGTTGCCGGGCACCGGCAGGCACTGTTGTGTGCCGATTTGCAGAAAATGCTCACCTTCTGTGCTCCGGGATATCTGGAATTGGATGGCAACGGTCAGAGCCGTACCTACGCCGATCTGGTAAAACTGGCCGGATATTTTCACTTGATGCGTACTTCAAATGATCTGGAAGTGGTCATGGAAAATGCCCTGTTGCTTCAGGATAGTGTGATGAGTGACTTTCAGCGTCAGCAGGTACGTTCTTTGAAAGACACTCCGGAATCCCGGACAATATTGACGATGCTCCGTACCAATTATGAGCGGATCGCCGCCCAGGGGCGGGAACTTGCCACCCGGATCAGGGTATCCGGAGTGCGGATCACCGGCAACCGGGCAGTGGCGGTTTTACAATTGACCGATCCGATCAGCCGTAATACTTACCGTACTGATTATCAACTTGTTAAAAATAATGATAAATGGCTGGTCGTCAAAAGCGAAGCCAAAGGAGTAATCAAGCCATGAAAAAATTTCTCGCTGTATTTGCGGCACTTTGGGCCGTATTTGCCGTATCGGCATCGGATAATGACCTGATAATCCGGACCGTTACCGAATATCGGCTGGCGGCGCTGGGATTTGATTTTGAAAAGGCTTTGAGTTTCTGCACCGCTGATTATGTGGAGTATTCCGCAGACGGTACCCGGCGGACGGTCAGAGATATACAGAATATGATGCAGGCTTACCGGACACTGGAAAGCAGTAACGATCTGGAAGTGGTTCTGGAGTGTGCCATGATCCTGCAGGGTTCTTCGCTTACCGCCGCCCAGCGTCAGCAGGTACGTTCGGTGAAAGGTACTCCGCGTGAAGCACAGGCACTGGCGGCGGTGAAACAGCAATTGACCGCTTTGCGTACTCAAATGAGGAATTTGCGGCCAAGTCTGATGAATATGCTTAAAATCAGTGCGGTCACAATCAATGGCAATGAGGCCGTGGCCATTCAGGAATTTATCGAACCGGGAACCGGCAAAAAGCATGTGACCCGTTACAAGCTGCGTAAAAACGGAGACCGCTGGCTGATCTGCGAATTGCGTGAGGGGGATCCGGCATGAAAAAACTTTGGTTCTTATTATTGCTTTCAGGCTTGGTTTTTGCCGCATCGGCGGGTGATGACCGGGCGGAAGTTACCGCCGCCGTCAGAGATTTCCGGGCGGCCCAGTTGTCTTTTGACTTCAATAAACTGATCGCTTTGTGTGCGACCGATTATGTGCAGATAAATCAGGATGGCAGTCAGCGTACTTATGCCGATCTCCAACGCATTGCTCAGGCATTTGCCCGCATTGAGCAGAGCGATGATCTGGAAGAAATACTGGTGAATTACTGGTCGATCACCGGCAAAACACTCAATGAGGAGCAGTTGCAGCTTATCCGGCAGGCGAAAAATACAGAATTCGGCCGGAATCTGGCCGCTGAATACAAAGGTCAGATCGCCGCTCTAAAAGCCGCTTACGCTCAAATTGCCGGACAGAAAGATCAGTGGGAACCGCTGGTGGAGGTCAATGGCAACGAAGCCGAAGCAGTATTGGCAGTGAAAACTTCATCCGGAGCATTGGCCTACCGGACTTATTACAAATTGAGAAAAGTTGATGGCAAATGGCTGATCCATCGCAATGAACACAGGGGAGCAACTGTAACACAATGAAAAAGTTATTCGCATTACTGACGGCGTTTTTCGCAGTATCGTTACTGACGGCCGGGGAAGAAGCCGCGGCAGTTTCCGCCGATGAAGCGGCGGTGCGTGAGGTGATCCCGCAATTTCAACGCTGTCTGCGTGAATTCGATATCGCCGGGGGGCTGGGATTTATTTGTCAGCAGGAGTATGAGTATATCGATGCTGACGGCAATAAAAGTGACTTCAGCGATTTGCAGGAAGAGTTGACCCGATTGGCGGCTATGGGCAAAGTTTTGAGCGTTACTGCCAAGCCGGAAGCAACTCTGCTGGAGTTGGTGTCTGCGGTATTTGCCATGAATTCCGATGAGTTGGATCAGGAAACCAAGGCATTGGTTTCATCAGTGGCAGCGACCGCAGAAGGCCGGAAACTGGCGGAAGAATCCCGGCGAACTTTGGCTGATATGCTGGAAACTTACCACCGGCAGCGGGATGAATGGCTGGATGGTTTTACGGTCGTTTCCGTTGCCATTGAGGGAAATACCGCAAGATTGATCTACACCGTTTCGCTGCGTGATGAACGGCCGGAAAGGGTGACTGCCGTATTGCAAAAAGGCAGTGACGGCAAGTGGAGGATCCGGCAGCAGCGGGCAGTTTACGCCGAAGCGGATGGAGAAATGTGATTGTGCTTTTCAGCGCAGGGCACTGCGGCGGCATTCACCGGGAGTTATTGCGGTATTTTTCTTGAAAAAACGGGAAAAATCCGAGGCACTTTCAAAACCGCATTTTTCTGCGATCTCTTTGATGGATAAATTGGTCGAGCAGAGCAGATTTCTTGCCGCTTTTATCCGGCATGAGTTGACAAAGCGGTGCGGCGGCATTCCGGCAGCGGCAGTAAAGAGCCGGTTCCAGTGGCGCAGAGTGATCCCGGCACTTTTGGCACAGGCGGAAAAATCCCATTTTTTTCCCGGTTCCCGGTTGATGGTCCGGATCAATTCATCAAAGTGATAATTGCCCAATGCCGGATTTTCACCGGTCTGCTGCTCTTCCAGCAATGCGGCAAATTCTTCCATGCACAGGGCGATCCGGCTGCGGTGCAGTATTTCTCCGGCGGCAAAAAGTTTCTGCAATTCGTGAAATTTTGCCAGAAACGGTGCAGTATCGTCAATGAATATCGATCTCGGGGTCAATACGGCTTCAAATGCCGCCATGAAACGGTCTGCCCGGGGGCCGGTGCATTCGATGTAAAAATTATCCCGGCTTTTGCCCGGCGGTGAAAACCAGGTGGAAAGTGTGTTGATACCGCACGGAGTAAGATAGATGAAAGGATGGGTTTCGATATGTCCATTGAGCAGTACCGTGCCTTGCATTATGCCGATATAGTGACAGCGGGTGAATATTTTCTGCGGTTCGACCGCTCCGTACATACGCACATTTATCACATTGAGTAATTGGAAATCGCTGAAGTATCCCATGATTTTTCTCCGTAATGTCCAAAAGTGCTGCAAAATGTCCTTTTTTGCATATTTATTTTTCATTCAAGCGGTGATATAATATAGCACAGACGGTAAAAAAGTCCAATTTTTAAATTGTAAAAGCGATTCACAGGAGAGAAAAAATGTTGGAAGTTACCAATTTGCGTGACGGAGCCGTGTTGAATCATCATCATGGCGTGGAAACCGATGATTATCTGGAGATCACCGTCGAGGGTATCGTATCATCGCAGGCAGAAGTAAAGGTCAATGGCCAAATTGCCGAAAAGTGTGACCGCAACTTTTCCGCCAAAGTGCGGCTGACTGAAAAAATCAATAAGATCACCGTGGAAGCGAGCGATTACTTCGGCGAAAAAAGTCTGGTGTTGACGGTGGCATGGGATAAGAAGTCCACGCCGCGGTACAGTTTTTTCATTGATGACTGCATATTTTTCCTGCGTTGGATCGCCAGAGAGCGGCCGCAGTCGATTTTTGATGAAAAAGTATTTCTCGGCCGCCTGAAAGATATCCACGATAAGTACGGAACGAAATTCCTGCTGAATCTCTTTTGCCGTGACGACCATCACAAAGATTTCACTTTGCATGATATGCCGGAAGATTACAAGGCGGAATTTCAGGCCAACAGCGACTGGTTGAAAATGTCGTTTCATGCTGACGGCGAATTTCCCGACCGCCCCTATCAGCACGATGACGGAAGCAAAATGGCGGCGGATTACGATGAGATCTATGATGAGGTCTGCCGTTTTGCCGGAGCGGAATGCTTCATGCCGCCGATGGTTTTCCACTGGGCGATGACCAATCCGGAAAACTTCCATGTGCTTCAGGAACGCGGCACGAAGTGTCTTGCCGGCGGATTTCTCGGCGGCGTTGCCCACATCGGCGAAAAACACAATGTGGTCGTTTCGGATATCGGTTATTATTACGAAAAAGAGGTCGGGTGCTATGTTTGCAAAAAACATATATTCTATGACCGGTTCTTTGACATTTTCCTTTTGAACAACATTTGTTGTTGCAACTATGATGATATCGACGTGTTGCAGAAAAAATTCAGCAAGGTGGAATCCGACCGTGATACGCTTTCGCTGATGACCCACGAGCAGTACAGTTTCCCGGATTATTTCAACTATATTCCGAACCACCTTGAGCGGGTTGAAGAAGCGTGCCGTCTGGCAACGGAAAGGGGATTCAAGCCGGGTTGGTTCTCCCGTGGATTGCTGGGCAATGAAGCATGGGAGAAGTAAAAAAGCGGTGATTTGCGGTCAAATGGTCAAAAAAAAGCAAAAAAAGTTTTTTTTGAACTTGTAAATCAGCAAATAAGGGCTATATTAAATGACACGATCGGATGAAACCGATCCGGGTTGATTGATGCCGACGTGGCGGAATTGGCAGACGCGCACGGTTCAGGTCCGTGTGCCGCAAGGCTTAAGGGTTCGACTCCCTTCGTCGGTACCAAAAATTTGCGGGTATGGCATAACGGCTGTGCACCAGCCTTCCAAGCTGGTTATAGGGGTTCGACCCCCCTTACCCGCTCCAATACATTTTGGTGGGATTGCCGAGCGGTCAAAGGCGGCAGACTGTAAATCTGCTCTCTCCGAGTTCGATGGTTCGAATCCATCTCCCACCACCATTTTTGATTACAACCGACTGAAAAGTCGGTTTTTTTGTGCTTAAATTGCCTGATTTACGACGATTTCTCCATCTTGCAGCAAACTGGTGGTGGGATCGTGTTTTCCCCACATTTTTCCCACAAAATTCCCACAATGTGGAGACTTCTTTTGCCACCACTTTTCCTGAACACTGCCTCGGCATGATGCAATGAAGCCGGGCACATTCACCAGTGAGGTGTATCCATGATTTGTTACTGTCAGAAACGAATCCGGTACAATATCGAACTCATTCCACGTAATTTCAGCACAATTTTTGCAAATGGACTTGCATTTTTTATAATAGGTTATTATATTATACGCATAATTACATAACCAAAAGAGGGGATTTGATATGGGGTTCACAAATCAGGAAAAACAGGAACGTTTCAGAAAAAAGGAATATCTGAAAAAAGTTGCCGATAAAATTTTTCGTGATTGGCAATTTTTAGGATGGAGAAATTCTCAAAAAGATCCTAAAGATGTAAAAATGGAATTGGAAAAAATCGCAGCTCTGCCGTCCGGTTGGAGTGAAGCAGACTACGATCAGGCATTGAAAGCATTTCAGATTTTCAGTGATGAACTTCATTCCGGTAATCCGTATTTATTGCAAAATGATATTTATGCCGGAAGGGATAGCGTGTGTGATCCAATGACTTCTCCGGATGGTGTTCGATTAGTCAGGGAACAAAACAATGCTGTGTGGCAAGCAAAAAAACTGGTTTCTCACATAAATTCGGCAATGGATTTGAGTGGCGGTGTCGCTTCTGATAACGCTGCCGTCGTGATGGAATTGGCACGGAATGCAGGTTTATCGTTGCTGAAAGAACGCATTGTCCCTAAATCAAAAGCTGCTGCAATCTGTTTATTGATGACCAATCCGCTGCAAAAAAAGCCGGAGTGGCTGATTGATGAACTTGCTGTAATTCTGAAAGAACAACTCGGTGAAGATGGTATAAAGCAACTTAAGGAGAAATTATGAGATACGCTTTAATAGATGGAATAAGACAAGAAGCCACTAAAGGGGCAAAAGGACAATGTTTATGCTGTGGGGCAGATGTTATAGCCAAATGCGGAAAGATACGCTGTTGGCATTGGGCGCACAAAAATAATGAAGAGTGTCCTTATTCAAAAAAAGAACCTAAAACCCAATGGCATCTGGATTGGCAGAATTATTTTCCTAAAGAATGGCAGGAAGTCAGATGTACTGATGAACAAACTGGTGAAATTCACATTGCAGATATAAAAACTACCAATGGTTTAGTCGTGGAATTTCAACATTCTGCCATAAATCCTGAAGAACGCTCATCCAGAGAGCAATTTCATAAAAACATGATATGGGTGGTGGATGGAACTAGAATAAAAAAAACACAGAAGCTAGGCTTGGGTCTGGCTAATATCCTTTGTAAAGTTTTACAGAGCGCATCATTGGGATTACATGATGTGATAGACGGATGCGAAACAATACATGGACAAGACAATAAAAAAATAAAATTATTTGCTTGTCCCAAAGCTGAACCATTTTTTCCCAAAGAGTGGTTAGATATACCTGTCCCTGTATTTTTTGATTTTAATATCAGTGAAAAAACACAGTGGCTGAACAAAAAAATTATTTTAGGCTTAATTTATCTAGATTCCAAATACTATGTCGTAAAATTAGACTACAACATTTTGATAGAAGAAATTAAATCTCAAAAGTTAATTTTTGATCTTGTAAAAGCATTTCCTGTAACTGTACAAAATACTGTATCTCCAACTCCAAAACAGATCTATCGTAAAGTAAATTTCCTTCCCAGCAAGAGTGCTCAACAAATCAATCGCATAAAATCAAAAAATCCCGGCTTCAGATTCTGACAATATCAGAATGGGACTGATTTTATTCTGTTGCCACCCGCCAATGATAACATTTATCATCGCTGGTAAAATAAAATTCTTTGATGTTTTTGTGAAAACGCAATGGATTTGAATGCATTCTGCCGCTGATGTAATATACTTCACCGCCGGTTGTATATGTTTTTCCCCATACATATATGTTTCCGCCTTTACCGTCAGTAGTAATCCGTGTCGGAGCCCCAAAAGCTTGAATAACAGCAGCACATGGTTTACCTGTAAAGGAATCGTAATATAAGTAGTCAGCATATTTGCGGAATGATGCTTCACGCTCTTCCATTAGTGCCAATTCTGATATACCAAGGGTTAAAGGACAAATTAAAACTCGTCCGGTAATTTTCATTGTGGTCATAAAACCGCACTTTTTGAAGAATATTTTACTTGTTCCTGTTGAAATCCACGGACTTTTTGTGTATAGTCAAAGGTTGACCGGCATTGCTTACTCCCCCTGCAGTTTTGAGGCTGCAAAACAACAGGGGCAATTCCGCTTACAAACCGTCGGTGAACCCGTTTTTTCTTGTCGCCGCCGGGGAAGAGCCGATATATTTGCGGAACTGACGGTTGAAGTGGCTGATGGAGGAAAAGCCGCAGGCAATGGCGATCTCTGATACTGAAAGGGTGCTGTTTTTCAACATCTCCTGTGCCTGCACGATACGGTAGTTATTCAAATAAGCTATGGGGGAAGAGCCGGTCTGTTCAGTAAATTTACGGATAAAGTGGCACTTGCTCATCCCGACATAGCGGGCAATGGCTCCCACGGTCAGCTTTTTAACAAAAAACCGCTGAATGTACTCCTCTGCCGCATTGATCGGATCGGTGCGGGACATTGACTCCATAAACCGCAGCCGGGCGTGGGATTGGCAGATGTACTCTCCCAGCATGGAAAGCAATTCGATCAATCCTTCGATCCCGGTGGTGCTGAAAAGGTGGGTCTGCTGAAAGAGATTTTCCAATTCGCCCGGAGCGAAGGTGAGGAAAGGGAGATTCCGGCGGATTTTTTCCAACTCTTCCGTATCCGGTTGATGGTCGGTGAATTGTCCGATGCTCAATGCTCCAAGATATTCGCCATCCACAAAAATCGGAATAACGATGTCAAAAAATCCGGCGTGACAGCGGTTGATCACCGCTTTGCCGGTGCGTTTGGCTTCGGCAATACGCCATGTTGCAAGGGTTTGACACTTTTCCGCCCCTTCCGGAGATGCCATGATTTTGGCACATAAACCATTGCAGTGAGTATTTCCTTTGAGGGTGAAAGTCCGGTTATCCGGCGGTATCCAATCCAGCGGGATGCGGAAAAGTTTGAAAAAAGCATCGTGATAGTTGTGCAGCAGTTTTTTCTCGTAAAGTTTGTTGAATTGTTCCATGCCCTTCTCCCGGTTGTTTGACAGTATGAGATAAATATACACTCTTCGATGGCAAAAATCAATATCAGCACATAAAAAATCAATATTGGCGTTGGATTTGGGGGAGGTTCAGGATACATTTAAAGGTATAAAAAAATCCAATTATTGTCATAAGGAGTTTATGCAAAAATGAAAAGAGCTTTGGTTCTTGGAGCTCACCTTGATGATTCGGTGATCGCCATGGGCGGGACGATCGCCAAACTGGTCAAAGCCGGGATCAGGGTAGATGTTTTCTGCTTCGGTAACGGAGATGAGGCTTACACCGTGCCGGGGGATTCAGATAATGCCGTCAGGCGTTTTACCCGGGATGCGGTCAAGGCCCATGAAATTCTCGGCTGTGCCAGTTTTGAGTGTTACAATGTGCCGGATTTTGCAGTGATGGCGAACCGGGAATTTTATCAGCAGTGCATCCGGGTGATCCGACAGTATAAACCGGATATTATCTTTTCCCACTGGTGGAACGAATATTTTCAGCATCACGGCATGGCAACTTTGAGCCGGGATGCCTGGAATCAGGCGGGCTGGGCGTGCAGTGCCGATTTCGGTACCGAACCTCATCGGGCGGAAAAATTCTATCACTTTGAAGTAAATGATCCCCTGCCGGATCCAAGCTGTATCGTGGATATTACCGATACCTTTGAAACCAAAATGGCAGCGTGGATGTGTTTTGAAGATGCCCATGATCATCTGGGGGAATTGGATAGTGCCTTGGAAGCACGGGCCCGTTACCACGGCAGCAGAATAAATGTGAAATACGGTGAACCTTTCCGGCAGGATTTCTACATCCCCGGAGCGGTGAAAAATGTGGATAAACTCTTTTGATCATTAATGGAGTGTATGGGATGGATAAAAAAATTCAAATTACCAGTTTTGATGCTGAAAATGTCGGGGTTTTCGGGGATGTACTGACCTCCCGTCTGGCGGTGGGAAAGCCGAAGATCGGTATGTTGGGTCTCGGTTATTTTGAATACTGGCGGATGTATCCGGCATTGGAAAAGATGGTTTCAGATGATCTTGCCGCCGCAGCGGAGCGTTTGCAAATGGCGATGCCGGAATGTGAAGTGGTCTATCCCGGCATGGTGGATACCCTTGACCGGGCGGAAGAGGCGGGAAAGGTTTTCCGGGAAGCGGAAATCGATATGGTGGTGGTCATTGCCGGAACTTATCTGCCGGATTTTATCACCATGCACGCCATCAACCGTTCCGACCGCCGGCCGGAGGTGATTTTGTTCAACACCCAGACCGGCAGAGATGTTAATCCGCTGGATAACTATATTGCCACCATGCGTAACTCGGCACTGATCGCCATTACCCAGCTTTCCGGCAGTTTCCACAAGATGAAAATCAATTACCGGAGTGTGGTCGGCGAAATTTCCGAAGCGGAAAGTTACCGGGAAATCGCTTCTATTGTGCGTGCTTTCTGTGCGGCAAAGCACCTGAAAAGTGCCACTTACGGTATTGTCGGTCACGTTTTCCGGGGGATGTATGATCTTGAATTCGACCGGGCCAAGGTGAAAGGTTTCCTCGGGCCGGAAGTTATGACCATCCAGGCGGATCATCTGATCGAATTGTGGAAGAAGATCGATCCGGCAGCAAGTATGGCGGCGGCGGAAAAACTGCTCAAGCGTTTCAAGAACCGCAATGTCACTCTTGAAGATGCGGAAAAATCTCTCCGTCTGGGGCTGGCAATGCGGGAACTGTATAAAAAATTCAACCTTGACGGCTTGTGTTTCCTGGGGCAGCACTATCTGGAAAAAATCACCGGCGCCCCTGCCAGAATGGGGGCGTCTGTGATCATGGAAGAGGATCGCTTCCCCGTTGCCTGTGAAGGTGATGTCGGTGGTCTGGTGATGATGGATCTGATGCAGAAATTTACCGGGAACACCCCCTTTCAGGCGGAATGGGGACAATTTGACGAAACAAACAACGCTCTCTTTCTTCTGGGGCACGGCATCGGCACCCCGGCATTGGCGGAGTCGGATGAAAAGATCACGTTGACCGGTTCTCCGGAAGAGTGGGGATTTTCCGGCGGCGGCTTGAATTACGAATTGATCATGAAACCGGGCGAAGTCACCTTCGGTCATGTGCTTAATTGCGGGGAAAGTTACCGGATGCTGATTTCCAGAGGGGAATCCATCCCCTTTGCCACGCTGCCCTGCAACGAACTTCACGCCATGATCAAGGTGGATAAACCGGTGAAAAATTATCTGAAAGAGTTGATCTCCTGCGGGGTGGCACATCATGCCATTGCCGTACATGGAAATTGTGCGGAACAATTGGCCAGAACAGCCGAATTCATGCGTATTGAGGTCGTGGAAATATGAGTGAATTACGGGATAAATTGCGGATTTTTGACCGGATAGAGGCCGGAAAAAATGTCCATGTGCTGGCTCTGGGAGAGAGCAATACGGAACACTTTATGGTCGGAGCCCACTGGTTTGATTATGTGAATATGGGGTTGATGCATACTTACCGCAAATGGACAAGTGACCGTTCTTCGGTGGATAATCCGGCATTGTGTTTGAATGCGGGTACGAGCAATAACACCACCGCCGAACTTCTGGCACGGTTTGACCGGGATGTGACTCCTTTCAAGCCGGATCTGCTGATATTGACGGCGGGGGTAAATGATGCGAATCCCAACCGCAATCTAAGCCGGGAAATGATGCACGGCAATATGGTTGAGATCCGCCGCCGGGTCAACAGCTGGGGCGGAGATGTGCTGTTTCAGACTTGCTATTGCTGTGATTATGAAAAGTTCCGGGAGAAATCCCCGCAGTGGGCGGATAATTATGAACCGTATATGGAAGTGGTCCGGTCTGTTGCCGGGGAGTATTTGAATGACAATTATTCCCGGTGGAAACTGCTGCATGACTGTAATATTCAGTCGTTCCGGCTGCTTATGCGGGATCATCTGCATCTCAACCCGGTCGGCAATGCGGTCATCGGTTTGGATCTGATCCGGCTTCTGGGATTGACACTGCCGGATGAAAATCTGCCCTGGAAGTCGGATCGTAGCCAT
>JAZNEV010000052.1:0-18675 GCA_045588835.1 Victivallaceae bacterium
TTATTCCCAACTTGGGGGCAGATTACTCACGCGTTCCTCACCCTTCCGCCACTCGGTATTGCTACCTCGTTCGACTTGCATGCCTAATCCATGCCGCCAGCGTTCGTTCTGAGCCAGGATCAAACTCTCCGTAAAACATAATTTGTTTTAACCGAAGTAATTCGATTCAAAGCATTTGATTTAAGACTTTATCTGTTCACAGATCGTCTCATTGAAATTTTCAAGGTTTACATCGCACTATTCAATTTTCAATCAGCTTGCCCTTTTCAGAGCAACAGTTTCTTAATATATCACCGGTTTTTATTTTTGCAAGTTCAAAATTCAAAATTTTTCATTTTTTATTTCGAACCGCTCCGGTAATCTCTATCAATCAACCTTCGTCGCACTTAACACGCAACGGATTCTTAATATATCATCGGTTTTTATTTTTGCAAGCGGCTTTTTGATTTTTTTTCGTTTTTTATTCAGCCGGTCGCTTGAACCGATCCAATCAGGCATCCCGCGCACTTAACACGCAACGGATTCTTAATATATCACCGGTTTTTACTTTTTCAAGCAGAAAATCAAAGTTTTTTGAACTTTTTCCAACCGGAGTTTTTCAAGCATCGCATTGTACCCTTTTCAGCACAACGGAGGCATAATATACCATGTTTTTTCAACTTTGCAAGGGACAAAACAAAAAAATCAACTTTTTCAGCAGCCGAAAACTTTTTCCGCCACAGCAAAATAGTGATCCCAATCCTGCCATAAAATATTATGGCTCCCGGTACGCAAATGGTAACTGATTTCGCCGGTGACATTTACATCCGGTGCCGGATGATCTGTCACCGGCATTCCCGGCACTCCGAACAAACGGTACACCTCTGAAGCATATACTCCGGCCAGAAACTCCCCTTTGGGGTCGGCCCACAGATCTTCTGTGGCACTTCCGATGCAAAGCATCCGCGGAGCGATCAATGAGAGCAGAAAATTCTGATCAAATTTCAAATCCGCATCTTTTCCGGTATACTGATCAAAGCCGGAAACGAACCAGTGCGGGAAATTGGTTATCAATACTTCAATATTCTCACCGAAACATCTTTTAAATAGCGCCGCTCCGCCGTGGCCGGAATCATTACTGACCACCACTTTGAATCTTTCGTCATTCGCTCCGGCCCACAAAGCCGTTTTCCCCAGCCGGGAGTGACCGACCACCATCGCCCGGCGGCAATCGATCTTTTCTTCACTGCTCAACACATCCAGCATCCGGCTCAATCCCCATGCCCATGCCCCGATCGCCGAATACTTTGCATTGAGTTCGGCGGGGGATTTTTCCGGATACAGCAGACCATATATACTCTGTTTCCACGCTTCACCGGCGGCAAAATCCGGGAATATATCATGGTAACAAACCGTTGCCGAGGCAAATCCACGCCCGATGACGTTGGCAAATTCCCAGCGGTCACTCTGGATGCCCCGCTGCTCTTCCACCCAACTGCCATCGCATTTTCTGCCGGTCATGATCACATCATTTTCCGGAGAAGCGGCATGGTTGCCCCGGAAATTCAAACCGAGCGTCACCGGCACTTTGCCTTTGGCATTTTTCGGAATATATAACAGCATAGTCCAACTGCGGGAATTGCCACGGTGGGAAAAGGTCATTTTGATCTCTTTGCGGATCGCCCTGCCGTCGAGCGCATCATCTTTCACGCTCAAAATTTCGTGTTTCATCATTTCCGGCATCGCCGGAGTTTCACCGAATACCTCACGGCGGTAAAAATCCAGCACTTCCGGACGGCGTAAATTCATCCATTCCCAGGCATCGGCAACTTTATGACCGTCATCCGCGATCAGCACCGACGGGATTTCCCGCACCGGAACCTGGGCTTCATCATAATTGATTTCCGGCAGAATTTGCCCGATGGTCCTTCTTTCAATCATTTTCCACATCCATATTTTCCAGTTTGCGATACAAAGTACGGCGGCTGATCCCCAGTTTTCTGGCGGCAGCGGCCCGATTATTACCGCACTCATCGAGGGCTTTGCGGATCAATTCCTTTTCGGAATGTTCCAGATTCAAAGGATCACCGGCCGGAACTTTTTTCACCGGCATTGACACCTGAAAATCAGGCACATCATCTGCTTCAAGCATATTCCCCGGAGCCAGAACCACCATTTTTTCGATGCAATTGCGTAATTCACGGATGTTGCCGGGCCACGCATTGGCACTCAATTTTTCCAGTGCCGCCGGGGTGATGCCGGAAATATCTTTCATATTTTCCCGGGCAAATTCCCTGATAAAGGTATCGACCAGAAGCGGAATTTCATCTTTACGCTCCCGCAACGGCGGCAAATGCAGATCCACCACACTCAAGCGATAGTAGAGATCTTCCCGGAATTCGCCCTTATCCACCATTGATTTCAAATCTTTATTGGTAGCGGCGATCAGCCGGAAATCACTGGTGATCGTTTCACTGCCGCCAAGCCGCTCAAAACTGCGGGTTTCCAACACCCTCAACAATTTAACTTGAGTGGCGGCATCGATCTCACCGATCTCATCCAGAAAGATCGTACCATGGTCGGCCAATTCAAAACGGCCCCGGCGCATGGCGACCGCATTGGTAAATGCTCCGCGCTCGTGACCGAAAAGTTCATCTTCCAGCAAGGTCGCGGTCAAAGCCGCACAATGCACCGCCACAAAAAGTCCGGTCCGGCCGCTGTGATCGTGGATATAACGGGCGATCACCTCTTTACCGGTACCGCTTTCACCGAGCAACAACACATTGGATCTGGTCGGTGCAACTGCCAGAGCCGTATCATAGACCTTTTTCATCGCCCCGCTTTTGGCCGGCAGAATATCTTTGTTTTCAACTGCCGCATTTTTACCGGTATCAGCCTCCGGAACTTCTGAAACTGACGTTTTCCCGGCGGCCAGAGCCGAAGCGATGACCTCCTCAAGTTTGGCCAGTTTGATCGGCTTGGTAATGAAGTCAAATGCACCGTGTTTCATCGCCGCCACGGCTCCATCGATCGAACCGTAAGCGGTCATCACGATACATTTGGGCCGTTTCGCCTTACCGGAAGCGGCCTCAAGTACACTCATGCCGTCGGCTTCCGGCATCCGCAAATCTGTCAGCACCAAATCAAAATCCCTGGTCTGAAGCAACTTTATCGCCTCGACACCATTGCCCGCACCGGAAACATCAAACTTCCGGCCGAGAAACTCGACCAGAGTTTCCCGGGTATTGAATTCATCATCTACGATCAGCAGTGCCGGACGGCTCATCTTACATCGCCTCCGGGATTCCGATGGTCAAAGTATGCAAACCGTCAGCGATCACCATTCTGACTGCATCGGCCAGCGACAATCTGGCCGTGACCAGAGCATCATCACCGGCACTCAACACCGGACAATCCCGGTAGAAGCGGTTGAAAGCCTTGGCCAATTCCAGCAAATACTCCACCAAACCGGAACAATCCCGTTTGGCAGCGGCCGTCTGCAATACTGACGGATAGAAAAACAATTTGACGGCGATCTCTCTTTCAGCGGCGGCACCGAGCAGACTCCAGTCGGCATCTTTGACCGGAACGAAACCTTTTTCGGCGGCTTTACGTTCAATGGAAGCGATACGGGTGGCCACATACTGAACATAAGGACCGGTATCCCCCTCGAAACGGACGGAAGCTGCCGGATCAAAAGTGATGGTGGTTTTGGGATTGAACTTCAACAACATGAACTTCAATGCCCCCAGACCGATGATCTCTCCCCTTTCAGCAAGTTCACTTTCGCTGACATTTTCGCTTCCGCGCTCGGCACAGGCATTGCGGGCAAGTTGTGACATCTCATCAAAGAGATCGTCGGCATCGACCACCGTACCTTCGCGGCTTTTCATCCGGCCGTTGGGCAGATTGACCATGCCGTAAGAGAGGTGATAAAGGTCTTTGGCCCACTCAAATCCGAGGCGTTTCATGATTTCAAAAAGCATCTGAAAGTGAAGATTCTGCTCGTCACCGACGACCCAGATCATACTTTCCGGCCGGTAATCATCATATTTTTTCCTGGTCGTGCCGATATCCTGCGTGATG
The DNA here is from genome assembly GCA_045588835.1 of Victivallaceae bacterium. Classification (GTDB taxonomy): domain Bacteria; phylum Verrucomicrobiota; class Lentisphaeria; order Victivallales; family Victivallaceae; genus UBA1784. Next base: position 4,066 of record JAZNEV010000052.1, read on the forward strand.
TAAACGCTGGTGCCGTCAGAACGCAGAACCACTTTTTTGCCCATTTTGCCCAGATCGCAGATCACCGCACCATCATCACGATGGGTGAACACCCCCTTTTCCAGACCGGCAGCAATGATGTCTTTGCCCAGCAGATAGGTTTCGCTTTCCAGATAGGTGTGGTTGAAATCGATCCCCATGCGTTTGTAAGTTTCAGCAAATCCGGCAAAGACCCAGTTATTCATCATCTGCCACAACTCACGCACTTCGGGCACACCGGCTTCCCAATCCTGAAGCATTTTCTGGGTGGCCTGGCCGATTTCAGTTTCCAGAAAGAGTTCTTCCGAATCTTTATCAGCCAGATCCGGACGGGCGGCTTTGAGAGTTTTTATCTCATCGGAAAGCATCCGGTTGTATTCAACATAGAAGTCGCCGACCAGATGATCGCCTTTGATGCCGGTATTTTCCGGATCGCGTCCGTTGCCCACCCGCTGATAGCAGAGCATGGATTTGCAAATGTGGATACCGCGGTCATTGACCAGATTGATCTCGATAACGTCATGACCGACTCTTTTGAGCAACGCTCCCAGAGCCATACCCAGAGTATTGTTTCGCACATGGCCGAGATGCTGGGGTTTATTGGTATTGGGGGCGGAAAATTCGATCAGAACCCTTTTCCGCTCATTTTCCGGCAGGAGCCCCCGGTCAAGCAGCGCCCGGGGATCAGCGGCACCGCCCTGATGGAGAGCCGCCGGTTTCAAAGTGATGTTGACAAATGCCTTGACCGCAGTAACACTCTCAACATCAGCGTGAGAATTGAGAAACTCCACGATCGTATCGGCCGCCGCCATGGGGTTGCCGCAGAATTTACCGATGCGGAAGCAATTCAATGTGAAATCCCCCTGCTGTCCGGCAGGACATGCTTCCAGAGAGAGGATATTTTCCGCCGGATAATTGGGGAAAGTCTGACGCAAATGTGCTTCGATATCTGATAAAAAATTCATGTTCGTATCCTATATATAATATATGTTAAAGCGTTGTTTTGACGATGACCGCTTCATCCGTATCCAATGGTTCGATGGTATAGCGGCCGAAACACGCCGGGATCAACACCGTTTCGCCCGGAATGATTTCAGCACTCTGACCTTCACGGCCGATACGGAAAGTGCCTTTGACCGCAGTAAGCAAATGGAAACTTTCACCGCCAGCGGTGTCATCGCTCCATGCACTGCACAGCCGCAGATCGGAAACCTTGAAAAACGGACAAAGTTTGACCACATCAAATTTGCGGTTGAAGTTTTTCATACTCACCGCCCCGGCCACTTTCGGACTGGTCCGGTTGGTAAAGTTGATCGACTTCAAGCCCTGTTCCTTATGCAAGGTACGGGGTTTGCCGTCAGTACCCAGACGGCCCCAGTCATTGACCCGGTAGGTGGTGTCACTGTTTTGCTGGATCTCCAGAATCAGATTGCCGGCACCGATGGCATGCAGAGTGCCGGAAGTAATGAAATAAGCGTCACCCGGTTGCGACTGATAGGTTTGCATCAATCTTTCCACATCCGGGGAATCAAGCATATCCATCAATTCGACCCGGGTGGCACGACCGCTCAAACCGGCAAAAATTTTAGCTCCGGGACGGTTGGAAATGACATACCACATTTCGGTCTTGGGCTCTGCACCGTTACCGATAAGTTCGCAAGCCTTTTCATCAGGATGCACCTGCAAACTCAATCTTTCACCGGCATCGATCAATTTGACCATCAAAGGAAAGTTTTTCTTACCGGCAGCCTTGGTGCCGGCCAGACGGGAACCGTAAGCGGCCATCAACTGATTCAAAGTCGCACCGGATAATTCGCCATTGGCAACGACACTTTTGACCTCATCCCGATCGACCAACTCCCATGATTCACCGATGGGAGCCTCATGTTCAGGCAGTTTACGGTCAAGCACTTCGCTCATCATCGTACCGCCCCAGACCCGCTCCATATAGATCGGATGAAACTTCAATGGATACAACTTTTCATATTCGATGAACTTCACTTTTCCGGCTCCTTTCCGGGATAAAGACACTTGTCACAATATTCTGCCATCCACGACGGCAAACGGGAAATTTTGAATTCTCTATTCACACACGCCAGCACTACATAACCTTTGGCCAGCAATTCTTCGCCCCGCAAAATTTCGGTATTGAGTTTGACTTTTACCCTCGAATACTCATCGACATAGGAGCGGAAGGTCAAAAGGTCGTCATACTTCGCACTGCTGTAATATTTACATTGCGCTTCCGACACCGGCAGAATGATCCCCTTTTCCTCCATCAGCGAATAGGGCATACCGACCTGCCGGAACATTTCCGTACGGCTGCGTTCAAAATACTCCAGATAATTGGCGTAATAGACCACCCCCATCTGGTCAGTATCCGCATACGGCACCCGGTACTGCATATCGTAATACATGGCAAATCTCCGTCTATATATATACTTATATATAAGATAGTCTGTATAAGATGATTTTTCAAGTTTTTTACTGACAAAAAGCACCATTCACCAATGAAAAAACGGCCGTTGCAAAAACGTTTTGTTGAATTGCTTTTATTGATTTGATAAATTATCTCAATAAAAGAAAAACAGGGATGTGGCAAATCTTTTTGAGGTTTTGCAACATCCCCGATGAATAACATTGTACCCGGACAGGGCGTATGCGACCCCCCCCGTCCACCGGTACGCCGGTCATCCTTTGATCCGCTGATCAAGTACCCGTTTGGCTTTGCCTTCACTGCGGGCAATGGTCTGCGGAGCGACCAGTTTGACCCGGATACGCAAACCGATGACCGATTCCACGGCTTTGGTGATATTTTTCTGCAAGGCTTCCAGCACTTTGACCTGATCGGAGAATGCTTCCGGACTGATCTCCACCTGCACTTCAATATTATCCATGCCCTTTTCGGTCGTGAGGATGATCAGATAGTTGGCACTCACCCCCGGAACAGTCAGCAAGGCCGATTCGATCTGCGACGGGAATACATTCACGCCGCGGATGATGAACATATCGTCACTGCGGGCGGAGATCCGGTCGATCCGGCGGATGGTACGGCCGCATTTGCACGGTTCGGCAATGATCCGGGTCAGATCCCTCGTCCGGTAACGGATCATCGGCATCGCATATTTGCTCAAGGTGGTCAAGACCAATTCGCCCATTTCACCGTCGGGCAACACTTCGCCGGTATCCGGATCGATGATCTCCGGATAGAAGTGATCCTCAAAAACGTGCATTCCCTGATGCTCGGTACACTCGATCGCCACCCCCGGACCGATGATTTCTGACAGTCCGTAAATGTCAAATGCCTCGATCCCGGCACCTTTTTCCAGTTGTTCACGCATACCCTGCGACCACGGTTCAGCACCGAAAATACCAACTCTGACCGGCAATTCACGCATATCGATACCAGCCTGAGCAGCCTGTTCGATCAAGTGGCAGAAGTAACTTGGCGTACAACAGATACCGGTCACGCCGAAGTCACGCATCAACATCACCTGACGCTGGGTATTGCCCACTGACGCCGGAACCACGGTGGCCCCCAGCGCCTCACTGCCGTAATGTGCCCCCAAACCGCCGGTAAACAATCCGTAACCGTAAGCGATTTGAATAATATCATTTTCGTTCAATCCGGCTCCGGCCAGACCGCGTTTCATAACTTCCGACCAGACCTCCAGATCTTCCCTGGTATAAGCTACTACGATCGGCTTGCCGGTAGTGCCGCTGGAAGCGTGAAGCCGCACGATCTGACTCTGCGGCACCGCACACAGACCGAATGGATAAGTGTCACGCAAATCGATCTTTTTGGAAAAGGGCAGTTTCTGAATATCAGACAAAGTCCGGATATCCGCCGGTTTCACTTTCAAATCACCCATGCGTTTGCGGAAAAACTCCACATTGTTATAAGTATGAGCGACAATGTTCTGCAAACGTGTCAACTGGACTTCCCGCAACTTATCCTGCGGCATGAAATCCCCGGCACAACAACCGTTACATTTATTCAAATCCATTTTACGATACCCTCATTACAAAGAACAAACTTTTTTAAAATAGCACATTCGCCCATGTTTTGCAAATATTTTTTACTGCTTTGCCTCAAGAACATAGGTATAATAACTATCCATAATGTCTGATACATACTCTTTCGTGCCGGGGAAATCGATCCGGGGCAGCACTTCATCTTTAGGATCGGCCGGTTTCCAGCGGGCACTGTTTTTCGCCCCGGCATTGTATTCAGCCAGTGCCAGATGCATGCCATAACGGTAATTTGACCACTTGCCCATGGCTCTGGCTAAATACCAGCAGCCGATATCCAGATTGGTGCGTACATCAAACAGTTGTTCTCTGGATGGCGGATCGCACTTATTGACCCTTGCCCAGTCAGCCACTGCTCCGCCGGGCAGAATTTGCATCAGACCGATCTCACCGGCTTTACCGGTGGCCCGGGCATTGAACCGGCTCTCTTTTTTGATCAGTGCCCGGATCAACTCCGGCGGCAGATCATATCTGGCGGCGGCTTCACGGATCTCATCGGCATACAGCGTATCATCGTAAAACAATTCATCAAATTGTTCCCGCCCCAGCCGGATATGCCAATACCAGACCGCTGAAGCGGCAAATGCGGTCAGCAACAGCGTAATCAGCAAATATTTTTCCCACATTTTACGCTTTTTTTTCAATTCATCACCACTCGATAATCCGGGATCATATCCTTTATCGCCGCAACAAACACAGCGATCACCGGTTCAACATCGCGACTGGAAAAACGCAATACTTGCCCCTCCCGCCGTATTTGCAATGCATCAACTGCCGCCACGGTCAACCGGGATGGAATACCATATTTGCTCTGCAACACCACCGCTGCGACAGTATTCAAAAACAACACGATCGTCGAGGCCCCGTAAGCACTGCGGCAAACGATTTTGCCATGCAGCAGCAATTCACCGTTAAAGTCGCTTTCCAGAACAAAGTCAAAAGCGGTGATCTGCTTCAAATACCGGTTTTCAGACCGGGGAAATCCCACGGCCCAGAGCATCACCCCCTGACGCACGGGGATATGGCTCTGCAACTGCGGATCAACTTCCCCGCGAGCCGGACGGGATGACGCATTTTCCGGAAAACGCCAGTAAATGCCCACCATATCACTGCTCAATGGATAAAGCCGGTAAAACTTCCGGTCATCCGGAGAATTCCGCAGAATATAGGCCGGATCATCGCTGTTTTGTTCCTTTTTCCCGGCCAATCCGGTAAGCAGACGATCCACCGTTTCCGGCAGATCAAAACGCAACAACGCCGCCCGGCACCGCCCTTTGGCATCACACCCGTAACACAACCGGACAACTTTTTCCAACGGGGCCTCCGTCAGAGCGGCAAAATACCTGTCAAAAAGAATTGCGCCCTGCCGGTGAGAGCAAAGCGCACTGAAATCCGCCCCGGCCGCAATTGCGGATGACGGAGGTAAAAGTTGAAATAATTCTGTTGCATTTGCACTGAAGCACACCGCCGCTGTCAACAATACGGCGGCAATGCTCCCAATGCAATGTTGACCGAAGTTATTCATAGAAGGAGATCAATTCTCCGCTTTCTCCTGCTTTTTGGGAAGTTTGACCTCAATGTGCAACTCACGGAGTTGTTTGAGAGTGACTTCGCCCGGAGCATTCATCATCAAGTCTTCAGCCTGCTGGTTGAAGGGGAATGCGATCACTTCCCGGATATTCGGCTCATCGGCCAGCAACATCACCAGACGGTCAACCCCCGGAGCAATACCGCCGTGCGGAGGCGCACCGAGTTTGAAAGCATTGATCATGCCGCCGAATTTCTGATCGACCGTTTCCGGACCGTAACCGGCGATCTCAAACGCCCGGTACATGATCTCCGGCCGGTGGTTACGGATCGCACCGCTGGAAAGTTCCACACCGTTACAGACAATATCATACTGCCAGGCCAGAATATCCAGCGGATCTTTGGTATTGAGTGCTTCCATACCGCCTTGAGGCATACTGAAAGGATTGTGGGAGAAAATGATCTCTCCGGTCTCCTCATCCTCCTCGAACATCGGAAAGTCCACGATCCAGCAGAATTTGAATTCATTCTGGTCGATCAGATCCAGTTTGCGGCCCAGTTCCGGGATCACCGCACCACCGATCTTACAGGCAACTTTCTCTTTGTCAGCAATAAAGAACAACGCATCGCCGGTCTCCACTTTGCCGGCAGCTTTGAGGCCGTCAATGACCTCTCTGGAAAGGAATTTCACGATCGGACTCTTTTCGCCTTCCTCATTCCAGATGATGTAAGCCATGCCTTTGGCCCCGTTTTCCTGGGCAAAAGCGATCATATCATCAAAGAATTTACGGGGCTTGCCGGCAACCTGCGGAGCCCGGATGGCCCGCACCACTCCGCCATCGGCCACCGTCGATGCAAACGCTTTGAATTCACTGTCTTTGAAAAATTCAGAAACATCGATCATTTCCAGAGGATTGCGCAGATCCGGCTTGTCTGAACCGAAACGGCTGATCGCTTCCCGGTAGGGAATCCGGACAAAGGGATCCGTGGAAAATTTCTTGGTGGAAAATTTCGCCAGAATATCCTGAAGCAATCCCTCGACCACCGCAAAGATCTGATCCTGCTCCACAAAACTCATCTCAATATCCAACTGATAGAATTCACCGGGACTGCGGTCGGCACGGGCATCCTCATCGCGGAAACACGGAGCGATCTGGAAGTAACGGTCAAATCCGGAAACCATCAGCAACTGTTTGAATTGCTGCGGAGCCTGCGGCAGAGCATAGAACTTGCCCGGATGCAAACGCGAGGGAACCAGATAGTCACGGGCTCCTTCCGGACTGCTCGCCGTAAGGATCGGAGTCTGGAACTCAGTAAATCCGGCACCGGTCATGTACGCACGGATCGCCGCAATAACCTTACTGCGGAGAATGATATTATTGTGAAGTTTCTCTTTACGCAAATCCAGAAAACGGTATTTCAAACGCATCGCTTCCGGAGCATTGTCATCTTTGGCGACCTGAAAGGGCAGCACTTCGGCTTCACCGAGCATCTCCATTCCGGTAGCGGCCACTTCGATCTCACCGGTAGCCAGTTTCGGATTGACCGTTTCCGCCGAACGCTCAACGACCACACCGTCAAACTGCACCACGCTCTCCACCCGCCACTTATCCAGCGCCTGATAAAAATCACGCTCCGGATCAATAACGATCTGCGTCAAACCATAATTGTCACGCAAGTCGATAAAAATAACGCCGCCATGGTCACGCACACTGTGAATCCAGCCGGAAACTCTGACCTCTTTTCCGGCATCCGCTTTACGCAATTCCCCGCAAGTATGAGTACGGTACATAATCTTTTCACCTTATGTTGTTGATTGTTGCAGAATATAATCGTTATAATATAACACCATTGGTAATACTTTTCAACGGAATATATCCTCTTTTAACCATGTAAAACCATTTTTTTTACACCTGACCGCTTGCAATACCGGGCTTTTGGAGATATATTGACCCCAATCAACTCCCGTGAAAGGAATTTACCATGATCAAACATATCATTCTCTGGCAACTCAAAGACGAATTCTCCGACGACGAAAAATCCCGCATCAAAGCCAATATCAAAACCGGTCTCGAATCACTCGCCGGTAAAATCCCCGGCCTGCTCGATATCAAAGTTTACACCAACGGTCTGCCCTCTTCCAACGCCGACCTCATGCTCGATTCCTCTTTCACCGACGCCGATGCCCTCAAAACCTACGCCAACCACCCCGAACACGTCGCCGTCGCCAACTCCGCCGTCTGCCCTTTCACCAAAACCCGGAGCTGTCTCGACTTCGAATCTTGATTTTTTACCCCTCACGGTGTATATTTAACCACTCACGCGCGGCTGGTGGAATTGGCAGACACGAAGGATTTAGGTTCCTTTGCTCCGGCGTGCGGGTTCAAGTCCCGCGTCGCGCACCAACTTTCTTTTCACGGGAAAAGAAAGTTGGACAAAGAAAAGCGGAATACCCTACTTTCTTTTCAAGAAAGAAAGTAGGCAAAGAAAATTTGCAGACCGCAGTCGAATGCACTTTTGCGGAAGCAAAAGCCAATAATCACCCATCGGCTGTCTGTAGTGTCCGTAGTGTCCGCAGTGCAGAGCCACCCTGCGGCGCAGATCAGGCTGGCTCGCTTACGCCCGGTACAAATGTACGGAACAACGCAAGCCGGGGTAATGACGTCAAATTAAGATAACAGTAAAAGGAGAAAATCATGTTAGCCAAAGCATTCAAAATTCTGCCGGAAGCATTTTTTGCCGGTATTTTCATCGGCCTTGCCGGCACAGTCTATCTCTGCACCGCCGACCCGGTCACCGGCTCATTTCTGTTCGGTTTCGGTCTGCTTACCATCGTCTGTTTCCAGTTGAAACTCTACACCGGAGCGATCGGTTATCTGGTCACTCAAGGCAATAAATTCTACTCTTATCTGGGCGATCTTTTCTGGATCTGGCTGGGCAACCTCGCCGGATGTTTCACCGTCGGTTACGCCATCCGCCATACCCGGATGTATAACGTCATTGACGAAAAAGTTCTCTCTATTGTCAACACCAAAATCCTTGACGACCCGGTCAGCATCCTCATTCTCGCCATTTTCTGCGGTATGCTGATGTTCACTGCGGTCGATGCATTCAAAAACGAGAAACTCCCGGCCCCCTGCCGTCCGGTCATGGTCTTTCTCTGTGTCATGGTCTTTATTTTAAGCGGATTTGAACACTGTATCGCCAATATGTACTACTTCTCCGTCGCCGGAGTCTGGAGCATGGATACGCTGCTGCTCATCCTGCTGATGACTCTGGGCAACTCCATCGGCGGCAACTTTTTCGCCGCTCTGGTAAAATTATTCCCCAAACCGCCCAAGCAAGTCAAGTAATTTCCGGCAGCGCAACCGCAACGAATCTCTGGCATCCAGCCGGGGCAGTCTGCCGTTTTCCCGGTAGAGAGAACCACCGGGCCCATGCAGTGAAACCACCCCGTTGACTACCGAGATCCTGCGGATGTTGCCCAGCATGGCCAAAATCCGCAATCTATTCAGCAACAGCAAATTCTGCACTTCATCGGGCAACTTGCCGTAACGGTCACGCAATTCATCGGCAAAATCGTCAAGCATCTCCAGCGACCGGATATCGGATAACTGCCGGTAAGCCGACAGCCGCAACCTCTCATTTTCGATAAATCCCGGCGGTATCGCCGCCGGATGGACCGTCTTGTCGGCCGTGGACAATACCGGGCGGAGAAATTCGATATTCATTTCCACATCATTGAGCAACTCTTCATCGCACAACTGCTGAAGTTCCTCTTTGTTGCTGGACTTCAACCGGGCGATCTCCTGTTTCAGCAAACGGCAGTAAAGATCAAAGCCGATCATGCACAAATGTCCGGACTGCTCCGAACCGAGCAAATTTCCAGCCCCCCGGATCTCCAGATCCCGCAATGCCAGTTGAAATCCCGCCCCCAAAGTCGAACAACGCCGGATCGCCGCCAGCCGTTTTCTGGCATTGGTGCCGACCAGTTGATTTTCCGGCAGCAGCATATAAGCATACGCCTGATGCTTCCAACGCCCCACCCGGCCGCGCAACTGATACAACTGGGCCAGACCGAAACGGTCGGCCCTCTCTATAATGATCGTATTGGCATTAGGCACATCCAAACCGGATTCAATGATCGTACTGCACACCAGACAATCAATCCGGCCTTCCAGAAAGGCGGTCATGATCTCCTCCAGCACCGCTTCATCCATCTGACCGTGAGCCACAGCGATCCGGGCATCCGGCACGATCGCCCGCAAATGCGATGCACATTCATCGATAGTCTGCACCCGGTTATGCAAATAATACACCTGACCGCCGCGTGCCAATTCCGCCTTGATCGCCGCACTTATCAACTCATCTTCCTGCGGGGCAATCACCGTTTTCACCGGCAGCCGCAATTTGGGAGGAGTGACCAGAGTACTCAGATCCCGTGCCCCGGCCATTGCCATATAAAGTGTCCGGGGGATCGGGGTCGCCGACATACTCAAAACATCCGCCTCCACTCTGAACCGGCGCAATCTTTCCTTTTGTTCCACCCCGAATCTCTGCTCCTCATCGATCACCACCAGCCCCAGATTGCGGAACGCAAATGTCTTGCCGCACAACCGGTGCGTGCCGATAAGAATATCTATCCCGCCGGATAACAGCTTTTCGGAAATTTTCTGCTGTTCCGCAGCAGTACGGAACCGGCTCACCACCTCGATCGTGTAGGGGAACTCTTTGAATCTTTCACAAAAACTGCGATAATGCTGATGGGCAAGAACTGTCGTCGGTGCGATCAATGCCACCTGATATCCGGCCGACACCGCCCGGAATGCCGCCCGCATGGCGATCTCGGTCTTTCCGTAACCCACATCGCCGCACAACAGCCGGTCCATCGGCTTATTGGCAACCATATCCTTTTTGATTTCGACCGTTGACCGCATCTGACACCGGGTATCTTTGAAAGGGAACGCCCGTAAAAATGCCGACATCGCTCTGGCATCCGCCCGGAAACTGATCCCCGGCACCGCCTGACGCACCGCCTGAAATCTCAACATATCCGCCGCATAAGAGCGTACCCCCAACCGGGCACTTTCCTTTTCGTTCCGCCAGCGGTTTGAATTCAATGCGTGCAATTTCACCCGTCCGGCCGCTCCCAGATAACGGCTGATTTTCGCGGACTGAGTCACGGAAACATAGAGCAATTGTTCATCCCGGAACTCCAGCACCAGCACTTCCCGGCACTCGCCATTGCTTTTCTGCAGTTTCAGCCCCCGGAAAATCGCTATACCGTAATCGACATGGACCACATAATCGCCCTCATCAAAGTCAGTCAGTGTCAATTCCCCGCCAGTACTTTCCACGCTTTCCAATGCTTCCGCCGGGATAGTTTCCTCACACCCTGCGTCATCCTCCGGGATCAACCGGAATCCGGCGGCGGCCAACTCACTTTCCGTAAGCAGCAGCAACTCATTTCCCCAGTAAAATCCACCGGGCAGACCGCAGGCGATATATTCAGAAACGAGATTTTCCGCTCCGTTGTGACTGCTCCACTTTTTCAATACCGGCAGATCCCCGGCATCCGGCAGGGCAAGCACCACCGCCGCCCCGGATTCCACCGCATCACACATCCGCCGGATAAGCAATTTTTCCTGAAGTGCCGCTCCGGAACTTTTCACCGCTTGCGGCAATTGACCGCTTTCAGCGGCCAGCGGCAACTGGATCGGGGTGACGGCCGCCCCCGCGATATCCATCTCATAAAATTCGATACATTCATGCTCCGAATTCAATTCATCCCATCTTTCCGGGGCCCCCGGCACGCTGTATTTGCTCAAAAGTTCCCGGCCGGCATCCGGAAAAATATTCAATATCCGGAAATCCCCGCCGCGCTCCATATAGGCAAACGCATCTGATTCCGCCGCTCCACCGGCAGTGATCCCTGCCCGGTTGATGATCCGGCAGCACTCCGCCACACCGGTAGACCTTTGAGTTTCCGGCGAAAAAAAGCGGATCGACTCGATCTCATCATCAAAAAATTCAATGCGGCACGGTTCATCATGGGCCGGACTGAATATATCCAATATGCCGCCGCGACGGGAAAATTCCCCGGATGCCGACACCATCGCTTCATCATCATAATCCAATTGAACCAGTTTGCTGACGATCTCATTCATCGCGATCCTCATACCGCAACGCAACTCCAACTGACCATTGAAACTTTCCTGCGGTGCCGGAGCCGGGCCCAGCCACGCATGGATACTGCCGATGATCAGATCAAACCGCTCCGTCAGCATCCGGTTCAAAGCTCTGGCCCGCCGGGATTCTCCGCCGGGAAACAGCAATTTGCCCCGGCCGCACTCCGGGATCGTCAATATATTCACACTGATCCCGGTCAGTTCCGCCAGTTCCGTTACATCCAGAAAAAATCTATCCGCACTCCGGGCATCAGGCAAAGTCACACACAATGGAGCATCACCGGATTTCAACACCTTCAACCCCGGCAATGCCGACGTTGACAAAGTGTATCCGGTACTGATCTCCGGCACTTTTGCCGTGTCAAAAATAAATTTTTCAATTTTTTTTACAATTTTCATAAAAAAGACTCTTGAAAAATTTTCCTATCAGCTTATAATGATTTTTAGATTTTCTGTATCTTGTGCGGGGATACCACTTTTGCCTGTATTATATTATAACCGCTCAAGTGCATTTTTTATAGTTTAAAATAGTAAAAAAACAGTTTTTTATATAAAAATAGTGAGGTAAGCAACATGGCAGAAGTCAAAAAAATCCGCCGGGCCGGAGTCAAACTTACTCCCAAATTCAAAGTCGCTCCGGAAATCGACAACGAAGAAACCATTTCCGCCGATCCCGAACCGCGTAAAAGCAAACTCGTGATCAAAAAAGTTTCCGCCGCACCCACTAAATTCGCCCCGCGGGCCGGAGTCAAAGTCACCGCCAAACCGGCCCCCCCACAAGAGGTCAAAATTGCTGCAGTTTCGCCCAAACTCCGCACCCAGCAGGAGGTCGATGCCGCCAGAAAAAATGCTCTGGATTCCAAACTGCTCGTCGGTAACAAAAACGATACTATGAAAGTTTATATGGGCGAAATCGCCCAGATCCCGCTCGTCAATAAAAAAGAAGAAGCCGATCTGGCCGAAGAGATCCACAGCCTCGACCCCGAAAGACACGAAGCCGCACGCACCACTTTGATCAAAGCCAACTTGCGTCTGGTCGTCAAAATCGCCCACGACTTCAAAGGATTGGGATTGCCCCTGCTTGACCTTATCAGCGAAGGAAATATCGGCCTGATGCGTGCCGTTGAAAAATTCGACCCCGCCAAAGGTGCCAAATTTTCCAGTTATGCCGCATGGTGGATCAAACAATCCATGCGACGGGCTCTGGCCAACCAGAGCCGTACCATCCGTATCCCGGTTCAGTCCGCCGGCAAAATCAATAAAATCAAAACCGTCCGGATGCGGCTGGCTGAAGAACTCGGCCGGGAACCTTCCGATGCCGAAATCGCCGAACATCTCGACTTCAGCGAACGTACCGTTTCCGGTCTGCGTTTGGCCGATCTGCGTACCATCAGTTTGCATGACCCCATCCAACAGGGCGAAGAAGGCGAATTTCAGGACATCATCCCCGACCGCCACGCCATGACCCCAGATCAGATCATCGGCGATATCGAATCCGTTTTCCGCCTGATGGATCTGCTCGATAAACTCGATGAACGCGAACGCAAAATCCTCGAAATGCGTTTCGGTCTGCGCGGTGGACGCACCCTCACCCTCGAAGAAGTCAGCCAGCAGATCGGCCGTACCCGGGAACGCGTCCGCCAGATCCAGAATCAGGCCCTCGCCAAACTCAAACAACTGCTCATGGACGAAGCCGGCTATTCCAACACCGGCGTCCAAAACGAAAACTGACTTTTCTTTTTACGGAAAAAGAAAAGTCAGCAAAAGAAAAACGGGATGTCGCGGCGGGTTCGCTCGCCTTGGTCGGACGGGCGGCAAAACCGCCCCTGACAGGGGCAATTCGGTACGGGGCAATCTATGTTTAATGTCCGTATCGTCCGTATCGTCCGTATCGTCCGTTTCAACTTCACCTGTTATCTTCTTCCCCGCGGCGAAGTTCAAATCCTTCTGCAGTTTTGCGATAGAAACAGTCATCCGGCAGAGAATCGGCATAGGGGCCATTCCAACCGGCAATGCCCGGATCACTCAATAAACCGGATAGATTTTCCGGATAAGTTCCGGTATCAAGATTGAATTCACGCAGAGAATTTTCCAAAAGCAGCAACTCCTGACGCCTCTGACGGGCCTGACGGATGGCGGCAGCTTCAGGAGAATCATCTTCAGCAATGAATATTCTCTCATTGGCCAAATCTGTGAACCGGCACCGTACTGCCCCCCGACCGTAACCGTATTCATAACTGATTTCGATCCGGCTCTGATCAAGAGTCACCTGATATTCACCGGAAAACTGAATATTGTACCTGCCGGCGATGAAACCGGCCACCTTCTGCAAGGCATCTCCGTCACCCGGCACTTGCGGAATGATCAGATCAATGCAATAGACCACTCTTGAAACCGGGGCAATATGGATTTGCAGAACATCGTCATCCGTCATGAATTTTTCATTGAAAATCAAGGTTTCCACGTCGGATGATCCGGGATACCGGCCGAATGATTGCGTCCCGACTGCCGATATCCTTTCCGGTACCGGAATTTCTGCCGGTGTTTCCGCCGCATCATCGCAAGCGGTCAATAACAGCAAACCACAGAGAATCAAAGGGAAACGCAACATTTTCATCTGATGACCTCCAACTCTTCCCGGAAAAAGGGGCTAAAAAATGGTACGCCCGCACGGACTCGACAAGGAGCTTGCGACGCAGAGCCTGTGGCGCAGCCCAGGCAACCGCAGGTGAGAGTCCGTAAGTGCAAAGCACAAAGATTCAACGCAGTTGAATCAACGGAAGCACCTCAATTTTTTGCTGAATGACAAATTCAAGCAAAAAAATGGTACGCCCGCACGGACTCG
>JAZNEV010000053.1:0-5574 GCA_045588835.1 Victivallaceae bacterium
ACCCCCCCCTCGCACCTGCGGCCATCCGGCCTTGGTGCAACTCTTTACAGAGTATACAACAAAGTGTTATTACCCAAATAAACATTTGGTTTTGCTGACGGCTTTTTCTTACGCCCGATATACGCCCTGTGCGGAGCAACGCAAGTTGCAAAAGGTCGTATTTGTCACGGGAAAGCCCCCGGCAAAAAATACAAGAGGTCGTTTTTTTTTCAACCTTTGATTTTTTCCATGGCCCGTTTGAATGAATCGGCACTGTTGGCGATGGTTTTTTCTGAAACGCAGAAGGCCAGCCGGAAGTAACCGGGCAGACCGAAGCCGCGTCCGGGGACGGCCAGAATTCTTTCCGCCAGCAAGGCATCGATGAAAATGCTTTCATCAGCAGTCGGAGATTTGGGGAAAAAGTAGAAGGCTCCGCCGGGCATGATGAATTCGATACCGGCATCGGTGAGGATTCGGGCCATCAGGTCGCGGCGGCGGCGGTAGACATCCAGATCGATCCGGGCGTTGCTGCATTTGGCGATCAGTTTCTGGGCGACGACGGGAGCGTTGACGAAGCCGAGGGTGCGGTTGGTCAGCGTGAGACCGCCGAGCAATTCAGAGGCGTTTTCCAAAGCGGGATTAACCGCGATATATCCGATACGTTCACCGGGCAGTGACAAAGTTTTGGAAAAGGAGCCGATCACCACGGTCCCATCGTAAATATTGAACATCGACGGCACTTCTTCACCGTCATAATTGAGGAATCTGTACGGTTCATCCGAAACGATATAGATCATACGGCCGTATTTTTCTCTGGCACTTTTGAGCAAAGCGGCCACGGCGAGCAATTCTTGCCGGTTGTAAATTTTGCCGGTGGGGTTATTGGGGGAATTGAGGATGATCGCTCTGGTTTTTTCCGTAATGGCGGCGGCGATATTATCGATATTGAGGGAAAAATCTTCATTGGCCATGACCGGTTTGAGGATGCCGCCGAAGTTTCCGGCATAAAATCCGTATTCCACGAAGTAGGGGGCAATGCAAAGCACTTCATCACCGGCAGTCAGAGTCGCCCGGAAAAAGGCATTGATACCGCCGGCGGCACCGCAGGTGACGATGATATTTTCCGGCGGCACGGTGGTATTCTGTTCAGCGGAGATCAATCCGGCCAGGGCACTGCGGGCGGCATTTTCACCGGCATTGGGCATATATCCGAAAGCGAAAGGCTGATCGCTGTTTGCGGCGATTTCCAGCATGGCCTGTTTGATTTCCGGCGGCGGCGGCAGATCGGGATTGCCCAGACTGAAGTCATAAACGTTGTCTTCGCCGTAAGTTTTTTTCAATTCGATACCGGCCTCGAACATTCTCCGGATCATGGATGAATTGCCGAGAAAACCTTTTACTTCATCAGAGAGCAGCTGCATGATATTTTCCTTTTGTGAAAATTATTTTGTGATGCATAGAATATACCACTGTGGTTATGATTTGTCAACAGCAGAAAATGGCGGACGTGGTCTCAATTACGGAAAAATGCCCGGATCAGTTGTTGAAATCCCGGCGGATAATTTCGCACCATTCGGGGAAGGCATCCCGGTGTATCCTTGCCTGACGGCAGATGTATGCTTTGGTCAGATTCTCTTCATAACATCCTCTGCCGAATGCCCCTTCGCAGATCACTGCCGGGCCGCGGACGATCACGCGTTCCAGTTTGGAACACCCCAGGAACGCGTATTTTTCGATACGTCTCACTCCGGCGGGGATATCCACTCTTTCCAGATTTTCGCAAGCGTAAAACGCCGATTGGCCGATGATCCGCACACTGGCGGGGATGGTGATCCTTTTCAAACCGGTGCAGAATGCAAACGCAAGGTCGTCGATCAGTTGGATATTTTCCGGAATGGTGCAATGATCCCTTCCCGGCGGGCAGTAGATGAAACGTTTGCGGCCCGGTTCGATCAATGAGCCTTCTGAAGTCAACCGGAAATGCCGGTTTTGTGCGGATAAAGCGATGCGGGGTACGCTGAAAAATGCCACACTGCCGATGGTTTTCACGCTGGCCGGGATAACGATATTACGCAAATTTTTGCATTCGGCAAACGCCCATGGGCCGATGACTTCCAAACCGTTTACCAGCGTTATTCTTTCCAGACCGGAACATTTTTGAAATGCGTATTCACCGATACTTTTCACTTCCGCAGTGAAGATCACGGCAGTCAGCAAGGCACAATTAAAAAATGCGTATTCACCGATCCGTCTGATGTTGCGGGGGATGCGGAATACTCCGGTAACTTCCGGCGGCACATAGAGCAGTTTTCCGCTTTGACGGTCGATCACGGCACCATGGGCAGTGGCGGTATAGCGGGGGTGATCCGGGGCGATATTGACCCGGCGCACACCCTGAAAAGCCCCTTCTTCGATTTCGGTGACCGTGACCGGGATATCCAACGTCAAACTGGTACATTCTGCAAAAGCATGATTTTTTATATGTCTGACACTTGCCGGAATGGTTATCTGCACAAGATATTCACAGCCGTAAAATGCGGCGGAGGCAATCGTTTCCACCCCGTCGGGAATGACGGCTGTGTTGATGCTCCGGTCACTGCACTTATTCAAAGTTCTACCGTTATCAGTCAGAACCATTTCCGCAAACACCGGCACAATGAGAAACAAGAATAAGGTAAAAACAGTTTTTTTCATGTTAATGTCTCAAATCTTGTGAATGTAATGTTACGGTATTTAATATAGCACATATTCAACTGTTTGCAACTGTATCCCTGCATTGGCAGTATTACGGACGCTGTAAGCCGTTTTTTCCCGGCAGCCAAGTCATCCGGAGCGACTCCGGGAATTGAAGCGGTTGATCAGTATTGAACGAGCATTTTTTGCAATTCAGTTTTAAATTTGTTCCGCAAAATATCCGGTTCGAGTATTTCGGCATTTCCTTCCTGAGAAAGAATGAAAGGAAAAAGCACCTCTTCCGCTACTGCCGGAATTTCCACAATACCATCATCGTGAATGATTTGAGAAGTATGAAGCGGTGAGGACTTCAAACGGTCGAGCGTATAACCTCTGACACGGAGTTTTACATTTCTGATTTTTTCAAATCCGAGGAAATCATCCGGATTAACCGAAGAAATTATTTCTTTATCAGTTTCAAAATCATCATGTTCCAATAAAAACGATTCTTTGATACGATGCAGGGCAAAGGTGCGTGGTTGATGTTTTAAGTGGCAAAATGCTTTGGTATACCATGAGTTATTGTAGAAGACCAAAGTGTGAGGTTCGATGATACGTTCAGTAAGTTCGCCCTGCCAGTCGGCGTAAGAGATCTTTACACAGTGATTGGTTTGCCATCCCTGAAAGACGGTCATGAAAATATGCGGTTCGAGTTTGGCGTAAAGACCGGAAAGGATGTTCAGACTTTCCATATTTGCGGAGTCGAGAAAATCGGGATTGTTGTTCTGCAAAAGGTAGTCTACGGCGTTGCGGATCTTGTTTTTGAGGGGGGCGGGGAAGATCGCCTCGGCGATGCGGGCACCGATGACGGCGGCGAGCATTTCGTTTTCGTCGAGCAGGGCGGGGGCGATGAAGTCCCAGCCGTGATGCTTGAGGTAGTAGCCATTGCGTGAACGGTCAAAGGCGATAGGGCAATTGAATTCATATTCAAGGACTTTTATATCCCGGAGGATGGTTTTCTTGCCGCAGTCGATTTCCAGATCTTCTTCAAGGGCGATGCGGCGGAATTCTTTGACCAGCGTTTCGGAATTGGGATAACGGTTTTCTTTAAGCAGTGCGGCGATCCGCATCAGGCGGTGCATTCGGGCTTTTTGTACGGGCATGGTGTAACCTCAAAAAGATTGAAAAAATTCATACCGGAAAATCAAAAGGACATAATTTGTCCACTTGCCTGTAATATATTACCGTAAAATAAGAAAATCAAAGGATTTGGTAAAAAAGGAACTGAAAAAATGTGGAAAAAAATCATTGCTCTATTCCGCCGCCCGGTTGCCGGAAAACCGTATACCCCGCCCCGGCCGGTAAGATGTATACAACTGACCCTGCCTTTTGACCGGTAAGGTTGATTCTCCCAAAAATCTCCCTGCGGCGGCGGGAGAGCATTGTTGCAAGGTGCAAGATCGCCCGCAATACGCAACCGCAAGTTATATTTTCCACAAAAATGAGATAGAAGCAAAAAATTTTTTGTCGGTCTATTGACATCGGGGAAGACGGCGGCTATATTAAGTGCATTATATAGCACTTTAACTTGCCAGGCGGGGTAAAAATATGGAAATTATTGATCCGGAAAATTCTAAAGCAAAATACCGCATTGTCTACGATGAGGTCATCCGTTGTCTGAAAAACGGCACATACAAAGTAGGTGACCGTCTGCCGTCGGAAAGGATGCTGGCCACCCGGCTCAATGTCAATATTGCCACTGTGCGCCGGGGATACCGGGAATTGACCCTGGCAGGTATTGTGGAAAAGAAGGTAGGTTCCGGTGCTTATCTCAAACAGGCTCTGAATGCCAATGCCGAGGAAAAGCCGATAACTTTTGTGCTGGATTATCCGGTATGGCTGACGGTTGATCGTTTTTTGAAACAAATTCCGCTGGTAATGCAGGAATTTGAGCGTTCCTACCGTTATTCTCTGGTCAGTGATGCGGGGTTTTACGATCAGTTGATCTCCAATATCCGGCATGAAATGCCGATGGTGTTTCTGTGTTCGATTTCTCCGAAATATATTCCGGTTCTGCAACAAGCTCCGCATTTGGCAATATGTATGTCTGCTTACATGGAAAAATCCGGCATCCCTTCGGTCAGGGGCGAGGATAATCAGGGAATTAAGATGCTGGTCGATCATTTGCACGCTCTGGGCCACCGGCGTATTGCGTTGCTGGCCAATGATCATGACACTGAAAGAGTTCAGATCGAAGCGTGGAAAAAGGCGATCGGCGCAGATTATTGCAGGGAACTTTTCATCGTGCCGAAAAATCCGCTCTGTTTGTTGGAAGAATCCATGGATATCGCCCGGCAGATGATCGCCGACCGTTGGCACAAAAGCGGATTTTCCGCCCTGATCTGCCTCAATAACGAACAGGCGGTCGGAGCTGTTGCCGGATTATCGGAAGCCGGAATAAATATTCCGCATGATGTGGCAGTTACTTCCGTGGGCAATTCCCGTTTCAGCCGCAACACGGTTCCGCCTTTGACGGTTTATGATCCGGATATCCGGGGGCATTTGCATCAGGCATTGGAGTTGCTCAATTACAATATGGCTCATCCGGAAAAAATAGAGTTGCTCCGTCTGGTACAGCCGGAATTGATCGTCCGCGGCAGTACCGCCAGAGTAAAAGCAGAAGTCGGAAAAAAAATTGATATCACCAGTAAATAAAGTTATATCCAAATTATTCAACAAGGAGTTTTACTATGAAATCTGAATCATTATCCGGTACCTTTCATGCTTCGCAGAATGGTAAAAATGTTTCATCCGTATCTGCATTGAAACATAATTCAAGTACCCCGCTTTTCTTGAAAAGAGGAGTGGGGTTTGGGGAGAGGGGAAAAACCTCTTTTCCCGTGAAAAGAAGTTTTTCCCCTC
>JAZNEV010000054.1:0-33579 GCA_045588835.1 Victivallaceae bacterium
AGGGTGGCACTCTAACCAGTTGAGCTACTCCCCCGCGCCATTATCTTTATCAACCGCTGACCTCGACGTTATCGCTGTCAACAGTTACATAAAATACATCCTTTTTGAGAAAATGCAAGCGTTTTTCTTGAAAAAAACGGAAAAAAACGAAAAAAAACGGGTTGTTCCGTAAATTTTTCTTTTTCAGGTTGACTTTTTTCATGGTTGGGGCTATTTTTTGAAATTGCCCTTAATATTTAACGAAAGGATTTATTATGGCTATTGAGTTGAAAAGTGATTCCGACCGTCTTTCTTATGCTCTGGCGATGAATTTTGCCGTCAGCATTCAGCAGTTGCCGGTTAAAGTCGATCTGCCGTTGCTGGGTAATGCGGTGGCGGAGATCCTCAACGGCGGTGAATTTCTGCTTTCCAAAGAGGAATACGCCGCCCAGATGCGCCGTCTGCAGGAACTTTTGCAGGAGGTCGAGGAGAAAAAGAATGCCGGCAGCGATGAAGTTCTGGCGGCTGAAAAGAAGTTTTTTGAGGAAAACGGCAAAAAGCAGGGCGTGATCACCACCAAAAGCGGTTTGCAGTATCAGGTGCTGGTCGAGGGCAATGGTGAAAAACCGGGCCGTACCGATACGGTCAAAGTCCACTATGAGGGACAGTTGCCCAACGGCACTGTTTTCGACAGTTCCATTGCCCGCGGCGAACCGATCGAATTTCCGCTCGATCATGTCATCCCCGGCTGGACGGAGGGCGTGCAGTTGATGAAAGTCGGTGCCAAATACCGCTTTTTCATCCCCTCCCGCCTCGGTTACGGGGCACACGGTGCCGGCAATGCCATTCCACCGCACTCAACTTTGATCTTTGTGGTTGAATTGCTGGATATCAAACGCTGATTTATTCAGGATACAAAGCAGGCTGTTGCAGAAATTTTCCGCAACAGCCTTTTTTGTGTTCAGGTAAGGATGGAAAATTCTCACTTACTGATATAATATGGCGTGGTGTTGAGAATGGTCAAAGCGGTCTCTCCGAAAAGTTCCACCCGGATGAAGTGTTTGGCCTGGTAATCGGGCAATGTGATATCCATATCGACTTCCACCGCACCGGGATCATTGGAATAGATCACTTTATCATCGGCATAGACCCGGATCTCGGTGATCTTTTCGCCTCTGGTTTTGGCAGTGACGTGGAGCAGTTTTTCATTGCCGGAAATCTCATCACCGGGAATAACTCCGTTAAGCGTGATATCCGCTTCATTGAAACTCAAGGCGGAAATGGTGTGACCGTTGCGGATGGCATCGGTGACGGAATCACGGCAGGGTTTTGCACCATTGAGATAGATGAAGTTCACTGCCGGATAATCGACGATGCGCTGGAAACCGAAAAGGTCAACGGAAACCATCGATGCCATTTTGCGGCCGGTCAGCCAGAATCTTTCCATTTCCGTTCCCTGCCAGGTTTTCAGCGGCTCCTGATCGACCGCATCAAAGGGCAGATCGAACCAGTAGTCCAGATTCCACGGATGCGTGGCGATGGCTACGCCGTGGTGTTCATGGATGTAGTTCAGGGCTTTGGGCAGATATTCTGCCACTTCTCCGTCACCGAAAAGACTGCGGGTGAATTCCTGGGTGTAGGCATCGTGGTCGATACCGACTGCCAGCATATGATAGCAGTTGTGACTGACTGCATCGTGGCGGTCGCCCCAGTTGAAAGGATGATACTCCTGACCGTCGAGGAAGAGTACCTTGTCATCGGAATATTTGGCCGGATCGAGTTTGCCGTCATAAGGCGCGGCATCTTTCACGGCGAAACTGCAAATGTCAAAGCCCATATAACGCATCATGGCATTGATCGTGCCGGGGGCGGAATCCGCACCGTACCAATCCAGCGAGTGCATATGTACGGTAAGTTTGTAGTTGCGCTTACCGGCGGGGAATTCCGGAGTTTTCACTTCCGGCGGAGTGATACCGTTTTTGAAGTTCTCAAAATGCACCATCAAATTACGCATATACTTTTTCCAGAAAGCCAGACAGCGTTCCGCGCCCTCATCGAGAACTTCCGGAACCAGTATCTGGTTGAGAAAGTAGAGACCTTTACCGTATTTCGCCTGTAAAACCAAGGCACCGTCTTTGACCATCGGATCCATATATGAGCCGAGAACTTCCCAGTTGCCATTGGCGACAAAGCAACTCAAAGCGGCGGTGGCGACTTTTTCGACCGGGGCATTGTTTTCTTTGACGATACGGAAGGAATTGACTTGAATATTCCAGTCGATCAATTCATCATGAGTGATCTTTTCGGGATAGTTGAAAAGCGATTTTTTCTCCATCCACGGCATCATGTAACATTTGTAGGGGCGTTTGATCTCATCACAGCTGCTGATCGTGCTGACGTAACGGTGGATGAGCATGGTATGGCCCAACTCATGCGGCAGGAAGTAGGGGGCCCAGCGTTCATAATCCTGATGCATGAAGAAAATGATACCGCCGCGGGCGACCCATTCGCGGATATATAATTCATCATTTTCCACATAGTCGTTGAAGCCGTTTTGTTCGATGAGAACGACATCATATTTTTCCAGATAACCTTTTTGGGAAAAATCGATTTTTTCGATATCGTAGCCCTCGGCTTTGAGAAAATCGATAAAACTCCAGATCGGTCTGGACCAGTGTTCAAAATATCCGATACGCATAAAAATTTCCTTTATGTTATATTTAACATGGAGTGATATAATATATCCCCTGTTTTTTTCATGTCAAGATACTCCGGGGCAAAAAACGGTAAAAGTTTACCCGGCAGAAATCAACTGCCACAGATGTTGAATGATCTGCGGCAGTTGCAAGTATTCAAATTTTCCGTAAAACAGCGTATTACTTTTTGATATAATACGGAGTAGTATTCAATGCGGTTATCTCTGTTTCGCCGAAAAGTTCCACCCGGATAAAGTGTTTGGCTTCATAGTCGGGCAGGGTGATATCCATATCCACGCTTTGTGCATCGGGATTTTGGGAATATATCACTTTATCATCGGCATAGACCCGGATCCCGGTGATCTTTTCCTTGCGGGTTTCAGCAGTGACGTGGAGCAGTTTTTCCGTGCCGGAAATTTCATCACCGGGAATGGCTCCATTGAGCGTGATATCCGCTTCATTGAAACTCAAGGCGGAAATGGTGTGACCGTTGCGGATGGCTTTGGCCACGGAATCACGGCAGGGCTTTTCACCATTGAGATAGATGAAGTTCACCGCCGGATAATCGACGATGCGCTGGAAACCGAAAAGGTCAACGGAAACCATCGATGCCATTTTACGGCCGGTCAGCCAGAATCTTTCCATTTCGGTTCCCTGCCAGGTTTTCAGCGGCTCCTGATCGACCGCATCAAAGGGCAGATCGAACCAGTAGTCCAGATTCCACGGGTGCGTGGCAATGGCGATACCGTTGTTGCGGTGGATATGATCCAATGCTTTTTTCTGGTAGGCTGCAACATCCGCATCGCCGAAAAGACTGCGGGTGAATTCCGGGGTGTAGGCATTGTGATCGATGCCTACCGCCAGAATGTGATAAACGTTGTGGTTCACGCCGCCATGCCGGTCGCCCCAGTTGAAAGGATGATACTCCTGACCGTCGAGGAAGAGTACCTTATCATCGGAATATTTGGCCGGATCAAGTTTGCCGTCATAAGGCGCGGCATCTTTCAGGGCGAAACTGCAAATGTCAAAGCCCATATAACGCATCATGGCATTGATGGTGCCGGGGGCGGAGTCTGCGCCGTACCAATCCAGCGAATGCATATGCACGGTAAGTTTGTAGTTGCGCTTACCGGCGGGGAATTCCGGAGTTTTCACCTCCGGCGGAGTGATACCGTTTTTGAAGTTCTCAAAATGCGCCATCAAATTGCGCATATATTTTTTCCAGAATGCCAAACATCTTTCCGCGCCACTGTCCAGTACTTCCGGCACAAGTATCTGGTTGAGGAAGTAGAGACCTCTGCCGTATTTCGCCTGTAAAACCAATGCGCCGTTTTTGATGCCCGGATCCATATATGAACCGAGCGTTTCCCACTGACCGTCAGCCATAAAGCAGCTTAAAGCGGCGGTGGCGACAGTTTCTGTGGGATCTTCAAAGGTACTGCGGTGGCTGAGCAGACGGAAAGTGTTCACCTTCATTTCCCAGCCGATCAATTCGTCATGAGTGATCTTTTCGGGATAGTTGAAAAGCGATTTTTCCTCCATCCACGGCATCATATAGCATTTGTAAGGTCTGCCGATGAATACCGTATCTATATAGCGGTTGATCAGCGTGGTTTGACCGAGTTCATGCGGCAGAAAATAGGGGGCCCAGCGTTCATAATTCTGGTGCATGAAAAAGAATATACCGCCGCGGGCGACCCATTCGCGGATATACAACTCATCGTTTTCGATGAAATCATTGAAGCCATTCTGTTCGACCAGAGCAATGTCGTAATTTTCCAGATAACCGCGTTTGGAATAGTCGATCTTTTCAATATCGTAGCCCTCGGCTTTGAGAAATTCGATAAAACTCCAAGTCGGTCTGCACCAGTGTTCAAAATATCCGATACGCATAAAAAACTCCTTTTTTTCAGGTTCCGTAATAATGTATCGCAGGAGAATTTCTATGTCAAGAGTTTATCTGGATAAATTGAGCAGATTTCGCCGCAGTTGCCGGATCGCCGCCGGATTGTTCCACGCTTCGATCAGCAGATCATCCAGCGCAGGGCGGTGAGTGCGGGCAATGGAAAGGAGCAATTCGGCATCTTCCATACCGGCTTTGAAAAGCATCAGACGCAATGTCGGCATCGCCAGACGTGAACCGGGGGCGGGAGGATAGATCAGGAAACCGTCACCGAGCATATCGTGATTTCCGGTGGGGCGGCGGTAACCTTGAAACTCCTGCGCCGGGAAGTTGGCAAATTGAGCCGGAGTGTAACGGTTGAGCGACCAGAAAAGAAAGCCCTGTGCTCCGGCATTGACTCCGTAAAGGGGAAAGAGCCGGTTGCGGATGGGATTTTCCAGCAAGGTCAGACCGAAGTCACTGCATCCGTAATACCAGAACATCTGTTCTTTGGCGCGGTAAGCATCATATTGTTCCCGGTTTTTGCCTTTCCCGGCATCGACGGCGGGCATGGTCGGGCAGGCGATGACCTGCAGATAATCCGGGGTGATTTTGCCTCTGGTGATGAGTACCGGCAGCCGGTAACTGTAAAGTTGCATCAGAGGATAGATGACCGGCAGAATATCTTTTTCCGCTTTGGCATTGGCTTCATCCCAGAGTTGGATATAGGCGTAAGGTTGCCAGCGGCGTTGTTCGATTTCTTGAGTGACGGCGGCAAGATAGGCGTGGAATATCTGCTGACGGTGCGCCGTGACACTGCCTGGAGTCTGGCGGGCAAAGTCGGCATCGGATTCACCGGGAATCCGGGTGGTGCGGGGCAGATTGTAGAAATATTTGCCGAACCAGTGGGAGTCACCGGCCTGTACCGCATTGCCGCCGTGATTCATAACATAATCGTAAAAGGCGAGCAGATTGCTGATATCCACGGAGTAGCTGCCGTTGCTGTCACGCTGGACAGTAAATGCCCGGAAAGCATTGTTTTCATCCGCCAGCACGGGGGTGACTCTGGCCCGCAAAGCGGCATCCAGATAAGGGGTCAATTCGGCGAGTGTCACCGGGCCGGAAGCACCGTTTTGCCGGGGAATGCGGTTGGGGAATATCCAGAAACTGGTGCGCAGAGCGGGTCTTTCGGGCATGGTGAACCGGGCGACGGTCAAGGTGATATCGATTTTCTGACTGCCGATGGTGATTTGGCCGCGGTAAGTGCCGGGGATGGCGTTGCGGCTGACGGCCAATTCGGCAAAGATGGCGGAAGTTTGATCTTTTTCCAGAGTTATGGAACCGTTTTCCACCGGGCAGAGGATATCCGGAATACGGTCGGCAAGTTTATCCGGCGTGATCCCGGTCGGGGCGGTGGGAACGAATAACAACCGGTAGATGCGGAAATTTGAGGTGTCAAGTTTATTCCCGGCATGGTCGGTAAATTCACCGAAATTCACCGGCACATTGCCGCCGGGGAAATTTTTTCCGGGGATGATCATCACCTGCATATCATCACTGCCGCCTCTGGCACAAATCAGATCATTGGCTCCGGCAGTCGGCATCTTATCCATGCCGTATGGGTAGATCATTTCATCGGGATAAACGGCATAAAGTTTGAATGGTTCACTGCCGTTTTTGTCCTGCCATGCGGAGAATTTTGCGGCGGCCTGGGCGGCTCTTTCAAAGGGGGCTTTATCATCGAAACTCAATTTGGAAAAGCGGATCCTGCCCTTTCCGGCATTGGAAGGGGTCGAACCGTGTACCGTGATCTGTTTGATTTTACTGAAGTCAAAACCGTTGGGGGCACCAGTCAAAGGCTGTTCCCAGAGAATACCGTTTTGGGCCCGGTAAAACTCTTTGCAGACCAGATATGAAACTTTTTTACCATTGATATCGGTCAGAGTGAACATGACGCGGCCGGAGCGGTAACCTTGCGGGGTGTTTGCCTGAAATTCAGCCCGCACCCGGCGCATTTTGCTTAAATCAAGCGGAGTATCAAAGTTGAGA
Source organism: Victivallaceae bacterium (assembly GCA_045588835.1). GTDB lineage: Bacteria > Verrucomicrobiota > Lentisphaeria > Victivallales > Victivallaceae > UBA1784. The sequence continues at coordinate 6,607 of JAZNEV010000054.1, forward strand.
TGGGCAAAATAGGTGTCGGTATTGGGATAACGGTGCGGCGTGGTGAATTCAAATTCCACTGCCGGGTAAAGGGCCCCGGGATCGGGGATGTTTTTTACCGACATCTGCCGACGGTAAAAGTGGTTGAAGTACCACTGCTGCAATTCGCCCTGCCACTCAATGGCAAAGAGCGACTGCACCGCAAAAAATACGATCAGCGAAGAGATGATTTTTTTCATGATTCATATCCATAATTTTACAGAGTTTGCAGATAATTTATCGCATCTCCGGCATGACTGCGGAGAATGCCGGGCAATTCCGGGTGTTCCCATGCCCGGTTGAGCAGAGCGGAAATGTCGATCAATTCTAAAATGGCGGCCCGGATATTTCCGGGGATCCCGGCTTCTTTTTCATTGAAAAGCCGCTGTAATTCGGTCAAATATTCAAAGTCATCCATACCGCTTCTCCACAACTGCATCCGGCAGGAACTCATCGGTTCGGTATTGCCCGGTTCGGGGGGATAAAGCATGATACCGTCACCCATGGCTTCTTTTATTCCGGTGGCATTGCGGTAGGTCGGCCACGGTTGATCCGGAAAGTTGCGGACCTGATCGATGTCGTAGTAATTCAACGCCCAGAAAAGATATCCGTCAACTTTGGCGGCAAAGCAGTAAAGCGGCAGCAGCCGGTTGCGTACCGGAACTTCACTGATGGTCAATCCGTAACTTACGCAACTGTAAACCCATGGCGACCGGCCGAGGCGGCGGGCATTGGCACTGTAACCGCGCCCGTTGTCAAAACCGTTGTCGATCGCCGTGATGCTGGGAATGGGCATTTTTACGAATCCGGAAAGTTCATCGGGAATTGATTTGGTCAATGCCAGACGGATATCCGGAGCCTGTTGGAATACCGTACCGTAAAGCAGGGGCAAAATGATCTCTCTGGCTCTGGCATTGGGTTCATCCCATAACTGCATATAGGCAAAATCCTGCCATTGGTTGGCGGCAAGGAAAGTGCGGGCCTCCTGTAAATAGGCTTGCAAAATCTGTAAACGGTGCGGTACGATCGCCGCCGGGTCATGTTTGGCGAGGTCTTCCGGGGATTCACCGGTAAAGCCGTTGGTGCGGGGCAGATTGAAAAGCCGGCGCCCGAACCAGTGAGTATCGGCAATGTGGATGGCGTTGCCGCCGTGATTCATGACATAGGAGTAGTAATTTTTCCATGCATTTAAATTTACCGAGTAGGTGCCGTCACTTTGTCTGGTGACGGTAAATGGTTCATCTTCCGGGTGTTCTGTTGTAAGAACCGGGGTCATTTTCGCTTCCAGAGCGGCATCGATCCATGGACGCAGATCCTCAAAGGTTGCCGGGGTATCCTGATCCTGCCGGGATATCCGGTTGGGGAAAAGCCAGAAACTGGTGCGTAAAGTGGGTCTTTCGGGCATGGTGAAATTGTCGACGGTCAATGTCAGATCGACCTCTTTACCGCCGATAAGCAGTTTGCCTGAGTAAGTTCCGGCGGCGGCGGTACGGGGAATGGTCACTTTGATCCACAATGCGGTGATGCGGTTGCGGTAAAGCGGAACAGAACCGGCGGCACTGCCGGTCAATGGACGCAGGATATCCGGATAGTGCCCTTCATAAGTGGTTTCATATCCGGCAGGCAGAGTCGGTACGAAGAGCAATTCATAAAATTTGATACATTCTGCCGGTATGTCTGCCCCCTCTGCGGAAGTGAAATTTGTGGCGGCAACGGAGATCGACCGCCGGGGATCTTGGCCGGGGGAGATGACCAGTTGCAGATCGTCACAACCGCCTTTGGCGGTACGCAAGACGAAAGGGGAATCCGGTACGGTAAAGTTTGTGGAATCGGGAAATATGAGCGTTTCCGGTGCGACCGGAAAGATCCGTAATTCCGGAGCATCGGCCATTGCCTGTTGAAATGCGGCGGCTCTGGCAGATTCATTTTCCATGGGCGTACCGGTATCGAAGGCGAGATTTTCCAGCATGATCATGCCCCGGTGGGCGTGGACCGGGGCGTAACCGGTGAAAGTTACCGTTGTTACTGCATTACGGTCAAAGCCGCGGGGAAAACCGGCAAGCGGCAGTTCAAAGTTCCAGCCGTCCCGGAATCTCCATGACTCTTTACCGATACAGAATGAAACTTTTTTCTGATTTTTATCGGTCAACTCTATATACCATCTGCCGGAGTAATAACCGTGACCGACGATGGTGGTGAGTTTACCGGTCATTCTCCGGCAGTTGCTCAAATCCAGCGGAGTTTCCGGAGTGTATACGGCTTTATACATCGGCGGATCGAAGTAGTTGAAGTTTTTGACATAATCGATCCGCAGACCGGGGATGCCGCCGCTGCCCGGCAGGTTGCGGGCGGAAAATTCCGGCACTTGCATCGTGGAAAAGTGGGCATCGCATTTGAGCATATATTCAAAAGTGCGGGTGCTTAACGGAGTGTAGTAATTTACTCCGAGGTCTTCACACAGGTCGGTCTCCCATCCGGCGGCATTCAGAAACAAGGCACAAAAGAGGCTTGCGGCAGAGAGCAGACGTTTCATAGGATCAGAGTTCTCCGGTGTATCCCAGATCGGTATTGGTCGTGCGCCACATCGGTCCGGTAGTCGGGAAGGAGTTGTCATAACTGCCGACGTGACCGTCAACATGGACGGCATTCATCATCTTATTGTGACGGAAGCCGAACATATCTTTATCGGCCCAGCCGTAGATCTGGCCGAAGTTGCGGCCGATATTGGCCTGACCGTCGTTGTTGTAATCCATCACGGCGACCACAGAAGAGGGAGTGCCGAATGATGAAATATGATTGCCGTGTATCCAACAGGGATTTTTGGTTGAATCCAATCCGTAATGGTCAGCGGCAACGTGAGTGGAAAAGCAATAGGAGACCCGCAGATATTTATTGCTGGTTCCATCGGTATGATTGCCGGGAGTGGCAGACGGACAGTGCAATGCGCTGGATTCGATATCATTTTCGGTCCAGTAGACTGCTCCTGATTTTACCGGCGGCACACTCAAATAGTGCATCAACCGGATGAACCACGGCGCATCTCCTTTGGGAAATTCGACATCGCCGCTTTTTGCCCAACCTTTGGTCAGCGGCATACGGCCGTTGTTATCATCCACATAATTGTTGATCGCCATACCGATCTGTTTCAAATTGGAAACGCAACTGGCACTGCGGCCGCGTTCACGGGCGGAATTGAGGGCAGGGAGCAGAATCGCCGCCAGAATGGCAATGATGGCGATAACAACGAGCAATTCGATCAGGGTGAAGCCCATGGGCTTTTTGTCATGTTTATGACAGAAAGAACTCTTTTCGGTAGCATTTTTCATTTTGAAAACTCCTTGTTTTTGAGATTGATCGGCTGAAACCATTTGGCCGTATACCGGTAAATATAGGCAAAAACAGGGAGTAAAGCAAATAAATTTACAAAAAAAACAAGGTGCAAGAGTGGTGCAAAAGTGTTTTCGGGGGAATATGCACCATTTATATATGGTTACATGGATTTTTGGACAATTACAGAAACACCGTCGGGAATGACGGAAATTTTCGCATCTCTGCCGGTGATCTTATAAGCGGCGGTCAGGGCCTCTTCCACGGAACCGGCGACATCAAATTTCATATCTTTTATCATTTGGTGGTCGCAGTGCCGGGTAACGATGATGATATGAAATCCGGCCATGATCCGCACCAGGATCTGATACTGCCACTGATCCGGGGTGGTGGCATTGCGGGGGATGGCGGAGATCGTTTTCAGCAGTTCTGCCGGAGAGGTCATATTTTTCAAAGTCTGATAAAATGCTTCGCCGCCGTGACCGTCGGAACAACCGGCACAAAGAATGATCACTCCCCCTTGACGGCAGACGGCTTCCGCGGCGGTCATGCCTTTTACCGCCTGATAGACATTCTGATCCAGCGGATAACCGCCGTTGGAAGTTATGACGATATCTGATTGCGGCACGGTGACACAGCAATGCTCTTTCAGAAAAGCACATCCTTTCCCGTGGGCGGAAACCATGTTTCCGGCGAATGCCCGGACGATCTTTTTTTCACCGTTGATGACCACATTGACAATGAATGCCAGTTTGGCCTTTTCAGCGGCAAAGAGCATATCGGTATGTATGGGGTTGTTTTCCAGTATCCCGGTACGGGCAAAGGGGCTGTTGATGAATTCCGCACAGTGGTTGGCCATGACCGTTTCTCTGGAAGCGATGCCGGGAAGCACACTTTTGCGTCCTCCGGAAAATCCGGCAAAAAAGTGCGGTTCGATGAAACCTTCAGCGACCAGAAGATCACATTCGGCAGCCAGACGGTTGATCCGCAATGCTCCGCCGGATGGCAGAGTGCCGAGCGTGACCATATTGCGGTCATCACCGGCATCGTGGATGACGATTTTTTCATTATCCGCGATCGCCTGACCGAATTTGCTGACCAACTCATCTTTTGAAGTCTGCCGGTGACATCCGGTGGCGATGAGGATGGTTATGTCGATATCCTTATTGCCCCGCCGCAGACGGCGGAGCATTTCCGGGATGATGAATCTGCTCGGCACCGGCCGGGTGTGGTCGCTGGCGATGATGACACAGGAATTTTTTCCGCGGGCGAGCAATTCCAGCGGCGGTGAATCTATGGGGTTATCCATCGCCCGGACGACTTCGGCATATCCGTCTGCCGCGGCCGGGGGCAGGGCGGAACCATAGACCCCAAGCAGATTTTTATCCGGAATTTGAGCGGTCATACCGGATTTGCCATAGGCAATATGGACTTGTTTCATGACTTACTGCTCTTGGGGAGTGGTATTGAAAAGTTCACCGAAAGCCAGATTCTGTTCTTTTGCCAGTTTGATGATACCGGCAGCCATAAAGAGCGCACCGTTGTACTGAAAGTGGATCCCATCCTCTTTGCCGTCGGGGTAGGCCGGATACTGACCGGCCGGGATCATCAGAAAGATGTTGCGTGCTTCAGTTTTTCCCATGCGGGTCAATTCGGCGAGCATCCATTTTGTGCAGTCGATCAGATCGACATTTTCAGTGCGTGCCACTTCGCAGGTCGCTTCGTAGTAAAGCTGCTGGGTTCCGGTAAGGAAAGCACCATTGGCGTTGAAGTGGGCACAGACGGTCAGCGGCAGCAGCACCGGGATACCGCCTTTTTCCCGTACTTCAGCGACGAAACGGCGCAAGTTTGCGGGGAAACCGGTTTTGGGATCGGCGTAACGGTAAGCATTGTTTTCGCCGGTGGCGGAGTCATTGTGACCGAATTGGATGAGTACGAAATCTCCCGGAGTGACTTCTTTGAGTATGGCATCCCAGCGGCCCTCACTGCGGAATGATTTACTGCTTCTGCCGCCGGTGGCGTGGTTATGTACCGTGACCCCGTCTTTTGCAAAGAGTTGAAGCACCGCACCCCAGCCGGTCAGCGGGGCTCTTTCGGGGGGATAGGTGGCCATGGTGGAGTCTCCGGCGAGGAAGACATCGACTGCCATGAGCATGACGGAACAAAGTGAAACGGCAAGTAACGCAAATTTTTTCATGATACAATTCCTTATTTTTTTCAGGTTGGTTAAGAATGCGATAATATAACTTGACACCTGTCTGATGTCAAGAAAGGAAAATGGATTAAGTCATAAAAAGATTTAATTCATATCCCGCTTGGGGGAAATTTAATGGAAACATGGGGAAAAACGGACAGTTGTGTTTCGCTCCGGAACCGGTTTATGACAGAAATTCCCGATAGATCGTGACCGGAGCCAGTGCCGACCATCCGCAGAAGTCGCGGCTGGCGACCCTTCCCGGTTCCCGGTCACTGATCTCCGGAAGATAATTTTCCCAGATCGTTCCCGTTGCTTCCCAAACGTGTCTGGTCGCCGTATAAAATTTTTCCGCGATCCGGCGTGCGGTTTTGGCGAAGCCGTATTTCTGCAGTCCGCACAGCAGCATATACATGACGGGACACCACACCGGCCCCCGCCAGTAACCGGTTTCCAAATCATAATCGGGGTCGTTTTTCGCCAGTGACGGAACACCGTAAGGCAGACCGAATGTTTCCGGATTATCAAGCTGCTGAACCATGCGTTCCGCCTGTTCCGGAGTCGCGACTTCGGCAATCAATGCCCAGAAACTTCCGATGTGCATCCTCGACAGGCGTTTATCTTTCAGCCGGTCGAAGTAGAATCCGCGTTTCTGATCCCAGAGGGTATGATTGATGATATCTGCAAGTTTCCGGTGTTCAGCAGCCAATTCAGCGGCAACGTTATCTTCTTTCAATATCCGGGCAATGCGGCTTAAATTCAACGCATTGAATGCCATCTGACAACTGGTATCGATCCAGTCAAGCTGACGGTTCCAGCCGAAATTAAATCTTTGTCCCGGCAGATTGAGGATATTTTCGCAGATGGCATCTCCGGCAGGACCGGCGACCGCCACGCTTTCACGGGTGAATGGTATCCCGCCTTGCATAACCACATCCCCGGTTTTATCCCAGCGCGGGATATCATCCATACCGCAGCCGAATTGGTCACTGAAATACAAGCCGTTGGATTTGCGAAAGCGGTTGCGGTTGCATTCATGCTGTTTCAAAAGAGAAGCAAATTTTCCGGCAAGCCGCCCCCGGAACAAACCTTTTTCAGCCAGAGTCAGTTCCACCCATGCCAGCAGTGGCGGAGCGAACGAGATCGGATGGTGCGGATCCCATTTGCCCCGGCCGTCACTGCGGATCTGGCGATTGATGAATCCATCCGGATCCTGGCACCGGTAGAAATTATCCAGCGATGCTTCCAGCGGGAAGCGTTCCGGATGATATTGAGCCCAGAACGCACAAAAACAGGTATCCCAGAGGAAGATATCCTCGAAATTTCCTCCGGTTCCCAGCCGCGGGGAAAGCAGTGCGGTCGGATTCGGATCGCGGAAAAGTTTAGCTTCCGCAATATCCAGAGCAGCTTGATAAAAATGATCCATTTTATTTTTGTCCGAATTTGTTTTTATTCTTCCGATCTTCAATGCCGGGAGCATGCAATATCCTTTGCCGGAATAGTTGCCAGGCGGTATACTATACAGTCGGACATTGTTGATTTCAAATCGCACCGGGGCTTTTCATCATTTTTTCAAGCAATATTCCGGCGGTATAATCTTGCAAATTTCCGGTGACGGGGATAAATTATACAGGCAAATGAAATATGTCATACGGAAAACGGAGCAACACAATGGCACATTATTTTATCGGTTTGGATTTCGGTTCGGATAGCGTCCGGGCTTTACTGGTGGATGAAAACGGAGAGCAGATCGCCTCAAAACTGGCGTATTATGAGCGGTGGCAGCAGGGAAAATACTGCGATGCCGCCGCCGGTAAATTCCGTCAGCATCCGCTGGATCATCTGGAGGCAATGGATAAGGTCATTGCCGGAGTATTGCAGGGGATCGATGCTCAATTGGTCGATGGCATCGCCGTGGATACCACCGGTTCCACCCCCTGTGCGGTGGATGAAAACGGTACTCCGCTGGCATTGCTGCCGGAGTTCGCCGATGATCCGGATGCGATGTTTGTTTTGTGGAAAGACCATACGGCGATCGCCGAAGAGGAACGCATCAATGCCTGCTGTGCCAATTGGGATGGGCCGGATTACCGGCAGTATTCCGGGGGCATCTACTCTTGTGAATGGTTCTGGAGCAAGGTGCTTCATGTGCTTAAAGTCAATGAAAAAGTCCGCAAAAAAGCCTTCAGTTTTGTGGAGAATTGTGATTATATCACCGGCGTATTGACCGGCAACTGCGCCCCTTTGACCATGAGCCGCAGCCGTTGTGCCGCCGGACACAAGGCGATGTGGCACGCCGGTTGGGGCGGTTTGCCGCCGGAAGAATTTCTGACGGCGGTCGATCCGCTTTTGTCCGGTCTGCGGGAACGTCTTTATCAGGAAAGTCGTACCGTCGATCTGCCCGCCGGAGTCATTTCGCCGGAAATCGCCCGGAAATACGGTTTGCGGAGTGATGTGGCCGTCGGCAACTGTGCTTTGGATTGCCATACCGGAGCCATCGGAGCGCAGATCGCTCCGGGGGTGATGGTCAAGGTGCTGGGAACCTCCACCTGCGATATTCTGGTCACTCCGGAATTGGATCGCTGCATCCCCGGAATATGCGGTCAGGTGGATGGTTCGGTTTTGCCGCACTTTACCGGCATTGAAGCCGGTCAATCGGCATTCGGTGACGTTTATGCCTGGTTCAAGCGTTTTCTGGGCTATGCCGGAGAGGTGAGTTTGAATGATTTGGAAAAAGATGCCTCATCGGTCGCTCCGGGAAGCGGCGGAGTTGCGGCATTGGATTATTTCAACGGCCGCCGCACTCCCTTTGCCGATGCCGGTGCCCGCGGAGCATTATCCGGACTCAATCTCGGTACGACGGCACCGGTGGTCTACCGGGCATTGGTGGAAAGTACGCTCTTCGGTTCAAGAGCGATTCTGGAACATTACCGCAAAGAAAATCTGCCGGTCAAATCGATCATTGCGGTCGGCGGTATCAGTCAGAAGTCAGCGTTTGTGATGCAGTTGTGTGCCGATATTCTGGGGCTCCCGGTGCAGGTGTCGGCCGCAGAACAGGCGTGTGCATTGGGGGCGGCGATGATCGCGGCGGCGGCTTCCGGATTTTATACATTGGATGAAGCCATGCAGAAAATGGGGGCCGGATTCAGCAAAGTGTACACTCCGGATATGACCGTGAATGCAGAATATGAACCGTTTTACCGGCGGTATTTGCGTCTGGGCGGTTTACTGGAAACTCTCTGAATTTTTCCGGCGGGCATTTTCCCGCCGGGTGATTTCGGTGAAAACTTCATCATTCAGCGGCGTGGGAATTCCGTATTTCCGGGCTTTGGCACAAAGAGTGCCGGCAAAGGCATCGATCTCACTGGGGCGGTGGGCGAGGATATCCTGAAGCATGGAGGTTTTGACATTTTCCGGCATGGTGAGAATGACTTGCATTGCCGCTTCGATCATCTCTGCCGTGCCGGAAATGTTTTCCGCTTCCGCGACTGCGGCGGCTTCACGCATCAGATCACGGCAGTAATTTTGCAGATATTCATCACGTTGCACGGCTCCGTAATCGGCGTAAAACATCGCCTGAGTCTGGTTGATGCCCACATTGAGAATAAACTTTTTCCAGACCGCCTGATCCATATTTTCCGGCAGATCGATGTTGATACCGGCAAGGGTGAATAACTCATACACTTTTTGCAGGGCCTCCGCCGCTCCGCCGCAATAGAATTTGCCGACACCGTCATGCCGGATGAAATTTTTTTCCCGCACGCTGGCATGACCGAGAAAGTAACCGCGCAGAACGGTGTTGCCGGGAAAACGTCTGCCGATCACCTCATGGGCGGTGATGCCATTTAAAAGGGGCAGAAATACCGTATGATCACCGGTGAGCGGGGCGACATTTTCCAAAGCATCGGCCAAAGTGGTCGTCTTGGTGGCCACTATGATCAAGTCGGCATCGGGCATCCCGGACATTTCTCCGGGGGCGGCAAAGGTGAAAGGAAGTTTTTCCCCGTTGAAAAAAATCCCGTCTTTGCGGTAACGCTCGATCCGTTGTAAATCGGCGGCTGCGATCAGGTCGACTCCGGCGGTTTTCAGCAGTTTTTCCGCCGGGAGAACCCCGACCGCTCCGGCACCGAGCAGCACGATATTTCGCAGTAAATCCATGGATAGTTCCTTATGTCAATACCATAAGATAACCTTTCATGGTGCATAATGCAAGAAATCCGGCACAAAAATTCAGATTTTGCGGCAAAGATCCAGCAGATCATTGATATCGGCAGTCGCCAGACACTCCACGGTATCGGCGGCACCGTAATAGATTTTAACCTCGCCGGAATCTTCCAGGATCATGCCTCCGGGGAAGATCACTTCGCCCCGGAAGCCGGTTTTTTCATAGAAGGTTTCCGGCACGATCAGCGGTTCATCGTAAATGCCGGTGACTTTGGATGGATCATCCAAATCCAGCAGCATCAATCCGGCATAATAGATTTTACGCCAATTCAAATGCCATGAATAGAGATCCTCCGGGGCATATTTGACGGCGTGAAATGTGGTCAGATAACCGTAAGGGGTTTTGACCGGCGGGGCGGCCGGGCCGATCTTGGCATCGCAGAAAGGGACCTTTTCCGCACCGAGAACCAGACGGCTGTCGCCCCAGTAACGCATATCCGGTGAAGCCGAGAGCCACAAGTCGAATTGTTCCGGTGCACCATTGCGGCTGTATACCGGCATGGGACGCTCCAGACGGATGAAACGGTCATTGATCTTTTCCGGGAAAAGTACCATATTGCGGTTGTCCGGCACGGAAAGATTGAGGATCTCAAAACGGTCGAAATCTTCCGTTACTGCTACGCCGCCGCGCAGACCGTGGCGGGTATCCATGGCAAAACAGACATAGGCTTTGCCGTCGATGACTGTCAGCCGGGGATCGTACACCCGCAATATCTCCTCATCATGGATCTGCCAGACCGGTTTTTCATGCACCTGCCAGTTTATGCCGTCGGCACTTTCGGCAAAGCCGATATTGGTTCCGGCAAATGGCACACCTTTTTTGCCGGTCGCCAGAAAATCCGCTTCGCTTGCACCGTAGTCGTTGCGGAAAAGCATCACATAGCGGTTTTGGTATCTGGTTACGGCGGCATTGAATATCAGCGAAGCATCATAAGGAATATCTTTGGCCGACAAAATCGGATTGGCGGGATGCCGCCGGATCACCTGCGGCGTGGAAAAGAGATTTTTATCCATGGCTGATTCCTTTATATTGACCGGAACTTATTTTGCTTCAATTATTACCGGAGTTTGCGGCGGCAGAGTCAATTGCAGAGTTTCCCGGTCAATGGAAAAAGTGAAATTTTCCGGGTAGACCGGCGAAAATATCCGGTTGCCGGCGTTATATTCCGGATCATTCAGATCCACGGAAACCTGCCGGGGCGTTTCTGACAGATTGTAAAGAATTATGCCGAGATTCCCATCCGGGGCGGCGAAGGCTGCTGCCGTTACTGCCGGGGATTTTACATGGTAAACTGCCTCCCGCCAGCCGATGCCCCACGGGATATCCAGTACCGGATTGTTTCCGGATATGACCGGCGGACGGAGCATTTTGCCGTATTGCAGAAATTTGCGTCCGGCATCGTATGCTTCCATACGCTGTTTGGAAGTGCGTAAAACTCTTTCCGGATCGCTGAAACGGTACATCGCATGGGGCAATTCCCAGCCGGGCATGATGCCCCAGAGCAGAGCCTGTGACGTTTTGGCGATCAATCCGGCGGCATTCCCGGCCAGATCGCCCCGGCCGTAATGAGTGGCAAAGAGCAATGCGTAGTCGTGATAAACGGCCGGGGCCAGCGGTATGGCTGTTACCCGGTCGCCTTCCAGATAAGCGGATGGGGAATTGACACACATTACGGCATCCAGACAGTGCAGATTTCCTTCCCAGAAACTCTCCGTGGTGGTGCAGAAATCCGGGTTTATCTGCCGTCCGGCGTTGCGGAGCAAATTCATTGATTTGCGGCGAACGGCGGCGCAGAATGGATTCCACCGCCATAAAAGGGGTGATAAAAATTATTTTTCCGATCCCGTTTTCCCGGAGTTTCCGGCCGATGGTCAAAAGATTTTGTTTGTAAACATCCACCCCGGTCACTTTGGCCGGATTGAGGGCATCATTGGTTCCCAGCAGAATGATCACGGCCGTTGGATGCAGGGCAATGACATCTGCATCGATCCGGGCGAGGGCTTCACGGGTGGAATTTCCCGGCACTCCGGCATTGCCGATGAGGATTTCTGCATGCAGGTATCCACTTATCAGCAAAAGCACTGCCAGAGCCGGGAATTTCAGAAAATTCAGCATGGTCACAATTCGGTGATCTGGTAATCTTTTACATCACACTGACCGACCATTTCATCTTTGCTCAATGAACGTACTGAACCGTCAGCGAACCACAGATTGGCTTTTTTGGCGTGTCTGGCTCCGATCTTGTAGTTGTCGGCACTGGAATTCATCGGGTGGATACCGGAAGTGCCGGGATTGGCGGCGTTATTGGCCAGAAGACTGTCGGCAAACAGGAAAAATTCACTGGCCGAGTAGGGGCCGTAACCGGTTTCCTCACAAGTTATCGGAGTGCCGTTGATGCGGAATGAAACCGTATTGGAACCATTCCAACGCATACCGTAGGTGTACCAGCTCCAGGCCTGTTCATTGGTACTTAATGGTTTCACTGCATCTTTATCCGCCACTCCGGAAGTCGGACAGTAAAAGATGGAGTCCCCGACACTGAAAAATCCGGCTGTGGCCAGTGCATATGCCCAGTTGCAGCTGTTACCGGGCTTGTCGGTACGGTAGTTGCCGGTGACTGCTGGGGCATAACCGTTGTTGGCGTCGGCATACATCGCCGTTGATGTACCGATGTTTTTGAGGTTGTTGATGCAACTGGTCGTCCGTCCGCGTTCTCTGGCGGAGTTGAGAGCCGGGAGCAGTATCGCCGCCAGAATGGCGATGATGGCGATTACGACCAGCAATTCGATGAGAGTGAAGGCATTTTTGGAATGATTTTTCATGTTTTACTCCTTGTGGTTGTTTAAGTTGGAACTTACAGATTTTGCAAATCTCCCAAATACGCTCCGAAACGGATCAATTCTTCTCTGACCAGCCGGCCGTCGATCTTGCCGGGCGGGCAATCCATGCGTACGGCAAGGGCCGCTCCGGCCCCGGCCCCCTGACCGGTGGCACAGCATACCGGCATGACCCGCAGACTGCTGTTGATCACATGATCACTGGAAATGATCCGGCCGCAGGTCAGCAGATTCTGACAGTTGCCCGGTATCAGACAGCGGTATGGTATTTCGTAAAAGTCATCATATCCCATCGGCTCATAACGGGTCCCTGAACCGTTGGGGCTGTGGATATCTATCGGGTAGTTGCACCGGGCGATGGCATCGGGAAATTTGCTTTTGCTGCGGAATGCTTCTGCGGTGAGGATGAAATCCCCCAGTACCCGGCGGCTTTCGCGGATTCCGAGCTGCTGGCCCATGGAAATTATATCCGCATCGGCAAATCCCCGGACTTTTTTTCGGAAAAAATCGAGCAATTCCCGGATCTGCTGACGGGCGATTTTTCCGGCCTGACGGTAACTTTCAGCATCGGTCGGGTCGTGCATTACGACTCTGGTGGTGTTGAAATGCACCATCGAATCTCCGGTACATTGAAACATCAGGATATTTTCTCTGGGACAGCTGACTGTGCCGTCGGCTTTGGCTTTGCGGTATGCTTCCTGTATTTCTTTACGCCACTGACCGGTCCAGAAGTCTTCATCCGGAATATCCACCGGGGCGACTTTGAAACACCAGGTCATCGGCTGGCATAATCCATCGTCATTGCCGACGGCTACCGGGCAGCCGGCTTGAGCGGATAAGAGTGCATCGCCGGAAGCATCGATGAAAATTTTTCCGGAAACGGCACATAATCCGTTGCGGGAGTGCAGAATGACCGCCTGAATATTCTCTTTATCTGTGACCGTATCAAAAAGGGTGTATTCATAGAGCGTATCAACTCCGGAGTTTTCCAGCATATCCTCGGCACTCAAAGCGGCATAATTTTTGTTGATGTACAGTTTGCCCCACTTCGGGCCGAGGTGTTCGGCACTCCATCGGGCGCTGGCATTTGAGAGGTAACTGTGCATGATATCCAGCCAGCGTGAATATACCGGATGATCGAGGCTCATTTCTCCGAAGTGATTGAGCATGAAAGGGGAAACTTCTCCGGCGACTGCCATGCCGCCGGGCAGGGCGTTTTTTTCCACCAGCACAGTTTTGCAACCGAGTTCTGCGGCGGTTATTGCCGCACTTATTCCGGATGGACCGGCCCCGATCACTACCACATCTGCATTCCGGAGCAAGGGGATGTTTTTATCAAATTGACAGTTGATGTAATTCATTTTTTTTTATCTCAAAAGTCGTTGTTTTGCATGGTGATAAATATAGTCGTAAAGTCTGCTTAAAACAATAAGTGCCAATGCCGGAAATATTGCAAAAGATGCTGAATCATATTTTTCATACAGAAAAAAGATATTTTTTTGCCGGATGTTGTCCGGATGACAGGTTGACAAAATAAAATCCGGTGTTAGAGTAAGACATATACAAGAGGTAAATCATGCATAATGATCTGGAAAAAGCGATTTTAAGTTTTGAGTACTTCAGCGGCCTTACCGTGGCGGTACACGATCTGACCGGCATCATCCGTAAAATGCTGCCGCAGGAGCGTTTTTCCCACAAGGCCGAATTGTGCCGCTGTGTAAAAAACCGGGATGAGAAACGGTGCATGAATTTTGATATAGATTGTTTGCAACGGGAAATCTGGAAGTTTCATGACGGAGTTTTCAAGATTTGTCACGGCGGTTTGCTGGAGTGGGCCATGCCGCTGACCGATGGCGGCAAACAATTGGGAATTCTTTTTGCCGGTTCGGTCACGGCACCCCGGCAGTATCAGTTGCTTCAGCCGCAATTGGTCAATGGTGAGGTTTTGAGTGCATCCGGAACCGCTTTTGATTGGAAAAAGGCGGAATATGTGATGGAAGCCTTGCGGCAGTTGGCGATCACGGTCGTCCACGATATACGTCTGCAAAAGCAGCAGTTGCAGCAGATAAAGATGAATCGCAAAGAGATCATCCACCGCTTCATCGGTGAATATTGCGACCGCAAAGATTTACTGGAAAAACTTGCCCGCAAACTTTATTTGAGCAAGTCCCGTACCATCCATGCCGTCCGGGAGGAGACCGGTTATACATTCATGCAACTGCATCTGGCCTACCGGATGCGTCTGGCGGCGGCAAGGCTGCGTTTTTCCAATGAGAGTGTGGCGCATATTGCCGGATTGTGCGGATTTGAGAATGTGGCAAGTTTGCACCGCAACTTCAAAAAATACTTCAATGTCACGCCTTTGGCTTACCGCAAATTGTGCAGTACCGGGCAGATGCCAGCCGGAAAAATCGTGGAAATCGATAATTTCCCCGGCCGCCCGCGTTAAAAAATGAACGCGTGTTTACTTTGACGACCGTCAGAAGTAAAAAAAATCAAAAAATATTATTCTTGATGCTTTAAATTCAAAAAAACGGTGCTATTTTAAGATAGAATGCGTGTAGAGTAATACTCTTAATTCAAAATAAAAAGAACTTGTACCCTATGAATGTTTCATTTGACTCCTCTTTTGATGGTATCCCGGCAGATGCCAGTATTGCCCAGCAGGTGCTTACTGTGATCGTCAGTTATATCCGGACTGAAAAATTACGCGAAGGTGATTTACTGCCTTCTGCGGATTTCTTTGTTGAGAAATACGGTTTTTCCCGGGTGATGGTCAGGGAGGCTATGTGTTATCTCAAAGGAATGGGGATTGTGATCTCCGGCAAAGGCAGCGGTTTCCGTCTGGCAAAGATCAATCCGATGGCCGGATTTGGGCGTTTGCTGCCGTTTTTCTTTGCACTTTCCAAAGATTCCGGTGATATCATTCTGATGCGTAACAATATGGAACTCGGCTCATTCCCATCGGTGGTAAGAAATATTACCGATGCTGATCTGCTCGAATTGGAAAAGATCGTCGATACCGGCAGACAGGTACTGCAAAAAGATGTGCTGCACAATGTGGAATTTATTGCTGTTGATATTGAATTCCATAATGTACTCAATCGTGTTTCCGGCAATGAATTGCTGATCGCAGTGACCGAATATTACCAGATGAAGTTGGGAACCGCGACTGCCAAAGAACAAATCGCTGATGAAACACACCGGAGTATATTTGCCACCGCCCAGATGGAACACGAACAGATCCTCAACGCCCTGAAACTGAAATCTCCGGAATCCGGATTGATCGCGTTGTACAATCATGTGAAACGGCGTTATCATCCATCTGCAATACTCTGGGAAGCGGAAAAATAAATATCAGTAATAAAATCAAAAAAATATATATCAAGGGGAGTTTATGAGAGTTGCAGACATCGTTATTGTCGTCGGATATTTGCTGATTTCAGCTTTGATCCCGCTATTTGTCGGTTTGCGGCAAAAAAACAAGGAGGATTTCATGCTGGCGGGTAAAAAGATGCATTGGTTCCCGCTGGCACTTTCCGGAGTGGCGGCAAGTTTCAGTGCGATAAGTCTGTTGGGGGCTCCGGGATTTGTCATGGGCAATGATATGCGTTATCTGCCGACACTGTTTGTGGGATTGTTGAGTATTCCGATAGTGTTTTTTCTGGTAGTTCCTTTTCTGTATAAACTTTCACTGGTATCGGTTTATAAATATCTGGAGGATCGTTTTTGTCCGGCATTGCGCTATGCGGCAAGTGCGGTATTCATGATCTCCAAACTCGGTTATCTGTCGTTGTCGATTTTCACTCCTTCATTGGCGTTGAGTTCAGTAACCGGTTTGCCGGTGGAATTGTTCATTGTGATTTTCGGTTTGCTGACGACTTTTTACACCATGATCGGCGGTCTGGAAGGGGTGATCTGGTGCGATGTTATGCAGTATGTGGTCATGGTGGCGGGAATTGCCGGGGTGGTGATCTATTTTGTCTGCGGAGATGTCGGCAGTTACTGGCAGACGGCAGAATTGGCCGGCAAGACCAAAACGTGGGATTTCGATTTGCGTCTGGATAATCTTTCGGTCTGGGTGCTGTTTTTGAATTGCACGCTCATGGGGATCGCCGGCACTTGCAGCGATCAATCATCGGTGCAGAGATTGCTGTCGGCCAAATCGCTTAAAGATTCCATGCGCGGTTATCTTTTCTCCACGATTTTCGGGATGCCGATCGTATTGGTACTTTATTTTATCGGAGCGTGCCTGTACGGATTTTTTCATACAAAAGCTTCTTTGCCGCCGGAAATCGCCGGGGTTCCGGATAAAGCGTTTCCATATTTTATCGGTCATTATCTGCCGCCGGGGGTGGCGGGAATATTGCTGGCGGCGATTCTGGCTGCCGGTATGAGTACTATAAGTGTGGTACTGCACAGTCTTACTTCGCTTTTTATGGTCGATGTATATGAAAAAATTGCTAAAATAAAGTTGAGGGGGAAAAGTTATGTGGCGATCAGCCGCTGTGTTACGCTGGCGTGGGGAGTTCTGGCCGTGATTCTGGCATTTTTTGTCATGCATGTCGGAAATTCGATCGTGGAAGTATCCCAGGTGCTGGCATCGCTTTTAAGCGCGCCTTTGGGGGGAATATTTATGCTGGGTATATTTACCAGACGAACCAATGTCACCGGAGCGGTTGCCGGCGGGATCGCCGGATTCATTGCCACCGCCGGTTCATGGGCATTGAATTTTTACGATGTGGTCAAAATCAATTTTATGTGGTATGCGGTATTCGGTTTGATTGCCACTTTGGCAGTCGGATATATAATGAGCCTTTTAACTTTTTCAAAAGAAAGGGAATTTCAAAAATGAAAATTGTTTTCTGCATGACTGCGGCACTTGCATTGAGTGCATCGGTGTGGGCCGCGCCGGAAAAAGTAACGGTAAGAGTCGTCAGCAGCCAGGTGGTCAATGATACCATTACGGATGCGATGAGTCCGACCGGATTGGCAGTTGCTCCCAATGGAGATATCCTTGCGGCTTTTCAGGATCGCGGGGATATCGGTCCTTCATGTAAAGCTTATATTGTCCGATCCACTGATGGCGGCAAAACATGGGGGGCTCCGGAAAAAGTATTTTCCGGTAAAAATGACCGGGAGGGTATCTCGCTTACTTTGCATAATGCTCCGGATAACTCGATTTATCTGACGGTCACCACAATGACCCATGCGAGCAGTGACCGCAGGGCGGTTTTCGGCTGGCGGAGTTCATCTATTGAGATATTCAGATCGGTTGACGGTAAAGAATATGTTCCGGTACAGAAACTTGCGACCCCTTCCGGAGCAATCTTTTCTCTGACCGGCAAGATTATTGAATTACCCAATGGAGACTGGGTCATCCCCGGTTACGGTTATCCCAAGCGTGCCAGCAGACCCGGCGAAGTATATGGCGCGGGCATTTTCCGCAGTACCGACAAGGGTAAAACGTGGGGCAGTTTTGAAAGAATTTTCAGAGATGATCCGGCTCCGGGAGAAAGGCCGTACAATTTCAACGAGACAGACCTGCTGCTCAAGGACGACGGCACATTGGTTGCGTTTGCCCGCATTGACAGCCGTCCGCGCTGCTATTTGTGGAAAGTTGTCTCTACTGATTGCGGCAAAACCTGGAGTGATCCGGTCGAAACAGACATTCCCGGTCTTTACCCGGCGATCATCAAACTGGATAACGGCGGTTTTCTGATGGTTGCAGGCAACCGTTATGCCAAACCGGTTATCCGTACGGTGAATTTTTTCTATTCTGCTGACGGTGAAAATTTCACCTTTGCCGGTATGCCGTATTACACCCGGACAGACGGAACTCCCGCCAACAGTGCCACCGGCGGTCTGCAGGCCATCGTTAAAGATCCGGCCAGCGGGAATTATATCGTGATATTCTATGCGCATGATCCGGAATTGCCCGGCCATCATCAATGCTATGTGGACAGTAACATTTTGGAGGTAAAGTAATGCAGTTGTTCTTTGAAAACAATCTTGCAAAAATCGGATTTGCATTGAATGAGGGAATTTTTGCGCTCAATACTCTGCGGCACGGTTCGGATGAACAATTTGCCTGCGGCAATGTGCTTTTGTGGAAAATCGAATTGCTTGACCGTGACGGCGGAATTACTGAATTGATTTCCGACAGCATGCCGGAAACTGAATTGTTGGACCATGCACTTTTGATGCGGTGGCTTTGCGGAGAGTTCTGCCGGGTGACGGTGAGCGTGGAAAAATCCGGCGAAGATGCTTTTGAATTGCGTATCTCCGTCGATCAGCTTGCCGGCAGTTATTCGGTACGGGAAGTGCATTTCCCGCATTTTGCGTGGCAGTTGACCGGGAGTGAGGCGTGTAAACTGATTCTGCCGGAGGATGCCGGTACGGTTTATCCGGATCCGTTGAAAACTCTTGAGATCGGAAAAAGTCATTTATTTGTTCCGCGTCTGCAATCCCGTCATTATCCCCACGGAAACTTTTGTATGCAGTTTTTTGCGCTGGAAAAAAACGGCATTCTTGCCTATTGCGGAGCGCATGATCCGGCGGCTTTGGTAAAGGCATTTTGTCTGGGATGCGATCGGGAAAATAAAGTTCTGACAGTTTCACCTCATTGGCATTGCCCCGATACGCCGGGTGTGGAAGTGAAAAGTTTTCCGTGGATATTGGCGTTAAATGAGGGCGACTGGTTCGATGCGGCACAGCGTTACCGTAAATTTGCCCTGACCGCTCCCTGGACGGCCAATGGTGCTTTGGAACACGGTAAAAAAAGTCCGCAGTGGCTGCTGGAAACGCCCATGATTCCGTTGCGTATGCACCGGGGCGTGGGACATCAGGCCGAAGATTTGATCGCTGATGCCGAATATTTCGGTGTTCCGCAAATGATCCATTATTATATGTCACAAAAGGCCTCATTTGACAGTAATCTGCCGTTCTTCTTTCCGGTGGTTCCGGATTTTCATTCTGAATTGAAAAAATTGAAGGATGCCGGCATCAAAGTGATCCCCTATCTCAACTTTTTCTCTGCCGACATGAATCAGCCGGATTGGGATTATCTTAAAACTTCTGCCGTGCAAATCAATGAAAAAGGCGACATTCATGCGCAGGAGTGGTCGTGTAACGGGCACGTGCTGGCAGAGATGTGTCCGGCGTCTCCGTGCTGGCGCAGAATCACTTCACTGGTCGGTATGCGGATGCTGGAAACTGATGTTGCCGGAGTTTATTTTGACGAAATAGGTATGAGTCCGGCATACACCTGCTGTGCCGGGAACCATGGACATATACCGGGAGATCCGGAGCAGTTCTGTGTTTCGTGGAATACTCTGATCGGCGGTATGAAAGCAGAAACCGCTGAATTCAAGGATGTTCCGGTTTTTGCCAGCGAGGGCGGCGGAGAACCGTTGATGGGCAATGTGGATACCTTATTGGTGGGTAACAACAATTCCCCGTACACCAAGCCGCTTTTTTCGGCAGTATACCATGATTATGTGATGTGTTACGGTCGCTATACTTTTGCGCAGGAATTGGATGATCCTGCTTTTGCCGGAGCCATAGAGAGCAAACATGCCGAACAGTTTGTGATGGGTATGCAATTCGGCTGGTCGCGCATTCCGTGGAGCGTTATCCGCACTGCGGCACCGCAGATAGCTGAATTTGTCCGGGATATGGCCTGGGCCTGGAGCGATCACAGTATCTACCTTTCTGCCGGTAAGATGCTCCGTCCTCTGACCCTTGATGTGCCGGAGAAAAAAGTACGCTGGGCACGGGCATGGAACGATATGGCAGGTACGGAATTTACGATGCCCGCAGTACTCAATTCCGTATGGCAGTGTGACAATGCATCCATCGCCGTGGTACTGGTCAACATCAGTGATTGCGAACAGATGTTTGAAGTGGTCATGCCCAGTATTCAAATGGGTGACAAGGTATCTTCCGGCGGCGGTGCGGCAAAATACCGTTATCCTCTGCCGCAGGCATCGCAGGCGTTTCAGTACAACTATTGCAACGGCCGGCAGCCGCGTATCGTGCCGGGCGGCGATTCAACGAATGGTTTCCATATAAATATGCAGCCCCGCAGTACGGCTGTATTGTTGATTTCCAGTGAAAAAAGTTATGGCGTGCATCAATAAACCCGATATAACAAAGAAGGGAAAGAAAAATGAAAAAAATGCAATCCATTATGTTCCGGCATGCCGGAGTAAAACAGTTCTGTTTTACTCTTATTGAACTGCTCGTAGTCATTGCAATTATCGCCATCTTGGCGGCGATTTTGCTCCCGGCCCTCAACTCCGCCCGTGAGCGCGGCCGTACTGCCAGCTGTGTGAACAACCTCAAACAAATCGGTACCGCTTTGTCGATGTATACCGATGACAACAATGGATGCCAGATGACAAACTGGGTGAGCTTTGATGCTTCCGGAATGAATAGAAGTGCGTACGCTAAAATTGCTCCCTACATCGGAATCACCCCGCAATACAATGCCGAGGTACACTCTTTGAATAATGCTTTTGTCTGTCCTTCTGATGCCGGTTCAGCTACGAAACACTGGAATAGCAGTTACGGGTCGGTTTCGGTGAATTTGTTTCCGCACTCCAATGCTCATTTCAAATTTTATATTCCGTATGCCAAAGTGGAAAATCCATCTGCCGTATTCGCTTTTATGGATGCACAGCATCAGGCAGTTGATCAACCGGCATACGTCATCAATATTCCGAAATTTGTCGATACGACGAAGAATAATGTAAAAGGAAATAACGGCGGATTTACGCCCACTACCAACAATAACTGGGTTGACAGACGCCACAACGACACCAGCAACAATCTGTTTGTTGACGGCCATGTCGAAGGTGTGAGCAAGGGCGAATTTGAAGTTATGCGTCACTGGTTTGCTGTCGAGCCGTCAGATGGTTACTGATCTGACCGTTTGATGCCGTAAAGATGCAGCGCGCCTTTCCAGGCGCGCTTTTTTATGCAGAACAGAACTGCGTTCCGCAAAGCCGGGTGGAATAAGTTTGCTCCCAAGCTGGCGGAAAAATCGTGGAAATCGGCAATTTCCCCGGCCGCCCGCGTTGAATCAACTGGAATTTTCTCATAATCGGGATATATTAAGTCCGGATTTTATATATTCCGGTAAATATGAGGTTTTTCAGCAATGAGATGCAAAATAAATAAATTCTGGTCATTCCGCCGGACCGGGGAGGCTGAAAGTGCGTGGAGAGTATTGAATCTGCCCCACGACTGGGCGATCGAAGGGGATTTTTCTGAAAACAACTGTATCGATGCTGTTTGGGAAGAAAGCCATCTGGAGTACCGCCACGATTCATATTTGCCCCGCGGTACCGGGGAATACCGCAAAATTCTGGATATACCGCAACTTTTTGACGGTCAGAGGATCTTTCTGGAGTTTGACGGTGTTTTCGGCGAAAGTTCTCTTTATGTCGATGGAGAATGGGCCGGGGAGAACCACTCCGGCTACACCGGAAAAGTTTACGATATAACCTCTTTCGCCGCCGGAAAAAATTCCGTGGAATTGCAAATGCCGGTTTCCGCTGAAAGAATGCAGGGCTGGTGGTATGAGGGCGCAGGCATTTACCGCCATGTCTGGCTGATGGTCAAACCTGCCTGTCACCTCGCACCGTGGGGCGTGGCGGTCGATACCCCGGAAGTTTCTCCGGAACAGGCGGTCGTGGAAGTTTCTGCGGAAATATGCAATGCCGCCGCCGATGCAACCACCGCCAAAGTCACCGTCGAAGTTTCCGCTCCGGGTGGAGGTGTCATTTCTTCACTATCAAAAGAAATTTCGCTCGCTCCCGGCACAGTGTCAGTGGAAAAATTCACCATTTCAACAGATAATCCGGAATTGTGGGATGTGGATTCCCCCCGGCTTTATCATGCGCGGATAAAAGTTGACAGCGTCGCCGGAAGTGATGAAATTACAGTGCCATTCGGGATCCGCTTTTTTGAATTTACTCCTGATCGGGGCTTTTTCCTCAACGGCCGCCATCTGCAGTTGTGCGGCGGCAATATCCATCATGATTTCGGCGGTCTGGGAACCGCTCTGCCCGACCGGGCCCATGAAAAGAATGTGGAAGTTCTCAAGGAAATGGGGTGCAATATCATCCGTTCATCCCACAATCCGGCCGCTCCGGCTCTCATGGAAGCGTGTGACCGTCTGGGGATGCTCTTCTGGGCGGAGACCCGCAATCTGCATACCGACCGCGGCGGCATTGATGATTTGACCGCTTTGATCCGGCGTGACCGCAACCATCCGTCAATAATTCTGTGGTCGCTGGCCAATATCGGCGGGGCGGAAAACGGCAACCGTCACCTGACTGAAAAGTTGCAGGAACTGCACGACCATTGTAAAAAACTTGATCCGTTCCGCCCGACCGCCGTCGGGCTGGAGGGCAACGCCGATGCCAACGCCAATGGTTTTGCCATGGTGACCGATGTGGTAGGCTACAATGGCGGCGGTATGGGGATCGATGAGCGGGATCACCGGGATTATCCGGAGCGGTGCATGGTTATCAGCGAATTTGCCTCCGGCAGAGGGGCCAGGGGCGTTTATCAGGCGGAAAGTGCGAGCGGGGAGATCGAAACTCTCGGTGACGGCCGGGTGTTCCCCCGCAACGGCTGCCGGGCTACGGAACAGGATCTGATCAATGCCCATATCAAGGAATGGAGTCACATCATGCCCCGGAACTATCTGGCCGGCGGTTTGATGTGGTCGGCGATCGAATACCGGGGTGAAAGTTGCGGCTGGCCCATTGTGACCAGCCAATTCGGGGTTCTGGATATCTGCCGTTTCCCCAAAGATGTGTACTATTACTACAAGAAACTCTGGACTTGTGAGCCGGTGCTTCACATCTTTCCGCCGTGGAATCACGATGTGCCGACGGGAACGATGGTGGAGTTGTGCTGTTTTTCCAACTGCGATCATGTGCAGGTCTTTATCAATGGCAGAGAGGTGGATGGTTTTCCGGAGTATTTGCAGCGCGGTTCGACTTTCCCCTATATGAATTGGCATATCCCGTTTGAAAAAGGTGAAGTTCTGGCGATCGGCAGTAAAGATGGCAGAGAGGTGTGCCGCCGGATTCTGCGTACCCCGGGCAAAGCCGCTGAATTGCGGATAAGTGCCGACCGGGAACTGCTCAAAGCCGACGGCGAAGATATCGCATTTCTGCGTATCGATGTGGTGGATGCCAACGGCACATTTGTTCCGGATGCCGATGAATTGCTGTCGGTCACCGTCACCGGGGCAGGGGAGTTGGCCGGTTTGTGTTCCGGGGATCCGGCAAGCCATGAAAAAGAGAGTGCTTCAGAAATGTATACATTCAATGGCTCGCTGCTGGCGGTCATCCGCAGTACGGATGAAGCCGGTGGGATAAAAGTTTCAGTGGAAAGTGCCGGCGGATTATCCGCGGCGATCTGTTTACAAACCAGTAAGGAGAAAGAAAAATGAGCGAATTGGTATATGACGGCCATATCCACATGGCTGACCGGCCCGTAAATGTGCCGGATTTTTTGGATCGTATCCACAGTGCGGGGATCGACGGCGGTCTGGTTCTCAGTGTCGCTCCGGCCGGATTGCCCGATGCTCACGGGGCAAATATCCCGGCGAAAGAGCGGATGATCGGCGTGCGGGATTTCTGCGAAAAATGCGGAAAGAATTTCTATCCCTGTTTCTGGATCGACGTATTGGAAAAGGATGCCGTGGAACAGGTGAAAATGGCAAAGGAAATGGGGATGCGGGCATTGAAAATAATTTGTTCGCACCACTATCCGTCTGCCGGTCTGCCGGTTTATAAGGAGGCTTTGAAGTACGATCTGCCGATCCTTTTCCATTCGGGTATTTTATGGGATGGTCTGGATTCCGGCAAGTACAACCGGCCGTGCGAATTTGAGTGTATGCTGGAAGTGCCGGGTATCCGTTTTTCGTTGGCACATATTTCGTGGCCGTGGACAGATGAATGTATTGCCCTTTTCGGTAAATTACGTAACGGCGGGGGCACATTCAACAAGAAAGTGGATTTCTTTATTGACGACTGTCCGGGGACTCCGGATATTTACCGCAAGGATGTATTCCGCAAGTTTGCATTGCTGGGCTATGATTTGAGTGATTCATTGATCTTCGGTGTGGATACCAATGTGCATACCTACAATGCACCGTGGGCGAAATACACTCTGGAATTTGACCGTAAAACTTTTGCGGAATTGAATGACGAGGTGCAGAACTTTAAAGGATACTTCCTTGAGGAATCTTTTGATAATCAAGGATTGCCGCGGCCGGATCAGAATCAGGTGTTCCGCAATTCCGTTTCCCGTAATCTTCTGCGTTTCCTCGGCGAAAAGATTTGATTATTTCCCAAAATTCCGGTAAAATGCCTGTCCGGCGGTGGTGCTTTCGTGCCGTCTGAAGGGCGGCATTTTACGGTGATCCGGAAATTTTCAGAAAAACTGCATAACGGTCAGATCGTAAGCATTGACCGTTATGCAGTTGGCCGGCAGATGTAAAAAAGCACCCCAATGAATTTGTACCGGTTGTGCGGAGCGTGTTTACGGTCCGATATGGTGCAGTTCTTTATAACACTTCCACATCCACGGGGAAACGCAGATCTCCGGTAATGGCGGGAAAACGATCTTTTCCACCTCGCTTGATTCATCATCTGAAAGCGGCGGCAGTTGGGATATCCGCAGATTCTCCCGCAGTTGTTCACAGGTTTCCACGCCGGTAAGTACGCTTTTGCTGCCCGGTTTGGCAAAGAGATAGCGCAATGCAAGTTCTGCCATCGGGATCCCAAGTTTTTCCAGTTTCCGCCGCTTTTCAAGGATCTCGCTGACAAAGACGCCTTTTTCCGGCATAAGCAGCATTCCCTGCAGGTATGCTCCCCGGATGAAGCAATGACGGTTGCCGTGATCAAAACAGTGGTCAAAACGGTGATCCAGAATACTGCATGGTATTTGCAGACAATCGGCATTTTCTCCGTCATCTTTGTGAGTTAGTGTATTGAGCGATATGCCGGCAGCTTTGATCAGACCTTTGTCTTTCATGCTTTTGAGAATATCCAGATAGATGCCGTCAGCTTCCACATGGATCAATGCGGCGGAAATGATCTCCTGCCGCAAACGCTTCAAAGAGGATTTCAAAGACTCCTCAATGAATTTTTCCGGATCGCAATCTTTGGGGATCGCCGGAATTTTTGTGACAGTGTTGAATTTATTCAGCAATCCCAATTCATTCAGCGCAGTACCGATAACCTCCTCACTGTTTCCGTATTCCGGGGCGGTATCCAGAGCATTTACACCGCCGTCAAAGGCTTCTTTCAGAATAGTTTTTACGGTATCATAACCGGGTTTGCCGTGAGTGTTTGCCACTCCGTAATCCATCCCGAATTGCACCGTGCCGAGCATCAGAGCGGAATAATTCATATTGCAGTATATCCTCCGTCGATGATCAAATTGGTTCCGGTGACAAAATCGGCAGCTTTACTTGCCAGATAGACAATGCCGCCTTTAAGATCCTCATTTCCGCAACAGCGGTTGAGCAAAGTCCGGGCGGCGTGCTGACGGTGAAATTGATTGCGGTTGCCGTCGAGCGGTTCCAGGCCGATCAGAGTAACACAATTCACCCGTATATTGTATTTGCCCAGAATGCTTGCCGCCCAGCGGGTGAAATTGAGCATACCGCCCTTTTCATAATGATAAGCCGGACTGGGCCATATGTCCACGTCAGTTTGCATTCCTGTACCGTCATAATTGGCATGATCCAAACCGCACATGCCCATATAGGAACCGATATTTATAATACTGCCGCCATTTTGTTTCATCGCTCCGGCGGCAAGCCGGGTCAGCAGAAAAAGGGCAGATGCATTGGCATGGAAACTTCTGTCAAATTCAGCCATCGGCAAATCCCATCGGGCAAGTGCGGTACGGGCTACGGCATTATTGACCAGAATATCCAATTTGCCGGATTCGGCAATGATTTGCGGGATGATGTTTTTTACCTGTTCTTCATCTTCCAAATCAAGCTGAAGGACCTTCATTCCCGGATGATCGGCGGCAAAGGCATTGAGTTTATCCAGATTTCTGCTGGCGATATAAACTTCAGCACCGGCTTCATAAAGAGCTTCCGCACATTGAGCCCCGTAACCGATGCGGTTTCCGGCACCGGTCACCAGAGCAACTTTTCCCTTGAGGGAAAACATATCCATCACATTCATGTTCAGTCAAGTTCCTCTTTGAGGTTTTCCAAAGCGGTTTCGATGCGTTTTTTCGCTTCACCGGTAAGCGTACTCATCTCCTGGGCGATAGTGTAAGCAGATGAACACAGACCGAGTTTCATAAGGGCGTATTTCTGACCG
>JAZNEV010000055.1:0-11560 GCA_045588835.1 Victivallaceae bacterium
GACACTTGAGCGTAAGGCAGTAAAACGGGCTGATTATTAAAAAAATAAAAAAATCTGCCACCGGGTGCTACCCGGACGTGATCCAACGGCGGAACGTTGGTCGCCGCCATAAGCGGCGAGTAAAACGGGCTGATTAAAAAAATCTGCCGGATGAATCGGTATAATAGTATAAAGTATTTCAACCAACCAAAAATGGAGGTAAGATTATGACAAAGAAAAGACATTCTGATTCACTGAATCAGAAGCCGTACGGCTTCACCCTGATCGAGTTGCTGGTGGTAATTGCGATCATCGCCATTCTGGCGGCTATTTTGCTGCCCGCTCTCAATTCAGCCCGGGAACGCGGCTACACCGCAACTTGTGTCAACAATCTCAAACAGATCGGCAATGCCTTTAACATGTATACTGAAGATTATGACGGTTGGTATCCGCGTTCGTGGAATGGCAGCGGTTATAGCAAACAATGGACCAGTTTGGATGCCATCCCCAACTATCTGGGCATTACTGCCGCACCGAAAAAGGGTACTGCCAGTCTGCCGACCATCTGTCCCCGCAACCCGGATGGTGAGGGCGGGGCACCGACTGACACCCGTTATTATAATTACGGAATGAATGTATTCATCAATTACGGTAAAAATTCATTCAACACCTCATCTTTAGTTTCTTATACCGGAAAAATTCTCGTTGCTGATCAAAAAAATGGAGCTGAGGCTGACGGGGGAGACAGTGGACGCAGTACTCTGGGGGCAAGCCAATACACCCCGCGGATCGGCTTCCATCATGCCGGATTCACGCAAGGCAATGCACTTTTCCTCGATTACCATGTGGAAAGTTTCACCAAGCCCAAGATGGATAATAACGCCGACAAAAGTACTTATATGAATATTCCGCAACCATAAGGGGAATATATAAATGCGTAAAATTTTACTTTTTGCCGCCTTGATCTTCACGTGGTCACTGGCGGCGGTTGAGGGAGTCCTCAACGAACACCGGGTGAAATTCGGTGAAGCCGAATTGATCATCAATGCCGCCGGGGAAGTGCAGATGCTGCTCAATGGCAAGCCATTCATTAAAAAAGACCACGTCAGCGTCAGTCAGAATGGTAAATTTCTCTACTCGACCGAGTGGACCAGAGAACCGGTAGTTCTCGATTTCAATGAGGAAAACGGCGTTTTCACGGCAGTGATCACCTGCAAAAAAGAGGGTGTTCCGGGCTACCGTAAAACGATCACATTCAAAGATGGCGAATTGACCATTGAAAATGAATTTACGGAAAAGATCCCCTCAACGATGAAAGCAGGATTCACGATGCTTCTGGATCCGGCATTCCCGTTGGGCAGCACCTTTTCCAGCGACCGCACGCCCGATGGCAAAATCGAAGCCAATCCGCAGAAGATGAATTGGAATCTATCCACCCGGTTCAGCGGTTTGAACTTCCCGGAAAGCAATATTTCCATACAGTGTCAACCGTCAAGCTGGCACTTCCATGATCTGCGCAAGCACGGTTCAGCCAATGTACGCGGTTACATGCTCGGGCCGAATTTACCGGGCAAATCAGTAATCAAAATCAAATGGAAAGAATTGGCGGTCTCCGCCAATTTTTTTCCCGGTGATACCTCATTTGAGACCGGTTTGGGCTTCTGGATGCCGCAGGGAAAGTGGGAATTGGATGATTCCACTGCCAAATTCGGTCAGAAAAGTCTGAAACTTTCCGCACCTTACGGCTCAAGTCTGATCTGTGACAACCTCAGCAGCGGCGGTATCGCTCTGGATAAAGACACTTATACGTTTTCCGTGTGGCTCAAAGGAGAAACCGAAAATCAACCGGTGAAACTGCGTTTCATCCGCGGCACCTGGCACCGTATCGAAAGAAGAGTCAATGCAGGCACTCAATGGCAGAGGTATCAGATCACTTTGCCGGCAAGTTTTTTTGCCGCCGAACAAGAGATCTGGTACATCACATTTGATGCCGAAAGCAGTCAGAAAGCCCTCTGGCTCGATGGTGTGCAACTGGTAAAAGGGAGCAATCCGGAAAATTATTCCGCACCGGAATTTGCCTGTTCATTCAATGCCCCCAATCCGGGAAATATTTTCATCAAAGGTGAAAACAAATTTTTCACCTGCGGATTTTCTTCTGCCACAGCCAGAAGTTTCAAAGCGACGGCAGTAATCCACTCACTCTGCCCGGAAAAGGAGTTCTCACGGGCGACTGCCGATGTGACCATCGAACCGGGCAAAGTCACCCGACTGCCCATCGGTCAGGTCCCCGGAGAATTGGGTTATTACCGGTATACGGTCAGTTTCTCTGATCCTTCCATCCCGCCGCAGACAACCTACTTCATCGTTGCCGCACCGGCGATCCCCTGCGAAAAATTCTTCCTCGGTTCACGGGTCGAAAACAGCCTTACGGAGTTGGAAATACTCCATCTGCTCGGCGGCGAATGGGTCACTGTTTCCACCAGAGTTACCAGCTGGGACCGTGCCGAACCGGAAAAGGGCCGTTTCGATATGTCGCTTTTTCAGAAAGCTGATATTGCAGTGAATTATGCGCTTTCCAAAAATCTGGTCGTCCGCCTCGGCTGCGGCGGCACACCCGCATGGGCGACTTCCGCGCCGAAAGATGCCAAAGTGCCGCGCAATTATCCGCCGCGCGACTTCGCCGATCTGGAAAATTTTGCGACTTACCTGGCCAACTACTTCAAAGGCAGAGTATTCTGGTATGAGCTGCTCGGTGAATCCGACCTTTCATGGCGGGCGACCCAAAACTGGGATGATCAGACTGCCGCAAGACATGTGGCCAACTATACCAAACACTTTGCCATCGGCGCCAGACGGGCTCTGCCCGATGTCCGGATCTCCGGTTGCGGCATATCTTCAGCGGCGGCGATGAACTTTTTGCAAATGGTTCTGCCCCAGTGCCACGAATATCTCTATTCGGTGGATATGCACCCGTATACCGGCAACCGCAGCATCGGTCCGCGCGGCAAATGGACGGAACCGGAAAACTGTGCCATCAAAGAAAGTTTGCAGCGTACCCGCCGGGTGCTGGATGGTATCAATCCGGCAATCAGACACGGCAACGGCGAACTGGGCTTTGCCATGGATAAAACGGTCAGTTGCGACAGCACTTATGCCAATACCTTTGCGGCGATCGTGCAACGGGCGATACTGCTTTCCAAAGCCGGCGGTGCAGAGATCGTCAACTGGTACTGCACCTACAACAATGATGAACCGCCGCTGCGTTTCCGTTACGGATTTTTGCGTGACGGCAGCAACTATACACCGTGGCCGGCGGCGGCAACTTTTGCCCAGTGTGCCAGGATCCTCAAAGATGCCCGGATGATTTCTGAAGATCTGCTCGCCAATGCCATTTCGGAGTATTGCTTCATCAATCCGCGCAACGGCGTGATCACCCTCTGGAACTCCAAGAGCGAAAAGAGCATCGAAGTGACATTGACTTCACCGGTCGATGGTCTGGAAGTGCAGAATATGTTCGGTCATCCGCTGGCCCGTCCGGATAAAAACGGCAAAGTCACCTTTACCGTCAGCCGTCACCCGGTGCATCTGGAATTTGCCGCCGAAGATATGGATAAGGTCAAAGCCGCTTTGCGTCAGGCGGAATTTTCCGTGCCGCCGGTGGAGATCACCATCGCCCCGGGAGATTCAAGAAATTTGAAAATCACCATCGCCAACAGCATTTTCCTGCCCTTCAACGGTACGGCGGAAGTGACGGTCACCGGTGAGAATATCAATGAAACAGTTACCCGTCCCGTGCCACGGATACCGATCAATGGCAAAGTGGATCTGATGATCCCGTTTACCGGCAGCGGCCGCTTCCAGATCGCAGTTACTGTGACCAGCGACCGGGGCGTGAAAGTTTCCGGAAATCAACTGCTGGAAATTATGAGGGTACGCCGTCAGGCCCCGGGGCAGCCGATGGATATGAGCCAAGCGGTTTTCCTCGGTCTTGATGCCCTGCGGCCGGTGGATATCGCCAATGCCCAGATCTATCGCGGCGATGCCGATATTTCCGCCCGGTTCAGTGCGTCCTACGATGCTGAATACCTCTATCTGGGCTTTGATGTGACCGATGACAAACACTGCCCCGGCCCTACCGCCAATCTGGCGTACAACGGTGACAGCATCCAGTTTGCCACTCACGGTCAGAGTTTCTGCCTGCCCGGAGCAAGTTACGGCAAAGAAACTGCTGAATACAACTTCTGTATGATCGGCAACCGGGGCCAGTGGTCAAGTTCATGGCAGCCGGAAGTGTGTCAGGATACGGACAAAATCAAATGTGAGGTGGTCCGTGAAAACAATAAAACCATCTACCGGGTGGCTCTGCCGTGGAAAGCGCTGGGCATGAGTACTCCGGGCAACGGCGGCGTTTTCCGCGGCGGTTTCGTGGTATTTGAAACTGACAACACCAATGAAACTTTGCGGTGGCTGGAGTTTTCCGGCGGCGTGGCCGACGGTAAATCGGCATATCTTTTCAAATACTTTATCTTGGAGGATTGATTGAAATGAGTGTGAAAATCATCGGGCAGGATCTGCCCAATATTCCTTGGGAGGAGCGTCCGGCGGATTGCAAGGATGTGATGTGGCGTTATACCGGCAATCCGGTGATCAAACGTGATGCCATTGCCTGCTCCAACAGTATATTCAACTCCGCCGTCGTGCCTTACGGCGACGGATTTGCCGGGGTATTCCGCTGTGACAGCAAATCACGCAGAATGCAGATCCATGCCGGATTCAGCAAAGATGCGGTCAATTGGCAGATCAATGAGGAGCCGATCGCTTTCATCGATCCGCCGCCCAATGACTGGCAGTACAGTTTTGCTTACGATCCGCGGGTCTGCTATCTGGAAGACCGCTATTACATCGTTTGGTGCAACGGATTCTACGGACCGACCATCGGTCTGGGCTACACTTTTGACTTCAAAGATTTCTATCAGATGGAAAATGCGTTTCTGCCGCACAACCGCAACGGAGTGCTTTTCCCGCGCAAGATCAATGGTGAATATATGATGTTGAGCCGTCCGAGTGACTGCGGTCAAACGGCATTCGGCGATATTTTCCTCTCATCGAGCAAAGATCTGGTTTATTGGGGAAAACATCGCCACGTTTTCGGTACTTCAGTGACCAGCGGTTGGCAGTCGCTCAAAGTCGGGGCGGGTCCCATTCCCATTGAAACCAGCGAAGGATGGCTGTTGTTTTACCATGGAGTTTTGCAAAGCTGCTGCGGATACAGTTACAGCATCGGAGCGGCATTATTGGATCTGGATGATCCGGCAAAGGTTATTGCCCGGAGCAATTATTATTTGCTTTCTCCACAAAAACTCTATGAGTGCGTGGGAGATACGCCCAACGTCTGTTTCCCGTGTGCGGCATTGACTGATGCGGCCACCGGCCGGATCGCCATTTATTACGGTTGTGCAGATACGGTAACTTCGCTGGCATTCTGCCAAGTCGATGAGGTCATTGCAGAAATCAGGAAAAATAATCTGGTAAAATGATTTTATGAGCATTAAACGCAAAAAACGGCTTGTTATGGTCAATAACCACTTTGACCTTTTCTGGCGGCGCGGATTGAATGAAGCATTGACTTTCAAGGGCAAGCGTTTTGCTCCTTACAGTGCAATCCACGATCAGTATATCAAACGCAATATTGATATTGCCGCTGAATTTCCTGAATACAAATTTGAGGTGGAATCCGCCGCCGTACTGCGAGGCGTTTTACAGCGTCATCCGGAATATCATGCTCCTCTGAAAGCCCTTTGTGATGCCGGCAGATTTGTGATTTCCGGTACGGGCGATAATATCATCGATTCCAATATGGTTCTCGGTGAAACATTGGTGAGAAACTACCTTTACGGTATAAAGTATGCCGAAAAAGCTTTCGGCCGCCGCAGTTTTACGGCAGTGAGGCTCGATGCATTCGGCAACAGTGCCCAAATGCCGCAAATCATGAAAAAGTGCGGCTTCAAACGTACTGCCCGGCTCACCTATGTCGAACCTGACAAACAGATATGGAAAGGTTTGGATGATACGGAAATATTTTCGGCCGATCTTCCGGAGGCGGGACGGGCATACGGCGCACATAAACTGCCCCCGTGTGAATATTGCAACGGCAACGGTTGTCAAAAATGCGATGCAACCGGAATGACTTTGCGTTTGGTTGAACCTCCGGAAATTGACTCGATCGATCCGGATATGGAAGTCGGCGAAGTCGTATTTCTGCCGGAAGAATTGCTTCCCAATATGAAAATAAAAGAGTGGTTCAAAGCCATGCAGGAAAAATTTGACACTGAATTTACTCTGCATGATGATCAGAATAAGTATATTCCGGAATTCGCTGCTGAAACTCCGGGAGTTTATCACTCATGCGAATTAAATCCGGCATCTACCGGGTGCTATGTCAGCAGGATTAAACTCAAACAGACTTGCCGCCGTCAGGAAAATGAATTACTTGCATTGGAAGTTCTGCTTTGGGCCGCCAGTCAAAACGGCTTGCGTTATCCGGCAGAAAAGATCGAAGTTATCTGGCAAAAACTTTTTCAGACCTTGTTTCACGACTCTGTTACCGGTACTGTCGTGGATGCTCCGTATCAGGAGTTGCGCAATATCAGCACCGTGATTGACCGGATGCTGGCAGATAATTATCAGGCGGCCCTGAAAAATCTGACCGCCGGTGACCGGGAGAAATTCACCATTCTCAATTTGCAGTCTGCCCCGTTTACCGGCATGGCTCAAGTCACCCTGCCGCTCAATGAAAAGCAGTGGTTCAAAATTTCCGATGATGAGGGAAATGATTTGCCGGTGCAAAAAGTTGAGTGTGCGGAAAACGGTTGCAAGGTCACATTTTCGGTGAAAGATGTCGCTCCGTTTTCGGCAAAGGTGTGCAATTTTGAGATTGCCGCTTTGCCCGAAATGGAAGTAAGTGAAGCAAAAGTTATCAGCAATCATCGCTTCCGGATCGTTGCCGATGAGCATGGATTGCTGGAAATTTTTGACCTGAAACTGGATAGATGCATCAGTAAAGCCGCACAGTACCGTCCGGCAGAGATCATATTTGAAAGTGATGAAGGTTCCCCATGGGCAACGCTTACGGCGTTTCAGGCACGTTCAGCAAACGTGGTGACGACCTTTGATCGGATGGAAAAACTCGTTTCACGCCAGTCACTTTTTTTCAATATCCGTGTGTCGGGATGCGGTAAAGACTCTTTTCATCCCTTTGAGGCTGTCTTGGAAGTCACGTTGGCGGCGAATTCCGAATTGGTGGATTTCCATTTGCACGTCAAGCGTTATGATTCATTCAACAGCCGTATAAGAGTGGCATTTCCCATGCCGTTTACCGGAGAAAACTATGGTGAAATTCCTTTCGGTACACTGAAACGGGAATATTATACCCCGGATTTCTCACTCAACGGCACCAATGGCGACTGGCCGGTGGTCAATTGGGGTGGTACACAGAGCGACAAGGTTTCTGTTGCTCTGTTTAATCGGGGAACGCCATCGTACAAATGGGAAGAAACTGATGATGGCGAATTGATGCTGCTGTCAATACTGCGCAGTCCTGTGATCCCCACCTTTTTGCATGAGTGGAAAGAGTATGTCATGACGGACTTTGACGGTATGCGTGATACGGGGGAACACGCTTTTGACTTTGCGCTTACTGCTTATGCGGAAAGTTTTGCCCGAAGTACTGTAACTGACGATGCGGCGGCTTACAGTGTCGGAGTAAAAACCGTGCCGGGCAAAGTGACCTTGCCGGAATTCCCGGAAAAAATTGACGGCCACGGCAGGATCGCCGCTGTGAAAATGGCTGAAAACGGTCAGGATACCATCTTGCGTCTTGCTGAATATCAGGGGGCAGCCGGCAGATGCCGGATCAAAGTACCGGAAAAGGTCACTGCCGTCAGTAAGTGCGATATGCTGGAAAATCCACAGGAAAAGGTCACGGTCAATAACGGTGTGGCGGAAATAAGCCTCAAACCGTGGGAGATCGCCACGATCAAACTTTCCTGAATAAAACAAAATGAGTTGCGGGGGAAGACAACCTTTTTGAAAGAGGCTGTCTTCCCCCGATTTTAATGCGGCATATATTTCAAATGTGAAATACCGACCGATTATTCGGTTCTGCCGGTATAAGCATCCGCCGCCGCCGCATCGAAGTCAACGGCAAAAAATCTGGCCGCCGCCGCATGACGGGCCGCACTCAAAGGACGCTGATCACCGACAAACTGAACGACCCACAAGGTGAGTTGTTTCTTGTCGGGATTGACCAGACAACTGGTTCCCCATGCTCCCCCGTGACCGAAAAGACCATCTTTCGGCACAACTGTCAAGCCCAGCGAGTAGTGGCCGAGACCTTCCGGCCGGGTGGAAGTGGCCAGCAGATTGCGGACGGTTTCCTCCTGTAAGATACGCACGCCGTTATCACCGACACCGAGATTCATCAGCATCTTGTAAAACTTCAACTGGTCATTGGCGGTAGTCCACAATCCGGCCCCGGCAGACGGATGGATATCCGGGCCGTTATGCGGCAGAGGCATGGAGACATGAAATGCACGGAAAGTCGCATCCTGCCCAGGTTTGACATCGAACATCTGAATCGATCTGGCCAGTTGCTCATCTGTGGGGTTGAAGGTGGTATCGGTCATACCCAGCGGGTCAAGCACTCTTTCTTTGAGGAAGACATCCCACGGTTTGCCGGTAACAACTTCAATAACAGCCGCACCGATATCGATACCGGTATTGGAGTATTTCATGGCAGTACCCGGTTCAAAGAGCAGAGGTATACCGGAAGCTTCTCTGGCGGTATCACGCAGAGAAATGGCGGGCCAGCCGCGACGGCTCTTGGTGGGGATCTCGAAATTGAATCCGCCGGTATGATTCATGACCATGCGGATGGTAAGGGTATTTTCAGCGGGTTTGGAGCCGGTAACTTTGCCGGATTCATCTTTGACGACAACTTTGAGGTCTTTGAATTCCGGGAGATATTTGGAAACCGGATCATCGAGGGAAATTTTACCCTCTTCGACCAGAATGGCGATGGTCACACCGCAGAAACCTTTGGTCTGGGAGCATTGCATAAACATCAGATCCGGAGCCATCGGCACTTTTTTATCCGCATCGGCATAACCGATACAGGCTGTTTCCTGCCAGCCGTTGTTGTAAAGAATACTGATCGCACCGGGATATTCACCGCTGTCGACCATCGGCTGGATCGCATCACGCATAAAGGTGGTGTTACTCGGCCGGACTTCCACCGCGGAAGAGCAGCCGCAGATGACGATGCCGGCCAGCAGTGTGCTGAAAAGCGAAATAAAAAGATGTTTGAATTTCATGATTCCCCCTTGATTTTTGTTTCAATGAAATAATTTCTGTTTATTACCAAAGTACACTGAGTATCATCAAAACGATACCGACGGCCACCGGCCATGCCTCATCCGGATATGTCCCGTTGGGATCCGGCCCGTACTGATTATCGCAAGTATCTGACGGCAAAGCAAGCAAACACAAAAGCCACAATGGACCGATCAACGGCAGCAATGCAATAAATATCCACCAGCCGGAGCGGCCGGTATCGTGACAGCGGCGTACCGTGACCGCAATACCGGGAATAACGGTAAACAATCCGTACAACAACGCCAATCCGACGATGATAATCAGGCTTTTTTCGGAATCTCCCAGGAGTATTACGCCGAAAAATCCGATGGCAAAAGAGACCAACTGATTGAAAATGGCAAAGAGCCAATACTCCCGGCGGCCGGCCCGGCCGGAAAAATCCGCATATTTCTGAAAAGCGGTGAACATCGTCGCTCTCTGCTGCGGAATATTGCTGCTACCGTACGGATTGTAAGAGTTATAGGGATTATATCGGCTTCCCGGCGGCGGGAAGCCTCCCATGGGAGGCGGCGGAACAAAGCCGCCCGCTCCCGGCGGAGGCGGAACTGTACTGCCGGGATACGGACAAACGAATCGCTGATGACAATCCGGACACTCCAGCATCTGCCCGGCCCATTCGCTCTCGGCGGCCAAAGCGGAATTGCAATACGGACAATTCACCTGCATTTTACTCATGACCTATTCCTTTTCGATCAATAACTGAATCAAAATTTTCACACTATCCAACTATACAGCAAAAGCAGATGATTTACAATCTTTTTACACAAATTTTACCGGAAAAAATTCTTTTTTTTCCGGATCATTTATCGAATCCGGAAATATGATCGACCGTTTTTATGTATTGATCAATACTCATCAAATCAGCCTTTCTTGCGGCGATCCGGCGGCCTTTTACGGCATTGTCGCTCAATAATTCGATGGCCAGCCGGGCGTTGATTTTCGCCGGGACGACACAGGCGGCATGATAGTCGGCGACAAAATAATCATTGCCGTGGGAAGTGCCGGTCATACCGGGGACGTAACCGTGGACGGAAGGAATGACCGTACCCACATCGCCCATATCCGTACAACTGGCATAGAAAGTTTTATTGAAGTCAAAATCGGCCTCCGGATAGAGGGATCTGACGGCGGTTTCCAATTCCCGGCCCAATTCAAGATCGTCGTAAAGCGGCATGGAGTAGTGCATGGTTTCGATTTCGCAACCGCATTCAGCG
Source organism: Victivallaceae bacterium (assembly GCA_045588835.1). Taxonomy (GTDB): domain Bacteria; phylum Verrucomicrobiota; class Lentisphaeria; order Victivallales; family Victivallaceae; genus UBA1784. The sequence continues at coordinate 10,626 of JAZNEV010000055.1, forward strand.
GCCATGGCGGCATATTTTACGGCATGGTCAAAACGGTCATTGACTTCGACCAGTTTTTCCACGGTTTCGGCCCGGAGCATATAGTCCATAATGACTTTATCCGGCAGGATATTGACCGATTGTCCGCCGTCAGAAACAATTCCGTGGAAGCGGACTTTATCGGAATTGCTGTAAGATTCACGCAAAAGAGCGATAGCGTGCAGAGCCAGATTCATGGCATTGAGAGCGTTGATCCCGTTTTGGGGAGCGGATGCGTGACAACTTTTGCCGGTGAAAATGATCTTTTTGCAGACCGAGCCATTGTGGTCATTGAAGCCGAATTTGGATGACAGATGCTGCATGAAAGCAATATCGACATCATCGAGAACACCTTCCCGGATAAGTTGGGATTTACCGGCAATGGAACGGATTTTGCCGGATTTGACCAGTTGCTGACGGTACTCCAATTCGATGCCTTCTTCGGCGGGGGTGCCGATAAAGGCGATTTTACCGCACAATTCACCGCTCTGACAGGCGGCTTTAAGACCGATGGCGGTACCGATAAGTCCGGCGGCACAGGTATGGTGTCCGCAGGAGTGAGCGGCCCCGTTGACCGCTTCGGGGTGACTGGGGATGAGCAATGCGTCGTATTCGCCCATGACGGCGACCGTCGGCCCGGGGCGGCCGGTATCCAGGTCGGCCCGGAATCCGGTGACGGCAAGATTTTTGCGGACTTCAAAACCGAGAGATTCCAGAGCGGAGATCAGCAGTTGTGAGGAACGGGTTTCGCGGTATCCGGTTTCAGGATTGCACCATAGATCTTTGGCGATATCCATGATTTCAGAGGAGTTGCTTTCAATAGCGGAATCACTAAGGCAGAAGAGGTTTTCTTTACTCATGATACATATCCCATTCGATTGTTATTGTCTCATTGCTGATGCCTATCCGGGGCGTGG
>JAZNEV010000056.1:0-51631 GCA_045588835.1 Victivallaceae bacterium
GGCCAGTGCGAGGAAACTGCCGGCTTCGATATGATCCCCGATCACGGTGTGGCGGCAGCCGTTGAGTGTGTTGACCCCCTCAATGGTCACGGTGTTGCTGCCGGCTCCGGAAATTTTTGCTCCCATGGCATTGAGCATGGCGGCAAGGTCGCTGACGTGCGGTTCACAGGCGGCATTGTATAAGGTGGTCACGCCTTTGGCGGTGGATGCGGCAATGAGGATCTGTTCGGTGGCAGTGACACTGGCTTCATCGAGAAAAAGTTCCCGGCCGGTAAGTCCGCCGGGAGCGGTGAAACTGTAAGTATCCCACTGCGGCCCCATTCCGGCTCCCAGTTTGGTAAGTCCGTAGAAGTGGCCATCCAGACGGCGGCGGCCGATCACATCGCCGCCGGGCGGATACAATTCCGCTTTGCCGCAACGGGCCAGCAGCGGAGCGGCAAACAGGATGCTCGTGCGGTTGCGTGAACAAAGTTCCCGGTCGATGATGTGGGTTTTGACATCCTTGCATCTGAAACGCAAAACATTCTTTTCAAACGTGTATTCGGCCCCCAGACTGGCGGCGATATCCAGCATGGTATGCACATCGAGAATATCCGGCACATTTTCCAGCACCGATTCGCCGTCGGTCAGCATCAATGCGGCGATCATCGGCAGAACCGCATTTTTATTGCCGGAAATATGTACTTCGCCGCCCCGGATGGAGCCGCCTTTAACGATCAATGAACTCATAGTTATTCCTCAAAAACTTATTTTCCTGGTGCCGTACCGGGTGCAAGCAGACCGCATCTGTTTTTCTGCACTTTGTATCTCATGGAGATACATTACCATTAAATCGGGGATTTTTCAAGAGCAGTTGTTGTATTTTTTCACAAGTGGGGATATATTTTCCTCATTATGGGAAAATCTGCATTCAAAAAATTATGCCGTATCGCCGGAGAGACCTGTGTAAAATACCGTTTGATCAGTGACGGTGACCGGATCCTTACCGGATTATCCGGCGGCAAGGACAGTTTCATGCTTTTGCATCTGCTCAAGCATCTGCGATCCTGTGCCCCGGTGAAATTCACCGTCATTGCCGCCACTTTTGATCCGGGTTTTGAGGATTTCGGCGTGGCGGAGATCGCTGATTACTGCCGGGAACTGGATGTGGAACACCACACCGTGAAACTCAATATTCCGGAGATCATCCGGGAAAAAAGCATGGAAGATGCCCCGTGTGTACTCTGTTCCCGCTTGAGAAGGGGCAAACTTTACGGATTGGCCAATCGCTTACAGTGCAATAAACTGGCTCTGGGGCAGCATCTGGATGATGTGATCAACAGTTTCTTTATGAGTGTCTGCCGCGGTCAGGGGATAACCTCCATGGCCCCGAAAGTACGGCCTCAGGATCCGGCTCATCCGACCGTTATCCGGCCGCTGGCACTCGTGCCGGAATCATTGATCAGAGAGTGTGCCGCCACTTTTGCTTTTCCGGAAAAAACCGGTTCATGCCACTATGAAAGCACGGTAAGATCCGGCGACCGTGCCGCCTTTGCCCGGTTGATCGGTGATCTGGCTGAAAAAATTCCCGGTCTGCGGGAAAATATCGCCCGTTCTCTGACCAGAGTCGAAGCTGACCACCTTTTGATCGAACCGGAATCGTAAGATCCGGCGGTTATCTCAATGTACCGCTGCAATAAAGATTCTTTACAGAAAACGGGATAAGTCAATGCTCCGGATCGTCCAGAAAATTTACAGCATCGGTCAATTGACTGAAGTGACGGATCACATAATCCGGTTCGGCTCCGCAATACTCCTGACACCCCTGATTGGAGTGGAAAAAGACCGTTTTCAATCCGGCTTCACGGGCTCCGTAAATATCCCGGTACATATCATTGCCCACATACAGTGCTTCATCCGGAGTGACGTGTAATTTTTTCAGGACCGTTTTGAATATCCTCTGATCCGGCTTGCGGAAACCGTATTCACTGGAAATTATCACCGGATCGAAAAATCCGGATAATCCCAGCGTGGTCATTTCCGGTACGGCCCAGAGTTTCTGCCCGTCGGAAACTGCCGCCAGACGGTATCGCTCATCCAACTTATTCAGAACTTCCATAACTCCCTCATACAACTCCAGTTTATATCTGCCTGCGGCCCGGAAAACTGTGGCGGCGGCTTCGGCCAGCTGCCGGTTCCGGTAATTGTCTTTGCCGGTGAGCGAAACAAAAAGTTTGACCACATCGAATTCCGGGAATTTTTCGTGACTGTTTTCCTTTTGTTTTTTCATCCGGTCGAAATACTCATATTTCAACTTATCCGGAGCGATCCTGATGCCGTGATAATCCAGAAAATTGGCGGTGGTGCGGTAGATGTGATCATCGCTCTCACTGGTGTAAATATCTGCCAAGGTGCCGTTGATATCAAAAATAATGGCTTTTATCATAAATATTTTCCTGTATTTCAACTTAAAGTCAATTTTGCTTCTTCGATCAGTTGCCGGCGGTAAAAGTGATCCAGATAACTGTTTCTGGCGATCCGCAGCAGATTCATTCCCATATAAAACGGCAGCCGGGCGGTGATGCTGGCAAAGGCCCGGTGACAGTCGGGGAAGTGGGAGCAGTACTCTTTGAGAAAGTGGCTGATAAATGGTTCGGCGGCATATTTATTGCCGGTATATTGCAGAAAATAGTGCTGTAATTCTCCGGCGATCCGGCCGGTGTCAAAGAGCCGGTCACTGCGTTGCATCCTTTCCAGATCAAAAGTTATGACGTGCATCCCGTCGCCGAAAAAGAAGTTGGCCGGGGTGGCATCGCCATGCACCAGTACTTCCTGATCCTGATACATCAGGCGATCGTGGCGGTAACGGTCGCAAAGACGGTGCAAATAAGCTGCTTCACTGTGGTGCAGGATCCCGGAAAGGTGTTGTATAAGCGACTCAAAATAGTTGCATATCCGCTGAAAATCCACCATCACCGGACGGGCCGAGCGGTTGTGTACCGTCGCCAGAAAATATCCCAGCGAACGCAGTTTATCCGAAAGCAGATGAGCATTTTGTTCATATATGCTCCGCCGGATGACTGAATCGAGAGCTTCTCCGTAACAGTATTCGGTCACCAGCAGACAATTCAGCGATTCATTGCAGCCCAGAACTCCGGCAACATGGTGGCATTTGCCGGTATATGAACAAAATTCGCTGATATTGTGCAATTCCCGGTACATTTTGCGTCTGGCTTTTCCCGGGTCAGTTTCTCCGGCACCGAAAAATTTGCCGACCACCCGTTTTCCGGTGGCCCGGTCTTCGTAAATGCAAACCGTGTGCGATGAGAAACTGCCGAATACCCGGAAACCATCTTTGCCGCAAGCCCCCAGTTGCGGCATGATCTGATGCTGCAAATAACTGTAAAGCGGATCGGTCGGCGGCAGATGCCCAAAATATTTCATAAAAAACTCCTCTACCGGAAAACAAAATACGATTTTGAAAGATAAAATCAATGGCCGGAGGAAGATTTTTTACCGGAAAAACTGTTTCCGGGTGAAAATTCATTCAGCGGTCGCAGATAAGCCGTATCGTTTTTTTGACAAATCAAAACAGTTGTGATATATTTTCAATATCACATGATCCGAAATGTGAAAATAACAGGATGGTGAATATTTAACAGGGAGTTGCTGCCATGAAAAAGAATTTTGTGATCTTCGCCGGAGTCGTTTTGAGTTCCTTGATCTTTACCGGATGCGGCAATGAGGAAAAGTCTGAATCTGCCGCTTCATCATCTTCATCAACCGCTCCGGCGGCCGGAGGTGCGGCGATCCCGGCAGTTCAGGCCCGCAATGCCGGCCGTCAGGTCAATTACGATATGGAACTCAAACAGATCGGCACCGGTATAGCAATGTATATTCTTGACTACAATGACAATATGCCTGTCACGCTCGCTGATATTGCACCATACTGTGCCGGAATGGATCTTTCATCATTTGTCTACATCGGCAATATCGGCAGATTGCCGGTCAATGCGGCCAATGTGCCGGTGGCATTCGTCAAACCGCAACTTTGCACCGGTGACCGTCTGCCGGTACTTATGGCCGACGGACACGTCGATACTGTGACCGTTTCCGGCTTATCCGGCAAAAATATCCGTCAGATCACGGAGGAGATCACAAGCAGAGTTTCCGATGCCGCCATCAAAAGCAAGTTGCGGGATAACGCTTCCCGGCTTTGAGGATAATCAAGTCACGCCATTTGCAATTTTTCGCCGAGAGCCATCAACCGCATGGGTGAAGTTTTGGCGGTGAATGCAGTTTTTGCTCCGGCGGCATTCGCTCCGGCGATTTTGCCGCTGGCCATGGCATCCATGTACAAATTGAAGCATCTGCCATTGAATTCAGCCGTATCTCCGGCGGCGAAAATATCCGCATCGGAACTTTGCATGAATTCATTTACTTTCACTCCTCTGCCGCATTCCAGACCGGCACTGCGGGCCAAAGTGAGATCCGGCAGACTTCCGGTGGCCATGATGACCACATCCGCCTGATAAGCAGTTCCGTCTTTGAGGGTGACCCGGTCATCGCCGATGGATTCAACGGATTGGCCGCAAAGGATCTGTAAATTTTCCAGAGAATTCAGTCTGCCGAGCAGACTTTCGGCATCACCGGCGGATAAACGGCCGGGGAAAAGTTGATTCGCCGCTTCCAGCACGGTGGTTCTGATCTGCCGGGTAAGCAGACTGTCTGCGATTTCCAACCCCAGCACGCCACCGCCGATGATGACGGCATCATGCACATGGTCATCAAGTCTGGCGGCCAGTTTTTTCATATCGGATAAGTTGCGTAAAGTCCACGCTTTTTCCGCTCCGGGGATCGGCGGTTTGACCGCATTGCTGCCGCAAGCCAGAATAAGTTTGTCAAATGCAACTTTCCGGCCGTTGTCAAAGATCACCTGTTTATTTTCAATGGCAGTTGCCCGGCAGCCGGGATGAAATCCGATCCTTTCAGCGGTGAAAAAATCGGCACTTTTGATGTAAAAAGTTTTGTTATCGACCGTTTTACCGGCGGCCAGCAGGCCGGAAAGGGCCGGACGGCGGTAAGGCAGATCGTTTTCCGCACTGTAAATATCCACGGTTGCTTCCGGAGCATTTTTTCTGGCGGCCGCGGCACTTTCCACTGCGGCCGGACCGCCGCCGATGATGACGATCTTCATGATTCTCAAATTTCCAGTTTGCTGTTTTCCTTGAGGTAGTTCATGGCGGCGGCGATACCGGCGTAACTGCCGATTTCCCGTTTGAGTTCACTGCATACGATTTCGCAATTTTTCCGGGGTTCTTCCCAACAGAATTTATCCAGATTTTTCAGGATCGGGTCGATGTAGATATCGCCGATCGCCCATGCCAGTGTACCGAGAACGAGTTTTTCCGGGTTGAATGCATTGATGTAAAGTCCGAATGCCTGGGCACTGCGTATACTCATTTCCTCCCACAGACTTACTGCGTAGGCATCACCGGCCCGGAAGGCATCTTCCAAAAGGTGCATATCCAGTTTGGCCGGGTCGCCGCCGGATAATTCATTGAGCAGTGAATCCGGATGATTGGCGATCTCCTCCCGCATTCTTTTGGCCAGAGCCACGCCGCCGCAGTAGGCTTCGTAACAGCCTTTCATGCCGCAGGAACATTCCCTGCCGTCAAGCTGGATGCAGATGTGACCCAATTCACCGGCACTCAAAGCCTTGCCGCCGCGAACCAGATTACCGGCGGCAATGATCCCGCCGCCGATGCCGCTGCTCATGGTCAGATAGATGAAGTCTTTACAACCTTTACCGGCCCCGAAGAACCACTCGGCCAACGCACCGCAATTGGCATCATTCTCAAAACATCCGGGAATTCCCAGATTCTCTTTGAGGTAATCGAGGATCGGCACATTTCTCCACAGGGGATTGTTGGTCGGTTTGGTCATGATACCTCTGGCCGCATCCGCCGGGAACGGGGCGGAAATGCCGAATGCATCGACATCATCCATGGTCAATCCGGCTTCGGCAACCAGTTTCCGGGCTTCAGTGACCATCCACGGCAGAACCTCTGCCGGATCGGTATTCCGGTTATCCCGGCGGCAGGTCCCGTAAAGTTTGCCGTCCCGGTCGCCCAGACCGATGCCGATTTTAGTGCCGCCGATATCAAATCCCAACAAGAGTGCCATAACAAATTTTCCTTTTTTTCGATTTTTGTGAGAATCTCTCCTTGTAGAATATAACACCTGTGTTATATTTTATAAAGGGCTTGTTTTCATTTTTTCAGCAATTTTTTATTATGGAGAGCATAATGACCGCACTTTTCCTCGCTTCTGCCGCCAATACCCCCGGAGTTTACTACGCATTTGAAAACAGTGACGGCGTGGGCAAAGCCATCGTCGTACTTTTGCTTATCGGCAGTATTCTCACCTGGACGGTGATGCTGGATAAGGCCTGGTCGCTCTACCGGGCCAAACGGCTTTCGGCCCGGTTCATCACGCTTTTTCAACAGCATGGCGAAATCAATATGCTGACCACTGCTTTGCTCCGTGAAGCGGAATTGAATTCCGGGCCGGTCTCCGCCATTTACCGGGCCGGAGTGGAAAAATTGCTGGATTTCTATTCGGCTGACGGCACCAATCCCAGAGGTGTGCCGTCACCGTGCAAACTTTCTGAAGCACAGTACAATGCCGTCGAAGCTGTTCTGGAAAGAGAAATTTCCACTCAACTCAAAGAACAGGAAACCCGTATCGGGATATTGGCCACGCTGGTCAGTTTGAGTCCTTTCTGCGGACTTTTCGGTACGGTGTGGGGGGTGATGATGGCCTTTTGCGGTATTGCGGCGGCCGGAAAGAGCGACTTCACCGCTCTGGCTCCGGGGGTGGCCGGTGCGTTGCTGACCACGGTGGCCGGTCTGGTGGTGGCGATCCCCTCGCTGGTCGGATACAACCTGCTTACCGGTACGATCCGGCAATTGACTGTGATGATGGATAACTTTGCCGAGGAATTCATGGTCTGTGTGAAACTTTCACAACTTAAAATTGCCAGGCGGATGTCAGCTTCTTCCGGAAAGGATTCCTGATCTATGCGCCGCAGAAGAAACCGCACCCCGATGGCGGCGATCGATCAGATCAATGTGACTCCGCTGCTTGATCTGACATTTCTGCTTTTGATCGCCTTTATGATCACCATGCCGCTGATGGAATACGGCACCAATGTGACTCCGCCGGAAATGGATGGCGATCCTCTGCCGGAGGAAAATTTTGTCACCGTCGAAGTTGATAAAGACGGTAAATATTTCCTTGACCGTCAGGAGATCAGCAAAGATGATCTTACCGCCCGGCTCCGGGAGTTGGCCGCCCGTGACCCCAAGCCCTCTTTGCTGGTCAGAGGTGATTCCCGACAGGATTACGGCGGCGTTTTGGAATTGCTCCGCATTGCCCGAAACTGCGGCTTCAAAGATGCTTCATTGGTGACTCAGGCGGAGGGCAACTGAATATGCGTCGCCGGTTCGTATTGTTTTCATTGATCATATTGGCTCACATCGTCGCCGTTTTCGGTCCGATGGGGTGTTACTGGCTGCAATATGATGAGGAAAAACAACGGGAGATCGCATTCAAAGTGGAATTGGGCGGTCTTGAACCTTCTCATGCCCCGGAAGTCGGTCCCCCGGAAAGACGGCCCGTGACCGGAACTCCCGGTGAAACCCCGCCTCCGGCTCCTCCGCCGCAGGAACAACCCGACCGGGCTGCCGAAGAAAGGGCCCGGCAACAGGCCGAACAACGCCGTTTGGAACAACAACGCCGTCAGGCTGAACAGCGCCGTCAGGAACAGCAACGTCAGGAACAGCAACGTCAGGAACAGCAACGTCAGGAACAACAACGCCGTCAGGAACAACAACGCCGTCAGGAACAGCAACGCCGTCAGGAACAACAACGCCGTCAGGAACAGCAACGCCGTCAGGAACAGCAACGCCGTCAGGAACAGCAACGCCGTCAGCAGGCCGAGCGTGAACGCCGGGAAAGAGAACGCCGGGAGCGTTCAAGTGTCCACACCGATCCCAATGCCGGAAATTTCGATCCCAACAAGCGTTACGGCGGTGGTTCCAATACCAATCAGAATGTCCGTACCGGCCGCCGTGATGCCGGTCAGGCCCGGGGGGAAGTTGACAACCGCACTCCTGCCGGCGGTGCCACCAGAGATATGCAACAACGGGTCGCAGCTTACAGAAATCAGGTCGTGCAGATCATCCATAACCGCTGGCAGCCGCCGGCCGGGGTTTTCATCACCCGTGAAACCGCAGTTCAAATCGAAGTGACGATCGATACCCGGGGCCGATTCACCGGCCGGATCATCCGCCGCAGTCCGAATGAGGCAGTGAATCGCTCGGTGGAAGAGATGTTGCGTACATTCAGCACGATGCCCGTACCCCCGGAAAGAGTTTACTTTACTGTGACTTTGATCCAGGAAGACTGACCCGGCAGTGATTCGTGGCCGATCTCTCTCTTCTCCAAAAAATCTCCCTGCGGCCGCAGGAGAGCGGCCTCGCCGCTCGGGCTGACGCCCTCGGCGGTTGCAGTCGATTTTTTGGAGGCCACGCTCTCCGTCATTCCGTCGGCTAACGCCTTACTCATGACTGCGAGTAAGGTAGTATTTAAAGGATATATAATCTCCCTGCGGCGGCGGCGGCTCATGGTCAATCCCGGGCCTTGCTTGTCATCGGTTCAGTCGAGTAGGTTTCCTACACTCCTTCACCGTTACCTCGGTTTGACTTCGACCTCGGCTCACGACTCATCTGCCGTTGCGGCGGCGGCGGCTCATGGTCAATCCGCCGCAGTGTGGATCGGTGCTGCGGGGCGGGCGGCGGCGGCTTACGGGCGTCGCTCATTCGGTCGAGCAGGTTTCCTGCACTCCCTCATGTCGCTTCTTGTAAAAACCGGCCTTGCCTCGTAATCCATCCGCCGTTCAGAATCGCTGCTCAGCTATATTCCGCAGCATGAAATAGAGGGGGTGGCCCGACCACACATGGCAGTCGGAACGGGTGTCGCCGAAGTTTTCCGGGGTCGTATCCAATCCCTGATCTTCAAATTCCAGAAATTTTTGCATCCGGCGGTCAAAGAGTTTTTTCTGCCGGTGTTTGTACATTGCCTGCAGATAGTAGAATGAAAAACCTGCACCGGCATGCTCGATGAAGTAGAAATTCTGCATCCGATCCAGAAGTTTTTGGCAAATTTCCTCCGGCAGATGGTCGCAAAGCAGAGCCAGGATCTGTGCATGTTCATTGAAATCATAACGGGTATTTTTATCGGAAAACATTGCGGCGGATTCCACCCATTTATTGCGGCAGAGTTCATCGCAGATATCCTGAGCCTGTTTGTCATATTTGGCGGCGGCACCGGCATCGCCGTAACGGGATTCCAGATCGCACATATTTTCCAGAATATGGCAATGCAGCCACTTTATAGCGCAATCGCCGTGCGGCACGCCATTATCCCATTCGGGGACCCAGTCGAGGAAGAACCAGCCGTTTTCCGGCGGGAATGCTTCCATGATCCGTCTGGCGACCGGCAGTAATTCTTTGATCAGAGCCGCATTGCCGCCGAAATCGCCGTAATCTTTGAGCATCAGGATATATATGAGAGAAAATGAGGGTATCATCTGTTCCTGTTTTGCGGGGGTATGGGAATAGATCATGCCGTTATCCTGCAAACCCATGGCGAAAAAGCGCAGGGCTTTTTCCACGGGGCGTTTGTCATCGGAAACCATGTAGGATATCAGAGCGGAGATCCTTGAATCGCCCACATACATAAGCTGTTCAAAGAATGGGCAATCCATAAAGGTTTCCCAGGTGCAGTTTTCCAGAGTCCGCAGAACCATCTGTCCGAAACGGTCAGCTTTGGCCGATCCGAGGGCGGGGAGTTTTTTGAATTGCCACGGATAACCGGTCTTGTAAAAAGCGATGGAAGAAATTTTCACCTCGCCTTCGGTGACGATTTCCAGAAAACGGCCTGCTTTGAAGTGAAAATCCTGCCAGTGCAAAGAGCCGTCAACTTCAAATTCATCCCAGTTGCCCACGAAAAAAGTTCCATTGCGGCATCCTTTATCGCCGTTGTACCAGAATTCGTTATATTCATCGGTCATAAAGGGGGTTTCCGACCAGCGCAGCTTGACCGAACCTTTGCCCTCAAAGGTGTAGTCACCGTAAGCACACACATAGTGGTCAAAGGTGATCAGACCGCCGTTTTTCTGCCATTGACCGTACTTCTCAAAACGCATTTCCGGGAGCATACGCTCATGCAGAATGCGGCCATCCTCAAAGCAAGCGACCTTTTCCCATTTGCTGTCATCGGCTTGCGGAGCCATTTTGAAAGTGGGTGCGACCCGTACTTTGGGATATGCTCCCCAATCGGGATATGGCTCGATAAAGTCGATATTTTCCAGTTTCCGGCACTGCCAATCCGAGAAAACATTCTGGTCATCATGCCAGAAAAAGCCGTGTTTCACCGATTCCTGCGCCCAGGCGGTCAATTTTGCACCAAAGGCGAAAACTTCTGCCGTAAGCGTATGTTCACCCGGGGCAAGGTGCAATTCACCGGAAATTTTGAACCAATAGTGTGCCGAACCGCGTTCCGGGCCGCGGGCAAAGAGTTCGCCATCCAGATACAGGCGGCAGAATTCATCGGCACTGGCTTCATATTTCAAATCGGTTGCCTGTTGTACCGTTATTTTGCAACGGTACAGGGCAATACCGCACTCCGGCTGATCCGCCGGTAAATTCATCCACAACATTTTTGAAATCGATTCTTTTTTGTTATCCTGTCTTTTGTGAAAATGTTTTACCGGCAGAGCAAATTGCCGCTCCACCGGTCGCAAACTAAATGCAAATTTTACAAAATCGGGAATATTTACAATTTTTATTGCAGCACAAGATTGCCATCGATATCGCTTGACGTGGTGATCGTTTCCACGTGACCGTCTTTGATGATAACATTACTGTTTCCGGCATGGCGTTGAAAATTGACACCGTTGTAGTCATGACTGGCAAAGTTATTATTCAAATTCTGTTTCCAGTAGTGCTTGGTCAGTGCAGTAGAGGTCGGAACCAGCAGAGTGAATTTGTTCCCGCTGGGATATTCACTGGCGTAATAGCATTCTGCCATAACGACCGAACCATCAAAAATATCATTGTATTTTTTGGTATGCGGATAAGCTGCGTTGGATGCATTGGCAACACCCCATCCGCCGCCGCGTTTGCCGCCGGCAACATCAGTTTCTTCGCAAACCGTCGGACGGTAAGTGGTCGCCAAAACGATCGGATTGGTCGTTGACACTTCTTCCATGGTGGCTTTGATATTCAGACCCTGCGCCGGGCAGACGAAAATCGGGTTGGTCGCTGCCCGGAATGCGTGGGTGTAATCTTTACTGGCACGGTCGTCATCACTGACATTGGGTATATCGCTGGTCATACCCATTACTTCACTCATCAAAGTACTCCAAATCCAGCGGTTGTGAGGCAGCGGCATATAGTCATCATTGGCATCGGCATACATGGCAAAGGCCGTGGCATTCTGCTTGAGGTTGTTGATACAACTTGCCTTGATACCCATCTGCCGCGCCCGGTTGAGAGCGGGCAGCAGTATCGCTGCCAGAATGGCGATGATCGCAATTACCACCAGCAACTCGATCAGGGTGAAGCCGTACGGCTTCTGATTCAGTGAATCAGAATGTCTTTTCTTTGTCATAATCTTACCTCCATTTTTGGTTGGTTGAAGCTCTCTATACTATAATATATTGTTGTGCCGGTTCATCCGGCAGATTTTTTTATTTTTTTAATAATCAGCCCGTTTTACTGCCTTACGCTCAAGTGTCACGCTGTCGCGTGACTTCGCTTCCGGCAGGTGGTGTCGGCTTGCGCCGACTTTATATTATTTTTCGCCGCTTATGGCGGCGACCAACGTTCCGCCGTTGGATCACGTCCGGGTAGCACCCGGTGGCAGATTTTTTTATTTTTTTAATAATCAGCCCGTTTTACTGCCTTACGCTCAAGTGTCACGCTGTCGCGTGACTTCGCTTCCGGCAGGTGGTGTCGGCTTGTGCCGACCTTATATTATTTTTCGCCGCTTATGGCGGCGACCAACGTTCCGCCGTTGGATCACGTCTCCGTACGACGGAGAGCGAAATTTTTTAATTTTTTTTTATTTTTCGCGCCCGTCGGCAATATGCAATATCGCCCCGTTGCCCAGTAACTCTCTCTGCAAATCTTTCACCGGCAGTACCGACGGATCAATATTCCTGTCACAGCACATCGCCGCCGCCACCCCGGCCGCCTCTCCGGTCATCGCCGCCGCCGGTATCACCCGGTAAATCTCCCACGCATCCCCGGCACTGCTGATACATCTGCCCGCCGCCAATGCTCCTCTGATACTTTTCGGTACCAATGCCCCGTAAGGCGTCTCCCACGATTCCGCCAGTTTCCGCCAGTCCGCCGCCACTCCTACCGAATCTTCCCGGTAAACTCCGGCTTCTCCACTGCCGATCAGACTCATCCCGTCGATCCTCGCTATCTTACGCAACTGCGGCATCGCCGGTAAATGCACCGGATAGCACCTCTTGCGGTCACTTACCTGATCGTAAAATTTCCGGATACCCTGATACTGTCTGCGGATGAATTCCTGCATTTCCGCTACCGTAAGTACCTCTCCCATGAATCTGTCTTCCGAAAGCTCCGGAGCATTCATGTAAAGGTCTTTGGTAAAGTAAAATGTCCGGCCCTTTTCCCGCATCTCATTCTGTTCGATCACCCACGGCGTAACATAGTTGCCGTCACCGAAGACCTTTTCCCCCGCCATGCGGAGCATGAATGCCCCGCCGGAAGCATCTATGAAACAATCCGCTTCAATATTCCAATGATCCGCTCCGCAGAAAAGTTCCGCTTCACAAATGCGGTTGTCCTTGTCGCACTTCACCCCGGTCACGGTCGTTTCCAGATACACTTCCACCCCGGCATCACGCAAAAGCCTTTCCAGGGTGAGCGTATACCCCGCCGGAGAAAAACAGCAGCAGTAACGCTCCGGATCATTACCGTTATCCCCTCCGGCCACCCCGTTGTACTTTTCCGGCAGATCAAACGGACCGTAATCCGGCGAATAACGCAGAAGTTCCTCGGCGATACCCGCCGTTACCACTTTGCCGTCAATGCCGCTTACCGGCAGATAAATATAGATCAGGCCCGATGTCGCCAGTCCGCCGACGATGAGTTGTTTCTCGATGATTACCGTCTTTTTGCCCCGTCTGGCGGCGGCAAGCGCCGCCGCCACCCCGGCAATACCGGCTCCGCATACGGCAACGTCATAATGATTCATTTGCATAAGCTCCCATAAAAAGTTCTTTACCCTTAAAATAGCATTGAAAAATCAGACCCGCAATGTCAAATCGTCTTATAATTATTGTTAAATCGTATCGTAAGGTCTTATCAATGAATCAGTTGTTTGACAAAAAACGCCGGGCGTGGTATATTAATTTCAAACATTGAGAAAACCATGTGTATCAAGAGGTTTAAATGGAGTGGCTCAATACTGCCATCGGCCGTATGAAGCGGCAGAGCGGATTTCCTTTGCGTATATCCAAAGTGTATTTCTGCACCGATGCAAAATTTCCCGCCGCCAATGCGGAATTCATCACCAGTACCTTTGAAGTAAGTTTGCGTCTGAGTTCAGAATCATCTGTTTGTGAGGATATTATCGGCGGACGCAAAATATCTCTGCCCTTTCCCCATGTCGTTTTCAAGCATCCGGGAGTAAAGTGCATTCTCGCCGGAGATCTGCCGCGCAGTACCATATCATTCAGTTACGATGCCGATGCCTGCAAACTGCTCAAAGAGTGGAAACTTATTCCGGATGAATACTTCTGGCCGATCTCCTATTCCGGCATGATGGCCGGACTGGTGAAAAAATTCCGGCAGTTGTGTCTTTCGCTGACCATCGACGGAACCAGTGATCAGCTTGACTGGGTCTGTTTCCAAATATTGCAGGAGCTGCTCTTTGCCAGATTACAGCAGGAAAATCTTACCCCCGATGCCGAAAACCGTATCCGTAAAGCCGCCATCTATTTTCAGCATCACTGCAACCGCTCGCTCACCGTGGAAGAGGTCGCCCGCCGTTTCGGTTTTTCCCGTGCCGTATTTTTCCGGGAATGGAAACGCATTTTCCACGAATCGCCCAAAGAGCATATCCTCAAATCCCGTCTGGAAATGGCCGCTTTGCGGCTGATAAGAAGTAATCTTTCCGTAGCGGATATCGTCGATGAGGTCAATTTTTCCGGAGTTACCGCCTTTTACGCCAAATTTCAGGAACACTTCGGCGTTTCCCCCGGCGAATTCAGAAAAAACAGAAAGTTGTGGAATAAGATCATTCCGGATATCACCCCGGAAATCATGGAAGGTTGAGGATAATAATGAAAGAGTTTACCATCGGTACAATGTACTGGATCAATCCGAAAAAATCGGAAGCCGAATTGTTTGACGATCTCTGTCTGATCCGCGAAAACGGCATCTCTCTGGTACGTACTTTCATCTGCTGGGAGTATGTGGAGATCCGCAAAGATGTCTGGGAATACACCATGTTTGACCGTTTTTTCCGTGCCGCCGCCCGTGCCGGGGTCAAAGTCATGGCTACTTTAGTCTTTTATCTGCCTTATTTCCGGGTGAAAGAGTTGCTTGCCGACGGCATTGATGACCGTTTCCGCCGCATTCCCTGTCTTGACCGCCCGGAAGTTAAAGCCGGATTGGAACTTTTCTTTACTGAAACTGTCAAGCGCTACTGCGACAATCCGGCTCTGCATATCTGGAATGTCTGGAATGAACCGACCGATCTGCGTTGCGACTGCCCCCACTCGCTCCGGGAATTTGCCGCTTATCTGCGCCGCCGTTACAAGGATATCGGTTCATTGCAGGCGGCATGGGCAAATGAATACTACATTTTCAATCCAATTCTGCCGGGATCCATCGAAGAGATCGATGAACATTTTCTCAAATCAGTCCTTGAGTGCGGCACCCGCAGCCGGGATAACGGTCTGCGCTGTGACTGGGATGAGTTTCAATTGAGCCACTCCGCCGGACATTTGCGTTATCTCATTTCTTTAGTACGCCGGTTTGATAAGGTGCATGAGTGTCACACCAATCCCTGTGTCGGTTGTGAAAATCCGGTATTCATCGGCATCGACCCCTTTGTTTTCAGCAAAATCCAGGACAGTATCAGCATTTCCGTACACCCTGCCATGCACTTTTGCTCTCTGCAGAAAAATCTGGATCACTCCAGTGAATTGCCCATGTTTTCCCAGATCGACCTTGCCCGTTCATGGGGACAGGGCAAAGATGCCTACATCGGCGAATATCAGGCCGGCAGTACCATTTCCAAGCCCTTTGCCCTTACTCCGGGCGGCAAAGATATTTTCGCCACCTTGTTCCATTCGCTTGCCCGCGGTCTGCGCGGCGTGATCTTCTGGCAATGGCAGGCGTGGCGGCACAGTGCCTTTGAAGTCGGAGAATTCAGTTTGCGCAACCCCTCTGACGGCGGAGAAACTGAACGCTCCGGAGCCGTCGCCGCCTTTGCCTCGCTTTACCATGACCACCGGGAATTTTTCGACCGGGCGGTTATGCCGCCGGTCAAAGCGGCAATATTCATCTCTCTGGAACAGGCCTCACTCGATCACCTGACCGGATTTGAGGAAAAAATGCACTACCATATCCGCTCGGCTCTGCTCTGTCACCGCGCTCTGGCACAAGCGGGGATCACGGCGGATTTCGTTTCCGAAAGCGTCATGGACGGAAAAACTTTATCCGCATATAAAGTGCTGTATCTGCCGTATGTGCGGGCGGTTTCTCAAAATACTGCCGCCAAACTGCGTAAATTTGTTGCTGACGGCGGAGCGGTCTGGGCTGACGGCAGATGCGGATTTCTGGATAAATACATCGCTTTGCATGACCGGATACCGGGGCATGGTCTGGATGAACTTTTCGGCGGTTTTGAGTGCGATGAGATCGCCCCCCGGAAAACGACGGTCATTGAAAGTGATGATTTCGGCAGTGTCATCCCCTACCGGGAACTTCAGCGTTTCCAAACTCTGCCCGGCACACAGGTCATTGCCGCCTGTGACGGTTATCCGGCGGCTCTGCGTAACGATTCGGGTAAAGGCTCTGCCGAATTATGGGGGACGCCGCTGCTGCTCGGCGATATGATCAACGGCACTGCTCAAAGCGACCGGATCATCGTGGATTTCGCCGTCAGAAACGGCGTGAAACCGCTCTATGCTCCGCAGTCGGCCCACATGCCGGTTTCCGTTTTGCAAGCCGGAAATCAGACGGCGGTGATCGTCACCAACTGCGGTGATGCGGCAAACACTTTTGCCGTGGATGAGTTGAAAGAGTTTGAGCAGTGGTGCGGTTCATCTGCCATGTATGAAGAAAACGGCAAAAACTGCTGGCTGATCCCGCCGGGTGAAACTTTGTGCATCGTCTTTCCCGTTGCCTGACGGGAGGATCCGGATAAAAAAGCTGTTGCCCTCACCTTTTAAAGGTTGGGCAACAGTCCTCTATTTTTTGGGCATGGATCACTTTACTCCGTAAAGTTCAACATGGTCGATCCACACCGAACCACTGGCTTTACGCAGTGAAAATGCCACATAACACTTCCCTGCCGAACCGGGGGCGGGAGCCGCAGCGGTTTTGAAGCGGAAAGAAAATCTCCTCCACGGGCAGCTTCCGGAAAGTGTCAACGGAGATTTGGGATAGGAAAATGAATTGCGGTTGCCGGTATCGACCCGGATATAGAAGCCGCTGTGCTTCTGTGCCAGCAGTCTTACATCATCCATCCGGAGGAAAAATGACAACTCATATTCCGTATCCGGTTTGAGATTTTCCAGATACTGGATGAGCGATGATTTGGGTTGCGGCAGATCATCATTGGTGCCATCCAGCCGGATGGATGCTCCGCCGGTCAGGAAATAACGGTTATCCAGATGCAGGGGGCCGGGGGACCACCATCTGCGTTCCTGAGTGCTGGAATAGCCTTTGCGGCGCAACCATCTTTCAGCGGCGATTTCGCCGTGGAAATCCGGATTGTCAAAGAGGTTCTGCCGGGCAGAGGGTTGCAAAGTGAGCATACCGAAACGGGAAACATCACCGAACTTGCGGGCCAGAGGACTCCAGCAGTAATACGGCACAGTCACCTGCACTCCCTCAAGCACCCGGTGCCGGGCAAAATTGGCCAGAATACCATTGGCGGCAAAGGGCCGCATGGCACTGCGGGGCAGACGGACTTCGGCGATCCACTTCTGATCATTTACGATGGAGGTTTTGACTTCCGCACCGCTGTTCCAGGCAAAATCGGCACCGCCGTCAGTGATTTCCAGATCGCATACGGAACCGGCCGGATTGATCTGCAACTGATAGCAGTGGCGGCGGTCGCCGTCAGGGGACAGGAATATTTCCACATCGGAATCACGCCAGATGTCTTTGGTGTCAAATGGATATGGGTGGCTTTGCATTTTTGCGGTTTCCGGTTCTGCGGATTCAAAAGCGAAATAAATGTTTTCCGCATCGTAAAGCACTCTGACCGCGGTACTTACTTCCGCCGGGGCCCCGTTGAGGCCGGAAAGGTGGAAAACCGGAGCGTTGCGCCACGCCGGGTCATTGAGATTGCCGTCGACCGTCACCGGAATTGAAGTTGATCTGATGGGGAAGTTCCATGCCTGCACCGCCTCATTGGCGGCGGCAAAACCGGCCGCTTCATCGAGGATCGGCTGGAGCATCTCTTGCCGCATGAGTTCGATGCGTGAGATATAGGGCTCTTTACCGGCGGCCAGACGCACGGCCTGATCAAAGAGGCCGGTCAGCCGCTGAAGTTCGGCCGGAGAATAGATCTCATTCCACAGAACCAATTCCGACGGATAAACGGTTTTCGGACCGGCGGAAGTTTCCACCACATGAGAGGCGATCCGGCTCCAGTTGCGTTCGATGGATTCAAAGAATTCTTTCATCGGAGCTGCCGCCGGACCGTAGAGATCATTGGCATGCCCGGTAAGCAGCTGATCCACATCGGCATCCGGATCCCACGCCAGTTTGCCGAAAATGTAGTAAGTCAGATAGTTGAACATAACGATATCACTTTCGCACTCGATGTAAAGGCCGAAAATGTAGGGTTTTGCCCGCTTGATGAAACTGCCCAAAGCCCGCGGCGTGGTGTGCGGTATGCCCATCATGTGACCGAAGTATTTGCCCGGATAGGTCCACAGCCACGTTTTACGGCCCAGTTTCTCATACCAGTTGCGTAAAAGGGCAATATCCTGATCGCCCTGAGCCGGAATAAATTCATTCCACGGTCCGCGGATGGCGAGCATCACCAGAATATTATCTTCGATCGGCCGGGTGGGGATCATCCGGTAATCAGCGTAAGCCATCGTGGTCAGAAATCCCGGAACATTCTGATTTTTCACCTCCCGGGCAATGGAGTTGAAAAATTCCCAGATGCAGTTGCTGACCTCCTGCGGGCCTTGGGTAAAGTGGGCCTGACACTGCTCACAGCGGCAGAGATAGGCACAGTCATTGGGCATGATGTTGAAAAACGGCATACCCGGTTTGTGGATATGGTTCCAGCCCGGTCTGCCGTTTCTGGTGACAATTCCGCGTACGGAAGGCGGTTCATTGCGTAAGAATGATACGGCATCAGCGGCGATCTCCCGGTAAATATCACTGGAAAAACAGACCTGATTGCCGAATGGATCGGCGGAGGCGTGGGCGGACATCCGGCTGCCGTCGATATTGAGGGCGAAATATTCCGGGTGGTTCTGGGCGAAACGGTAGTCATAACCCAGATAAGCCAGACCGTGACAGTTGGGAATATAGATGGTTTCCGCCCGGTTACGCAGCCAATTCAATGCCGAATCGTATCCCGGATAGCGGCGGCTGGGACGTTTGTTGTGATCGTAATCATTGAATCGCCGCTGAAGAAAATCCGGCCGGTCATAGATGTCGATATCACCCAGAGCGATACGATCGGCACGGGGAATGTGCGTACCCAATTCGCCGGGGAAGTAGTAACGGACACCGGCGAATCTTTCCAGAAAATCATAAGCACCGAAAAGGGTCGCCCATTCACCTTTGTCACCGAATCTGCCGGTGGATTGCCGGGGATCACGCTCAAAATCATCTCTGCCGATGATCAGTATTTTATTGTTGCCGACAGTGCGTATAACGAAGCCGTCACGGTCAAACTCAGTGACTTTGATGCCCAGTCCTGCGGCCAATTCCAAGTCTCCGGGACAAATGGCGATCTTGTCACCGCCTGCCACGGCAACCGGAGTGATTTGGATGCCGAAAACTTTGCCGAGTGCATCTGCCAATTCAGCGGCGGCAAATTTCGCCGCCGGTGAAGCATCTTCTCTGACCACGATCTCGAAATTATCCGCAGTCAGGGTCATAACAGTTTGAGTGCCGATCGAAATTTTACGGGGCAATTGCGGTTCGACCGGAAAAGGCAGATCATTGGCGGCAAGGATCACCGTCATAAGGCATGATAACAATAAAATACTGCGTTTCATAGAGTTACTCCATTAATTTACCGGTGGTTGACAGGGGATACCAGAAGGCAAATTTCCAACATCTGGTACAGTTGACCGTCTGATTGGGGATCGCTTCTCTATCCATATTGGTCACATGGCCGTCGGCAAAGAGTACGTTGCCGGTTTTGCCGCCGTTGTGACGGGATGACATCAACTTCTGATCGTTACCCGAATCGGTATTGCAGAAAGCATCATAACGCACCATACGGGTGATGGATTCACCCATCATCAGCAGTGATGAGGGATAATTGAATTTGTTGCGTTTGACCAGATCCGGATCGTTTTTGACATTGCCGCCGCTGAACCAGTTGTTGTAACCCATCGTCCAGTAACGGCTTTCGCCGGTCCAGTAGTTTGACGGTTCTTCATCCGGATCGGCGGTCGGGCAGACATAGGCACTGACCACGCCCCTGCCGTAACGGTAGCCGCCGAAGTAGGCATCGGGATTGGATTCCGAGGGCCAGTAGGCACGCATGACATTTTCCGGAGCATCTTTGGTGATCCACATATTGATACTCTCCTCCGGGAGCATATCGTTGAAATCATCGGCGTAGAAATTCAGCGCACTGCCGGCGGTTTTGAAGTTGTTGATACAACTTGCCACCCTTCCGCGTTCACGGGCGGAATTGAGTGCAGGCAGCAATATCGCTGCCAGAATGGCGATAATGGCGATCACTACCAGAAGTTCGATCAGCGTAAACCGGTACCGGTTTACATTCACCCGTGAATGTAAATACATCTTTTTCAGCTCCTTATATTGTGGGTTGATTCGGGATTTTCGGCACATAACTCCCCCGGATACCGCCGTTATCCGGGTTTTCAAGTATTCCGGATCAACGGGGCATCTTGTTGAGGATCAATTATTTACGGGATGATATTATTATTTTTTGCGGAACCAGACCGTCAGGGTGTTGGTTTCATTCATCTGCTTGCCGCAGGCGGCATATTCGCAAAGATTTTTTCCCTGCCACACTTCATGTACTTTGGCATCGGCGACAAAGCCGGTGGAATCTTCCGCAAGGACCAATGGTCCGCGTTTGACCGCAGTATAAGAGGCATCTCCCGGAGCGGTGATCTCTTTGAGTGCAAAGTCAAAGGTCAGCACGACCTCATCTTCACAACTCCATTCACGGTCGATCTCCAGATATTTTCCGGCGGTAAACTGGATGACTTCGCCATTGAGTCTGACCTCTTTGAGAAATTCCGGAGTACGCAGAGCCAGCACGCATTTTTCCGGAGCAGTGAAACGCACTTTGGCAACCGGTTCAAAGGGATAGTTGCCGGAAACGGTCAGATCGCCGGATTCCAGCGGTTCATAGATATTGAGCAGCAGTTTGCCCGGCTTTTCCATAACGGCGATGGTGGAGGCCACGCTCAAACCTTCCGGACCCTGTGCCCGGCAGCAGTCGTTGCCGCCGTAGGGAGTGCCGAAGCCCCGGCCGATCTGATCATCGGCACACTGTTTGAAGCCGTTGCCGGTCAAAGGAGTCGGGTTGACGTGCATCCAGTGGGAGTAATCCGGGGCGATGGCACCGAGAATACCATTGTAAAGGGATTTTTCCAACTCATCGGCGATGGTGCAATCGTCATTGAGTTCGAGCATCCGCAGGCAGTATCTGATCCAGGTGGCCGTGACACAGGTTTCGCCCAGACCGCCGCAATCTCCTCTGGTCTGCCGCAAAGCACCCTCATACCAGAATTCGCCCCAGTTGTCTTTGAGTCCGCCGACACCGGTAACGAAAATTTCCCGGTCACGCACGGCGGCGTAGTAACCGTCAACGATCGCTTTTTTGTGCGGATCATTTTCGCTTTTAAGCAATTCGGCAACGCCCTGGAAGCAACTGGTCATCTCGTAGGCTTTGCCGTTGCCCAGTGCCGCCGGTACGACTCCGGCAAAGGAACTTTCAAAAATATTGCCGTCACTGGAACAACCCGTATCGATGATGTATTGGGCGAAATCACGGTATTTTTGAATTCCGCTCAAACGCCACACCGCCACGATCGCACCGAGGATGCTCGCCGAAGCCAGACCGCCGTGGAAACCGCATTTGCGGATATCGGTTTTGCCTTCACCGATCTGCGTCATCAGGTAATCGACCGCTTTGCAGCAGCACTGCAATACTGCCGGATCGGAATTGAGTACTTCATAGTAACGGATCAGACCGAGCAGAGCATACTTTCTGCCCCAGAGATCCCAGCCGGTAAGCTGTTTGTCGGCAGGATAGGAACTTATGCACCCATCCGGAGTCTGGGTCGCCATGAGATCTTTGACGGTTTTGTCGATCATGGCCCGCAATTCAGCATCGCCGGTGTGGAAAGCCGCCGTGATCGCTGAACGGACGATCTTGCCCCAGAATTCACACCGCCACGCCCCGTCAGTTTCGTTACGTTTGGCAAAGGGTTCGACCAGTTGATCGTAATCGACGGTTTTCAGCCGGTGGGCCACGGTGAGGTTGAGGGCTTCACCCAAAGCACCTTTAAGGATGGTTCTTCTCATAAAATGATACCTTTCAAATTAAAAAGCCGGTAAAAATTTCTGTCCACGGTATAATATAGTTGAAAAAAATGGTTTTGCATTGTACTTTTTGAGAAAAAAATGGTATTTTCCGGACTTTTTTAAAGAATTTTCCAATTCCGGTTTTGTAAATCCCGATTCCGGTGTTACAGTAATGAAAACACTTAGGGATTAAGATAATATGCCGGATATTTTTGAATTCAAATTTGAAGAGTTGTTCAATACGCCGCTGCCGCTGGTGGTACAGAAACGTAAAACTCCCTATTATCAGAAGATCCATTTGCACAACGCCGTCGAATTGGTATATATCCGCCACGGTGCCGGGTGGTGTGCGGTCAATGGCACCATCCACCCCATGTTTACGGGGGATCTTTATGTGATACCGGTCGGGGCCACTCACGAATATTACGGTGATACCGGTTTGAGTTATGCCAACTGCCTTTTTGATGCGGCCATATTTCATGCCGATGAAATGGAGTTGTTTGATTTTTTCAATATCCGCGATGGCCGGGATCTGCCGGATAAATATACTTTCGGCCCGGATCTGCAGCAAAAGATCGCTTCCGGTTTCGATGAACTTTATGAGGAGTTGAATTCAACCAAACCGTTTCATCTGCAGCGCAGCCGGAGTATTTTCATCGACCTGCTGATATTTATCGTGCGTCATGCCACACTGGCTCCGGGGATCCGGGCTTCCCATGCCCAGAAGCAGCTGGGACGGGTTTTGAGTTATATCAACGACAATCTGGATAAGAAACTGTCGCTTGCCGCCCTCGCGGAACTTTCCGGATATGCTCCGGATTATTTCGGCAAACTTTTCCGCCGGGAGATCGGTTGTGCCGTGGCCGGATATATTTCCAAATGCCGTCTGGAAAGAGCCGCTTACGAATTGGAACACACCGCTTTTACCATCGACGAGATCGCCGTGAGAACCGGTTTTTTCGATGCTTCGTACTTTATCAAAGTATTCAAAAAACACTTTGATATGACCCCTTCCGGCTTCCGCCGGGCGGTCAGACATCAGGTCAGAGATTTTTCAGAGCCAGCAGGATCTGCAATGTGACAAATCTTTCTCCGGCAGGGGAGAGATGGACTCCGTCGGCGGACTGAAAAAGTGTTGACCGGGAAGGATGGTTTTTGCTCGGCGTATAAAGATCGATGTAAAATGCACCGGATTCCCCTGCCAGATTTTTGAGCATGGCATCATAACGCTCCATGTGTTCTTCGATACCGAATTTCCAGACATTATCCCGACGCTGTAAAATTACTTCAGCGATGGCATTTTGTCTGGCACTGTCGGTGTGTACCGGGGAAATGAGAATGATTTTTGCTTCCGGAAAACGGCGTTTGAGTTCCGGGAGCAGACGGCGGTAACTGCTCAACTGCTCAGCCGGAGCAACAAAGGTGGTCCGGTAGTTGCTCTGACTGCTGGCTTTGGTGTCATTCTGACCGAGGAAGATCATAACATAATCGTATTTGACGGAATCGATACCCTGATAACGTTTCTGGAAATATTCATCCGGAGTTTTGGGGTCGAAGTGATGGATAAAGCGGCGGGTCACCCGGCGGATGTCATCTCCGCCGATGCCGAAGTTGTAAAAGGTGATCTTTTCACCGTTTCCGGCTGAATTGAGATAAAATGTCAGCTGATCGACATAATTTCTGCCCCGTTCAAAGTCACTTAATGAGTCACCGAGCACCAGCACCTTGCTGCCTTGGGGAAGTTTGCTGTTTCCGGCGGCTTGCATCAGTGCGGCAAATTCCGCCGGGGCAACTGCTTCGGAAAAGAGCTGTATCGATTTGCCGTTTCCGGCCACAGTATAGCGGATCAAACCGTCTCCTGCCGCCGGAATAACCGCCGAACCATCGGCATCCGTGGCAATTTCCCGGTTCTGATTGTTGTAAAAGAGCTGCAGGGAACTTGATACTTCTCCGGCAATGCGGAAAGATGCTCCGCTTTGACCGGCCGGAAAGGCGATATAGGAAAAATCGCTTTCCAGTTTGACCGTTTTTATTACGGCAGTTTCACATTTGACCGAAGAAAAGTACGCTTCAGCATTGGTCCCTTTCAATTCAAAACGCGGTTCGATGGCCAGCGGCGTATGGGAGGCAAGATCAAGTGAAAACTCCACCGTGGTAAATGTGTCGCTCTGCAATCTTACCGGTGTACCGGCAAAACGCGGATAGGAACGGCCGCCGGATGCAGAATTTACCGTCATCACAAAGACCGGGGTGATCTCGCCGCTGCCCCGGACTTGTGCGGTGAGTTTGATGACTTTGCCGGCACACATATCCGGAGTGATGCGTTTCCAGTTGGCAATGCGGCACTCCCCGGCGGAATTTACTGTAATATGCAATGCGGCATTGTCTGCATCATGACGGAGCGTGCCGAAGTTGCGCAGAGCATACCAATTGGCGGCATTCCGGTCAAATTTACTGTCGATAAGTGTTTCGGCAGACAACATGGATGCGGCAAAAACTGCCAGAGGGATCAAAAATTTCCGGATCATATTCATTTACCTTTCTATTCAGGAGATCGTCCAACTGAAAATTTTAACGGTATCATTACCGAATGTTTCCAATACGGTCAGGCGTATTTTACTGCAACAAATATCCAGCGGTATTTTCACCAGCCGCTGACCGGGATTGTCATAAGTACCGGCATCCTGCCATTTGCCATCAGTGAATGCTTCAAGTTTGAAGCGTTTGACCAAAGTCGCCGGAGTGGTGCATATTTGCGGATCACGCAAATTGAGCACGATGATATTTTTCTCTTTACGGTCAAGATCACTGTCAAAGACCAGACGGCACTCATGGATATTTACTTCTTTATCCCATTGATATTCCGCTGAATCTCCGGCTTTGGCACTCCATGATTCATCCGCCTGGTCGGTGACCCGGTTCAGTCCGCCGCGCAATCCCTCATGGGAAATTGCCGCGGCAGCGGTCAATTCCGGCGGAGTGAAGCGTTTGCCCGGCAGCCATGCATCGTCACGCATCAGATTATTCTGCAATTCACCGATAAATCTTTCACCGACCTGCCGGGGGGAGCAGTGATTTCTGACGGCAATGCCGCATGCGGTGCCGACGGCCTGACCGAGCGTGCCGCAAGTTGCCATTACTCTGGTCGAACTCAATGCCGAATGGGTCACGCTGATGTTGCGTCCGGCACAGAAAAGATTGTCGATATTTCTGGAATACAACGCCCGGTAAGGTATGCCGAATGGCGACGGAGCGGGGTGAAAGATGGTCGGTTCCCCCGGATAGTAGAAGCCGTCAGGGTGATGGTCATCCATCGGCCAGCCGCCATAAGCGATGATATCGGGGAAACGGCCGCCGGTTGCCACATCATTCTGAGTGACGATGTGATCGCCGGCAAAACGGTAACTTTCCCTTTTTCCGGGCAGAAAACCGACCCATTCCAAAGTCCAGTTGCGGTAAAGTTCTCTTTTGGCGGGGGAATTTTTCAGATAATCCCAGATGCCGAAGGCGATTTTAAGCAGTTCATCGCGGCTTTCATCGACATCGTGCAGGGCATCGGCACTGCCGCCGACCTCTATCCACCAGAAGTTTTGCAATCCGGCCAATTCACAATCCCGGAAGTTGATTTGTTCCTCATTCTCATAGTGATATGCCCACTCCGGCGGCACGAAATCCCGCGGAGTATCAGTTTCCCTTGCCTGGATCAGACAACTCATGCCCATGGTTTTCCGGTCGGCAGTTTCCGGGGCGATGGATTCACCGAATTCTTCTCCGCTCTCCCGGCCGTATCGTAATTCAGCTTTGGATAAAACTCCGAGAATACTGTCACCGGAACAGTCGGCAAAGTAACCGGCATTCACCGTGTACCAGGTTTGAGATGGTGACTGATAGCCTCTGGCACCGGTGATTCTGCTGCCATTCATAGTGACTTCCGTGCAGACTGTGTTGAGCAGCAGAGTGATATTCTTTTCCCGCTTGACGATGGAATACATTACAGAATCCCAGATGGAGTAGTTGCGTTCCGGATTCCGGTAGAGATTTTCCAGTAATATTTCCTCCACGATACCGGTTTCCCGGCGGTTGCTGCCGCGCGCACCGCAGATCCACATACGCACTTCACTTGAAGCATTACCGCCGAGAACCGGCCGGTCATGCATCAGAACCGTCCTGACCCCCTCTCTTGCCGCCGCCACTGCTGCCGCCACACCGGCCAAACCGCCGCCAACGACCAGAAAATCAGCTTGTAAAATCTTCTCTCTCATATTCCACTTCCTTCATTCTGACATAAATCCGGATCACGCAATACATAGTATCCGCTGCCGTAAGTACCGCAGAAAATAACACTTTTATCTGCCGGATGCCACTTCAGCATGGTGAAGTTATACGCCCCGGCCAGACCGGAATTGACTCTTTCCCAGGTCCTTCCGCCGTCATTTGACCGCCAGAGTCCGAAAGAACGGATCTGCTCCCCGGAACCTCTTTCCACGGCACAGTAAATTATCTGCGGATTGGCCGGATTGACTGCCAGCACCGGAACCAGAGGTGCTGCCAACAGCTGACGCCAGTTTTTTCCGCCGTCTTCAGAAACGAATATCCCGCCGTTGTTTATGGCACTGTTACTGTATTCTTTGATACCGCCGGCAATGAATATCCTGCCGTCTGCCAGAGGCACGACTTGTGTGACACTGCTTAACGGCGTGTCGATTTTGTGCCATTGTCTGCCGCCGTCAGACGATGTGAACAGTCCGCCGGGTGCATCGGAAAGACGGTGTTTTGCCGCCGCAGCGTAAAGGGTATTGAAATTGCCCGGCACTGGTACCAGATCAACGATATTCTGCGATTGCCCCAGCCCCGTATTGCAGGCGTGCCAGGAGCGGCCGTGGTCGGTGGATTCGATAATGCCGACCCCCGGCCGGCTGCCGGCAAGCAGTGAACCGGAAACCACGGCGTAACGTTCAACCAGAGTGTGAGCGGCAAGGAATCTCCGGTTGTTCAAAGGCGAAGCCGGATCAACCAGCAGATGGGAAATATTGGTATTGAAAAGTTCCACTTTTTCCGGCATGACCGCACTGCCGTCGCGGTTTACATGGATATTGAGAAAAGTTTTACCGAAGTTGCGGCTTTCAATGAAATATTGTCCCCGGAGACCGCCGACCAGCCAGTCCCGGCAGTTGAATACGGCATAGAATCTTTCCGGGTCATCCGGGTCAAAGGCCGCTGCCTGGACCCATTGATTGCTTCCGGCCATGATGTGCGGCAATCCCAGCAGAGTCCGGCCGCCGTCATCACTGATTTTCAAACCGCAATCAGCCATCCAGAAGAGGATCTTTTGCGGATCAAAAGGATTGACTGCCAGATCGAATACACACATATTGCTGTTGCCCAGTCCCCGGAAACGTTCATGTTCCGGATCGATGACCGCATTGGAAGCATCGACCCAGTTTTTACCGCCGTCGGTTGAGCGGTAAGTTACCCGGTGGGTATGAAAGTAGAGAATATCCGGATCGGAACGGGAGAGATCAAATTTCCGCACATCCCAGTAGCCGAAGGTCAGTTTCGGCGTACCGTAGTTCATGGGATGGCGGGTCGTCCATGCCTGACGGATATTCAGCACCGGTCCGTCTGCCGGACGGTACGCCGCCCATGAATCTTTTTGCCATGCCTGGGCACCGCGGGTAATACATACCCAGTTTTTACCGCCGTCACAACTTTTCCATACGCCGTAGGGGACCCAGGTATTGAATATGGAAACATAAATTATCTGCGGGTCACGCGGATCGACTCTGACGGTATGGAAATCCGGCAGAATATATTCTGCTTTCTCCCGTACCACAGCTGATAATTCACTGATTTGCCGGCTGTTGCGGATACTCCGCCACATCCGGTGAAACTCCGCCGGATCCCGGTGGTAATCCAGAACTGTATTCAGGTACAATTCCCGGACTTCCGGACGGCTCATGAATTTTTCAAAGGCCATTTTGGTTGCGATCAGAGAGTGTGGGGAAGATGCCAGACCGGATTTGAAATCCGCCAGATCAGTGAATAACCCGGCCGGGAAACGCAGATTGCCGGTCACTTCATACCACTGCCCGTCAGGATATTCGCACCGCCATACTCCGCCGTAACCGTTGAGTTTGCCGTTTTCTTCCCGGTAGACTGATTCCATGGTACAGGTAAGTATCACCTGACCGGAAGCAGCATCGAATACTCCATCCAGATCGCAGAAGGTCATATTTTCCGGCAAACCGGCGGTCATCGGAGCAAAGGAGCGGCCGTTATCGGCGGAAACGTGGATACCGCCGTCGGTAACGACAAAAATGTGACCGGGCAGTTGACGGAGCATTACGATACGCAGTGCCATTTCTCCGGCTGGAAAGGCTGAAGGCAGATGCTCCCAGTTGCTCCCGCCGTCACGGGAAACGATCAAACCCTGCGGCAGCCGCCGTTTGCCCCGGATCTCCAGCCGCCGGGGAAAGCCGATCCCTGCCCATACCTCGTTGGGATCTTCCGGATCGACCGACAGGGCACTTATCGGTACTCTGGGGAATTTACCGCCGAAGATCCTTTCGATCTGTGCGGTGGAAACCCGTTGCCAACTGCGGCCGCGATCGGTGGTTTTGAATATGCCGTTGCTTTCACTGCCGGCAAAGCCGGTATCGGGGAATGCTTCACAGAAATCCACTGCACTTAAATAGTGCATCCGGGGAAATCCCCAATCCGGATCGTTGACCGACTGATAACTTCTGCTGCCGTCAAAGGTAATGTAGGATGCTGACATATCACAGGATTGCACCATACACATCGCATCTGCCGGATGGATGCGTAAATACCATGATGTGCCACCGTCACCCGGAGAAAGTTGCTGCCATACCAGATCGCTCCGGGAAGAGACATCCAGCGTGCCCCAATTTACTCCGGTCAAAGGTACTCCGGCGGATAAACCGACAGTACCAAGCAGAAGTCCCGTAATTTTCAACAGAGTTTTTTTCATTGATAGCGTTCCGGATAGAGGTTGACATCAGTGAAGGTGCGGTTGACAAATGAACCGTTGAGTTTGAACCATGAACGGAAACGCAAATCGTGCCATCTGCCTTCAGAAGCCGATTCGGCATGACCGTCAAAAAATGCCACATTGCCGTTGTCGCTGTGCCGGAGATGCGGAAATCCGGCAGTTTTGTCTGCCCCGAAACGCAGTGAACTGTAAGTCATGACCAGTTTGCCGCCGGTTTCTTTGGAACCATCCAGAAAGATCGTCATTTCACTGGGTGAAACCGAGGTGTCATGCACTCCGTGTTTGCCGTAAGTAGTTTCATAGGTCGGCAGCATGGTGCGCCGGTCAAAACTCATATTTCTGCCGTCGTTGCCGCGGTGCATGGCGTAAGTGTCATACATCCGGTGGTTGTTGATCTCTCCGTCACCGTAAGTGGAAATACCCGATGGACAGCGGATGAATTGTGCCTGCTTATCGATGTAGCCGTCGAGGGTGAACCTTTCCGACCAGGTTTTATCGTGAAGCTGCCAGGGTACTCCGTTGCCGTCATGATCATCGGCATAAAAACGGTTGACCGAATAACACTGTTTGAGATTATTGAGACAACTGGCACTGCGGCCGCGTTCTCTGGCGGAATTGAGTGCCGGGAGCAGGATCGCCGCTAAAATGGCGATGATGGCGATGACTACGAGCAATTCGATCAGCGTGAAGCCCATGGGCTTCTTTTCAACGGATTGAAAAGAATGGTGTTTCATAAATTGTTTTCTCCTTTATTTTCAGGGTTGTTTCCGGGATCTCAAAGTTGTTCCGTCAATGAAACCGGTATCCACCAGTACCGGTTCGCATGGTAAACTGCTGCGGTTGTTGAAAGCACGCCAGATCATATCAAAGGCAGTGGCTCCGATCTCATAAAAAGGCATTTTTATGGTGGCAAGACCGTGATTGTCGGGGATATTCACTCCGTCGAAACCGACGATGGAAATATCCTGCGGAATTTGCAGACCGGTCTCTTTGGCCGCCCGAAGCATCCAGTTGGCGATTTCGTCATTTTGACACCAGTAAAGTTGCGGCAGAGTCCGGGACTCAATTTGCAACAGCAGATTTTTCAGACACATCTGGTAGGTTCTGCAATTCCATAAATGAAATTTGTCATTGCAGCTTATACCGTTATCCTGCAGAATATTGCGGATGTTTGCCGCCCGGTGAAAACAGTTGTAAGCGAAGTATGGTGCAGTGTTATCCGGCACAAAACCGGTATGAGGTGACACGATGCCGGCCTCATACAGACCGGCTTGCTTCATCCGCTGTGCCAATTTTTCCACTCCCGGCCGGAGATCCGGCAGTATCTGCATAATATTACTGTATTCCGTATCCGCAGAGATGATGGCTTGCGGCAGATATTCACAGCGCATGAGTTTGCGCAGCGGAGAATCCGGGGAAATGCTCCGGTTGCCGATATGGATTATTCCGATCAGGCGATGGCTCAATCCGGCGATAAATTCATCGATTTTGCCGGGGGAGGTATTGGCATCCGGCAAAGTCAGCATGATGGTGGAAACACTGTTTTCCGATGCCCGGTCGATGATGCCTTTGAAATATTGCAGCGGGATCTGATAATCTTCTTCTATTTGTTTGGAGAATTGCTTGGGCAGAATGATCCCGACATTGGCAAACGGCTGCAGCTGACGGCGTACCAGATCTCCGGCGAATATCAGTTTCCGCGGTGATTTTTGTACGGCGATACCGGATTTTTTCAATTCAGCATAAGCTCTGGATACTGTGGAACGGTCAATTTTGAGCAAATCGGCAAGTTCCCTTTCGCTCAAAAGTTCTTCAGGTCCGGTATGTACGGATTTGACTGCCAGATTATGCAAACCGGCAGCCAGTTGCAAAAACAGCGGTTCAGGAGAGTTGCGGTCAAGTTTGATTTCTGAGTATTTCATTATGCCGTTCCTGTTTGGTCCGCTGATATTATACATTGAACGGATAATTTTTGCAAGGTCTTTCCGTTAAAAAAAAGAAAACCCTGCCGGTGTTTTGGCAGGGTCTGACCGGCCAAAAAACGGATCAGCGGTAGAACATTTTCATTTTAACCGACTGGATATTGGCGGTACACGGTCTGCCGGAACGGTCACACGGCGGATTATCGGTCATTTCCCGGGTGACATTTTTATAGAAAGTGCCTTTCATGCCGTCGATCTGCAGTGTACCGTCGTGGTCAAGGGTGATGACTGCACAGAGCGGTTCATTGTAAATGACCGTGTTGGCGGCATAGGTGTGTTTGGCGGTCAATTCCCGGTCGAAGTGATCGTGAGGGTTATTCACCCATTCCATGGAAGCGGAATTGAGATCCAGAAACACCACCTGATCCAGGATCCGCAGGAAATCCCGGTGGTAGTGTCCGTTGATCGCCATGCGGACTTTGCCGGGGGATCGGCTGTTGGCCTGATTGATGACATCGATGATCTCCTGCCGGTTGATGATGGCGGAGCGGAAAGGACGGCCGGGAGTCTGATCACATTCACGTTCAATGCTTGAATGGCTGAAAAGTATACACGGATAAGGTGAAGCACCGACCGTTTCTTTCAAAAAATCCACCTGTTCGGCGGGCAGGATTTCTCTGGTGTCGGGGTGCGGATAGTAGTTGCCCAATTCAAAGTGCAGGATCGAACCGTCGATATTTACATAGTTGTTATCCAGAATGATAAAGCGGAAACCATTGCAGTCAAAGAAATAATAACCTTTGCCCGGCATATCGAATGCCTTGATCGCTTCCGTCAAAGTCATGTCATCGGTGTCATGATTGCCGAAAACGTGATAGGTTTTCATGGGAAATGCGGCATATTCCGCCAGCAGATCCAAGGGTTTTCCGCCGCCGAAATCCCCCAGACTGATGACAAAATCCACCTTTTCATCGATCGCCCGCTGCCGGATGGCTGCCAGTCTTTCCGGGGCAAAGGTGTAAAAGACTTCCGGGTAGTGGTGCAGATCGGCGAATGCCAGAAATTTTACTGAAGACATTCTTTTACCTCATATACTTTGGAACTGATGTTTTCTTATCTGCTCAAGCAGGGAATTCATTTCGTGAGCGTATTCCAGTTTCATGCAGTTGCGTTCGATATTCAAAACAGTATATGAGGGATCCATTTTATAGGTGCGGTGGGCCGGGATCGCCGGATGTTTCACTTCGATGATCACGGTCAGATCCTGTTTGGCGGATCGGATCTCATCGATGATCGCTCCCCAGTCGAGCATACCTTCGCCGACCTGCCAGTGACATTCATCGACGTTGTCGTAGTCGGAAATGTGCAATGCCCGCAATCTGCTGCCGCACATCTTTATCCACGCCGGGATCTCTTTTCCCCGGTCCATGCCGTGATTGACATCGAGGATGATGCCGATGCGGTTTTCCGGGAAATCCTCGCTCATGGCGATCAATTCTTCCGGAATGTTGCCGATACATGAACGGGGGAGCAACTCCAGATTCAAAGTCATATCCAACTCATCGAGCAGCGGCATGAATTCCTCACAACTGCGGCGCATCTGATCGATCCGTTTGCGGCGGCCGGGCTGGTCCGATTCATTGGGTTCGCCGCTGCAATGGATCGTGGCCAGCGGAATTTCCAGAGCCGCAAACCGCCGGATATATTCCGAAAAATGTTTCACCGTGCTTTTACGCAAATTTTCATCCAGTGCCGACGGATTGATCTCATCAAACGGGCCATAGGGCAGATGCAGACTGGCCGCTTCAAAAGTGCCGTCATTTTTCATAGCGGTCAACTCTTTGACCAGCTTGGCACACACCTCTTTTTCCGGTGTGGCGGCGGTGGAAATTTCGACCCGGTTCAATGCGGCACGGGCAAAAGCATCCTGCCATGCTTTGTCGGCGATCATATCGACCGGAAAACTGCCTGCGTATTTATACATAGTGACACGTCCTTTCTTATTGTGTTTACGGTGGCGATTTATGGCCGCCGGGGGGAGCGGGGGCTACCGGCCGGGGATATACTATAACCGGTAAAAAAAGTTAAATCAAGCGGACAAAATAAAATTTGTAAAAAAATTCATATATCGCTTGCAAAATTTTAAAACCTGTAATAAATTATATCGATATGCGATATGATAAACATTCACTTCAGGGAAATTTTATGCCGGTGATATTGGGTAATTGCAAACATGAGCAACTCACTGCTTTGCTCCGTAAGGAGTTGCAGGGCAAGACTTTTACCGGCAACCGCTTCCATACGGTCAAGCATCTTATGGAGCATTATCAGGTCAGTCAGGCCACTTTGACCAGAGCCTTGGAACCGCTCTTTGATGAGGGACTTCTTTACAGCGTGCCGGGCAAAGGGACGTTTATCCGGGAAAAAAGCGATCACCCGCAGCACAGCAATTTGCAGATGATCTTCTGTGTGGTTTCCAGTCAGGAGGTTTTCAACCGGGAGTACAACCCGAATACCTGGTTCGCTTTGCAGGATATTTTTTCCGGTATCGCCAAATCCACCGGGGAACACGGCAGCAGTGTCAATCTGATCACGATCCCCTCGGCCGGGCCGGAATTCCGCCATCTGGCGAAAATGCCCAATTCGGCTTTCATCTTTCTGGAATACGACCGCTTTGAAGCCCAGATCGAGTACTGCATCAAAAAGAATCTGCCTTACGCCGTTTACGCCAAGCACCACAAACTTACCCGCAACATCAAACAGGTGTGGCTGGATACGGAACAGGCCCAGTACGATGCGGTTTCGCATCTGATTGCCCGGGGCCACCGGAATATCGGTTTTGTCGGTGACAAGCGTAATTCGAGCCGTTACAAAGGCTTCTGTGCGGCGATGCGGGATGCCGGATTGAGTTACAGCAACAAGTGGATATTTCTGGAAACTTCCGGTGACGACGATCTTGCTTATATGGGAGCGATGAAACTGATCGCCGGAAATCCGGAACTTACCGCAATCGCGTGCAGTACCGATCTGCGGGCATTGGGCGTGCTTAAAGCGGTTCAGGATTCCGGCAAACGCACCCCGGCTTTCGGCGTGACCGGGATCGATGATGTGAA
Organism: Victivallaceae bacterium; assembly: GCA_045588835.1. Lineage (GTDB taxonomy): Bacteria > Verrucomicrobiota > Lentisphaeria > Victivallales > Victivallaceae > UBA1784. Next base: position 34,136 of record JAZNEV010000056.1, read on the forward strand.
CCGTATTTACTGTGAACTGCCGGAAAATCTGACCACGGTGCATCTGCCATTTTGCGAGATCGGTGAAGCACTGGTGAATATGGCTTACAGTGAGGATAAGTCATTGTGTATCCGCATGGCACCGAGTTTGATCGTGCGTAAAACAAGTTGAAAATCACAACAGCGGCCATCGCCGCAAAAAAATATCGTACCCCAAAAAACTTTAACCAAACAGGAAAGGGAAAGTTATGAAAAAGTTCCACCATGGTGGAGTAAACCGTAAGCGGTTTACTCTTATTGAACTGCTCGTGGTCATCGCCATTATCGCAATTCTGGCGGCGATCCTGCTTCCGGCTTTGAACAGTGCCAGAGAGCGCGGCCGTCAGGCAAGTTGCGTGAATAACCTCAAACAACTCGGCACTCAAACCACTATGTATGCCGATGCCTATGACGATCATGTGATGCCGCACTCATCCACGATTACCGGTAATACGCTCTATTATGTCGGTGCGTTGTACTCATTTTTGCATGGCGGCACCGGCACGATCTACTCTTTTTCGGAATTGGCCGCCTGCCCGAGTGCCACGATCGAACCGACCCGGCCGTCTGATGATATGGCGGTCTATGGTATCTGGTACGGATATATCGGCAGTAACGGTAATACTTACACCGTCAAAGCGGAAGTTACTTACGGATACAACCGTCACATGATGGTCGCCAACGGTGTTCAGCCGCCGCGTAAACGGGTAACCATCCAGTCCCCCAGTCAGACGATCATGTTTCAGGATAATATTTATGCTATTCCCGGTGCAGAAACCACTCATCCGACCGGTGCCTGTCCGCGGCATACTGCCGGTGACAAGATCCGTGATCAGCGGCATCAGGGCAACAGCGGATTTACCTGGTGCGACGGATCAGTTTCCATGCGTAAACTTGACGAAGTCTGGAAATACTCCACCAGTACCGACAAATGTTATTACTACGAGGTTGACAAAGAGGGTCACACCTGGTGATCCTCAATACCCGGAATCGTTGACTTCCTATTTGAAAATTAATAGTTAAGGAATTTCAGAAAATGAAGAAACTGTGGGCTTTTTGTGCCTTTTTTCTGGCATCAGCACTCTTTGCCGATGCCCCCAGAAGTGATGGCTTGATCTTTCATCACACCTTTGAATCAAGCAATATGAGTGCCGATTTCGCCGTCGGCAGCAAGACGGCGAAAAACAATAATGCCACTTTGACTGAAGGTATTTCCGGTAAAGGTCTGCTGGTCGGTTACGATGACAAACTGCATAATCTGCAGTTTCCGACGGTGGGCAACTTCAATAAACTTGAGGGCAGTGTGTCATTCTGGATGAAGCCGGTGGATTATGACGGCAACTCTGCCGGATGGGCCTTTATATTCGATGCCGCCGAACCATCCAATCAGGGGTTCAGATTTTACAAATATAACGGCCCCAACGGATTTTTCTGGTTCTCAAGCGGCCGGATCAACCCTGCTGAACGCAAAACCGATATCCAGATCGTCCACGCCAGACTCCCCCAGTGGAAACGGGGCCAGTGGCATCATGTGGTCATCACCTGGCGGGCCGGAGGTCAGACTTATATCGGCAAAGAGAGCCGTCAGCGGATCTATGTCGATGGCAAATTGATGCAGGAAAGAACGCTCGATGACAAATTCATTCCGCAGACCATTCCGGCACTTTTCACCATCGGCCCGTCAAGTGTCTGGGGAAATACCCCGGCGACCCACACCGTCATCGATGAGTTGAAAATCTACAACTGCGAATTGCTCGCCGATCAGGTGCGTACCGAATATTACCGCTTTTACACGCCGGAAACCAGCGGCAATAATACTTTGTCCGCCACTTTGGCCACTTCCGCTCCGGTCATGGATTGCCGTACTCCGTGGGAAAATGCGGTAAAATACAATGTCTTTTACAACAACCGCAAGATCTGGAGCAGTGATCTCGGCGAAACCGGATATTTCCTTACCTACGATGAAAACAACCTCTATATCCGCATTCAGGAACCGCTCAATGGCCGCACCCGCAGTATGACCCAGCGCGGCCGGGATGGCGAATTGTACCGGGATGACTGCTGGGAAATTTACATCGGTACCGGGCGTAACGAGCAGTACCGCCACTATGTATTCAACGGTTCGGGTGATGTCTATGACGGCATCGGCCGTACCGGCAACTGGAACGGCAATTCCCGGCACACGGTAAGTCTGGCCGACGGCATGTTCTGTCTGGATATCGCCATTCCCGCCGCCGACCTCGGTTTGGAAAAATTCACCGCCGGAAGCAGACTGATCTTTTCGCTGGGCAAAACTCTCTGCAACGCCGGAAGCAGCCGGGTCTATTACTCCAACAACCTGCTGGGCGGTCACTTTCACGATTTTCAGAAATTCAGCGATCTGATTTTGAGTGCCGCAAATTCCGGCAGCGGGGCGGCAGTGGTGCAAAATGATACCAAACTGGAAATCGCCGGGGCATTTCCCCAAGGCGGCAAAGCCGAATTGAGCCGCAACGGCCAGAAAGTTCAGGAAATTCCCCTGACGGCCAATGGCGGCACGGTGACGATGCAGAGAGCCGATGGCCCCATGCAGTACACCTTGAAAATTTCCGGCAGTGATCTGGATATTTCCATCCCCTTTACTTCCGTACCCAATTTGCTGGTCGATTTCCGGATGAATCCGGAAAACGGCAACCTGACCGCTCTGCTCTATCCGGCCAGTGCGGAAATCGAAAGTACGCTTGCCGGAACTCAACTGGAAATGGTCTTTTACGACAGCAATAATGCCGTTACCGCCCGCAAAACCATTCCTTTTACCAAAGAGGTGGTCATCACCCCTGCGGAACAGCCGACCGTTTCCGGTCATGTGCAGTTGACCTTCAGCAAAGACGGCAGACAGATCATGCGTTGCACCGCCGGATATTATCACATTAATTTTCAGGCGTGGAAAGATTACAACGGCGGTCTGGATGATAACGATGTGCCGACTCCGTGGACTCCGGTGACCTATGCCGGTGGTATCCTCGGCTGCTGGGAGCGTCAGTATGACTTCTCCCGCCGGGCATTGCCGGAGCAGTTGCTTCAGGCGGGCAATCCGCTGTTGCGGAGCAAGGCGGTTCTGCGGGCGGTCATCGGCGGCAGACGTTACGATTTGAGCGATATCCGTCTGAATCCGGTCTACACCAGCAAAGGCAAATATATTCTTAAAGGCAGTGCTGAAATTGCCGGATGCAAGATCGAAGTTTCACTCAATTTTGAATTCGACGGCTTTACACTGCTGGATTTCAAGATCGACCGCAAGAATGTGAAGATCGATTCCCTCTGTCTGGAATTTCCCATGCACAAGGATGTTTCTCTGCTGAAATTTGTTCCCTTCCTCAATGAGCAGGGGGTGCAGCGTGATGATATCGGTTTCGTCAAAGATGAACAATTCTGGCGTTTCACCCCCGGTATCTGGGTGGGCAACGATGAACGCGGCTTTACATGGTTCAGCGAATCCGATGAATTTTTCTACCTCAATGACCGGGAACGGGCGATCGCTCTTACCCGCAACCGCAACGGCGAAGCGACACTGCGGATCAATTTCATCGACCATGCCGATCCGAAAATGCCCAAAGTGCTGAACTATGTTTTCGGTTTCCAGGTCACGCCTTTGAAGCCTTTCCCGGAACCGCAGGATTGGATGAATTACGCCTTTGTCGCCGCTCCCAATGCCAAAATATTCATTTCCGGCTGGCACAACCGGGTCGGAAGAAATTATCAGGGCTTTCCCGGCTTTGACGGATGTATTTTCGGTGCGGATCATGAGAAGGAAAATCTGGCCCATACCACCCGGCTGACCACCAGCAGCAACCAGTACCGCCGCCCGATGATGCCGATACGTTACCTTTATCCGAATATGTGTGCCATCACCCTGCCGGAATTCAATGCGTTCCGCAGTTACTGGGTGGTTTCCCCCAGTGATGTGTGGAGTACGGATGGGCCGGAAGTCGTGCCGTCAACCAGAGTTTCACCGATGGCACAGAGTTGGGCAAACTTTTTCTGCTATCGCTTTGACCGCTACTTTGCCACCACTTTGGAAAACGGTATGTATCAGGACTTCTGTCACCCGATCAAGGACAGCAACGAACTTCACGGGGCCGGTTATGTGCGTGACGGCAAACGTTACCCGACCTACTGCCTTTACAAATTCCGGGAGATCCAGTTGAGATTGTACCGGATCGCCAAAAAGTATGAGACCCCCGCCCGGCGGATATTCTTTATCGGTCACACCGGCGGATCGTATATTCTGCCTCATGCCAACTTTTTCACTCTGGTCAACGAGGGCGAATATCTGGGAGCCGTGGTCAATCAGCAGAAACCCTATCTGGATTTCTTTGATGAAGGCAGATGGCGGGCAGAGTGGAACGGCCGTCAATTCGGTCTGCTGATCAACTTCATCCCCTCAAGAAGTCAGGATCTGAAGTTCACCGAGGAGATTTTCTCCATCATCGTGCCGGGTTCAGTCACCTGGATGCTGCATACGGTCATTGCCAGAGAGCCGCAGCAGCGGGTCTACCGGGCCTATGAACAATTCGGCGGATACAGCGGTGTCGAAAAATTCCTGCCCTACTGGAACAACAGTGACCATCTCAATGTGTCGCATGACGATATCAAAGCGACGCTTCTGGTGAAAGGAAAAAAAGCACTTTTGCTGGTCGGCAACTGGAATAAAGATAAAATCGATGCTATATTTACTTTCAACAACTTGAGTGTGGTCAAAGTCACCGATTGCGACACCCGTCAGGAAGTGCCGCTGACTGCGGATGAATTCACTTATCCGGTGGCCGGAAAGAATTTCAGAATATTCCTGCTTGAGTTGGAGTGAAAAAGCATATTTTTCAGGAGTTTGGTGCGTTGAAACTTAAGACAAAATTGTGCAGTTCGCTGGCAAAAGTTTTGCCGGCGACTGCTCCGGAAGGTGCGGAATACCGTTCGGCATCTGCCCTGCAGGGGGAAATATTCTCCTTTCAAGTGGCTTATTGTCCGGTAAATTTTCAGAGATATGAGGTCAAGGCAGAGATCGAATCGGCTTTGAGTGAATTCATCAGTTGTTACCATGTCGAGCTGATCCCCGTGGATTATCCGGGGCAGCTCTTTGATGATGACTATATTTCCACTCATCCCGGACTTTTTCCCGACCGGCTCGGAATGGTGCCGGAAAAGGGCGTCAAAGCCGTATTCGGCCAGTGGCGGGCATATTGGATCAAAGTGGCTCTGCCCCCGGATATCCCCGGCGGAAAATATGAGATCACGGTCACTCTTTCTGCCGCTCCCGACCCGAAAGATACCTTTTTCAAAGGCAAAGCAGTGGTGAAAAAATCGGTGTTCACTCTGGAAGTTATCCCGATGCCGCTGCCGGAACAGAGTTTGAAATACACCAATTGGCTCCATGCCGACTGTCTGGCTTCTTACTATAAGCAGGAAGTTTTCAGCGAGGCACACTGGCAGACCCTGGAAAAGTTTTTCCGCTGTGCCACCGCTCACGGGATCAATCTTTTGCTCACTCCGCTTTTCACTTTGCCGCTGGATACCGCTTTCGGTCATGAGCGGCCGACCTGTCAATTGGTCAAAGTAACGTGCGATAAGGGCCAATACTCTTTTGACTTTTCTCTGCTGACCCACTGGATAACTCTGGCACAGAAGTGCGGATTCAAAGAGTTTGAGATGTCCCATTTATTCTCCCAGTGGGGCGCGGAGTACACGCCCAAGATCATCGCAGTGGTCGATGGCAGAGAAAAACGCATTTTCGGTTGGGATGTGCGGGCCGATTCCGCTGAATACGGCCGATTCATCGATGCCTTTTTACCGGCTCTGACCGCTTATCTCAAAGAAAACGGTTTGCAGGATAAGGTCTACTTCCACTGTTCAGATGAACCGCAGAAACAGCATATGGCCAATTATGTTTTTGCCGCTGAATTGCTCAAAAAATATCTGAATGGCTTCCGGATCCTCGATGCACTTACCGATGTGAAGTTTTACCGCATGGGGTACGTCACTCATCCGGTGCCGATCGAGGCCCACTTAGACCCATTCATCCGGGCCGGAGTGCCGGAGTTGTGGACATATTACTGCTGCGGCCCGGCGGATGTTTATCCCAACCGCCTGATCGCGATGCCCTCATCGAGAAACCGGGTATTGGGCACTCTGCTTTATTACTATGACATCAAAGGATTTTTGCACTGGGGTTTCAACTTCTACTATTCGCAATATTCTCTCGGCGACATCGATCCGTACCGTTCCGCGGATGCCGGGGCGACCTTCCCGGCCGGAGATCCCTTTGTGGTCTATCCGGGCAGAGACGGCGAACCGGAAAACTCCCTGCGGCATGAAGTATTCTTTGAGGCTTTGCAGGATCAGAGAGCATTGCAGCTGCTGGAAAGATTCATGAGCCGTAAAGAGATCCGGAAGATGTTGGATAAATTCGCCCCCGATGGTAAAATGACGATGAAAAGTTATCCCAAAGGGGAGAAAAATGTGCTGGCCATGCGTAAGAAGATCAATACTTTATTGAAAAAATTCTGCAATGTCTGAAATACCATTGGACCGGGTGATCGCCAAGTGCGATCACCTTTTTAATTCCGGAAAAAATGCTGAAGTCGGTCTCCATTTGCGTTATTGGCTCAATGAAGCAAAAATTTCGGGCGACCGCAAAGGGGAATTGACCGTTTTAAGCGAATTGATGGGCCATTACCGGATGAGCAATGACCCGGCAAGAGGGCTTGCGGTCATCGCTGACGGAATAAAACTGCTGGATGAATTGCAGTTGGGCGAAACGGTTTCCGGCGGCACGATATTGATCAATGCCGCCACGGCTCTGCATTCATTCGGTAAATATGATGAAGCGGAAAAAATCTATTTGCAAGCCTACCGGGCATATACGCTGAATTTACCGGCAAATGATCTGCGTTTCGCCGGATTATTCAACAATATGGCTTCCGTTTTCGCCGCCAAAGGAGACGTTTCCACGGCGGAAGCGTACTATTTTGAGGCTCTGGAAGTGTTGAAAGATTCCGGAAATCAGCCGGATTATGCCGTGACTCTGGTGAATATCGCCCAGCTGGGCAATACGGAATATTTCGATCGTGCCATGGCGGTTTTTGATGATCCGGCACTTATCCGTGACGGTTACTATGCCCACAGTTGTTTGAAGTGTGTTCCGGCATTCCGGGCGGCAGGCAGAGAATGCGATGCGGAAACTTTGGAAAAACGTGCCGGAGAATTTTATGAAAGCCATTGAAAAATCCCGTATATGGTATGAAAAGGTTTTACTGCCGGAACTGCAGAAAAATTTTCCGGAAAAACTTTGCCGTATGGCGATCGGTATTGCCGGCAGAGGTTCGGAGTGTTTCGGTTTTGATGATGAGATTTCCGGCGATCACGATCAACTTGCCGGAGTGAGCATCTGGCTGACCGATGAGGATGACCGTGAATATGCTTTGGCTTTGAACCGGCTCTATTGCAAATCGCACACCAAATCTTTTCCGCAAAACGGCCCGAAAAGTGCCTTCGGCTTTGCCGAACACGGCGTGGATACCATTTCCGGATTTTTCCGCCGCCATCTGGGTATTCCCGGGGCTCCGGAAACACTTCAGCAATGGCTGGATATCCCCGAATACGCTTTCGCCGAAGCGGTCAATGGCGAAGTTTTTACGGATAATTTGGGCGAATTTACCCGGATCAGGGAAAAATTGCTCTACGGTATGCCCGAAGATGTCCGCCGCAAAAAGATCGCCGGTCACGCCGTGATGATGGCTCAAAGCGGTCAATACAATTTTGCCCGTTGTCTGAAACACGGCGAAGCCGGGGCGGCGGCAGTCGCTTTGAATGAATTTGTCACCCATGCCGTACCGCTGGCTTTTCTGCTCAATTTCCGTTTCGCTCCGTACTACAAATGGATGTTCCGTGCCATGCGGCAACTGCCGTTGTTATCTGATGTTACGGTTGAATTGGAATCTTTGCTCACCGGAAATTTGAGCAATACTGACAAAATCAGCATCATTGAGAAGATCGCCGCACGATTTATCCAACTTGTGCGTGAACAGGGCTTGAGTGACGCTTCCGGAAACTATCTGGAAGATCACGCCCTGGCCGTCATCGGCGGCATCGGCAATCAACAGCTTCGCTCCATGCATATCATGGAATTTTAACGGTCACTTTTTACGCCGGCGGGCAGTGCGGTATTCCCGGGGCGACATGCCGAATTCCTTGCGGAAAAGTATGGCGAAATGTGCCGGATTGGTAAAGTGATACTGCGTGGCGATGTCGCCCACTGATGAGTTGCTGTGCAGCAGCATGGCGGCGGCATTACGCAATTTGTGTCGCAACTGGAACTCCACCGGATTCATCCCGAAGCGGCGTTTGAATTCCCGGTAAAGTGTGGAACGCGATAAACCCAGTTTTGAACATAATTCCGCAATGGGAATAACTCTGCCGGAGTTATTGGCCAGATTGCGGGCAAGATTGGAAAAACTGAAGTTGTTTGAACCGGTTCCGGAGTATTCCTGTATCGACATTTTTTCCGGATCGCTTGCCGAAGAGATGTCAAAAAGCGTATTGAGCAGTAAAGTTGTGCGGATGAAACGGCAGCCGGGAAAAGTTTCCAGTTGTCCGGCAATGATCTTTTTCAGATTTTCACAGCACCGGGAAAATACCGCCGGTGAAAGTATGCAGTGTATCTCTTTGCCGCTGATGAAACTGCTGATCATCGTGTCAGTCAGCAGTTTCCACCCGTCCGTCTCTTTCAAATCGAAAAACGGCAGTTTCAATTTATTCAGATCCATCAGGATATTGAAGTAACAGAAGTTGTCGCACTCAAAATAGGCGTGAAACATGCCCGGCGGCAGAAAAAATACATCCCGGCTGGATAACGTATAACGGCATTTGCCCACCTCATGCACCGCATTGCCCGCAGTAACTATGACCATTTCATAAAAATTATGACGGTGCATATTGATATCCAGAGCATTTTCCATGTGCATCACATTCAGCGGAAAGTCAGCTTCCGGAAAGGCATATTCGTATCTGGCATCAGAATATGGCTCGACGTAAATTCCCATTAAATCTTCCTTTTGAAACTATCCTGATAGAATATGAAATTTTTACGGTTGTTTTTGGCGGTGTTTTTCGATATATTAATATAGCAGACAGAGGAGGATTTGTCAATATCACCCCAACATGGAAAGGAAAAAGAGATGATGGAAAAAAGAACTCTCCGGTATACCGGAGTAAACCGCAGGCGGTTTACTCTTATCGAGTTGCTCGTAGGCACAGTTATCTCATCATTGCATTTTTTGAAACAAAAAACTGCGATTGAAACTAAACAAAGAATACCGCTTTTTTTGAAAGAGAAAGGGGGCGCGGGGGAAAGGGAAAACTTTTTTTCCCGTGAAAAAAAGTTTCCCCTTTCCCCCACATACTCATTTACTTTAATAGAATTGCTCGTGGTAATTGCGATAATTGCCATTCTGGCGGCGATATTGCTTCCGGCATTGAATAGTGCCAGAGAGCGCGGCCGGGCGGCGGATTGCACATCCAAGATCAAAACCATGGGCAATGGTGTCATGTTTTATGCCGATGCTTATGATGACTGGGTTCCGTGGGCACAGATCCCGTGGGAGGGCAACTACCGTTACTGGGTAAGTGCCATCAATGATTTTATCGGCGGAAACGGATACTGGAAATTCGGCTGGTACAATGATGATGATACTGCTGACAGTCAGAGAGTTGATAATAATTTTATCTGTCCTACGCTGGGCGGCACCGGGGATGCGACCAGCAATATGAGCGGCGGATCCGTCTATCACAATATAACTTATCAATACTCCAATTATGTCGGCCGGGGAGAAAAGTTGAATCAGGAGGCATTCAGTCCCCGGAAAATGAGCCGTATGGCTTCTGTCACTGAAGCGATTCTGATCGCGGAAAATGACAAATACCCGGATTGGAAGTTTGAATTCGGCTACGGCTCACCTTACAATCACTATCTCGGCGCCCCCCATGCCGGAAAGATGAATGCCCTTGCCGCCGACGGACACTGTGAAGTCATGCAGGATGGTTATCTGGATGATCAGACCAATTACCTGAAATGCCGCAGTGCTTACGGTGCAAGTGCATGGTGAGGTGATTTGAAATGAAAAAATTTCTTTTTTCACTGCTTTGCCTGCTGTCAACAACTTCAGTGACTGCCGGAAATGTGCCGGCGGTCTATTCATCCAAACCGTTGCGTATCGACGGTAAACTTGACGAGGCGGCATGGCACAGTGCACCGGTGATAAACAATTTTACCCGACCGGATGGTAAACCGCTGGAACGCCGCACCGAAGCCCGGATAATTTTCACTCCGCAGGCGGTGGTGATCGGTTTCAAAGCATTTGTTCCCAAATCAGAATTGCACATCGTCCATACGGAGCGTGACCGGGCAACCTGCAGTATCGATTGTGTGGAAGTGATGCTCGACTGCGCCGGAAACGGTGACGGTTACAAACACATCATCGTCAATGCCGGAAACGGGGTTTTCGACCGGATTTGCGAACAGGGAGGATTCGTCGGCGATGAGAAGTTCAATGGCGAATTCACCAGTGCCGTACAGGTTTATGACGATCACTGGAGTTGTGAATTGCGTATACCCTACCGTACTTTGGGCATACCGGAAAACGGTACACACCGCTGGAAAATAAATTTGTGCCGTGAAAGTTTCGGCAGCCCCACTGCTCCGAGGGAAATTTCCAGTATCTGCAACGGGGCATTCAATGTGGCAGGAGATTTTCTGACTTTGCAAGTACCGGAAAATGTGGATCTTGAACAGTATAAACTTGACTGCGGCACGATTCCGGTTTCCGGGCGTATTTCCGGAAAGAATATGGTTTTGTCCATATCTCCGGTCATCCGGGATCTTTCCGGCAGATCCCGTGATCTGCGGGTGGAAATACTCATCCCCCGGCCGGGAAGTCAGCCGGTACGCAAAGAGGAACGTTTTGCTCTCGGTGCCAAAGCAAGTATTACGCCGGATTTTTCCGGACTGGTGTTGAATGAACCGGGAACTTATACCGGAATGCTGACGGTTAGAGATCATGCCACCAACCGGATAATTCTGCGCCGGGAATTTCCGGTCGATGCCCGCTATGTGCCGATCCGCATCGATTTGACTGTGCCATGGTACCGGAACACCGTTTTTGCCACTCAGAAACTGGAAAAAGTGATTTTTGATGCATCGCTTGATCTGCCGCCGGAAAAGCGTCAGGGTAAGGTTACCGGCGGCATCCGGATGGGAGAGCAGATCATCGTTTCTGCCGGAGCGGAAATGGATGATTCCGGAAAAGTGCATTTTGAATTCCCGGTTTCCGCTCTGCCTGACGGTAAAATGAGTATTTTTGTCCGTTTCGGGGAGGATGAAGCGACGGTTTATCTGCGTAAATTGCCATATAAAGCCGGTGAAGTGTGGCACGGATGTGACGGCAACTGGTACAAGGACGGCAAAAAGATATTTATCCTTTCCGGATGGAATTATATGCACGATTACAATGAGTTTTACAATATTGTAACTTGTGATCCGATCCCCGGCAGAGAGGTGTTTTTCTATAATATCCACACCTTTCTGGGTATGGGACGTATCCGGGGGGATCTGATACAGGGCAAAATCACGCAGAATGTGCTGGATTTTTACCGCAGCGGCGTGGAAAAATTCAAGGATCATCCGCTGCTTTTCGGTCACTTCCTGTGCGATGAACCGGATATTGCCGGTTATACGCAGGAAAGTTTTGCCCGGATCGCCGCTTTCATTGAAGAACTTGACCCTTATCACCCCATTATGATCAGTCCCGGCAGTACCGGGTTGATCGATTTCGCCGCCAGTGCGGAGATCAGCGGATTCCACTGCTATCCCAAAGTTGAACGCGACCGGGAAAATGCCAATTTCGACAAAATCGTTTACTTTATGGATCGGGCGGCGGTGCATTTTGCCAATACCGGGATACGGCCGACGGTAACTTTTCTGCATCAGGGATTCGATTACAGTGATTCGGGCAATACCGATACCAGAGTGCCAACTTATGAGGAGTTCCGCAATCAGAATATTCTGGCATTGATCCTCGGAGCAAAGGGCTTGATGCACTACAATCGCGGCGTGGATAATTTTCCGGAATTGTATCTCGGTATGCCGCATCTGACCCGTGAACAGCAAGTCATCGGCAATGAAGCGGTCATTCAGGATGATTCCCCGGAAAAAGTCACCGGCCTCGATCCGCATTTGCGGATATTGGCAAAGTACAATCCGCAAACGCAGGAGTATTGGGTGCTGGTCTGCAACACCTCTTATGAAAGCGGTCAATATGCTTTTACCTTTGCACCTTTTGCCGGTAAAGATATCCAGGTTTTGAGTGAAAACCGTACCGTTTCCGGCGGCAATGGTGAAATTAAAGAGTACTTTACCCCGTATCAGGTTCACGTTTATACCACTTCGGCACGGGATTTCGGTCTGACTGCCATTGCCGATATCAAAGCACAGATCGCCGCTGTATATACTCAAAGACGGGCGGAAAATCAGGATAATCTTGCATATCAGGAGCATGATGATCAACGCGTTTATGTCAGTGCTTCAAGCAATAAATTTATGATTTTCCGGGCGGAAAACAGTTTGTGGCACCTGACCGACGGGGTGATCGGCAGACCGGGGGAAAAACCGGCAGTTTCGCCGACATCCACCGGCATTTGCGTCTGGCAGGATAATACTCCCGGAGCATTGCCCGACTGGGCACAGTTGACCTTCCGTCAGGCGGTGACGGTCGGCAGAGTGGAAGTTTATCCGGCGGATGATTCATTGAAAGATTATGAAATACAAATCTTGCAAAACGGCAGTTTTGTCACTGTCGCTTCGGTGAAAGATGCTTCCGGCGATAAGCAGACGGTCACTTTTGATGCCGTGACGGCCACGGCGGTCAGATTGCTGGTGACGGGAAACCGCGGAGCATACAGCAAAGTTTATGAGATAAAAGTTTTTGCCCGTTAGTTGACAAAATTATGAAGTTGTATTATATTGAAAATCAGGGGGAAATCATGAAAAAATATTTGAGTTGTCTGGCTTTTCTGGCGGCGGCGGTTTTGTGGGCCAATGATGCGGTGATCGATCTGCCGCTGAATGAGGGTGATAACGCTGCGATCCGGGATGCTGCCGGAAATCAACTGGAGATCAAAAATCCGCAGTTTCTCAACTGGGCCGATGGAGCAGACGGCGGGGTATTGGAATTCAGGAATAACGACGGCAATACCATCAGAGGCAGTGTCAATGTGCGGATGCCCGCCGGATTTGATCTGACCCAAGGCTTTACCTTTGCCGCAACCATCAAAACCGGTAAGGATTTTGCCAAAAAACGCATTTATCCGGTACTGCGTTTTGCCGATGCCATGTTTCACGGTAAAGGTATATTCATCTTCTGCAACTGGAATATGCTCTGGGTGCGGGTGGGGGCGGTGAATGGCAAACACACGGATCTGCAGAGCAATACTTCCAATGTAAGTATTCAGGCTGATTCATGGTATCGTTTGGCTGTCACTTACGATGGTAAAATTCTCCGCATCTATATCAATGGCTGTCCGGCCGCTGAAAAAGAGGTCGTCTTGCAGAATCCGGCGATCCATAAACATCTTTTGATCGGATCGACCGGCGACGGTGCCGGTTACGGTTTTGACGGTATTATTTCCCAAGTCAAAGTCTACGGACGGGCATTGAATGAAAATGAGATCACCGCATTGCAAAGCGGTGAATAAAAGAGGATGTTATGAGTGACTTTTTCCCGGCAGTTTCCTCGTGGGATTGCCGACTTTTTTCTGCGGCGGATATTCCCGCCGGAGCAGTGCCGGATGGTGATAAACTTACTTTGCCGGATGGTTCACAAATTATTGCTGAACCGGTTACTTTCGATGAATACGGCTGTTGTGACCTTCGTCACTTTACCGGTGCCGGATCGCATTCCCCGGAAATACGGCATATCCTGACGGCTGATTTTACCGTTGCCGGCAGTGTACAGGCTGTACTCGGTTGCGGCAATGACTGGAAAATGCGGCTTTTCCTCAATGACCGGGAAATTTTCAACTCGATGAAGTACGGCAATGCGGAATATCCGGTCTCTGCGGAAAATCATAAGATCCTGGTGGATTTATTATCCGGTAAAAACTCCTTGCGGGCGGAGGTGTTTTTCGGCGGAGCCGGGGCACAAATCGCATTCAAATTGGAAAAATATGTCGCCCCTCAAGTGAAATACGGCCCCTATCTGCTCTATCCGGATTCCTGTTCCGGGGAAATAACAGTGCTTTTCACTACGGAAAAACCATTGCCCGCCGGAGTGGAATACCGCAAATGCGGTGAAAGTAAATGGCACAAAGTTTATGATAACATCGGCGGCAAGATCCGGCGAAAAAGCACGGTTCACCGGGTGCGGTTGAGAGGTCTGGAGTGCGACTGTCAATATGAGTACCGCCCGGTACTTATCGATACGGCACAGAACTATGCCGAATTGCCGCAGGATATCTGCCGTTTGCTCATTCCCGGTAAAAGTTGTTGTTTTACGGCGACTGCCGATCTGCAGCGGCTCGATTTACGCCGGGAAACTCTGATCAATACTTTGAAGCAGGCTCCGGAGGCCGGATTTTTCGCCTTTCTGGGGGATCTGTGCTGGACGGGCGATTTTGAACGTATCGTCCTTGAGGAATTTGCCGAACTTTACCGGGAAATTTCCGGCGGCCGGTTGCCGCTGGTCATGGTGCGCGGCAATCACGAATATTACGGACATGACAGTGACCGTTACTTCGATTATTTCACCGCTCCGGCACCGGGACAGGATGCTTACGGGATTTTCCGGATCGGTGAAGTCTGCTTTATCATGCTTGATGCCGGGGATGATTCGCCGCGCCGTCCGGCGCCGTCGGCATGGATGCTGCACGATATCGAGCCTTATCTGGAAGCACAAGCCGCATGGCTTGAAGGTGCCATTGAACATCCCATGTGCCGGAGTGCAAAATTCCGGGTGGTGCTTTGTCACGGTATCCCTCTGGGCGATCCGGCGGAGTATATGCCCGGACATCTGCGGCAATTGATCGACCCGTTTTTTGCCGGAAAAGACCCGGTATGCAAAATCCACCTTTTCCTTGGCGGTCATATACACTGGCCATTCCGCTCATTCCCCGGAGAAAACTGCTGCCGCACCGCCCTGCCGGATGCCTTGAAAGGTCATCCGGCATGCGGTGAAAAGTATCACTTCCCGGTGATCATTCTTTCCGGACCGCGGGGCATCCTGCCGGATTTTTTACAGCAATCCGGCGTCAAAGTCCGGCAATCCGGAGATACTTTGGAAGTTTCTTCATTCGACCGCTTCGGCAGAGAGTACGACTGCATTACCATTGCTTCAGATGGCAAAGTTACTGAAAAGTCATCAGCAGAATTTTTCCAAAAATATTATTATTGAGGTCAATCATGATTGAAAACTGCAATATCAAGCCCATTACCGGTACATTTATGAATATGCTCATTTCCGATACCGGTATCAACAATAACGGTTTGCGGGAATGGGAAAAAGATTTCCGCTTCATCAAAGCGATCGGTATGGATACCATCTTTATCATCCGCACCGAAGTCGAACAAAATGGTGTCCGTCTTTCCGCTGAAGACCCCCGCTCAACCACCTGGAAAGAGGATGCATCCATTCTGGATATGACCTTCCGGCTGGCCGAGGAAAACGGCATCGATATCTATCTCGGCGGTCCGCAGAATATCACCAATCTGCATCTGGGCGACTGGAAAAAAGAGGTCGATGACAATAAGCGTTACTATGACCGCACCGTGGAGAAATACCGGAATTTCAAGTGCTTCAAAGGGTTGTATGTGACGCTTGAAGCATTGCCGTGGCACTTCAATTTTCTGGATATCTGTGCCGAAGTGCTGGAATATATGCGGGCAAATTTCCCGGAAAAAAAGACTTTCATGTCACCGGGATTTTCCAATTTGCGCGGTGATATGTCCAGTTATTACACCATCGATCAATGGGTGGATATTTACGGCCGTTACTTCTACGAACGGGTCGCCGGTCTGCTCGATTACTGCGCTCCGCAGGATGGCATTGCCGCTCCGGCATGTTTTTACGGCGAAATTCAGGAAAACGGCTTGCAGGATTGGTACAAAGCCGTCGGCAAACTCTTTGACCAATGCGGTATTGAATTGTGGAGCAATGTGGAAACTTTTCAACGGCCTTTCCCCGGTCACGGTGAACCTTCCGGAGTTTTCCGGCAGGCCGACTACCGCACTTTGTATATGAAACTGGCCGAAGCATCGCCGCTGGTGCAGAAGATCATTACCTATGAATATTTCAGTTGTATGTCTCCCAATACCGAATGGGGTTCCGCCCGGAGATTGCTGGCACGCTATCTGGAAATCATCGGCAAAGACCCGCACATGATCGACGAATATTATGGCTGAAAAGTGGATAAATTATCGCTTTTTGCCAAATAGTCCACCAAAGAGCGTAATAATCCATTGGCAAACAACGTTTTTCATGTTATATTTTATTTGTGACAGTAAATATGCACAAATGAAGGGATTTGCCATGAAAATCTGTATGATGTCGCTGATGATGGATGATGCTCCGGTCGAGGAGATCGTTTCCACCGCTATCGCCTGTAATATGGAAGCGATCGACTGGATCGGTCTGCACGGTAAAAAGGCTTGCGAATTGAAAAAAGTTTGCGATGATGCCGGTTTGCCCATCGCCGCTCATACCATGATCAAATGGGAATTCATCAATGGCTGTGCCAATTATATGGATTCATTCAAATCCTCGCTGGATGATGCCTGCGTGATGGGGGCAAAAGTGATGATGCTCCCGCCTTTTGCCCGCAAAGAACAGATCTCCATGGCCGATGACCGTAAACGCTATGCCGAATATTTCGCCAACGCCTGTGAATTATCCAAAAATGCCGGTGTGCAGTTGACTTTGGAAAGTACCGGATTCGGCAACAGTCCCATCACCACCGCCGATGAGTGTCTGGAAATCCTCCGTCAGGTTCCGGATCTGCGGGTGACTTTCGATCAGGGCAATGTCGCTACCGCCGAGGACCCTCTGACCGCATTTGCCAAACTCCGGGATTATGTGGTGCATTTCCACGTCAAAGACTGGTATGTTTCCGATACGGAAACTGCCGGTTCCGACCTTAAACGGTGCGGCAAATACTTCACCGATGCCACCATCGGTGAGGGCGATATGGATATCAGAAGTTTCTGGCAGATGACCAACGAAAGAGAACGCAACCTTTTCGTCAATCCCGAAACAAAAGATTACACCGGCAAACGTTCCGCTCTGGAAGTTTTCAAGCAGGTATGCTCTGAAATGCGTTCCTGGTAACGGCGACGGCGAAAAAGCGGGCAATCTCTTGCCAAATCTGCGGACGTCGGCTCGGTCGAGTACAGTCGTACAC
>JAZNEV010000057.1:0-8194 GCA_045588835.1 Victivallaceae bacterium
GTCTTCCTAAGACCGCTTGGCCCTCCGACTTCCGGAAACCAGCATTTTCACCACTTTATCCTTGCGGGCAACCACTTTGGCGTGATCGATTTTTGCACCGGTAACGGTGACACCGTAGTGTTCACCGCCGCCATTGGCATAGTCGAAAATTTTGGCAGAGTAAAGCAGAGTCTTGGTCGGCACGCAACCTTCATTCAGACAGACACCACCGAGTGAACGACCCTCAAAAAGGCAGACACTCATACCTTTGTGACCGGCACGTTCAGCGGCCTTGTAACCGGCGGGACCGCCGCCGATGACCAGAACATCATAAATCATGATTATTCACCTGTATAATGTTTATTGATTAAAGAGCAAGGATCAAATTGAATTTCTCAAGTTTATCCGCCACGGCTTTGAGGAACTTGGCCGCCGGAGCCCCATCGACCACCCGGTGATCGAAAGTCAGCGACAAGCCCATGGCCTGATAGAACTCAACCGAACCGTCGGCTTTCTGACGGGGACGGAGCATCGTACCGCAAACACCGAGAATAGCCGTCTGGGGCGGATTGATGATCGGGGTGAAACTCTCGATACCCAGATTGCCCAGATTGGTCACAGTGAAACTGCCGCCGGTAAGTTTGTCAGCACCCAGAGTTCCCTCTTTGCAGGCATTGGCATACTCTTTGACCTGTGCGGAAATCGCTTTCAGACTCATGGTGTCGGCATCTTTGAGTACCGGAACCAGCAGACCTTTGGGAGTGTCGATGGCCACACCCAGCTGGGCATGGGTGAAACGACGCATCTTGTCACCGATGAAATTGGCATTGATATCGGGGAATTCCACCAGAGTTTTGGCCACGGCAAAAAGCACGAGATCGTTGATGGTGACTTTATCCAGACCCAATTCCGGAGCATTTTTCATCTGCTTGCGCATCTCAAGAATGGCAGTGGCATCGAAAGTACGGTTGAGAGTCAATTGAGCCATATCCGCCAGAGATTTGTGCATATTTTCGGCAATGACTTTGCGGATCCTGGAAATCTTTTCTTCCGTGTATCCGGCAACCGGAGCAACTTCAGCGGCAACCGGAGCGGCTTTGACTTCAGCCGGAGCGGCGGCAGGTGCGGCGGCAACAGCCGGGGCGGCGGCTTTCAGAGTTTTCACATCACGCTCGATAATACGGCCTTCCGGACCGGTGGGAACGGCTTTGGCAATATCCAGACCCAATTCGGAAGCAAGTTTTTTGGCCCGGGGTGAAGCAAGAACTTCAGCACCGTTGGCAGCAGGAGCCGCGGCTGAAGGAACAGCAGCGGCGGCAACCGGAGCCGCGGCAGCAGCAGGAGCAACTTCAGCGGCGGCAGGTGCGGCGGCACCGGGGACCGTAAAGGAAGCACCGGGTTTACCGACAACGGCAACCGGAGCACCGACGGCAACTTCTTCGCCGGGAGCAACGAGAATTTTCAGCAAAGTACCTTCGTACTTGGAAAGTTCCTCAAAGGAGGATTTGCCGGTTTCCAGAGCGAAAAGCGGCTGTTCCATTTTGATCACATCGCCCTCTTTGACTTTCCACTCGGAAAGCAACGCACTTTCTTCGGAAACTCCCATCTGGGGCATCAGAATAAAATTGACATCCTTATTGTCACAGGCAGCCGGAGCGGCGGCAGGTGCAGTTTCAGCGGCGGCCGAAGCAGCTTCCACAGCGGCCGGAGCAGCGGCAGAAGCGGCGGCACCGCCGGGAACTTCATAGGCTTCGCCGGGTTTGCCGATAACAGCGACCGGGGCACCGACGGCGACTTCTTCACCGGCTGGCACGAGAATTTTCAACACTGTACCTTCATACTTGGCCAACTCCTCGAAAGAGGATTTACCGGTTTCCAGAGCGAAAAGCGGCTGCTCAAGTTTGACTGCATCACCTTCTTTGACTTTCCACTCGGAAAGCAACGCACTTTCCTCGGAAACCCCCATCTGGGGCATCAAAATAAAATCTGCCATTGTACCTTTTCTCCTTTTTTAAGGTTTACAGAATTTCTGACGTTTGATTTAATATACTTTCGGAGATCCTGCCGTCTCCGACCAGCACATCCACATCCTCCATCCGGGCAAATGTGAATGGCAAAAGCGTTCCGATTTTCGACGAATCCAGCATCATGACCACTTTGCGGGCCCGTTTGACCACTGCCCTTTTCAGCAATGCCCCCAACTGACTGCCAACAGTAAATCCACCTTTCTCATCAAAACCGGATGCCGCCATGAATGCGGTGTCGATATTGAGATGCTCAAGATAAGAAAGCACTTCCGGATCAGCCACGGCGATCTCATCCCGGCAAAGTGTGCCGCCGAGCATGATGACCGAAGGTTTGGCCTTACGCATGGCGATCTCCAATGCGATATTGGGAGCGGCAGTGATAACTGCCAGATGATAATCCGGCAGACGGCGGGCAAAAGCCATAGCCGTAGTACCGGAATCAATGAATATACCGGTATCCGGCTCGACCAACGCTACGGCCTTGGAAGCAATCAACTGTTTGGCCTCGTCATTGATCTTTTCACGGTCGCTGTAAATATCTTCATGCAGACCGTAACGGGAGGGTATGGTGCGGGCTCCGCCGCGGGTCAGGATAAGTTTCTGCATCCGCTCCAAAGCGGCCAGATCACGACGCAAAGTCATCTCGCTCCACGAGCCGAAATGAGAGGCCAATTCCCCGATGGAAACTTCACCTCTGGCTTCGATATATTTAAGAATCGCTTCACGTCTTTCCGTCATGATGCGGAAAACTCCCTGTTAATTTTTTGCGCAATGTATATAATATATATACAACAGGGATATTTTGCAAGTTGAAATGTTAATTTTTATCACATTTTGTGATTTTTTTTCAAACCTGTAAGCGAATCTCCCGGCAGACCTCTTTGCCGGAAATTTCATTGACCCGGCGGCGGATCAGATCACAGGAGGGTTTCAACTCAACCAGCAATGCACTGTGACGGACTTTCAAAGTCAATACACCGTCACGCAGAGATTCAGGCTCCGTAAAGCGGGCAAACATGGAACCGACCACCTTATCCCACTGATTGTGCAACTGAATGACCGTCCCGGTTTCCGGACGTTTCATTTTCGCCAGAATGTTATCAAGCACCGCTTCAAATTTCTGAGCCTGACAGGTGTGAGCGGCGATCTCATTTTCCGCCCGTTCACGGCCGTACCACATTTCCAGCATCTGATAACGGCGACGGCGGCGGCTCCTTCCCCTTTCACCCGGCGGCAGAGGAATGCAGATTTTGCCCGGATCGCTCATATATTTATTTGTGCCCCGGTCATGTAAACAGGCAACAGCAAAACATTTACGATCACTTTTACCGGAGCGATCACTCCGCCGCGGATAATATGCACCAACCCGCGACGCCCTTTATTGAATGGCAAACCGATGGTGATCTCCCCCAATCCGTAAGGCAGATAGAGGATCTCCAATGCCGCTTTGCCGACATTGAATAATCCTTTACCCGTGCCCACCAGCGAACGGACCACATAAGGTCTGGCCGCTTCGGCGACCTTTATCGCCACGGGAGCCAGGATCGCCATTGTCACCGGATCAATCGCCCGGGCTTTAGGCGGCATCGCACACATCATCAAAGAAATCACCAGCAACGTCAAAACGGTATAATTGACCGGTACCGATCTTACTGCACTATTCATCATTCATCCCCCGGATAAAAGTTTTTAATTTGTTGTAACAGCACCAAACCTGCGACGGCACATTTTGTCACGATTTGATATTATATCACCATCAACGGCAAAATTCAATCCAGTGCCGCAGAAATTTTCTCAATCATCGTCACAGAAGCCTGCGGACGGCCCAATTCTTTCATTTTACGGCCCATTTCCCGGAACTTCGCCGGATCACTCAAATACCCGGAAATTATTTCAGAAGCCCGTTCCACAGTCAACTGCTGATTTTCCACCACGATCGCCCCGCCATGCCTCTCAAAATGACGGGCGTTATCCATCTGATGACCTTCTGCGGCATAAGGATAGGGTATCAGCACCGACGGCACTCCGAAAAGGGCCAGTTCCGCCGCAGTACTCCCGCCGGAACGGCTGAATACCAGATCCGCCGCCGCCATGATCTCGGCCATCCTGCCGGTCGTTTCACGCAACAGATAAGTAAATCCCGCTCCGGCATAGCCCTTTTCCGCATCGGCCGACTTGTTTTTGCCGCAAAGGTGGATCACCTGAAATCTGCCCGCACAACGCTTCAATGCCTCCGGCAGGATCTGATTGAATACCGCCGCCCCCTGACTGCCGCCGGTGATCACGATCACCGGCAGATCAGCGGCGAAATCCATGCCGAACTCTTTATTCAATGCCTCAACAGCCGCACTTTTTTCCAATCCGGCAAAATCCAGCAATTCCGGACGCAGCGGCATACCGGTTTCCAAAACTTCACAGCGGCACTTATCTGCATTGACAGCGGGGAAAGCCGTTCCGGCGAATTTCGCCCATTTGCTGAATTTCCGGTTGGCTTTGCCCACTCTGGCATTCCCATCATGCAGAAACAACGGTATCCGGCAACTTTTCGCCGCCAGCACCACCGGCAGTGTGGCAAATGATCCCATGCCCAGCATCGCCTGCGGTGCGAACTCTTTCAAATGCTTGCGGGCGGCAAAATATCCACCCAGAAAACCGCCGACAAAACGGAAAGGATTTTTCCGGTAATGCGGCATTTCCGGCAATGCCACGGCTCTGATCCCCGACTCTTCTGCGATGCGGCTCTGCTCAAGTGCATGAGAACCGGAAAGCAGTAACAGCACTTCACCGTATTCCGCCTGAAATTCCCTTGCGATACTCAAGCCCGGATAAAAGTGTCCGCCGGTACCGCCGCAACTGATGACCAATTTCTGTAACTTCATAACGCTTTTTCAATCTTCCAAAAATTCATCCCGGCGGCCGATCCTTAAAAACTGCCGCAATTGATTGAGCAATTTAACCGTATAATCCGGCACCGCCGCATCCATGGCCACCGATACCAGAAACCCCACGGCCAACAGCGAACACACCATATTACTGCCACCGTAACTGATAAACGGTGCCGGCATACCTTTCGTCGGAAAAAGTCCTGAAACCACGCCGAGATTGATGATCGCCTGAAACAACACCCCAATACTCAATGCACACCCCAGCAGCATCCCCATCCGGCTGCGGGCCGACAATGCAATGCGGAAGGCAAAATATCCCCACAAAATATACGCACCGATCACCGTCAATACCCCGATGAATCCCAGTTCTTCTCCGATAATGGATATGATGAAGTCAGTATGGGCCTCCGGCAGATAACTGGCTTTCAAACGGCTGTTGGTCAGCCCCATGCCGCTCCAGGATCCCGACCCCAGAGCCAGAAGCGAATGCCACAACTGGTAACCGGCTTTGCTCTTTTCCGCTTCCGGATCCATGAATATCGTCATCCGCCCCCAGCGCATCGGGTCAAAAAAACGGATGAATGTCACAGTCAGCGGCAATACCCCGGCCGGAATAAGAAAATAGGGCCACTTCAAATTTCCGGCAAACATCGTCAGAAACGCCATTGATGCCACCAATACCGATGTACCCATATCATCGCCCCATAAGATCAGCAGAACCGTACCGCCGACTCCGGCTCCCAATTCCCAGATCCCCTGACGGAAACGACGGATATCATTGAATGTACGCAAATACTCCGTACAATACCATGATACAAAAAGTGCGACCGCGACCTTGGCCAATTCCGATGGCTGGAACCGGAAACTTCCCAGAATGATCCAACGGTGCGCACCATTGATCTCACGGGAAAAACGGGCCCATACCAATAATAATGCACAACCGGCCAGCCACAGCCAACTGCGTTTGCAAAAAAAACGGTAGCCGCCGGTGAATGCCGCGATTCCGGCAAATGTGCCGACTCCGACCCACATCAACTGGTTGCGGAAAAATGCCGCCGCCGCCGAAACATCACTGCTGCTGGCCGAATAGAGCATCGTCAAACCGAATGTGACCAGCACCATGGTCATCATCAGCAATCCGGCGGCAAGATGGATGGTATTGGGCCGCTTTATCCCGTCCTGAATGGAATAATCATCCTGATAATCCGAATCGTTCCGCATCACAACGCCACCACCTCGCCGGGCAGGATCTTTTTCAAACCGGTAACTTTGACCAATTCGATCGCATCATCATCATCCAGCACCCTTTCCGGAGCGATCTGGATGACCGCATCGACTTTACCATCTGCCGTCAGCGGGATATCCACCCCGGCGGCTTTCAATCTTCTGGCGTTGCGTTCGGTAAGCATCACCCGGCAACTTTCCGCGGAATCCACCCCGGTGGCATTTTTAGTCGGAGCAAAAACTTCCGCCCGGTCGCCTTCCAGGATCATCACTTGCGAAGCCAGCGGCAGCGCATCGAAAATAAATGATTCAAGTTTTACGCCGTTGGGTTCAGACGGAGTGAATACTTCACCATTTTCATCCAGACAGGCGATTTTCTTATCCGCCCGGTGCCACGGCAAACGGAGCGTGCCGCCGGCCGTAAGTTTATCCACAAAGCCGACCGACAGCACATGGATAGCCGGACTGCCGGCCACAAAAGCGAGCGTGCCGTCAGCATTGCGTTTCCCGGCCAATTCATCGGGCAGATCGCTGTATTCGATGATCATCGTCCGACCGCCGGAAACACAGAAGTTGCCCAATTTCTCTTTGGAATTGGTCTTGCTCAGCATGATCGCACTCATTTCAGCATTTTCCAGCGAGGATAATCCGATAAACCGGGGCGAAACCACCGGAACCAGCGGGTTATCCACCTGGAAATAGGAGATGTACTCCACACCTTTGGCCAGCATTTTATCCAATGCGCCGGATTTACGCAAAGCCAGCAAAGTACCGCCGTGACCATCCGGCGAAAGAGCCAGAGAATGTTTGCTGCTCATCAGCAATTTGCCGTCAGTACCGAATGCCGGCATCGTGCCTTGAGTGAAAAAGAATACACTCTCCTGCGGCAGACCGAAAAAGTTTTTCTCCTCAAAAAACGCTTCCGTTGCCGCCCGGTTGATCGGACTGGTCATGATGTACCAATCGATCTGATTGCCATACTTTTCTGAAGCACGGGCGATCGAACCGGCAAAATATCCGAAAAGCGACAAGTCACTTACCGGCCCGATCGGATAAGTACCTTTGGGACCGTCAAATCCCAGCCTGGTCCCCTGCCCACCGGCCACTGTCAGACAGCAGACCTTGCCGTTTTTGAGCAATTCAACACCTCTGGCATCGGCCGCCTGATAAAGTTCACTCATTTTTCCATCTGCCGGACAAAGCGGAAAAAATTCAGCCGGAGCAAGATCAGACGGGATGGAAATATCCGGCCGTTTAAGTACATATTCCGCACTCAGTGCCGGGATCTGCGACCAGTCAACAGCTTCAAGTTGTGCGGTAAACTGTGCAAGTTCCTCCTGACTCAATTCACCGGTATAACGCAGTAAATGACCCTGTCCGGCGGCAATGATCGCTTTTTTCAAATTTTCATTCATAAACTGAAATCCTTTTTATTTTTTCACTCAAAACATCCTGTTTTGGTAATATAATACACCCGGAGAAAAATTCCAATGATTTTATTTTTTTTTTGCATTTTTTTCACACATGCAAAATTTTCACATCCATCACACCGTTATTAGGATGTGCGCACCGTATGAATCGATAACGCCTGACAGAAAAAGGAATTACAGAAAATGGAAGAAAAAGATGCAGTTTCTCAAGCAACCGTGAATGATAAAGAACAGACTGAAACTTCTCCCAGAGCGGAATTTTCAAAGAAGAGCAGCGGTGACGGCCGTGTTTTTATTATTTCCCTGCTCACTGCGATCATCGTCGTGCTGGCTTATCACGGGATCATCCTCGGCATCCGTTGTATCAAAAACAACTGTCCCGGCAACCCGCCCCCCTCCGGGCAGTGTCAGATGCCCGCCCCGCAGCAGTGCATTCCGGCCCCCTGCTGTCACCGCCATAATGATGCTCCGGCTCCGCGACACCACCGCCAAGCTCCGCGATTCAACCATCCCGGCGACCGTCAGAATCATCACGGTCAGCGGCAGGATGGTCAGCGCCGCCAACGCAGACCGCGACCGCAACGTCCGGAACAACCGGCAGCGGCCCCCGAAGCAGCCCCCACTTCTCAGGAACCTGCCGAATAACCCC
>JAZNEV010000058.1:0-6383 GCA_045588835.1 Victivallaceae bacterium
TACCCCCCACGTTTTTCGTATTGTCCGTAATGTCCGTATTGTCCGTTAAAAAGCAAAAAAGGGCCGCTGCTCACGCAACGACCCTTTTTTTCAACGACAAATTACTTGTCGGCTTTTTTAGCAGCCTCATTTTTCTGCAAAACGCCGGCTTCGAGCAATTTGTCGATCAACTGCTGCATGCTGTTGAATGCAGCCAGGAAACCCTGCGGGGGCATCACGATACGGACATTGCTCTGAGAGGTCGGGGCTTTGCCGTCTTCGGCGGGCTGCAAAGTGACGAAGTCATAGCGGACCATGCCGCCGGCAAAGTGGATCTGACCGATACCGTCTGCAAAAATTTCTTTTTTGTCGCTCATTTTTCTTTTCTCCTTTTTGATAAAATGTGTTGATTATCATGCACAAAAACACCCTTGTTTCCGTTAAGATATCACACTTTGAGAAAAATTACAAGTATTTTGTGAAAAATTTTCCAAAAAAAATCACCCACCCGGGGAACTCCCGAATGGGTGCAAATACAGAACTCAACCATACCGGAGAAGGCAACTGATGCCTCTCCGGTATTACCGGTTACTCTGACTTACGCCAGAGAACCATTGTTTTTCTTATCGACGAATTCGTCGTGGGTCAGGGTTTCAAAACCGGTGCCGTCGGCGATAACCGCCTTGCCGATTTCGAAGGTTTCCTGACCGAAGGCATCCAGAGCATCGGCGATCTGCTGATCATCGTTACCCCATGCCACGACCAGACTGCCGTCGGTGGTCTGGGAAAGTTTGGCCCAGATATCATCGGCGGTGTCCGCAGTTCCGGCATCGGAAACTTTGACCGCGTTATTCAACGCATCATCGACACCATTGATGGCGAATTTCTCGACATTGGAAATGCTGCCGGTCAGAGCGACCGCACCGGTGGATTCGATATTCTCGAATCCGGTGACATTCAGAATATCCGCAGTACCACCGCCGAGGTTGAGCGTGCCATTAAGCACCGAATCAACATCGATGGTTACCGTGTCATTCATTGCTCCGCCAACAATTGCTCCATTGATCTGGCTGCCGGAAAGAACATTGACGGTTGAAGCGATCGTCGGATCATCAGACTGATCACCGCTCTGATTCAAATTGACCTGTGAAACAGTCAATTCACCGCCATTTTTCAGCGTCAAATCATGACCGCCGGCATAAACCGTCAGTGAAATATTACCATCACCGTTATTGTTGCAAACGACTGATCCGCCATCGATAACCATCTGGCTGGAACCACTGCCCCAGATGTTGGTATGGACAGCTTTGACTTCGCCGGTAATGGTGGCAACAGAACCGCCTTTGATCTGCAACGTGCTGGATCCGGAATTAAGTTTGCCGGAAACATTCAGGTCACCGCCAAGCATATAGAAATAACTGTCACTTTCGCCACCGAGCATATTGACTTCACCGTCGATAGTGATATCGCTGTAACCAACAATATAACCGGTAATATCAGCAGAAATACCTTTGCCGATTTCCAAACCATCACCGGAGATATAATTCCAATTGGTGGGATCGGTATCCGTAATGGTCACATCAGCAGTTTTACCATCTTCGGTCGTCAACTTCAGACCGGAAAGGTTGTTTCCGGAAAGTTCCATGCTCAAATCAGCCTGATCAGCGAGAACGACCTCGGAAATATCTGCAAACGCATCATTTCCGCTGACAGTCGCACTGGAGTCAACCTTCGCAATACCATTATTGACCGCCATACCGCTGACATTGGTATAGGTCAGGGTCAAGGTATCGTCACTGGTATCGGCAGTACCATTATCGTTGATAACGAACTGATACTTATTGCCGTTGACTTCGATTTCAGAACCGCTGAACAACTGATCATCGACGTAAATATCGACCGCACTGAAATCAGCTCCGCTGGCAAGGATATAATCACCGCTGACAAACATACCGCTGTTGACGATGATATCGCCATAGGTCCAGCCGAACTGATTGACGGTGAACATGGCATCGGCATCATTGGCAGTACGTTCAGTCAGGTCGAATACGAAGTCGGTTTCGCCCATCAGCGTCTGCTTACGGCTGAATTCGAGTTCAGTATCGCCGGAAATGGTGATCGTATTGAATTCCTGCACCAGACCTTTGAAAGTGCCGGTGAAGTCATCGAAGATCAGGTTGCTGTTGGTGACCGTGGCACTGCCGCCGAATGCTCCGCCGGAGACACGTCCGGTGAAGACCAGATCAGCCGCATCACCGGTAAAGGTGACACTGGTATTGGCCACCGTGAGTGATCCGCCGAGGGTGTTGTGACCGGCGGCATAGATGTCACCGCGAATGGTGATCTCATTACCGTTGCTCACATCGACCTTGACACTGGCACTATCCTGCGTGACAGAAGCATTGGCTCCGGCAACGATCGAACCGCCGAGGACACGGCCGCTGACCGTCATGCGGTCGCCGCTGTTGTTGACGATCTCGACCCCGGTCGCACCGACCGAGAAGTCGCCGTCTTCCACGAATGAACCACCGGCAATGTTGGAGGAGATATAAAGTCCGCCGTCAAGTTTCACGCTGGTCGCATCAGCATTGCTGCCGGCAGTACCGTTGACCACTGCACCGCCGTAGACGTTGCCGCGGACGCTGACATTTTCCAGAGTGAGTTTGCCGCTGCCGGCATTCGTCAGAGCGACCACATTGCCGTCGATGGTCACATCGCCCAGACCGATCTGGGTCTGCGCATTGTTGAAATCGTAGAAAGATTCACCGGTGATGGTCAATTCTTTCAAGCCGTTGACATCATTCATCAGGGCAGCCGGAGCGATATAACTGTCGCCCTTGACCACATAGATCTGACCTTTGCCATTGGCATCGGCTTTGAGGATGTTCACGGCATTTTCCAAAGTCTTGGAAGCGTCACGATCGATGATACGGTCGGTATCTTCCGGAGAATTGGTATTGGAAACCGTCCATTTCTCGACGTCGCCGGAAACGGTGCTCCAGTCGCTGTTGACGTAAACGACGTTGCTGGTCGCTTCGTAGTTGCCGATGAGCAAGTCGCCATCCTGCGTGTAGACACGGACGAATTTGCCGTCGATCAACTCGGCTTTGTCATCAACGGTGATGGAGGTTCCCAACGCACCGCTGCCGGTCTTGACGAAGACCACGGTGGCGTTGTAGGTCTGACCGTTACTGCTGTCAACGATGGTGAACGGCGTTTCAAACGCACTGCTCCAGCTGCTGACCATGATATCACCGAAAGAACTGCTGGTATCAGTGACCGTGATCGCCGGACCGGCAAACGTGGTGTCTTCGATATAGACGACCGTCGTTGAAGCGGTGATCTTTCCGGCGGTGAGGTTGTCACCGGCCTTGATGACCAGACCGTCAACGGCAACTTCAGTGGCACTGATATTGCTGTCGATGGTCAACACACTGCCGGTGGTACCGGTGATGTAGCTGTATTCACCGCCGATCAACGTGAAGTTGTTATCGTTGATGCAAAGGTCGGTAGCGGCATTATCGCCGGTCACGGTCACGTTGGCATCCTGTGAATCGAAAACGAATTTACCTGCGCCGTTGAGGGTCATATTTGCCGCCAGCGTGCTGGCATCGGTAAAGGTGACCGTATTGGCGGCAGTGGTGTAACTGCCGGTGTAGGCACTCACATCACCGCTGAAACTCTGATCGGCATTGGCGGTGATATTGCCGCTGCCGGTGACGGTGGCGCCGATGGCGTTGATACCGTCGAGGGCCAATTCATAACCGCCGTTATTCAGAGTGCCGGTCAGGCCGTTCAGAGCCCCGTCGGCGTCGAAGGTCTGATCATTCTGCAAATCCAGCGTACCATTGCCGCTGAATGTGGCACTGGTGGTATTGACCGCTTCGAGGGTGACGGTGGAGCCGTTGGCTTCGATATTGCCGGTGAATCCGTTGATCGCGCCGGTCTGGCTCAAAGTCAGAGCGTCATTGGCCTTGACATCGCCGGCGCCGAGGAGCGTGGCGGCGGTATCGTTGGCACCGTCAAGGGTCAACAGCACATCATCGGCGACCGTCAGTTCACCGTTGAAACCATCCAGAGCCGCATCGGCGGTGAAGGTGTGACCGGTATTGACGTAGATATCGCCGGAGCCGTTGAAGTCCATGCCGGTTCCGGTGAAAGCACCGGTGCCGTTGAGGTTCAATGCGCCGTCAACGGTCAATTCCGCGCCGTCGGCGAAGTAGTCGGTGGCTTCTTCCAGAGTCAGAGCCGCATTCTGATTGATATTGACCAGAGCGTCGAATGCGCTGACATCGAAACCATCCAGACTGTAGTTGCCGGTCTGGGCGAAAGTCAGTTTGGCAGTATCGGCACTGTTGGTGACATCGATCATACCGTCATCGACATTATCCGGAGTGGTACCGATGTTGTATTCAAGGGACTGCTCATCGTTCCATTTCCAGGTCAATTCGGCATCGCCCATGGAAAGGTTGTCGAAGTAGTATTCCCGGTTGTCGGTCGCGCCGCCGAATTCATGTGAACCGCCGCTCAAAGTGACGGTATCGAGAATTTCGATCGAGGTATTGGCCAGACCGCTCTTGTCGGTGAAGATCACTTCGCCGTCGGCGGTGTAACCGCTGCCGTAGACGGTATCGACTTTGGCACCGTCGAGGGTCAGGATACCGGCATCGCCATCCATCCGGACGGAGTAAACTTCACTGTCGGCATCGAGAGTAAGTTCCTTGACATCCTTGAGGTTGAGGGAGTCGGCGACCACATCGACATTGGTGAAAGTACCGGTGCCGTCATTATTGATATTCACGGTGCCGAAAGTTCCGGCATTCAGCATGGTATCGGTGAGAGTACCGCTGCCGCTGTTATTGACCGTGATATTCTGGGCCATGACCGTATAATCCTCAACCGCGCCGGAGTTGTTCAACTCATAGACAGCGGCATCGGCACTGCCGATAAGGGTATTGAATGAGGTATTGGAAACGGTCAGTTTGCCGCTGGCTTTCACGTCGGCATCGAGGTGACCGTCATTGACGATCTCGATGTGTGCCTTGGTGAATTGGGCCAGAGTGGCATCTTCGATGGACATACCGGCGGGGATGATGATTTTTTCGACATTGCTGAAGTTATCGGCGATCGCGTTGAGGTGATCGCATTCACCGGCGGTGATTTCGGTAACTTTACCGGCATCGGTAACGGCGGCGGCTTCGGTCGCGCTCTTGAAAGCGGAAACGCCGACTTCGTAACGCATACCGTTGACGATGACGTAGGTTTTACCGCCGACAACTTCAGTTTCGACCTCACCGGATTCATAATTGCCGATGAAAAGGCTCGAAGCGGTGGCTTGGGTTTTGCTCATCACCAGATTACCGTTGGCATCGACGGTAAAGGTATAATCTTTATCGCTGCTGCCGATGGTGAATTTCTCGGTATCGCCGTCGATAAGGCCGTTGTTATCGGCATCGTAGAAGATGTCAGAAGCACCGAGGCTGTTCCAATTCTGGGCGACCAGCACGAATTCGGCATTTTCGGGTGAGAATTCGCCGAATACGCTGATGGTGCCGGTAACGGTGGAAACCGCACTGGAGGTCAGCGTAAGCGTGCTGCCCAGAGTCAGGTTGAGGTTGGTGACCGTGATGCTTCCGGCACTCAAAGCCACACCGGCTTTCAGGGTCAGATCGCCGCTGGTAATGTTACCGGTGACGGTCATATCGCTCAACACGATCATCTCGCCGGCATTCGCACTGTTGATCGAACCGGTATTGACGATGCTTCCGGCAGAGAAACTGCTCTTGGCATCGACGGTGATAGCACCTTTGTTTTCGATATTGGCCGCCCAGCCAAAGGTTGCACCGTTGACCACATTCAGCACACCGTCAGTGCCAACGATGAGGTTCTGGGTATCACTGTTAACAAACGTCGCTTCAGCACCATCGATCGTCAACGAAGCATCCAGACCGCTGTTGCCGATAAAAGCCATGCCGCCGCCGCCACTCCAGTTGCCGTTGACCGTACCATACACGGTCATATTGCCGCTCTGGATATCAAATCTGCCGTTGCCGTTCTGGGTAAGACCGGTAAGGACACCGCCTTTGTCAATGATGACTTCAGAACCGCTGCCGGGATTGTAGTAGTCATTGCACACGATAAAGGTGCAAGCCTCAAGATTGCCCTGAACCACGAAATCGGAATCTTCCTGCATATCATAGATATTGATACCGGCAGTTCTGATGGTCGAACCGGATTCAAGCAGCACACTGCCGGTTGCCTGATAGTAGTTCAAGGACATCGTGCTGTCAGAGATCACGGTATCGCCGTAGGTCAGAACCTGACCGGTGGCACTTACTGTCAGACCGGTGTAAGAGGCATTGACGTTGAAGCCGTCGAGCGTGGCATCGCTGTACACCCGGAAT
>JAZNEV010000059.1:0-22686 GCA_045588835.1 Victivallaceae bacterium
CTCGATGATTACCGTCTTTTTGCCCCGTCTGGCGGCGGCAAGCGCCGCCGCCACCCCGGCAATACCGGCTCCGCATACGGCAACGTCATAATGATTCATTTGTATAAACTTTCCCAAAGTTTGAAAAGTCACTGCCTTTGATCTGCAGATTATTCACTGATAAGCACGTCGTAATTGACTCCGGAACTGGTAAAGGTGAATTTACTGCCGTCGATTTGAGTTCTGCCGTAAAGTGAGGTGAATTTTTTACCGGCAGGCAATACGCCCTCACCGTTGTTGGTTTCATTTTTGATCCCGACGATCACCACCGCGATTTTGCCATTGGCGGAGAATGTACGGCTGCGCAAAGTTCCGGCGGTCGAAGTAACCGCGACCTGACTGACACTTTCCGTACTCATGATGAAAGGCTCAAGTTGTTTGAGTGCCTGCACCGCCTGAACGACCCGCGGCCAGAAAATGTCGCTGAATCCGGGCTGGACATTGTCACCGTGGACGAATACTTCATGGTAACTGTAAAAGACAAAGCCTTTGGCTCCGTAGATCGCACCGAGCAACGGCAGGGCAGTCAATTCTTCCGCAGAGGGAATACGGTGACGGCGTTTTTCTTCCGGAGTCTTGCCGAACATCTGCCGTGCCGGATGACGTGCCCAGTCAAAGCCCTGCGGCACCAGCCAGAAAGGAGTTCCGGTTGAGGCGATACGGGCGAACGACCGGTCGGAATAAACCAGATCTCCTTGCACACCGGGAGTCCTCTGGTGGTTGAATGGATAGGAGTCAAAGAGAAATACGTCACCGGTATTTATGTAGCTGTCGATAAATGAAGTGGTATTGCTCAAAGTCGTCGTGACGTGAGTCGGGTCGGCGAAGTTGATGCGGCGGCGCAGAAGTTCGGTGCTGGGCAATTCGTGACTGGTGTTTTCATCGGCAAGATAGTAACCGATCACATTGCTGTTGCCGCGCAAAGTCGTACCGATCTCCCGGATGATATCTTCAAGAGCGGTTTTGCCGTTGAAAGATTTTTCCAGATCTTTGCGGATGAATTCTTTTTCCGGGATCATCAACTGCAGGAACATCAGAGTTTTAAGATTGTATCCGGCGGCAAGATTGATGTAGGAGAGCAGATTTTCCGAAGTATTGTGTCCGCGCTTCGGTCTGCCGACACCGGTACCGCTCATCGGCTGTACCTGAATGGTGTTGAATCCGGCTTCCTGAAGCCGGCGGAAGTGGGCATCATTCATCGGCATCATGATATAAGTGCCGATCGGCATAAAGGGTTTGCCGTCAACGATCAGCCGGTGGTATTCATCGATATAGGAAACCGGGGGAGTATCGATGGTATTATTCAATTCCCACTCATGCTCGGCAAGGATCTTCTGCTCTTTGCGGTTGAAAAGCGTCGCTTTGACTTTGATCTTTTCGCCGGGAACTTTACCGAAATTTGCTGTGAAAAGACCATTGGCAAAGGCCGCAAGTTTTTTCATACCGCCGACTTCGAGCAGAACTTCGGCATTTTCCGGAACATTTTCGCCGTTACGCTGATATCTGATCGAAATTTTTCCATCCTTATCCATGGTCATGCGGTCGGGGTAAGTCAATTGCAATTCCGCCGGGACTTCCAACGAAGAAATGGTGAAATCGTCAAAGATGAATGTACCATTGTGCCACCAGTCAACGTGGATGGAAAAGAAGGTATCCGGATTGGCATTTTGCGGCATCACCACTGTTTCCGAGAAGAAGCGTAACTCATTGCCGGTGTCTTCCGCCGGTACCCAGATATTGAAATCTCTGATCTTCGCTCCGTTTTTGTCTTTGGCATGCAGAGTACAGACAATGACCGTAGCACGGCGGCGGCCGGGGGTTTTAAGTTTGAGGTTATTCAAACGGTAGTGAAAAGAGATGCGGTACGCCATGCCCGGCACGACTTTCACCGGCACTTTCCATGAGGACATATTGGAAGCATCACTGCTGGTGACAGTAATCGCCGGAGAACCGGTAACACCGATGTGTTTTTCCACCGCAAAACTCTGCGGATGTTTCTTTCCCGGCCGGATCCACCGGGAAATATCTGAATTGAAGTTTTCATCAAAACAGATACTTGCCTGCGAGCGGCTGAATGTACTCAGATCCGGAATATCATTTCCGGCAACCGCACTCAGCGTACATGCAGAAATCATACTGCACAATACTTTTTTGATCATTTTTCACTTTTCCTTTCCGATTAAAGTAATTGTTTCATTTGCTTTTATATTCAAATCCATGATTTCGCCGGGGATTTGGATCCGGGTGATTTCGCCGCTGTAACAACTTCCGGCGGAAATTTTCAGCAGTGTCACTTTGCCGTTTTCCAGTTTCAGCGTGACATTGAGATCATCCGGCGCACCGAGGGTGTATGAGAGGTTTTTCCAGATGTTTTCCACCCCCGCACAGAGCAGCAGAGTATTTCCCTGTGCCCGGCAGAGCAATTCCATGATGCCCTGCGTGTAACATGCCGGCGGCTCAGAGCACCACGGGTGGCTGACAAATATGCCCGGCTCGTTGATCTCGTAAGTTATGTCAAATGCTCCGGCGGAAATGGAAGCCTTTTGCAGATAATCTATCGCTTTGGCACTGTCGCCGATCCGGATCATACCGTTGGCGACCCATGAAGCGTACCAGGTGCAGATGTTCTTTCCGAATGGATACATGTTTCCCGCTTCCGCAGTACTGCCCAGATAGTCGTCGATCGCCGCCAGCTGATATTTGTCATCGGCAGGCAGCACGAAAAAGGGATAAACTCCGCCGAAAACTCCGATACTCTTTTCTTCGCATCCGGGGAAAGGCAGATATTTGGTTCCGTCAGTGGGCAGATTGCGGCGTAAAGCTCCGGCAGTTTCCCGCCATTGGGCGGCAATTTCAGCATCGACACCGAGTCTGGCGGCGGCATTGGCGGCGATATCCAGCGTGCAGATCGCTGAACAGGTGGTCAGAAACGCATTGGCTCTGGCGGTTCCCAAACGCTCAAGGTCACAGCATTTGCCGATGATGATTTTGCCGTCACCGATATCGTAAATGGCCTGCTGCATGAAAAATTCCGCACATTTGCTGATCACCGGATAAGCGGTTTCCCGCAAAAATTTTATATCACGGGTGTAGTTGTAATAGTCCCATGCTTCCAGAGAGATGTTGCCCATGTGGAAAATGTGATCCTGCCACACGCCCGGCGTGGAACATTCATAGAAACCATCCTCATCCGAGACCCACGGGAAACGTGCTCCGGCGGAGTGGACCCAGTTGGTCGTGCGGGCAATGGCATTGGCCAGAGTTTGTCGGCGGAAGGCCGGGATGCGGGCGGCGGCTTCACGGTTGTTGCTCATGCAGAAAAGCGAAACGAAAAGGGTGAAGCCGAAGTAGTTGCCGTTCCAGCTGTACGGATGCACGCCCACCGGCACGCCCCACGGGGTGGAGGTGCAGACCAGATTGTAGATCGCACTGTAAAAGACGCTTTCCATGTGGTCATCGGGGATATCGACATCAAATTTGCTCCACATATTTTCCCAACCGGCAGCATGAGTGGCAAAAAGTCCGTCAAACTTCTGCGTTTCCGCCAGCGTGATCAACTCCTGCTGCTGTTTTTCCCAGTCGTTATCATTGAGTGAATCGGTGTAGAGCATGAAAAATTCCGCAGTTTCCGGCACTTCATCAAAGATGAATGACACCCGGAATCCATCGATTTCGATCTTCTGTGCCGGATTGGGGGAAATGATCGTCACCGCTCCGTCAAGAGTCTGCATACCTTCGATCCGGTAACGGATGACTGCACCCCGGTTATCCGGCAGGGCGGTGATGGTGAAATCGCTCCATTTGACTTTGGTGCGTTCCACACCGGCATTGGCGTAATAGTAGTCGAAACGGTATTGGAAATCTGCCGGTCTGCCGGTGAATTTTTTGCGGACGGCGACCACCGGCATATCCCGGTGGACGAAAGCGTGGGTGAAGATGGATAAACCATTGGCATAATCATTGCGGCAACCGCTGGCCCCTCTGCCGATATCGAGGATCTGGGCGGCTTTTTCCGCATTGCCGAGTACGCTGCCGCCGACAGAACTTTGTTCTTCAAAGTAGCCGAAAGGTATCAGCGGCCGCTGCATGGCATTGTAACGTCTGCCCGCCAGATACATGCCGGGGATCATATCCTGCTTGGAACCGTTTTTGCCGTGATAGGTGTAGTGTACATCCTGTTTCTGCGTACCGGAAATATCCAGCTGGGTATAGATCGTGCCATTGGAAATGACCGGGGCACAATAACTGATATGCTCATCATCCGTCGAATAAAAGCGCAGCATTTTATCCGGTGCCGGTGCTTGCGGCAGCATGAATGAAATCAAAGATGTGTAAAATAATGTACTCATGGCGGATTGTTTCTCCCGGTTGAAAAAATTTGTTTATCTCGTGCAATTATAAATTTACAATATTTCATATAAAAAAACCTTGAAAAAAGTGACAAAAAGATGTAAATTAGTGCCAAAAGAACTTTTTTGAGGGAAATGAAATGCTTTTTCACTGGCTGATAAAAAATTTTCTGGAGTACGGTGATTTGCCGATCTATGTCAATACTGTTTCTCCCGGAGGACAATTCGCCAATCAGTTGCATGATCATGATCAAAGTGTGGAACTGGCACTGGTTTCCGGCGGCCGGGGCATACATTGGGAAACTCCTCATTCTGCCCCCGTAAGCCGGGGGGATATACTGTTGATACCCCGTGGGGTTTTGCATGGCTACCGGGAATCGGAAACGCTGGAGTTGAAAAATATCGTTTTTTCACCGGGACATCTGTCTCTGCCGCTGCTGGATGCCTCGGATATGCCGTTTTTCCGGCGGCTTTTCGACCGTAATAATATGCTTGAACCGGCAAAACTGGTCGCTCCGGTACTTCACCTGAAAGAAGATGAATTTGACCGGATCGAATCTGTTTTTGAAAGGATGAAAAGGGAATTTGATGGTATTCAGCCGGGAAGACAATTTATTTTGCTGGCTTTGCTTATGGAAATATTATTGGAGTTGTCCCGGCTCTATTCTTCAGAGAATGAGACACTTAATACTTTGTGGCTGATTGGAGATGCGGTGGCGTATATGCAAAAAAATTATGCCAGACCGATCACCATGGAACAGGTCAGCCGGGCTTCAGGAGTATCTCGCCGCAACCTTTTCCGTCACTTTAAAAAACGGTTGAATTGCACTCCCTTGACCTATCTGACCAAATTGCGGTTGCAAAAAGTTATGGAATTGCTCACCGGCAGTGATCTGCCGCTCGGCGAGATCGCTCTGCATTGCGGATTTTGCGACA
Source organism: Victivallaceae bacterium (assembly GCA_045588835.1). Classification (GTDB taxonomy): domain Bacteria; phylum Verrucomicrobiota; class Lentisphaeria; order Victivallales; family Victivallaceae; genus UBA1784. Next base: position 5,325 of record JAZNEV010000059.1, read on the forward strand.
GCAACTATTTATCCAAACAGTTTGCCGCAGAATACGGGATATCTCCTGGCAGATGGCGGCAGAAGATCCGGATGAACCGGAAAAACTTATCCGGCGATAAGTGACTTATGGATTTTGACGATCACTTTGACCACCGGAGAAGCATCGCCTCTGCCCGGCAAATGTTTTTCTTCCGGCAGGAATATGGCGAAATTGCCCGGTTTCAAGGCAATGGCAGTGGATTGGCCGTTTTGGGCATAAAGTGCGTAATCATTGGCCGCATCGTAAGGTGAAACACACTCCAAAGTCCGGTCCCCGGTATAATAGATCTCTTCATTGCCGGATAAGAGCATCTGCAGATCGGCGAAGTTTTCATGGATCTCAAATTTGCCGTCAGCCAACGCCCCGGTATCGTAACGCTGAACCAATACGAAAAGTTTATCTTCGATCAACACCGTTTTGCCGTTGGGCGGATCCGCAGGCAGTGCCGCCAGAGCGGGAATCATCAATTTTATTGCTTCAGGGGCAAGTGCCGCATAATTTTTCAAATTTTCCACATTGTCAAAGATCATTTTATTCCTCCATTCCTGTATTGACAGCCGACTGCTGTTAAAATTTCCAGTGCTTTATCGAAACCACGCATCAAATGTTCCGGGCAGTGGGCATCGGCATTGATGATCACCGGTATCTGCCGCAAATCGGCCTGACGCAGAATTTCCATTGCCGGATATTGTTCGGCACATTCCTTGTAGAATCCGGCGGTATTCAATTCGATCGCTCCGCCGCTTGATTTCAGGATATCCAGCACCTTTATTGCCCGGTCAAAATATTTCTCATTATCGATCAAACCGAATTTTTTCGGCAGATCGAGGTGACCGATAAATGCAAATTCTTTTCTTGATGCGGCCACTTCCAGTTTGTCATAATAGATATTGCAGAGACCGTCGATCTCTTTTTCAGTCAGATTTTGCCACGAATCAGCCGTATAGTCGATCGCAAATGTGCCGCTGTAATGCACTGAACCGATCAGATAATCCAACTCAAACTCCTGCAATTCGGCAATGACTCCGTCGATATTTTCCGGGAATACATCCACTTCCAGTCCGGCAAGCAGTTGGAAATTTTCATCATTCAACTCATCTTTCAAGTTCTGCAAAGTTCTCACATAGTCGGCGGTACGGCTCAAATCCATGCTCCAGGAATCAGCATCCGTGCCGGGATATGGCGGTTTGACCCAGTGGTCGGAAATCCCCAGCACTTTCAGGCCCATGGCTTTACCTTTGCGGCAAATTTCTTCCAGTGAGCCGGTGCCGTCGCTCCATTCCGAGTGATTATGGCAGGAATACCCTGTATGGAGTTCCGGATAAGTGAGGTTGTCATACAAAATCTGATTTTTTACCATAAACAGTACGATCTATTTTAATATTTCCATAATTTCAGCGGCTGACGGAGAACCGGTCTGATTGAGTTTGCGTATCGTCACTGCACTGCAGCAGGTACCGAATTCAGCGGCATTGACCAACGATGCTCCGGCGGCCAGACCGTAAGCGAATCCGGCAGTGAAACTGTCACCGGCTCCCACGGTATCCACCGGACCGTCATAACGGATCGCCGGAATGAAAGTCGTCCGGTTTTTCTCAAAAACGTAACAACCGTTTTCACCGTCGGTGATGACCAATTCATCACCGGTACGCTCCAGAATCGCCCTGCCGGAATCTGCCGGAGCATGACCGGAGTTGCCGAATGCCAGTTGGGAAGCGGCCGAAGCATTGATTTTAAGCGTAACACCTTTATAAGCATTCAGATAATCCCGGCCGTCAAAGACGAATTTTACCTGCGGTACGAATTTTTGAACGACTCCGGCAAATCTCCGGCGGAAATTTTTCCCGTGGTGGATGCCGTTGGTCAATTGTCCATTGATGATCAATACATTCAATTCCGGCAGCAATTTTTCCAACTCATCCAGCAGCAGATCTTCTTCATCCGGGGTCAAGGGGGTATTCCCCAGATCGATCCGGGGCTGTTCCACGCTTTGGAGCAGAGGTTTGCAATATACCGGAGTATGGAATTCTTTGCGTCCGACCGACAGCAGATTAGCAGCATATTCCGGGGTGCGGCCGATCAATTCATCTCTCATCCAACTGCCGAATGGATCATGGCCCAATGCTCCGGCGCAGGGGATCTTTTCCACTGCCAATCCCCGGAGATTGGCCACGATGTTTCCGGCACCGCCGGGCGAATAACGGGCGGCAGTCACCGGGATGGTGGTCAATCCGGTTTCCAGAGAAACTTCACCTTTTTCCGGTTCGATATCCCAGTAGACATCGGTGCAGAAATCACCGATCACGCCGATTTTCCCCTGCGGCGGATCATTCAATAATTTTTCTATAACTTTCTTATCCATATTTTATCCGATCAATTCGACCCCGTCGGGCAATGAAATTTTTTTCACCGGAGGATCCACGCTCCAATCCACCCCGACTGCCGCATTGCCCTGCGGCAGAGGCACGACACCCGAAAATTTCGCTCCGGGTATGCACACCGGTTTGAATGACACCTTCTTCCAGCCCGGAGCGGCCTGACGCACCCCCAGAAGCAATTCAGAGAAGAACTTCAAAGGATGGGCACTCCAGGCGTGGCACATACTCGTATATCTTACCCAGTCGCAGAAAAAGTGTTCCGGAACGGCACTGCATCCGGCATCGGCGAACTCCTGCCACCAGCGGCGGATACAGTCGATGATCTCCGTTTCATAACCGGATTTTTTCAGTGCTTCAAACACATAATACATGAAGTACGCATCCGGCTGTACCGGGTATTTATGATCGGTCGCCATCATCGGCAGAATGATCTCATGGATCCACTTTTCATGTTTTTCCGGCAGGATATCCAGCAAAATGGCCAGTGCCGCCGAATGCGGTGACGGGGCGGTGAGCATCTTTTTCACGCCTTCGCTCAATCCGGCATCCAGAGCGTTGCACCGCTCAAGGATTTTCCGGTCGGTATCCTCTCCGGATAATGCCGCCAGTTTTGCCGCACTGCGGATGCCCCACAAAACGATCAGATTGTACGGTTCGACTTTGTTGAGCGTGTTGCACCAATCCACAAAGAGCCAGTAACGGTCATCGAAGGGGATGGTATTTTCCTCAGTGATGTACTTTTCAAAATATGAGATGATCCCGGAAGCGGTATTCCGCAACTTTTTCCACATTTCCAGTGAAGCGGTCTGTTCATAGTCGGCCAGCAGTGTCACCAGATACATCGTTGAATAATCCGGCAATATACACACATGGGCACACCCCGGCGACACGCCGTAGGTCAAACCTTCCGGGGTCAGCTGCCGGGACATACTGATCAATCCCCGGCGCAGCAGTTTCGGATCATCGGCTAAACGGAAGGTATTCTGGCTCTGCACCAGAGCATCGCCCCACCACTGGGCATATTCACGGGTCGGGCAGTCGATGTAACTGTCGGCCATACAGCACTTTTGAGTCAATTCGCACATGTCCCAGATCTTCTGTATTTCCGGCACGGATGAGGTGAATTTGCCTTGGATATCCAGCGGATAACGGCATTCCCGCAAAGTTACTTCACACTTGAAGCGGCCGTGTGAACGGTTGAATACCACCACATAACGCATACCCCACGGCAAGGTCAATTCATGTTCATTGACTTTGCCCGGCACCGGATAAAGTCTGCCGCCGTAAGCGGTATGCAACTCTCCCGGCCGGGTGATCCGGGGGGTGAGTCCGTCAAGTTTTTCGCAAACCAGAAAATCCACCGCATCATCGGCCTCAAAGACAAAGTGGAGCATACCGACCACTTCCTGCCCGAAGTCATAGACCAGACAGGTCGGATCTGCCACCTCCTGCGGCTTCCGGAATTCCGGTTTTTCCTTATGAAAGGAAATAATGGCACTCTGGATATTTCTCCACTCCGGATCGGATTGATGACTGCTGGCACTGACCACTTTGGCCGGCGGCAGCATATTACCGGTCAGCAGCGGGATCGCTCTTTCCTCAAATTCGTTCCATGGCATCACCCCGGCCGTTCTGCCGGGTACGCTTTCCCACCGGCTGTCATCGTAATCGATGTCGGTCAGCCAGCGGCGGTCACTTTTGCGACAGTCGAAAAACTCCTGAAAACCGTATTGGCATGAACCTTTGGCCACTGCCCGGATGAAGCCGGGATCTTCAGAAACTTTCCACGTTTCGTCGCTTTTTACGCCGGGAGCATTGAAGATCACTCCCGATGCTCCGGAGAAGATATATGTATAGTTGGATACTCCGAATTGATACCCCTGTATGGCGATCAGATTTTTGCCCGGTTTCAGATAAGAAGCCAGATCGATCCGGTCAAAACTCCATACCGGATGGGTGTTGCGGGCCGGACCGTGATGGACAAATTTGCCATTGATGTACAAATTATATTTGGCATCAGCGGTGATCAGGGCTTCAAATGTTTCCGGGACACAGTCGAGGTCAAAGACCTTGCGGAAACGCACGCGGCGGTCACGTTCATCGCGCTGTTCCTGCGGCAGCCAGAGCCATTTGGCTTCCATGAAAGGGGTATTGAGCATTTTGTTTACCTCGGATTGAGAAAATAACAATTATTTGAAATAAGGTTTGAGAAAACGCCCGGTATGGGAGTTCTTTTTGGCGGCGATCTCCTCCGGCGTACCGGTGGCCACGATCCTGCCGCCCTCATCGCCGCCATCCGGACCGATATCGATGATATGGTCGGCGGTTTTGATCACATCCAGATTGTGTTCGATGACGATCACACTGTTGCCCATATCCCGCAGACGGAAAAGCACTTTGAGCAGCTGGTCGATATCCGCCAGATGCAGTCCGGTGGTCGGTTCATCCAGAATATACACCGTATGCCCTCTGGGTATCCGGGATAATTCGGCGGCCAATTTGACTCTCTGGGCCTCGCCGCCGGATAAAGTGGTGGCACTCTGGCCGAGTTTCAAATAACCCAGCCCTACATCACAGAGGGTCTGCAATTTGCGTTTCAAAGCCGGAATGGCAGAAAACAATTCCACGGCCTGAGCGATGGATAACTCCAGTATCTCATGGATATTCAACCCCTTGTAGCGTACTTGCAGAGTTTCATTATTGAAGCGTTTGCCGCCGCACGCTGTGCAAGTGACACTGGCATCGGCCAGAAACTGCATTTCGATCCGCTTGATACCGTCACCGGAACACTCCTCACAGCGGCCGCCTTTGACATTGAAACTGAATCTGCCGGGGGAATATCCACGCATTTTGGCTTCCGGCAATCCGGCAAAGAGTTTGCGGATGATGTCAAATGCTCCGGTGTAGGTCGCCGGATTGGAACGCGGCGTGCGGCCGATGGGACTCTGGTCGATGACAATGGCCTTATCCACATTTTCCAGACCTTCGACGGCTTCACACTTGCCCGGCAATTCATCTTTGATATTCATGGCGGCATTGAGTGACCTTACCAGAATGCCGTTGACCAGAGAAGATTTGCCCGAACCGGAAACTCCGGTCACGCAAGTCAGTGTGCCCAATGGAAATTTGACGGTGATATTTTTCAGATTATGAAATGCGGCTTTTCTGACTGTGATATATTTGCCGTTGCCCGGATGCCGTTTTTCCGGAATGGCGATCTGCCGCCTGCCGGCCAGAAAATCTCCGGTAAGCGACCGGGGGAAATCCGGAATTTCCGCCGGAGTGCCGATGGCGACGATCTCTCCGCCATGGACTCCCGCACCCGGGCCCAGATCGACCAGATAATCCGCTCTGGCAATGGTGTCAAGGTCATGCTCGACCACGATCACACTGTTGCCCAGATCCCGGAGTTTTTCCAGAGTGGCCAGCAGCATATCATTATCTTTCTGATGCAGACCGATGGATGGTTCATCAAGGATATACAATACTCCGACCAGGCCGCAGCCCAACTGGGTGGCCAGTCGGATCCGCTGTGCTTCGCCGCCGGAAAGCGTACTGCTCACCCGGTCAAGGGTCAGATAATTCAACCCCACATCACAGAGAAAGGTCAGACGGCTGTGGATCTCTTTGACGATATCCGCGGCAATGATGGTGTGTTCGGCGGATAATTGCATATTGCCGATGAATTCTTTGGCCTGTGCGATGCTCATGGCGTTGAAATCCGCCAGATTTCTGCCGCCGACGGTCACTGACAACGCCAGCGGATTGAGCCTTGCGCCGTGACACTCCGGACAGATCCGGGGGCTTTGGTAAGCCGCCAGTCTTTCCCGTACCGATTCCGATTCGGTTTCGGTCATGCGGCGGCGTAAATTTTCCAGAACTCCCTCAAACGGCTTGGCCCAGTGGTATTTTTTGCCGTGCATATAGTAATCGAATTCCAGATTTTGGTCACCGGTACCGGAAAGCAGTTGTTTTTTGAAGTCGGCCGGCAATTTCTCAAAAGGAGTGCTCAAAAGTGAAATATCGCCGAATTGTTCCGCGAATTTCCGCAATATCATATTATAATATATAATAAGATGCCTCGGACCGCGCCGCCAGCCGGGGATCGCTCCGTTTTTTATGGGAAGTTTCGGATCGGGAACCACCTTTTCCGGATCCATGCACAACTGCACACCCAGACCGTTACAGCATTTGCACGCACCGTAGGGGGAGTTGAAACTGAAGTTCCTCGGCTGCATTTCTCCGAAAGATATGCCGCAATCGATACATGCCAGTTTTTCGCAGAAACTTTTTTCGGTCGTTTCCCCGTCTTTTTCGATGACGGCAGTCAATATGCCGCTGCCGTGTTTCAGGGCGGTTTCCACTGAATCGGTCAGACGTGAACGGTCGATGTTGCCGGTTTTCAACCGGTCAACGACCGCTTCGATGGTGTGACGCAGATTTTTTTCAAGAATTTCGTCAAAGTCTTCCAGTACCACGGTTTTGCCGTCGATCCTGGCCCGCACAAAGCCGTCGGTACGCAGTTTTTCGATGACGTCACGGTGTTCACCCTTGCGGCCGGAGATCACCGGGGCAAGGATGGTGAGTTTGCAGTTTTCTTCCAGAGCGAGCAACTGCAAAGTGATCGCTTCGGCCGATTGCGAGGCCAGTTCCCGGCCGCATTCCGGACAGTGCGGAGTGCCGCAATGAGTGTAGAGCAGCCGCAGATAGTCATAAATTTCCGTTACGGTCGCCACGGTGGAGCGGGGAGTGCCGCCGGCACTGCGCTGTTCGATGGCGATAGCCGGAGCGAGACCTTCGATATGTTCGACTTTGGGCTTTTGCATCAGATCGAGGAACTGCCGGGCGTAAGCGGATAAACTTTCCACATAACGCCGCTGCCCCTCGGCGTAGAGGGTGTCAAAGGCCAGTGAGGATTTGCCCGACCCGGATAAGCCGGTGATCACCACCAGTTTATTGCGGGGTATGGTCAGATCCACATTTTTCAGATTGTGCTGACTTGCACCTTTGATGACGATATTTTCGATCATTTCACCAACCGAAACTGCGGAAAGCCAGTGCGGTATAAATTTTGCTGTCTATACCGCAATTTTCGCTTTCCATTTTTTGGATGAACCGGTCAAGTTCTCCGATTTTCACCCGGAAAACTTCGATATTTTCACACTCTTCCTGATGATTGCCCGGCAGAGTGCCATCCGGATATTTGGTGCCGTCGATCTCCATCGCCGCCAGAATGATCGATTCTCCGGTCATCCCCGGTGAACTGTATCCCCCGGCAGTGCAACTGATGACTTTGCCCTCAAACCCGGTTTCCTCATAAAGTTCCCGGATGGCAGTCGATCCGGCACTTTCACCGGGATCGATCAGACCGGCCGGGAATTCCACCATAAGTTTCCCGGCAGGCGGCCGGAACTGCCGCACCAGAACCAATTCATTATCCGGCACGATCCTGGCTACGATGAAAACTGCGTGTGCCTCTCCGGTGCTGCCGGTACGGTCGACCGCCTCCCAGTGACGGGCAACGCCTCTGGCATCGGTGTAGTAAAGTTTTTTATAAGCGAGAAATTTCCCGCTGCAAAGCAATTCACTGCGGTCGATCACCGGTTTCATGATGTGACCTCACTCAAAGATCAATTCGCCGAATTGTTCAGGCATATGGAAACTGCATTTGGTCAGCGGCATCCAGCTCAACCAGGTCGGGTGAGAACAGCGGTCGGCACACTTGGTGAAGTTGCCCGTCCACTTCTGACCGGAAAGCGGCTTTTGGCTGCCGGCATACTTCTCAAAGAAAGCCGCCGGAATGGCGAAACCCAGATACCAGGTGGCCGGTTCCGTGATCTCCTCGGTGATCGACTGCGGCAAGGTGTGGTAACGGCCGAAAGTTTTCATATCCTCATCCGGGATCACCAGATAATCTTTGTTGGCAAGATCTTTGCAGCAGTAAAGCAGAAAAATGCCGCCGCAATTCATCTCAAAATTGAAGTAACAGTCAGCATCGGCGGGTTTGACGAAAAATTCCACGCAACTGTCCTGACAGACCATATCCTGATCTTTTCGGGCTCTGGCGATCACATAGCGGTCTTCCACCCGGAAAAGGCCGCAGATGTTTTCGCCGTCGTGGAGCATTTTGATCCGCACATCGGGGGTGTGGTCACTGTTGCGGTCAAAACCGAACTCAACTTTAACTTCATTGGCATCGGCCCACATTCCTGAATCCCAACCGGCATCAAGTTTGACAGGGGCGGCAGATTTTTTGATAATATAACTTTTCATTATTCGTTTCCTTTATATGATGGATCAATTTTTCCGGTTATTTAAGTCCGACCGCCTTGCGCACCTTATCCAAAGTCACATTGGCGGCGGCTCTGGCTTTTTCTCCATTTTTCTTCAGAAGTTCCTCCACGAAATCCAAATTGGCTTCCAATTCGGCTCTGCGGGCCCGCATCGGGGCGAAAAATTCCCACATCTTTTCAAAAAGTTCCTGTTTGGCATGTCCGTAACCGTAGTTGCCGGCCCGGTATTTTTCTTTCATGGCGGCCAATTCAGTTTCCGAAGCGAAAAGTTTGTAGAGGGCGACCACGTTACAGTTTTCAGGGTCTTTGGGCTCTTCCAGACCTTTGCAGTCGGTCACGATGCTCATGACGGTTTTACGCAACGCCTTTTCTTTACCGAAAATCGGAATGGTGTTATTGTAACTTTTGGACATTTTCTGACCATCCAGCCCCGGCACGATCGCCACCTGTTCCGGGATGTAGCCGTCGGGAATGGTGAAAATCTCACCGTATTCGTTATTGAATTTGATCGCCAGATCACGGGTGATCTCCAAATGCTGTTTCTGATCTTTGCCCACCGGAACCAGATCGGCATTGTAAAGCAGGATATCCGCCGCCATCAGCACCGGGTAGGAGAAAAGACCGTTATTGGGCAGAAAACCTTTGGCGATCTTGTCTTTGTAACTGTGGGCCCTTTCCAGAAAGCCCAGCGGAGTTACCGTATTGAGTATCCACATCAATTCGCAAACTTCCGGTACGGCGGATTGGCGGAAAAAGACGGTCTTTTCCGTATCCACGCCGCAGGCGAGGAAATCGAGTGTCAGATTGAGGATGCGTTCACGCAACTGCTGCGGTTCCGGATTGGTGGTCAATGCGTGATAGTCGGCGATGAAAAGGAATGATTCACCCTTTTCCTGAAGATCGCAAACCTGACGCATGGCTCCGAAGTAGTTGCCCAGATGGGGCACTCCGGAAGGTTGTATGCCGGTAAGAATTCTCATTTTTTATTCCTGTATTGTTAATGTCAGGCGGCTTGCGGACACGCCTGTTTGTGTTTTTTACTTCACGATCTTTGCACCGTCACCCAGCGAGCAGATGAAAACTTCCGCTTCGATCCCGGTGCGTTTGAAATACTCCTGCCGGACTCTTTCCGCGTATGCCGGGGCATCTGCCTCTTTGACCAGATGGATGGTGATGCCGCCGAAGCCGCCTCCGGAAAGACGTGCCCCCAGACACGCTCCGTCGTTACGGGCTATATCCACCAGAATATCCAATTCCGCAGTACTGTTCTCAAAATTACGGATGCTTGAATCGTGTGAGTCAAAAAGCAATTGACCGAAACCGGCCACATCCCCGGCGGCCAGCAGCCGGGCGGCCTCTTTCACCCTGAAGCACTCCTCCACCACATGAGCGGATCGGCGGAACTCCCGCTCCTCAAGTTTATCTTTGGCCGCGGCCAGCTGTTCCGGGGTGATATCCCGCAAGGTTTTCGCTCCGGGGTAGATGGCGGCCAGTTTCTTTGCGGCACTTTCGCAATCTTCACGCCGGATATTGTAATCTGAATCCACCAGCGTATGTTTTTTCATCGAATTGACCACTGTAAAGCAGTAGCCCGATGGCAATTCATGGGTCCCCAGCACTTCCACCGTGCGGAAGTCGCTCATGATGATCGAATCTTTTTTGCCGAAAAGTGAACTGAATTGATCCAGAAGTCCGGTTTTCAAGCCGAGAAAGTTGTTTTCCACCCCCTGACCGGCTCTGGCCAGTTCCGCTTTGCTGATATCAAAACCGGCAAAAGCGGTGAATGCCAGTCCGCAGGCCACTTCCAACGCCGCTGAACTGCTCATGCCCGCTGACAGCGGCACGTGACTTTCCAAAGCGGCATTGAAGGCAAAGGGTTTGAAGCCCCTTTTACGCAACTCATTGAGCATACCGATGATATATTTGCTTCCGTTACGCGGCGGCCTGCTGTCGATGGCGGACAGATCAAAGTGCATTTCACTGCCGTCACGGAAATCTTTGACCGTACACACCGTGCCTGCGACCGGAGCCAGTACAAAATCTGTCGTCTGCCCCACAGCACAGGAAAGCACGAATCCCTCGTTGTAGTCGGTGTGGTTGCCCAGCACTTCCAAACGGCCGGGGGCCCGGGCGGCAATGGCCGGGGCGGTTTTGAAAAAAACGGTAAATTTATTGATAAGTTCCTGCATAAGAAACACCTTTCACATGAAACATATTCTTGAAATACACTGATTGAAACTTTCCTGACCGCTCAAAATATCGATCTGGATACGCAGATAGAATATCGGCACATCACAGCGGTCGAGCCGGGGGATACGCACCGCATCTTTTTCCGTGGTGACGATCATTTCCGCTCCGGCGGCTTTGGCCTGATTCACAAAGTCGATGATCTCCTGCTGGGTGTAGCGGTGATGGTCGGCAAAATGATCTTTCAGAACCAGTTCCGCTCCGAAATCTTCCAGAAAACGCTCAAAACTGTCCGGCCGGGCAATGGCTGACAATGCGGCGACTTTGGCCTTTTTCAAGGCGGATAACGGAAGCACCTGTTTGTCGTTGAGCGTCACCAGATGCTGCGGTTTGTGACAGCATTCGATGATTTCGGCCCGGCGGGTGTGGCGGCGGAGGAAGCGTTTGAGATGCCCGATCTTGTGACTGCCGTCGGATTTGGTCAGAAAGATGTAATCCGCCCGGCGGATGTTTTTGATCGGTTCACGCAAAATGCCCCGGGGCAGTACATGGCCGTTGCCGAATGGGTCGGTGGAATCGACCAGCACGATATTGATGTGCGGTTTGAGCATCAGATACTGGAAGCCGTCATCGAGAATGATCACGTCACTTTGAAAATTGTCGATCGCATAGATCCCCGATTTCACCCGGTCTTTATCCACCACCACTGCCACATCCGGCAGGTTGGAGGCCAGCATATACGGCTCATCCCCGGCGTAAGCCGAGTTGAGCAGCAGATTTTTGCCGTCGGAAACCACTTTGGGCGGAGTTTCGATCTTGCGGTGGCGGAAAATATGCATCAATTTTTCGCCCAGAGTGCGTTTTTTGCTCCGGTATCCCCGGCTGAGGATCGCCACTTTGCGTCCGTTGGCCGAGAGGGTGCGGGCGAAAACTTCCACCACCGGAGTTTTGCCGGTGCCGCCGCAACTCAGGTTGCCGATGCTGACCACCAGACAGCCCAGAGCGTGATTGCGGATCACCCTTTTGTCATACATCCACACCCGGAATTGTACCGCCATGCGGTAAAATCTTGAGGCGACAAAAAGCACATTGATCAATACCCGGTCGAACCATTTCCGGCGTCTGCCGGACATGACTTCGAGGAAGTATTGTTCCAAATGTTCTGAATCAAGTTTGAATTTGTGCATTTTTTACGCTCTCCATTATAATAATATATTACAGAATCAGTGCAAGTGCAAGGCAAAGAGTTGAAAATTTGTCAATTCGGTGTTACATTAACAATTGTCAGGTTGAATAATCAACGGAAATCGGAGTTTGGATCATGCCGGAATTGCCGGAAGCAGAAACCATCGGGCGGGCTTTGGATCAGGCCCTGTCAGGCAGAAGTATCGTCAAAGTGGAAGTTTTTTCTCCCGCGATGCGTTCGCCGCTTACCCCTTTGCTCCATGCCGGAGTCGAGGGCGGAACTTTTATCAAAGTCCGCCGCCGGGGGAGATATCTGATGGCCTATATCACCGGAAACCGGTGTTTTCTGATGCACTTCGGCATGTCCGGTGTGGTGCGTATCGAACCGCCGACAGTGGCCAGACGCAAGCATGAACATCTTTTCATCCATCTCTCTGACGGCAATATTTTCCGCTTTGAGTGTACCCGCAGATTCAGTCTTTTTGAGTTGCATGAGTGTGCCGTTGACGCGGTTCCGCAGGCCATTGCCCATTTGGGGGTTGAACCTTTGAGCGGTGAATTTACCGGGCGGTACTTCTTTGAGAAGTGCCGCAAACGCCCCGCTCCGGTGAAAAATCTGCTCATGGATAATCTGATCGTTACCGGTATCGGCAATATTTATGCCGCCGAAACGCTCTTTGCTTCCGGTATCGATCCCCGGCGGCCGGGCAATAAACTTGCTTTGAGCGAGTGTGACAAAATCGTGGAAAATGCCCGGCAGATACTGCTCAAATCCATCGAAACCGGCGGCACGACCATATCCGACTTCCGCCATGTGGATGGCAGTGAGGGAAAATTTGTGCTGAATTTGAAAGTCTACGGCAAAGACGGGGAAAAGTGTCCGGTTTGCGGAAGCGTGATCGAGTGTGTGAAACTCGGCGGCAGATCAAGTTGTTTTTGTCCGGGGTGCCAGAAGTGATCAATCAATGTATGAAATTTTAACCGCAGGATATTGACAGTAAATGCAAAAACTTCTCTTTTTTCTCTCTGTTTGCATTGCCGCCTGCTGCCTTGCCGGATGTTTCTCCGGCAAAAGTGAGGATCCGCAGGTCAGGTTGCGTTCCTTTACTGAAAATGATGAAACACCGGCTTTGAAAGCGGCGACCGACTATATGGATGGTTTTGCCGATGCCCTCAAGGCCAATGATTTCTCCTTGTGGCAACCGGTGCTTGCCGCCCAGGGGGCCACCGAGATCACCCGGGAAAAATTTGACCGGATGTATGTTGAATTGCATCATTCATTCGGCACTTTTGAAAATGCCTCATATCTCGGGTATCTGGTCACCGGCAATCTTCGCAGTTACCTTTGGAAGTTCCGTTTTTCCCGTGAAGAAAACGGTAAAACCGTTATCCGGGATGTCGTTTTTTACACTAAAATATTTTGTGCCGACGGCGAAACACCGGCCGTCAGCGGATTCGGAGTTAAAGTATTTTGAGAGAGCGTAAATTTGTCACCCAGCAGGAAAGTACCGCCCCGGTAGACCGTCAGCCCAAACCGCTTGAAAATCCCGTCAAGATCCCCAAAAAACGCGGCCGTCCCAAAAAAGGATTGAGCCTCAAGCATTTCCTGTTTTACAGTCTGGTAAGACGGGTGCTTTCCAGCGGTAAACGTTACACCAGAGAGGAGTTCGCCGCCGCTTTGGGCTTCAAGCCTTATTGTGTGAATACCATGACCACCGCCTTTGCCCGCAGTAAACCCGAGGACAACCGCGACAACCGGGAGCGTCAGGTGAAAATCGACCGCAATTTCTGCAAAAGGGAAAATATTTCCTGCATCCCCATTCTGACTTCCGAACAGATACTCAATAAGGAGTTCCCGCCGGTCAGAAAGGGGGCGATGGAAACATTCCCCATCCCCAGAGAACCTAAATACGGCAAACATCTGCATTACTTCGGTTTCATCATGCCCGACAACTGTATGCTTATGGATGGCGTTTGCAAGGGCGACCGCATCGTGGCTGTCCGCAATATCAATCCCTGTGACAGCGATCTGGTCGCCTGCCGTATGCCCAATACCCGTACTGTCACGGTGCGCCGTTACGCCGAGACCTGCAATCCGTTTCTTTTCGACCTTTATGAGGGCGGCACCCTCAATCCATTCTGGGCTCTGGAAACGGAAAATCTGATCCAGGGCGTCGTCGTCGGTGTCGTGCGTGACTACTGGCCGAAAAAAATGCCCCGCCGCTGGGAGCCTTTGCGTGAAGTGCCGCCGTACGTCACTGCCGAACCGGGGGATGAACCGGAACCCCCGATGCCGCAATTTGATGAAAGTGACGACGATGAACCGGAAGAAGATATGGAAGAAACCAACGTGGAAGAATCAGAAAAATGAGCATCGAAATATCCTACACCGAAGAACTCAAACGTAAAGCAGTTCACCTTTCCAGCTTGTGGATGGTCGCCGCGACACTGCTTTTGCCGCACTTTTTTCATTACGGCCGATGGATAAGCTGCACTCTCTTTGCCGCACTTTTACTGCTCACGCTCTTTTCCGAGCATTCATTTGCCAACGGCGGCAGATACCTCGGCCGTCTTTACGGCATCCTTTTCGGTAAGATGCTCCGCAAGGAGATCAAGCCGGGAATGTGGATCGTTTCCGGCGGTGCATTCGTGCTGGCCGCGGCCTTGCTGGTCAATGTGCTTTTTCCGCCGTTTATCGCCGCACCGTCGCTGGCGGTAATGCTCACCGGCGATGCCGCCGCCGCCCTGATCGGCCGTAAATTCGGCCGTCACAAAGCCCCCAACGGCAAATCTTACGAGGGGGTGCTGGCCTTTATCCTGGTCGGTTACGGAGCATTGGCGTTGGTCAGTTTTCTGGCTTCGGCACCGGTACTTTTCTATATTGCCGGTATTCCGGCGGTGATTCTGGCCGCCATTGCCGAACTTTTTGAAAAGCAGATCAAACTGGATGACAATTTTTCGATACCGCTTTGTGTCGGAACAGTTTTGAGTTTTGCGTTTCACTTTTTCATCTGAATGATCCATCAATATTTACGGAGAATTTTTTTATGCAGACTTCAGCGATCCGCCTGTATGGCAAAAGAGATTTGCGGCTGGAAACTTTTGAGTTGCCGCAATTGACCGATGGAGATATTCTGGCCAGAATCGTTTCCGATACGGTTTGTATGTCCACCTACAAAACCGCAGAACAGGGGGCGGCCCACAAACGCGTGCCGGATGATGTGGCCGATAATCCGGTGATCATCGGCCATGAACTTTGCGGTGAAATCCTCGAAGTCGGAGCCAGATGGGCCGGTAAATATCACCGGGGCGACCGTTTCGCCGTTCAGCCGGTGGTCGATCTGGCCAACAGTTATGATACGATCGGTTACTCCTTTGCCACCGTTGGCGGCGATGCCGAACTGGTGGTCATACCGGAGCGGATCGTGGAAAAAGGCTGTTTGCTGCCCTATTCCGGCGAAGCATATTTCGGCGGCAGTCTGGCTGAACCGATGAGTTGCATCATCGGCGGATTCCGGGCCTCTTATCACAGCGGCAAAGAGGAATACACCCATCAAATGGGCATCCTTCCCGGCGGCAGAATGGCGATCATCGGCGGTACCGGCCCCATGGGGCTGGGAACGATCGATTACGCTCTCAACGGGCCGGTCAATCCCGGTACTCTGGTCGTGACCGATATCAATCAGGAAAGATTGGATCGGGCCATGAAGATCTTTCCGGCTGAAAAAGCCGCAGAAAAAGGTATCACACTCCGCTTTATCAATACCGCTGAAGGGGTGGCGGCGGATATGATGCGGGTGGTCTGTCCCGGTGGTTTTGACGATGTATTCTGCCTTGCCCCGGTGGAAAGTGCCGTGGAACTTTCCGGAGCGTTGCTGGCCAAAGACGGTTGTCTCAACTTTTTTGCCGGTCCCATGGATCCGGCATTTTCCGCGAAATTCAACTTCTACGATGTCCATTATGCTTCGACTCATGTGGTCGGTACTTCCGGCGGTACGGTGACTGATTTGAAAATGGCTCTGGATTTCATGGCGGAAAAACGCATCCACCCCGAAGTCATGATCACTCACATCGGCGGTCTGGATGCCGCTGTCGACACCACTTTGCATCTGCCGCAGATACCCGGCGGCAAAAAGGTCATCTATCCGTGGATCAGAATGCCGCTTACCGCCATTGCCGATTTCGCTGAACTGGGCAGAAACGATCCGTTTTTCGCCCGGCTTGCCGCCTGTTGCGGAAAATATGACGGTTTGTGGAATGCCGAAGCAGAAAGAATGCTGCTGGAGCATTTCGCAGTAAAATGAAATTTCAATAACGGATCGTACAGAATACAAAAAAGGAGAATTGACCATGTTGGTGAATTTGCGTGAAATGCTGGCTCATGCTTCAGCGAATAAGTATGCCGTAGGTATGTTTGATGTGTCGGATCTGGAAATGATCCGGGCCGTGGTCCAGGAGGCTGAAACTCTCAAATCTCCGGTGATTCTCGGTGCATTGGCTCCGGATCTGCAGGGCGACCGTCTGGAATACTGGTTCGTTCTGGCTTCACTGGCGGCCAGAAAAGCATCTGTTCCGGTGTGCATCCATCTGGATCACGCCAATACGCTCGATGAGGTCATGCGTGCGGCGGATATCGGATTTTCATCCGTGATGCTGGATGCTTCGGCTTCGCCGTTTGAGGAAAATATCCGCCGTTCCGGTGAGGTGGTGCAGGCCTTGAGCGGACGCAATATCACGGTGGAAGCGGAACTCGGCCATGTCGGCAACGGCTGGGTCGGTTCCGGTGAGGGCAGTGAATCCGGTCCGGATATGCTTACCGAACCGGAAAAAGTCGCTGAATTCGTGGAACGTACCAAAGTTGATGCCCTGGCAGTATCCATCGGCACTGCTCACGGCGTTTACATCAAAGCCCCGCAACTGGATATCGGCCGTTTGCAGAAGATCACCGGTGCTTCACATATCCCGCTGGTTCTGCATGGCGGTTCCGGCACTCCGGAAGATCAGTTGCGTGAAGCCATTGCCAATGGTATTTGCAAGATCAATATCTATTCCGAAATGCTCACCGCCTGGAATACCGCCATGCTTGATGAATTGCAGAAACTGCCGCATATGGCCGCATGGCCGGGCGTGCTGCGGAAAAATCCGGATGCCGCCATGCGTGCCGTCATCCGGGAAAAGATCGCCCTTTTCGGTTCAAACAACCGGGCATGACTGTCTTGGCCGGGGGCTTGCGCCGCCCCCGGCACCCCTGCGCCCGGCTCGGCCGGGTGCGGTGTACGGCCGGTGGTATGCGGCCGG
>JAZNEV010000060.1:0-27568 GCA_045588835.1 Victivallaceae bacterium
CGAAGCATACAAAGCCAAAATCAAAGAGTGGTACAATGGTTACCGCTTTGAAGAAAAATCAAAAACGGTTTATAACCCCGTTTCTTTGGCAAAATTTTTTGAATCCGGTGGTAAATTTGCCAACTACTGGTTTTCCACCGGCACGCCCTCGTTTCTGCTGGAATTGATCCGGAAAAATCACTTCAATTTTGAGGATGTACTGTCCAATCCGGTCTCTTCTTTCGCCTTTGATGCTTATGAAGTTGATAAACTCAACCCCCTGACTCTGCTTTTGCAAACCGGCTATCTGACGATCGACCGGGCGGTGGAAAGGTATGGCGATACCGCTTATATGCTCCGTTTTCCCAATCTGGAAGTCAAAGGTTCATTTGAGGCTTATCTGACCGGGGATTGCAGCGGCTTGCACGTTGAACAGGTGAAAGATTCTGTTTACCGTCTGGCGGATAAGGTGACTGCCGGTGATGTGGATGGTTTCATGGAAACGATGAAAATCTTTTTTGCCAAAGTGCCGTATGATGTGCATTTGAAAAATGAGAGCAATTTCCAGCTGCGTTTTTATTCGATCTTCATGCTGTTGGGCATCAGTATCACGGCCGAATCCCGCACCAATAACGGGCGGATCGATGCCGTAGCGACCAATGAAGATTTTGTCTTTGTCTTTGAATTCAAAATGGATAAGAGCGGCGAGATCGCCTTACAGCAGATCAGGGAACGCGACTATTTCCGGCGTTATATGGATTCCGGCAAAAAGATCATGCTTATCGGAGTAAATTTCGATAAAGATGCCGGACAGATCGATCACTGGATTTACGAAGCCGTTTGAGAAAATATCAGTTTATCCACCGGAAAACCGTGATTTTCCAGAAAGGTGATGATCTCCTGCAGATCCGCCGGATCAAGGTGCGGGGTCCGGGATAAGATCCACAAATATTCCGGAGTGTCGCCCATGACCACGCTGTAACGGTAATCCGGGGCCAGTTTGATGATCCGGTATGAGGCATAAAACGGCCAAAAGAAAGAAACTTCCAATTCTCCGGTATCGCTTTTTTCGCTTTGCCGGATTTTTCCGGTGACCGATTTTTCTTTACCGTTTTTCATTCCCCGGTTGATCACTTGCAGGGAATTATCCGGCTGCCGGGAATATTCGGCACTGACATCGCTCATGTCTTTTTCAAACCAGTTGGGCAACCGGGCGATCTCATACCATTGTCCCAGATATTTATCCGTTTCAAAACCGGAAACGGCCGGGATTTCCCGGGTGGTTTTGCATCCGGCAAGTGCCAGCAGAAATGATAAAAACATAAATTTTTTCATGCGGGTCCCTCTGAATATAAGTTGATTTTTCCGGATTTCGTGAAACTCATATTGGAGTGTCACAAAATCTGTGGCATTAAGCAAGTCAATATCAAATATAAGTTGATTTGAAAATTTTTCAATACTTTTTTATCTGATCGACAAATCACCACTTGTGTGCATATTATAATACGCATCAAGAGGTTCATTTTTTACGAAAATTATCTCATTAACTGAAATTTATCTGGCTGTAATTTCTTGAAACTCCGAAAAATGGGTGATATATTAATAGCAAATTGGTTCAGATTTTGCCAAAAATATATAGGAGAAGCGTATTATGATCGCAGTATGTCCCGGCTGTAAGTACGAGTATGATGTGGAAAACGGTAAATACCAGTGCGGTATTTGCGGAACGAAATTTTTCTTTTTCAAAGACGGCCGTACTGAGATCGCCGCTAACAGTCCCGCTCCATCTTTACCGGGAACTGCCGCTGAAAAACGTTTCCGGGCCGGTGAATTGATCCTCGGCCACTACCGGGTGCTGGAAAGTTGTCCGCCGGATTCCAAAGAGGTAGTTTACAAATGTCTGGATGAAACGGTCAATCAGGAAGTTTATCTCAAAGACCTTTTCCCCGATGTCGCTGTAGCGGATGTGACCAGTGCCCGCTTTCAGAAAGTCGCCGGGCCGGTTGATGCCAAACCGGCCGTAACTGCCGCTCCGGTTGCTCCGGCTGATGCCAAACCGGCCGTAACTGCCGCTCCGGTTGCCCCGGCTGCCGCCGAAACCGGGCATGCCGATATGCCGCCGATGCCGCCGAAACCGGGTATGCCGGTGCCGCCGGTGCCGCCGAAACCGGGCATGCCGGTGCCGCCGATGCCGCCCAGACCGGGTATGCCGGTGCCGCCGATGCCGCCGAAACCGGGCATGCCGATGCCGCCGATGCCGCCTGAAACGGGCAAAAATTAATGATCTGAAAATGATTCCGGAGCCGTTGCTGAACTTAAACGTCAGCAACGGTTTCTTTATTTTGTAATTGCTTTTTTCGATATTTTTCCGGTTGTCTTTGCTTGACAATGACATCTTCCGGTGATATTTTAACTGCCACATATATTGAAACATAGCAGGAAATTTCGGGTGGTGTTTTTATGGGGTTGGTTGATCACAGTGTACTTCCGGATCGGGAGTTGGTGGACTTACTTATTCAAAATGATTCCGGGGCGTGGGATTATCTGATTTCGGAAGTTATCGCACCTTTGAGCCGGATGCGTAAATATGTGGAAATGTGTAACCGTTACGGTTTATCCACTGATTCACTGGTCACGAGGGTTTGGATGATGCTGACCCGAAATGATTTCCGCCGTTTGCGTAATTTCCGCTTCGGTTCTTCATTCAAAACGTATCTTTTTATCATTGTCAGAGAGGCTCAAAGGGCCGAAATCAGAGAAAAAACCGGAAAAATTCAATTTGTGCTGTCAGAAGATAACGAGTTCTGTTCACGAATAAGGTGCAAAGACAGATCGGATGCTCCCGATTTGGTCGATGAAATGCGTTACACCAATATTCTGCTGGGGAGGTTGTGGCAGGAAAATCCGCGTCATGCGTGGGTTTTGCTGATGCGTAATTCCCTGAATATGAGTGCAAAGGAAACCGCCGCATTTCTCAATGTCAAAGAGAGCAATATCGATCAGATGAACAAACGGGCCAAGCGCCGGATGAGCGAATTGAGAAAGGCTGACAACTGATGAAAAAGATGAATGAATGTCCTGATATCAACACTTTGGCAGAGTTTGTTGAGGGTAAATTACTGGAAAAACAGCACGCTGAATTATGCCGGCACATCGCCGGTTGCCCCTCGTGCCGCGACCTTTGTGCCTTTGCGGTAATGGCCGGAGGTAAAAAGCAGATGCCGAAAATCTCCGTCCGCCGCCAAGCCGGTATCCGGCAGAATATCCGGCGTGAAATATTCGCCGGCAAGGTGCTGACTGCCAAATGGGAGGAATTCTCAAGCCGGATCAAAGGATTTTTCAGCAAAATGGAGGATGCCGAAGTTCTGGCCGCCGGTGAAAATGCCGCTTCTGTCACTTTCGGTTGCGAAGCGGAAACTCCGGCAGAATACAACTGGAAAATGGTGTTGAATATTCCGACGGCTTGCAGCGGCGGTTTATCCATCCGTATCCGCACGGCCAAAGATCCGGCGGTTTCCGGTAAACTGATCTTCTGCGGCAATGAATTGACCGTCAATAACGGCTGTGCAACGATCGCCTATGAAACTTTGAAAAAGTCATTCACCAATCCGGAAGTGGCATTCGTTTTTCCCGACAATACCAGAATTTCCGGCTTCCCGGTGCTGTGAAAAAAGGTGATGAAAGGAATATATGCTTAAAACCGATCAGATTCTGTTGGCTTCCGGGATCAAAAATCCCGAGGAGATCAAGTATGCGTTTCAATTGCTTATCCAGACTGGATTGCAGTTGCTCAAGGCCGATGAAGGTTCACTTCTGATCTACCGCAAGCAGGAAAAGGATCTGCAATTTGCCTGTACCATCGGGGCAAAAAATCCCGAAGCATTGCTCGGCAAAACGATTCCCATCGGCAAGGGCATTACCGGTATGGCGGCTATGACCTGTGAGATCCAGAGTGCATCACGGGCTTTGGGCAGTAACTTCTTTGATATCGCCGATGACGGTTCGCCCAACAGCGTGGTCGCCGCTCCGATGATGCTGGATGACGAACTTATCGGCGTGATCACGGCGGTTTCTTTTGACCGGGAAAAGAGTTTCACCACGGCGGATTGTCAGAATTTTTCTCTGCTTTCGCAGATCGGGGCGATCATCATTTCCCAGCAGCAGCAGTTGGCCAATTACGCTTCACAGCAGATCAATACGCTTACGGAAAAAGATTCCATCGAATTGCAGGCCGCCGATGCCGCATTGAAAATAGTCCGCAAAAAACCGGAAAATGCGGAAAAATTTCTGAAAATGCTTTCAATTTTAGGTGAGTTGTAATCATGTATCTGCTTTCCGACGTTCTTGCAGTTTCCATTCCGCAGTTGCGGTCACAGCGGTTGCACCCGGTGACCGTGGCGGTGATCGACAGCGGAGTGGATTCATCGCATGAGTCGTTGCGTAAAAAGGTTGCCGGTGCATGGGGATTTATCGAGGATGATTCCGGGGAAGTCAAATGTCTGCAACTTCCCAAAAATGCCAATAATGACGATGCCGGTCACGGTACGGCGGTGGCCAGTATCATCACCCGGATCGCACCCAATGCCAAAATCCTTGACTTCAAAGTATTGAATGCCGGATTTGCCGGTTCGGGCAAGGTGATGCTCAAAGGTCTGGAAGCCGCCATCGCTTCAGAGGCAAAAATTATCAATATGAGTCTGGCGTGTCTGGCCAAATACCGCAGTGAATTGGAAGATCTGCTGGAAAAGGCCTACTTGAAACGCAAGATCGTGATCGCTTCCAAACGCAACATCCCCAAACCGGGTGATCTGGGATTCCCCGCTGAATTATCCAGTTGCATTGCCGTGGATAATTATTCTTTTGATACGCCGTTTCTGATCCGGCACACCGGCGAACAGCCGATCGAATTTGCCGCCCACGGCGAAAACGTTTTGAGTGCCAAACATGGCGGCGGTTATTACCGGCTGACCGGAACCAGTTTCGCCACGCCCACCGTGTCGGGGATCACGGCATTGTTGCTGGGGAAATTTCCGGAATTGGAACTCTTTGAGATCAAATCGGTTTTGAAGTATCATTCCGACAGGAATACCTATAAAAACAACAAAGAGATCAACCCGCTGGAAGTTTCAGACGGGGTGGAACGCAACCGGGATAAGGCTCTGGGGTGTGTCTGCGGCAAATGCGGAGGATTTTTTGCGGTGAATGAGGCATTTTCCTATGCGAAGTGTCCGGAGTGCGGATACACCATGCCGCTGATCTTTGCCGTGGATAAGAAGTTGTGCAAAGAGGTATTGGATCATCTGGAATGCAGTTTGCCGGATAAGTGCCTGTATCATAATAAATTGCATACCCGGGAAGTGGTGGCAAATGTCCATGCGTTCGCCCGCCGTTACACTTCGATAAACCGCCGCCGGATGCGTTGTCTGGTGACGGCGGCACTGCTTCACGACGTCGGTTACACGGTCCGGTATGATGATAATGAAACGCTGGCGGTGGAGTATGCTCAAAAGATATTGCCGTCTTACGGATACAGTCAGAGGGATATCGATCTGATCTGCCAACTGATCATGGCGACCGCGATGCCGGTAAATCCGCAAAATCTGCTGGAAAAGATCCTGTGCGATGCAGATGTGGGGCATATCGGTCTGGCAAATTATTGGGAGCGTTCAAGGCTTTTGCGTGAGGAACTGGCCAATTACGGTACGGTTCGCAGTGACGCAGAGTATCTGACGGCCGAATTTGAATTTTTATCCGGCCACCGCTTCTTCCAGCCATATCTGGAAAAGGAACGCAAAGCGGCACGTAAAAAGACATTGCGGACGATTGAATTGCTGCAGACAGCAATAAAAAACAAATAAAATGAGGTAGTTTCAAAAGTCCTCAAAAACTCTTAAAACGGAGTGTTTCCGGCCGGTTACTTATTCAGTTGCTGCCCTTGTCGCTCCATAGCTTTCAGCGGCGGCGGATCAAACTGCCGCTTTGATCTCTTTTCGAATGACTTTTGAAATTTCCTCAAAAATTCAATAAAGTCTGTCAACAATAATCATAATATCGGTATCAAATGGAAAAATTGATTGAAAAATTGAAAAGTAAGCGGAAAATTTCCGTGCGGGAAGTGCGGGAATTGATCCTCAGCCGGGATAAATGGCCCGAAGATCTCCACGCTTCTCTCGCCAAACGGGCTTTGGAAATGGGTGAAAATTTTTACGCCTATGATATTGCCGAAAATATTCCGGAAAATGATCCGAAAAGTGCATTGCAGAAACTTCATATCATGGCTTTGGCTCTTGCCCGTTCCGGTTCTCTGGCACGTGCATCTGAATTACTTGAACAATTGCCTGATTCCGACAGTACCGAGATCGTCGGCCTCAAGTCACGCATCCTCAAAGATATGGCGGTAAATACTGTCGATGAGGAGAAAAAACGGGAACTTTTCCGGCAGTCCGCCGATTTCAGTCTGGCTATCTTTGAGCGTAAAAATCAATACTACAACGGTATCAATGCCGCCAGTTGCTTCTTTATGGCCGGGGATAAGGATATCGCACAGCAGCTGGTCAGAGAAAAAGTGCTGCCCCTGTGCCGGCAAATCGAAAATCCGGGATTGTGGGAAGAAGCCACGCTGGGCGAATGTTTTCTGCTCCTCAATGATTGTGATGCCGCCGCTTTGCACTACGGTATCGCCGCCGGAATCGCCGTGAATGAGGGACAGTTGGGCAGTTTCGCTTCCACTTTGAAACAATTCTATATGCTCGCTGTCAATTTTCCGGATGATTGCATCGCCCGGATCATCGAAAAAATGCAACTGCCGGCTGTCGGTATATTTTCCGGGCACATGATCGACCGGCCGGAACGCAAGACCCCCAGATTCCCCGCTTACGCCGAAGAACAGGTGAGACGTGAACTTGCTTCGATCATCCGTAAACGCAATATCCGTATAGCCTTTTCATCCTGTGCCTGCGGCGGAGATATCCTCTTTCTGGAAGAGGTCCTCAAAGCCGGCGGCGAATGTTTCATCGTGCCGCCGCTGCCTCTGAATGAAACCATTGTCAACAGCGTGGATATCATCCCCGGTGCGGATTGGAAAGAAAGGCTTTTCGCTATTTTCAGAAATGAAAATGTCTTCGTCTTTGAACCGGAATGTGACGAGATCGGTGTCGATGATGATGCCATCGTCTACGATTTCACCAACCGTTATATTCTCGGCATCGCCGCTTTCCGGTCGCAGACTCTGCACTTTCCGCTTTTCGGCGTGACCGTCTGGAACGGCGAAAGATCCGGTCTCACCGGCGGAACTGATTCTGCCATCTCCCTCTGGCAGCAGAAAAATATTCCCTTGGATATCATCACTCCGGAGATCAGAAAATGACCAGACGTTCCATTAAAGCATTACTTTTTTCCGATGTCAAAAGTTTCAGCAAACTCTCTGAAAAAGAGTGCATCAATTTTTGCCGTATCTTTCACTCCGGTATTCAGCGGGATGTGCTGGCCGCCTACGATGACCGCATCGTATTGAAAAATACCTGGGGCGATGCTCTGCATGTCGTTATGGATGATGTTGTTACTGCCGCTTTGCTGGCTCTGGACCTGCGGGATTGGATGGCCGGATTCGACTGGCAGGCCGCCGGGATTTCCACCAAACCGGAAATCCGCATCGGTTTGCACGCCGGAGTGGTTTCACATGTGGCCGATCCCATCACCGGGAAATACAACTACATCGGCCGCAACACTTCCAAAGCCGCCCGCATCGAACCGATAACCTTTGAAGGCCAGGTGTTTGTAAGTCAGGCTTTTGCCGCCTTGCTTTCTGCTCAGGGATCGGATGAACTTACCTGTGAATATGTCGGCGTAAGAGAATTGCCGAAAAACTCCGGCATCATAAGTTTATACCTGCTTCAACGCAAATCTCTCCGGAATAAATACTGCTGACCGGAATACTCCGGCTTCTTAAATCAGTACCCGGCGGCAGATTTTTTATTTGATATTGTCGCTGCCTTATGCTCCGGTGTCACGCAATTGCCCGCAATGCACTGCCGGCTTGTTACGGCACAGTGATAATCAGGACGTAAGTAAAGATTTTTCACCCGAAATGGGGCGTTTTTACTGAAATGCCGGATAAGATGCCGGAGCATTGCTCCGCTGTTGCGGCGGCACTGCCGGGATGTGTTCCAAACGGAAACTGGTTTCCGCCCGGTGGTCGATCACCCGGATACCATTATCCTGTTTCCGCAAATCATAATAAAAACGCCAGTCGCGGGCGGTTTCCCGATCCATATCCAATTCGATGACCCCATCTTCACGGATCGAATATTTTCCGCCCCACTCCCAATAACCATTGGCTGTGCCGGTCGCTTCTTCCGGATTGCGTAACCGGATGATGATCATGTCGTTATATACTGCGGCAAAGTCACCGCGCCCGGGCTGGGAAATCTCATATTTCCCATTGCTCAAACGGATGACTTCGCAACCGCAGATCAACAACACCGCCGTCGTCAGAAAAAGTCTGAAAGTACTTTTCACGGTAAAATCTCTCAAATTACGATATTGACCAGACGGTTCTGCACATGGATCACCTTTTTCGGCTCTTTGCCGCCCAGAGCGGCTTTGACCGTTTCATCGGCCAGAGCGATCGCTTTGGCCGTTTCAGCATCGCAACCGACCGGCATCATCAACCGGGCTTTGGGACGGCCAAGCACCTGAACGAGGATCTCCACTTCGCTTACTTCGAGAACTTTCTCATCATATTCCGGGAATTTTTCATAGGCCAGCGTATCTTTGTGGCCGAGATTTTCCCAGAGTTCTTCCGCCAGATGCGGGGCAAACGGAGCGAGCATCAGCGTGAATTTTTCTGCGGCTTCAACGGGCAGGGTTTCCAGTTTGGCCAATTCGTTGAGGCAGACCATCATCGCACTGATGGCGGTATTGAAGCCGAATGTTTCCAGATCGGCACCGACCTTTTTGATCGCCGCATGGATGGTTCTTTCGGTCTCTTTGCTCATCGGCACATCGGCCACCGGAGTAAGACCGATCACCCGGTAAGCCTTTTTCAGGAAACGGTGGACACCTTCCACCCCGGCGGTATTCCACGGTTTGACCGCTTCCAGCGGCCCCATGAACATCTCATACAGACGCATACTGTCAGCACCGTATTTGGCGATCACATCGTCGGGGTTGACCACGTTACGCAGACTTTTGGACATCTTGGCCGGGAATTCCACCAATGCTTCGCCGTCGCTCTTGCGTACCGGCCCGGCGGGAGTGAAATCCACCTGATCGGTCGGCACCAGTGCCCCGCGGGAATCTTTGTAGGATATGCCGAGGATCATGCCCTGATTGACCAGTTTGGTAAACGGTTCTTTGCAATGCACATAGCCCAGATCGTACAATACCTTGTGCCAGAAACGGGCATAGAGCAGATGCAATACGGCGTGTTCGGCACCGCCCACATAGAGGTCTACCGGCAGCCAGTATTTTTCCAGTTTTTTATCCCATGCGGCCTCTTTGTTTTTGGGGTCGATGTAACGCAGATAGTACCAGCATGAACCGGCCCACTGGGGCATGGTATTGGTTTCCCGGCGTCCTTTGCGGCCGGTGACCGGATCGGTGTAGTTGAGCCATTTTCCGGCCTTGGCCAACGGCGGTTCGCCGGTGCCGCTGGGTTTGAAGTCACTCATTTCGGGCAGGGCGACCGGGAGTTCTTTCTCGTCGACCAGCTCCACTGAACCATCTTCATAATGGATGATGGGGAATGGTTCGCCCCAGTAACGCTGACGGCTGAAAAGCCAGTCACGCAGTTTGTATTTCACCGCTTCTTTGCCCATATTACGTTCAGCCAGCCATCTGGTGGCCGCCGGTTTGGATTCTTTGACCGACAACCCATTGACATTCAGACCGTCGGCATTGGCGGAATTGATCAACTTGCCTTCGCCGGTCCAGCAGGCTTTGCCGGCCAGTACCGCTTCGGTATCGACGCCCTCTGCTTTGGCGGCTTCGGCATCCGGAGCGATGATACATTTGATGGGCAGACCGAATTTCTGTGCAAATTCAAAGTCACGGGTGTCGTGAGCCGGAACAGCCATGATCGCACCGGTGCCGTAAGAGATCAGCACATAGTCGGAAATCCAGATCGGGATCTGATCGCCATTGACCGGATTGGTGGCATATGCTCCGGTGAATGCACCGGTTTTTTCGGTTGATTCGGTACGGGCCAGATCGCTTTTTTTGGCAGTTTCATCTTTGTATGCTTTAACTGCGGCCCGGCATTCGGCGGTGGTGAGTTTATCCACCAGCGGGTGTTCCGGAGCGAGAACCATGTAAGTTGCTCCGAAAAGCGTATCCGGCCGGGTGGTGTAAACCGTGACATTTTCGCCGCAGGAAGTTTTGAAAATAACTTCCGCACCGGTGGATTTGCCGATCCAGTTGCGCTGCATTTCCTTGATGCCTTCGGGCCAATCCAGATCGTCGAGGTCGTTGAGCAGTCTTTCGGCGTATTCGGTGATCTTGAGCATCCACTGTTTCATCGGACGGCGTTCCACCGGGTGATCACCGCGTTCACTGCGGCCGTTGATGACCTCCTCATTGGCCAGCACCGTACCCAGAGCGGGGCACCAGTTGACCGCCACTTCATCGAGGTAAGCCAGACCTTTTTTGTGCAGTTGCATAAAGATCCACTGTGTCCACTTGTAGTAATCGACCTCCGTGGTATTGATCTCACGATCCCAATCGTAACTGAATCCGAGGGATTTGATCTGTTCCCGGAAGTGGTTGATATTCTTTTCCGTGGTGATGGCGGGGTGGGTGCCGGTATCCATGGCGTACTGTTCCGCGGGCAGACCGAAGGCATCCCAGCCCATCGGGTGCAGAACATTGAAACCTTTCATGCGTTTGTAACGGCAGAGGATATCCGTGGCGGTGTAACCTTCCGGGTGGCCGACGTGCAGACCGGCTCCCGACGGATAGGGGAACATATCCAGACAGTAATATTTGGGTTTATCGACCAGATCTTCAGCCCGGAAAGTGCGGTTGTCTTCCCAGTATCGCTGCCATTTTTTCTCAATTGCGGAAAAATCATATTCCGGATTCATAAAAAACTCCTTGTTTTTTGCTCTGTACTCCGGAACTTCCGGAAGGGCAGAAGCGTTTTTATATTATTATATAATATACATTCGAGGTAATATAACACCTGAAACAATGTTTTTCAAGCGGCAAATAAAAACGGCATCCGGTTTTTATCCGGATGCCGCAGATAAGTTTGGTCAGGTCAGTCAGAGTTGAGGAATAATTTCCGGTATTTGATGAAGTAACCGAGGCCGGAAAAGAGCGTGATAAGCACGATACCGATCATGAATACCAGCCAGACATACCATAAACGGATCCCCAGCCATGATTCATAACGCAGATATTTTGCTCCGCCGTCGATCGCCCAGGTGATACCGGCCAGGCCGAGCATCGTCATCTGCAAAGCAGTTTTGAGTTTTCCCCAGCGGTCAGCGGAAATGACCACCTGTTTTTTGGCGGCCAGAGTCCGCAGACCGGTGACCATAAATTCCCGGAAAAGTACAGCGATGGCGATCCATGCCGGGATGATCCTGTATTCCACGGCCATCAGCATCGTGCCGGTGACAAATATTTTGTCGGCCAGCGGATCCATCAACGCTCCGAAGTCACTTACCCAGTGATAGCGCCGGGCCAGGTAGCCGTCGAGCAGGTCAGTCAGCCCGGCCAGCAATGCCAGGATCACTGCACTGACACGCAGGCTGAAAATCCAACTTTTGTCGCTGATCACGTCAAAATGTGCCACAGAAGCGATGACGACAAAGATCAAAACCGCAAAGATCCGGCTCACGGTAAGGATATTGGGAAGATTTTGTTTTTTGAATGTCATTCGCTTTCTTTCTTTTTGCTAAACAATGAATTAAACAAACCTGTATAACACAAACGCCCGTTCCTGCAGAAAATGCCGGAAACGGACGTCGCAACAGTATACCGCCGCAAAATACTGAATTTATCAAAATCAAGCAGCGGCATCCCCGCCGCGCCGGAGCATTTCCGGGCGGAGAGCGGGATGATTACTTGTTTTTGTGCCGAAGCAGTTTGAGCTGCTTTTTGCGTTTGTGTTTGGCGATCTTTTTACGCCGTTTCTTTTTCAAGTTACCCATTCTTAAACCTCATTTAGATAGATTTTGCCGTATAGCATTGTATTAAAATACCACCTATTTGCGAAAAAGCAAATAACTTCTGATAAAAAACTCTCTTTTTTAAGCAAAAAAACTGTTTTTTGGAATGATTCAATAGTTTTTTTCCCATCTGGCATTGGCAGAATCGAAACGCTGTTCAAATTCATCAAGGTTGCTCAAACCGGCCGGAGAAACTCCGATGACATCGGCCAGACGGATGCAGCAAATGATATACTCCAGACGTTTTTGCGGGGAGTTATCCAGAGCAAATTCATTCATGGCGGCGATCGCTTCGATATGGGCGATACGCACTTTGCGGAGCAGTTCCAAGGGGGGAGTCGCTCCGTCATCAATGATAAGGGCGGCCTTTTCCACTGCGGAAATGTGTGGTATTTCTGCCGGACACTCCAGCGAATTACCTGCTTCATAACTGATGTCGTCTGACGGCAGGAACCCGATGAAAGTATTCAATTCGACTCTGGCCTTTTCTCTTTCAAGGATGGCCTGCGGAGTTTGGATCCCGTCAAGGATGTGCAATTTGGCAAAAGCGATCCTCACGGCATTGTGATTTTCCCGGTCAGCCCGGCCGAGGGCGTATTCCAAAGTCACCGGATTAAGCGGCAGATTGACGTGCAGTTCCTGATAAACATGAAAGGCTTTTTCTGCCGCCGGGTCGGAAGTTTTGATCAGACATCCGCCTGACAGAAGCGGTATAAAGAGTGACAGACAGATTTTTTTCATGATATTCTCCAAAAAATTTTTCTGCTGATGAATATAAACCGTCACACCTTAAAAGTCAAGTCAAGTTGCTGTTTCCGGCGAGCATTCCGCTGGCCAGAGCCCAGGATATATTGAATCCGCCGCAGGGCCCTGCCACATCGAGCATCTCTCCGGCGAAAAAGAGACCGGGAAACAGTTTGCTTTCCAAGGTATGCGGATCGACCTCTTTGAGCGAAACTCCGCCGCAGGTGACCATGGCTCTATCCCAGTTTTCCACGCCGGATAATTCAAAGACCGCACCTTTGAGTTTATTT
This sequence comes from Victivallaceae bacterium, assembly GCA_045588835.1. Lineage (GTDB taxonomy): Bacteria > Verrucomicrobiota > Lentisphaeria > Victivallales > Victivallaceae > UBA1784. Next base: position 13,187 of record JAZNEV010000060.1, read on the forward strand.
TTCAGGATCCTGGAATTTTCTGCCGTCCAGCGGGAGATTTCCGGATCGTGACCATCGAGCAGTAATACGGCGATCCTTTTGGGCAGATATTGTGCCAGCAAAGTGGATATGCGTTTGACTCCGCCGGTTCTGCGCCATGAGGCAAAGATCATATCCAGATCGTTTCCGGACAATTCCGGCAGAAAGTCGATTTTCAACGGTACGGTCGGATATTTGGTCAGCAGCCGGGCAACTTTACCGGCCAGATCGAGAATGGCAAAGGCGGAAAATCCCCGGTGGGTAAAGAGCAATTCACCTCTGGCTGATAACTTTTCCCGGTCTTTGAGGTCGATGGTCGCAGTACAGTCATCCAGAGAAATACCGGCACACTCACCGATCCGGGGATCGGCGGCGATCACTCCGGTCATGGCCGGAAAAAGTTCAGTGACCCGGTGACCGAGGGCGGAAATCAACTCAAATCCGGCCATACTGCCGCCCAGTGACGGATAACCTCTGCCGCCGCAGGCACAGATGACCTGACGGCATTGCCGGACAGTGCCGGATGTATGTACCTGCCACCAGTTGCCGGGAAGAAGTTTGATGACCTTTTCATTGCAGATCAATTCACCGTGGCAGCGGTTTATTTCTTCGAGCAGAGTATCCAGCACATCTCCGGCTCTGCCGGAAGCCGGAAAATAGTGGAATCCGTCGGGCAGGGCCAGAGGCAGTTGCCTTTCCTGAAAAAATTTTATCAGTGTTTCACCGTGGAAACGGGAAAGGGCCGGAAGCAGAAAACGCCAGTCGGGGCCGAATTTTTCTGCGAAACTTTCCAGAGGCAGGGTGTTGGAAATGTTGCATCTGGAACCGCCGGAGGCCAGCAGTTTCATGGCCGGGCGGGGTTGTTTTTCCAGAATCAGGCATCTTTTTCCCCTCATTCCGGCGGCACAGGCGGCAGCCAAACCGGCCGGGCCGGAACCGATGATGATGGTATCGTACCGGGTCATGGTGCATCACCTGGGCAGATAGTTGTTGAGTATTTGCAGTAAGAAACGCATCACCTGCCCGCTGCAGCTGTAATTTTCCACTCTGGCTGACTGCCAGAGCAATGCGAAGTGATCCGGCAGCGGAGTATTGACCAGCATGGTATCGCAAAGGAATCTTTCAATGGCCTGCCGCCGGAGGATCTCGGCTTTGAGATTATCGAGAGCCTGAAGAAAGGCGGCATCATTTTCCGGAGTGCCGTCAAGTTTTCTGGCGGCGGCGGCCACGAGGGCACAGGTATTTTTTTCCCGGTCGGGGCAGAGCCGGGCAAATGCGGAAAATTGCCTGGCGAAGCGGTCACGGATGGTGTTTTTGTCCTGCCTGCCGGTACCGAATTGGATGGATAATGCCCGCCAATCCAACTCCTCAAAATCCCCGGTAAGTTCGCCGTTTTCCCCGGCTTTCTGGATCATCATCTTTTCCATGGCACTTATGCGTGAAAGAGCGGCGGCGGCCGGGATGGGGCGGTTGCGGTTCCAGATGAAATTTATCGCGGCGGCATTGAGTTCCTCATCGGCGACCTCTTTTGAGGTGTAGAATCCCAGAAAACAATCCGGTCCGGCTCCGGCGAAGTTCTGACGGCAAAGTTCACCGATCTTGCCGTTGACTGCCAGAATTTGCAACAATATTCTTGCTTGTGCCCCCATGAATTTCTGCAAAACCGGGTCGGCCGTATATCCGGTGCGGCTCATTACGGCAAAATCCGGCAGTTTTCCGGCGACGGTCACGAAATTGGAAAGCAGAAAATATTCCCGGTTGCTGTTCAGGTGTTCTCCGGAAGTGGCGGCGGCTTCCAGTTCCGCATCGATGCCGCAGACGATCCACTCAAAAAGTTTGACATCCGCTCCGGGGTAAGGCAGATTGAAGCGGTGGGAGATCAGAAAAGTGTAGAGCCGGGAACGCAATTCAAAATCCTCCCGCCACGTTTCCGAATCACCGGGGATGTAGAATATTTTACGGGAAAGACCGGTACGGCTTTCACTGCCGGTGACGATGGTGATCCTTTCTCCGGAACGGTCGATCCCGGCGACCCGGGCGTAGCGGTCAAGTTGACGGATGACCTCCCGCAGATACTCTGAATCACGGCCCGAAATATCCCGGCGCAGTGTCAGGCCCGGGGCGATCACCACATCGGCGGACACTCTGAAAAAGAGTACCGGAGTGCAAATCAGAAAAAATATTGAAATAATTGTGGTAAAAGGCCGCTTCACAGTTGTTTTTTTCCCTTTGAGAGTGTAAATTTTGCAGTGTGTACTATATAAGATAACCTCATAAACGGATAAAAACAAATGACAAAGAAAAGCAAAATCAAATTTTATCCCTCTGCTCTCACCGTTTCCGGTTCGGTTCCCGGCGGCGGAGCGGGGGTTGCCGCCGATCTGCGTACATTCAATGCTTTCGGCGTTTACGGCTGTTGTGCGGTAACTGCGGTATCCGCTGATCCGGCCGGCAGTTGTAATGCCGAAACGGTTTCCGCCGCAAATGTAACCGCCCAGATCGATTCGGTTCTGAAGAGGATACCGGTGAAATTCTGCAAAAGCGGAATGCTGTATTCTCCGGAGATCATCAATGCGGTCTTTGATTCAGTGGAAAAACATCAGTTGAAACTGGTTTGTGATCCGGTGATCTTCTCCGGAAACAAAAAAGTATCTGACGGTACGGCCCTTCAAACTCTGGCCGGGCGGTTGCAAGGTCATGCGGCGTGGATCACGCCGGGGATCCGGGAGGCTGAAATATTGGCAGATCGCCGGATCTCCAGTGTCAGAGATATGCTTGACGCCGCCGCCGTACTTGCTGAAAAATTTGATGTGCAGGTCTTTTTGAGAGGAGATTCCCTCAAGGCCGATGCCGCAACTGATGTTATTGCCAGAGACGGCAGGCTCTACACTCTGACTTCTCCGCTTCCGGAAGTGACACCGGCAGTTTATCACGGTGCCGGGTGTGCTTTATCTGCGGCATTGACTGCCATGCTCGCTTTGGATTTACCGTGGAAACAGGCGGTGTGCGAAAGCAAGGCATTTGTTTACGGCTCATTGAGTCAATGTGTGGAGATCGGTCCCGGGGTGAAAGTGATGTATCCGCCGTCGGAAGACACCATACAGTTGATCAAACTTGATGAAACGGAGCGGTGATGATGTTCCGTAGGGTTGTGTGTCTGTTGCCGGTTTTGCTGTGTTTGCCGCTTTACGGCGGAGCCATACGGCAGAAAAACGTCAACCGCTTGAAATATTGCAGTCTTTACGATCTGATGATCGGCAACAACTTCCGGGTGACATTGCAAAGCAGTGCGATGACGGCCGTCGGCCGGGGATATACCTGTGTATTCAACCGCAATGCCCGGCGGCTGACTTGCAACGGCGTGCGGGTCGAATTGCTCAATACCATGAGTTTTGAGGGCAATCAGCCGTGGATATCCACGCTTGACTGGTTCAAAACTCTGCGTCCTTTGCTCTATCCGGGAACTGTGCCCAAACGCCATGTCCGCAGGATCATGATCGACATGGGCCACGGCGGTAATGATCCGGGGGCACAGGGAACGATCTCCCAGGAAAAAGCGATCACGCTCCGGGTCGGTATGCGCGTGGCACAAATATTGCGTTCACGGGGGTATCAGGTGGATATGACCCGGACGACGGATGTCCAGATACCGCTTGACCGTATCGGAGCGATGCAACAGCGTACCAATGGCGATCTGTTTGTGTCGATCCACGTCAATTCGGCGGCAGATAAAAGTGTCAGCGGCATTGAAACATTCTGCCTTACTCCGGCCGGAGCGGCTTCCAGCAACGGCGGCAAGGTTTCGCAGACCATTTTCGCCGGTAATCAGTATGATCCGGATAATTTCCTGCTGGCATGGCACATCCAGAATGCTTTATTGCGGCGTACCGGAGCGGTTGACCGGGGCGTGAAACGGGCCCGCTTTGCGGTGTTGAAAGATATCCATGCTCCCGGAGTGCTGGTGGAGATCGGCTTTATCAGCAACCGGGCCGAGGAACGCAAACTCAATGAACAGGAATATGTTGATAAAGTCGCACTGGGGATCGTCGAGGGTATCGCCGGATTTGCTTATGTGACCAAACCGGTCAGGTGAAATAATCCTTGACAAAACATCTATGCTGAATTATATTATCACAAGTGATAAACAACCGACCGTATTGAAGTGTGAATTATGAAAAAAAGCCGAATCCGCAGACTCTATCTGGCAGATTATCTGATAACTCCCGACCATATCATTCCCAATGGCGGAGTGTTGTGCGAAAATGACAAGATCATTGCCGTCGGGGGTGTTTCCGGCTTTGCCATGAATGAGGAATTGGAACTTTTCCGTTTTGAAAATGCCTATATCACCCCCGGATTCATCGACACCCATATCCACGGTGCCGGAGGATTTGACTGTTCCCGGGCCGGGGCCTCTCGCAACGATCTGGCGGCGATGAGTACGATCATGGGCGAACGCGGTGTTACCGGATTTTTTCCCACCGTCGTTGCCGATGAACCGGAAAAAATGATCGCCAATCTGCAGATTTTAAGTGAAGCTATGAAAAAACCGCTTCCCGGGGCCGATGCAATAGGAATAAATATTGAGGGTCCATTCCTCAATCCCGAAAAAGCCGGAGCCCAACCTCAACATCTTTTGGGTAAGATCGATTTGAAATTTGCCGCCGATCTGATCGATGCCGGAGGCGGTCTGGTCAAAGTGATGACCTTTGCCCCGGAATTGGAAAATGCTGAAAAACTCATTGAGTTGCTCGTTTCCCGCAAGGTGATCGCTTCCATGGGCCACAGTCTGGCCGGGGAAAGGGAAACTTTGCGGGCGATCGATGCCGGAGCGAACCACTGTACCCACCTTTTCAACGGCATGAATCCTCTGCATCAGCGCAATGTCGGTCTGCCGGGGATCGTGTTGACCGATGACCGGGTGACCGTGGAGTTGATCATTGACGGCCGTCACGTCCACTCCCGTATGGTCGATCTGGCCTGCCGGTGCAAAACTTTGCGTCAGATCATCGGTATCAGTGACGGTACGATGGCCAGCGGTATGCCCGACGGCTCCTACCACATCGGCCCTTCGGAAATCATGGTCAAAAACGGTTTTTCGCAGACTTCCGCCGGAAAACTGGCCGGCACGACCACCATGCTGGATGCCGGGTGGCACAGTTTGATGAGTTGCGGTCATCTTTCGGAAACCAAAGCGGCTCAAGCTGTTACCCGTAATCCGGCCGAACACTTTTCGCTTTTTGATCGCGGCCAGTTGCTGCCCGGTTTGCGGGCCGATCTGGCGATTTTTGAGAGCAATACCAACCGGCCGCTGTTGACTGTGTGCCGGGGAGAAATCATTTCCAGAGCGCAGGAGTAAGCAAGAGTTATTATGGGAAAAGATTATATTCTGCTGGACAGCGGAAATTTGAAAAAACTTGAACAGGTCGGCCCTTACCGGTTGATCCGTCCGGCATTGAATGCCTTTTGGCAGCCGTCGCTGCCCGACAGCGAGTGGAAAGCCGCCGATGCTGAATTTCTCCGTGACAGTTCCGGCCGGGGCAGTTGGTTGCGCCGGGAACGTATCCCGGATGTGTGGAGTGCCGACTGGGGCGGAGTCACCATGCAGATCAAGCCGACCGGTTTCGGGCATCTGGGCTTTTTTGCCGAACAATTCCGCAACTGGCACTATTTCCGGGAAAACTGCCGCAATATGGATACTTTGAATCTCTTTGCCTATTCCGGTCTGGGATCGCTTTCCATGGCCGCCGGAGGAGCGAAAGTGTGCCATCTGGATGCCGCCAGAGGCATGATCGAGTGGGGAAAGGAAAATCTGGCACTCAATCCGGATATTCCCGGTGCGATCCGCTGGATCGCCGATGATGTGAATAAATTCGTCAACCGGGAGTTGCGGCGCAACAGCAAATATGACCTTATCGCCCTTGATCCGCCGACTTTCGGCCGGGGATCTTCCGGACAACTCTGGAAAATCGAAAGTGATTTGCCGCAACTGCTGAAAAATTGTCTGGCTTTGCGTAAGGATAATAAGCCTTTTACTCTGGTATTGAGCTGCCATTCGCCCGGATTTTCCCTGCTGGTGCTGGAACGCATGGTGCGTGAAGTTGTCGGAAATCACGCTGAAATCGAGGCCGATGAAATGTATATTCCGGAAAGTACCGGCCGTAAACTGCCTTCAGGTATCGGTTTGCGTTGTATTGTTGATTGATGCGGAGGGAACAAATGAATATCGAACCGGAAAAGATCGTTTTCAACAGTTCTGTTGACGGCAAAGAAGATTATTTCATGCTCCACCGGGCCGGAAAAGATTGTCTGGTCTGGCTTCACGGACATGGTTCACACGGTGAACAGCCTTTTACCCGTAAAGATGTGGTGGAGTTTCTGTGGCCGCTTCTGGAAAAATACAACTTGAGTGTCATTTCCCCCAATTTGCGGGATAATGCGTGGATGTCACCGGCAGCGGTTGCGGATCTTGCCGGTATTTTGACTGATGCGAAAAAAGAATACGGCTTTGAACGTTTCATCTTTCTCTGCGGCAGTATGGGTGGTACCGGGGCTTTGATTTTTGCCGCTTACCATCCGGAACTGGTCGACCGTCTGGGGATCATGGGGGCGGCAACTGATATCGGCCGCTACCGGGAGTTCTGCCGTACCGGAAATCATCCGGTGCATGAACAACTCTATCAGGCGATCACGGAGAATTATTCTGAAACTGATTACATCCGTCACAATGTCTGCAATATGGCGGAAAAACTGACCATGCCGCTGTGTTTTTATCATGGCGAATCCGATCCGGTGATGCCGGTATCGGAGATGACTGAATTGCAGAAACTTATGCCGGAAGGAGCAAAGGCGGTTTTCAGGAGCGTGCCGGGGGAGCATGATGCTCCGCTGGCTTACATGAATGAGATATTATCCTTTCTCATATGATCCGGCGGCGATTCGTGGCCGGTCTCCGGTCAAACCATCGGATACCGGTTCGGTCGGGCAGTTTTCCGGCGGCATTTCTGTTTGACTGCAAAAAAAACGCCGTACAGAAAAATCTGTACGGTGTTTGCTTTTTCAGAGATTCAACTGATCGATCAGTTGGCAGCCGGAGCGGCCGGAGCATCAGCGGCCGGGGCATCAGCAGCCGGAGCATCAGCGGCCGGACGGGCATTGGCTCTACGGCAGATCGCTTCAAAGACGTAGATGGAGTGAGGATCAGTGCTCTCATCGAATTTCAATTCGTAAGATTTCTGCTCAACATCGTAGTCGGCAAACATTCTGAATTTACCGGCATCGTTGCCATCGGCATCTTTGACGGTGATCTCATAGAGAGCCACATCATTAAGGAAGGCGATCTCAAAGGTGTAACCGCTGTTGCCCAGACCACCGGCAACTTTGGTGCTGATCTCTTCACGGATGGCTTTGGTGTCGCACTGCTCGTAGTAATACTCTTTGATATTGTGCTGGAGCAGCAGATAACCGATACCGGCCAGAATGATCACCAGGGCAGCTACGCGACTGATGCTTTTGAGGATGGTGACATGCAACGGAACCGGGGCTTTGACCTCTTCAACTTTTTCTTCGGCTTTCACTTCAGCGGCTTCGGCTTTGACTTCTTCAGCTTTCACTTCGGCGGCTTCGGCTTCAACGGCCTTTTTTTCGCAATCGGGACATTCGCTCATTGCAGTAACTCCTTATTTGGGTTGATATAAAGGGGGACACTAACATAATATATAACCAAAAAATGTGTATTTCAAGTTTTTTGAAAAATATAGTTCAGATTCCCGCAAAAAACGGCAAATCGGGGAAATTCTTTATTCTCCGGCGGGCAATCCGATGAACCATTCCCCGTCGATTTCGACAAAATTACCGGCGGCGGCCAGATCGGAAACCGCCTGCTGAAAAAGTTCATCGTTACCGGCGAAGGCTTCCAGATCTTCCTGACCGTATTTCCGCTGTAATCCTTCACGCATGGCCCGGAGTGTTTCGGCTTTGGCGCGCTCCTCATCATCGCCGAACATTGTGATCAGGCGGCTTTGAGTTTCCGGCGAAAAGGCCTCCCAGACGGCTTGTTGATCATCGTCGATGACGGCTTCGATGAAGGATTCCGCCAACTCCTCTTTTGAATCATGATCCAATGCCGAGCATCCGGTGAACAAAATCATAAGTACAGTGCAAAACAGGAAAAATTTTCTGAACATTTTTGCCGATCCTCTGATTGATGATCTGTTTTTCCGGTCAGTGGCGGCCGCCCAGATACCAGCGGCCGTCGATCTTGATCAGCAGATCGTTGCTTTTCAACTTGTTGGCCAGCCGTTTGGTCAGGCCCTCATCCCGGCCGAGATCATCCGGATCTATCCCCTGGGAAAGGGCAAAAAGTCTCATCAGAGCCAGAATACCTTTTTTCGCTTCCCGCAAATCGTTATCGGTTGAGCGCAGAAGTTCTTCTTGAGTGGCGGGGGAGAGACACTCCCAGAGGGCATCTTCATCTTCTTCCGCGATGGCTGTGGCCACATAATCGGCCATCCAATCCTGATTATACGGAGCGATATATTCGCAACCGGCAATGGAAAAGATCATCAACGCCCCGATGAATGCAAGAGTGAGTTTCTGAATTTTTTTCAACATAGCAGCTCCTTCCTTAAATTAAGGTTATTGACACATTATCCCAAGTTTTTCTTCCATGGCGGCATCCAGCAGACCCAGTTCATAGAGCAGATCCAGCACCGTGTAACGGCGACGGATCAATTGGGCGGTTTTGATGCCGTGGAGGAATTGCTCCTTATCCAGCCCGATGGCCCGGATCGTTACCGGACAACCGGCATTTTCAAGCATGGCTTTAACTTCATTATAGGGCATCAGGCGTTCACGGATCCCGGCTTGCATATCCTGCCAGATATTGCCGATAAGTTTCCGGCGTTCATCAAGATCCCTGCCGGTCAGGTGTTTGGCCATTGCCGTAACTTTGGGGGCAGTGCCGTAACAGCCTTTTTTGAGCAATTCATCGATTTCGGCACTGCGTTCACTTTCGCTCAATCCCGGTTTCATCAATGGTTTCAATTCGTCAAAAGAGTGTTCCAGTACATATTCCATAAGCAGCGTGGAAGCCAGCAACCCCACGCCGACTTTGAATCCGTGGGAAACATCTTCGCCGTCTTTGGTGAGTCCTTCCATCTCCCAGACGTGGCTGAAAAGGTGTTCCGAACCGCTTGCCGGACGGCTCTCCTGATACATCTGCATACTGTATCCGGTGGCCGCCAGACCGTCAAATACTGCCAGCATATCATCCTTATCGGCGATCCACTTGCGGATATTGCCCTGAATGAGATCCCAGACATCCTTGCGGATCGGTTCTTCGCCGACCGCATCCGCGATCACCCAGTCGGCACCGGCCGGGACTTTGGTCAGCAGATCGGCAAAACCCGAAGCGAACATATCCGCCGGGGCGGTAGCCAGAATATCCACATCGGCACACAATGCTTTGGGAGCAGGACATTTGACCGTCTTTTTCGTTCCGTTGACCACCAGTGCGGCACCGGCCGCAGTAAAACCATCGACCGAACAGGCTGTCGGCACACAGCAGTAACGCAATTTTTTCAACGATGCTCCGCACTTGACCAGATCGTTTATCACTCCGGAACCGATGGCCACCGGGACGCACTGCTCCGGGAATTTTTCTGCAAGCATTTCACAGTAAGTGTATTCCGGGTGCAATCTCGGAACTCCCGGAAAAATGTATTTACCGGCGATCGGCACTCCGGCGTTATTCAGGATCGTTTCGGCTCCGGCACCGGCCGCCAGCCAGGTGTTGTCATCGGCGACCAGAAATGCCGCCTGACCGGGGAATGATTTTTTCAGCACTTCCGGCAAATACTCCAATGCACCTTTGCCCAGACAGAACAACTCCGTATCCAAACCTTGCGGCACGGCAACGACCGGCATACTCATAAACAGACTGCTCCTTATTTTTGGTGTTTCGTCAACATTTTTATAATATATAGCAGTTTGTAAGATTATTCAAACTTGTATTTAAGTCTGAAAAGCAGTATATTAATAAAATTATCAAGGAGAACAGTTGTAAAATGACCGATCAAGAAAAATTTTCCCGGATCAAAGCCGTCTTTCTCGATATGGATGGCACGATCTATCACGGTGGGACCCTTTATCCGACGACCATGCCTTTCATCCATTTTCTTGAGGAGCATGACATACCCTACGCCTATTGCTCCAACAACACTTCTTACAGCAAGGATGAGTATGTGGCCCGGCTGGCGAAATTCGGTTTGAATGCCACTGAAAAAAACTTCTATACCGCCACTGATTTTCTGGTCGATACCCTTAAAAAGGAACATCCGGAATGGAAGAAACTCTATCTGCTGGGGATGCCCGCCATGGCCGATGAATTGCGCGGTCACGGTTTTGAGATCGTCGATGATGATCCGGAAGCGGTGATCGTTTCCTTTGATAAACTTTTGCGTTACGACCGGCTCTGTCAGGCGGCCTATTTTGTCCGGGAAAATGTGCCGGGGTTTTCGACGCATCCGGATGTGTTCTGTCCCAGTGATCAGCCCACCTGTCTGGTCGATTGCGGTGCGATCTCCCGTTGTGTGGAGCTGGCCAGCGGCAAAACTTTGCGGCAGCTGGGCAAACCCGATGCCGGTTTCCTGCGCTGTGCCGCCGGCCGCCTCGGTCTGGATTCATCCCAAACGCTGATGATCGGTGACCGTCTGGCTACCGATATCGCCGCCGGGGTCAATGCCGGCACATTTACCTGCCGGATCACCGGGCCGGGAGCCGATTTGGCCAGTTACGCTCCGGTCACTCCGGATTGGAGCTGCAATAATTTAGGTGAATTGCAACAACTTTGGGAGAAATCTTACCATGCTTGACTTCCTTTATCAACTTTCTGAAACCGCCGGAAAGGAGTCCCTCAAATACTTCGGGAAACTTTCCGAATCCGATATCGAGGGCAAAGAAACCGGCAAAGATCTGGTTTCTGTGGCCGATAAAGCCATTGAAGATCTCATCGTTTCCGAAATTGCCAAACGTTTCCCCGATCACGATATTTACGGTGAGGAAACCGGACACGCCGGGAAAAATTCTGAATACTGCTGGATCATCGATCCCATCGACGGCACTCAATCATTTGTGAAGTTCCACCCCTATTACAGCGTTTCCATCGCCCTTTACCGGAATGGCGAAGGTTTCGCCGGTGCGGTCAATGCCCCCGCTCTGGGGCGGCTTTTTACCGCTGAAAAAGGCAAAGGGGCATTCATGAATGGCCATCCGATCCATGTTTCAAACTGCAAAATTCTGGGAGAGGCCGCCTGTGCCACCGGATTTTCTCTTTTGCGTTTCAATAAACCGGAGGGGCCGCTGGCCAAATTCAACGTCATTCTGCCGCAGTTGCGGGATATCAAGCGTTGCGGTTCGGCGGCACTGGATCTTTCCATGACCGCCGCCGGTATCTATGACGGCTACTGGGAAGACGGCTTGCAACTCTACGATGTGGCCGCCGGAGCGATCATCGCCAAAGAAGCCGGAGCATTGGTCTGCGATTTCCACGGCAAAGATAATTATCCGGCTGACGGTATCGTGGCCGGAACTCCGGAAATCGCTTCGCAACTCCAGAAATTTTTGGCCCGGTAAGATAAAATCGGTGAAAAATCGTAAAACTTCTTGTAATTCAAGAAAAACCGTGATATATTAAACATTTGTACGGTTTATTCCGGCACGGTGCCGGGGTAAATGTGAAGTTTAACAGTAGTAACAATTTAACAAGAAACCTCAAACCAAATGGAAGAAAACAAATTCGCGGAGAGCTTTCTTGACTTCAGCGGCATGCCTGAGAGCATGGAAGAACTGCTGAAAGGCAAGGAAGAAGTCGGTACCATCAGCAAGGGCAAGATCGTCCCCGGTAAAGTCGTCGCCAAAAACGCCGATGGCGCACGCATCGATATCGGTTACAAAGCCGAGGGCTTCATCCCGGCAGCTGAATTCCTTGACTTCGATGCCATCAACGTCGGTGACGATATCGACGTTTTCCTCGAGGAGATCGAAAACCGGCAGAATATGCCCACTTTGAGCCTCGAAAAAGCCAACTCCATCAAAGCCTGGGAACGCATCACCACCGAATACGGCGAAGGCCACATTGTCAAAGGTATCATGCGTCACCGCGTCAAAGGCGGTATCATGGTCGATGTCGAGGGCTTCCCCGCTTTCCTGCCCGGCAGCCAGCTTGATGTCAGCCCCGTCCGCAATATGGATGACTACCTCAACAAAGAGTACGAAGTCAAAATCATCAAAATCAATGTTGAGCGTCACAATATCGTCGTTTCCCGCCGGGAACTGCTCGAAGAATCCCTGCGTGAGCAGAGAGCCACTCTCATGTCCGATATGAAAGTCGATTCTGTGGTCAAAGGTGTCGTCAAAAATATCACTGACTTCGGTGCTTTCATCGACCTCGGCGGCATTGACGGTCTGCTCCACATCACCGACATTTCCTGGGGCCGTATCAACCATCCCGGTGAAGTCCTCACTGTCGGTCAGGAACTGGAAGTCATCGTTATCGGCATCGATAAAGATAAAGAACGTGTCTCTCTCGGCCTCAAACAGAAAACCCGCAATCCGTGGGATGATGTGGTCGCCAAATATCCCAAAGGCACCAAAGTTTCCGGTAAGGTCGTCAATCTCATGCCCTATGGTGCATTCGTTGAGATCGAAACCGGTATCGAGGGCTTGATCCACGTTTCCGAAATGTCCTGGACCAAACGCATCAACAAGGCCAGCGATGTCCTCAACAAAGATGATGTCGTCGAAGCCATCGTGCTGGATATCGACCGCGATTCCCGCAAGATCTCCCTGGGTCTGCGTCAGAAAGAGCGCAATCCGTGGGAAGTGCTCGCTGAGAAATATCCGGTCGGCAAACACATCGTCGGTAAAGTCCGCAATATGACCAACTACGGTGCATTCGTCGAAATCGAAAACGACATCGACGGTATGATCCACGTTTCCGATATGTCCTGGACCCGCAAGATCAACAAACCCAGCGAAGTCCTCACTCCCGGACAGGAGATCGAAGTTGTCATTCTGGAAATCAATCCGGAGCAGCAGCGTATCTCCCTGGGTCTCAAACAGGCCGAAAACGATCCCTGGAGCAATATCAACGACCTCTACAAAGTCGGCGATATCGTCAAAGGTTGCGTGACCAAGATCACCACTTTCGGTGCTTTTGTCGAATTGAGCAACAAGATCGACGGACTTATCCACATTTCCCAGCTTTCCAATGAGCGTGTCGATAAGGTCAAAGATGTCCTGAAAGTCGGCGATGATGTCGAAGCCAGAGTCATCAAAGTCGATACCGATGAGCGTCGTATCGGTCTTTCCATCAAGGCAGTTGACGGTGACTTCTCCGAAGCCGACCTCAAGGCCGCCGAGGAAGAATACACCGCCGCTCTCAAACCCGGTGAAGCCATGGTCAACGTCGGCGAAGTCTTTGAATCCGGCGCCATGGATGCTCTGAAACTTGACTGACCTTTGCTTGAAAGAGTCACTCAATAAAGAGTTTGATTCAAGGGCCGTTGCAGTTTGCAACGGCCCTGTTTTTTTGGCGGCGGGGATATGACAGACGGTGTCGGTTTTTTCCGGATGGAACGGCTTTGAAGATCACTTTTGATCCATTTTGATCTCTGCGATATCGGCGGCGATCTGCTGTTTCAACTCATCCGGAGTGGCAAAGCGTTTTTCCGGCCGCAGGAAACGGTGGAGTTGTACGCATATCTCGCGGCCGTAAAGTGAACCGGTAAAGCCGATGAGATGTACTTCAGAGCGTCTTTGATTATTGCCGAAAGTGGGAGCCAGGCCGATATTCACGGCGGCCGGATAATTGCGGCCATCGACCACGGCACTGCCGCTGTATACTCCATCCGGCGGCAATACTCCGTAAGCGGCATTCAAATTGGCAGTGGGGGCATCAAGTTTCTGTGAAGCGATCTGCCAACCCCTTTCCACAGTGCCGTAAAGGGCGACCGGTCGGCCCAGCATTTTCTTTGCACACTCCAGATCACCGGCGGCGATGGCCTGACGGATGGCGGTGGAACTGATGATTTTTCCCTCAAATTCCAACTCGTCGACCGCATCAAATGACCAGCATTTTTTCCGGCAGAATTTATCGATCAACTCCCGGTCGCCTTTACCGCCTTTGCCGAATTTCCAGTTGCTTCCCACGCAAATTCCGGCAATGTCGCATGCTTTTTCTCCGGCCAGTGCTTCCAGAAACTCCTCCGGCGGCATATTGGCCACTTCAGGTGTGAAATCGATGAATCCGCAAAAATCCGCACCGGCTTCTTTGAGTAAACGCACTCTTTCATTTACCGGCAG
>JAZNEV010000061.1:0-35289 GCA_045588835.1 Victivallaceae bacterium
GTATGCCGCTTTTGCATATTTTGAGCAAATGCTCAAAATATAAAATCCCGCATCGGGTGGACAAAAGGAAAGAGCAGAAACTTGCGTTTCTGCTCTTTAATATTTGGTACACCCAAAGGGATTTGAACCCCTAACCTTCTGGTCCGTAGCCAGACGCTCTATCCAATTGAGCTATGGGTGCAACGTTCTTTCTTAAACGATGCTATAATATACATGGAAAATCCGGTTTTGTCAAGCAACTTTCCCCAGATTTTCCCAAATATTTTTATCGTTTGGAGAACTGGAACCGGCGACGGGCACCCGGCTGACCGGATTTTTTACGTTCCTTGACGCGGGCGTCACGGGTAACCATACCGGCTTTTTTCAGCACAGCACGCAGTTCTTCATCATAATTGATCAACGCACGGGTGATCCCGTGACGCAGAGCACCGGCCTGACCGGCCATACCGCCGCCATCACAATTGGCAGCAATATCAAATTTGCCGACAGTTTCGCTGACGGCGAAAACCTGATTCACAAAACCGCACAGGGATTCGCTGGTAAAGTAATCCGCCATCGGTTTGCCATTGACCACCACATTGCCGCTGCCGGGAGTCAAACGGACACGGGCCACGGCACATTTGCGACGGCCGGTAGCCAGAACAACATCACTTTTCTTGACCATGTTTTACTTCTCCAGATTGACTTTAACAGGTTTCTGCGCAGCGTGCGGATGATCGGCACCGGCATAAACTTTGAGTTTCGCAAATTGGGCACGGCCCAGACGGCCATGCGGCATCATTCCCCAAACGGCATCTTTGATCAGACGCTCCGGATGGCTCTCACGGACTTTGTCAGCGGTGGTTTCAGTCAGACCGCTGCGGTAACCGGAATAATCAACGTAGACTTTACGCTCGTTTTTGTGACCGGTAAAGACCGCTTTGGAAGCATTGATGACAATGACGAATGCTCCGGTATCGATATGCGGAGTATAGGTCGGTTTATCTTTGCCGCGCAGGGCATTGGCGATACGGACCGCCAAACGGCCGACGGGCATTTCAGAGGCGTCGAAAAGCAAGCACTCCGGCTTGATCTCGCCAACTTTAGCCAAATAAGTTTTCATTTTCACTACCTGATAAAAAACTGTTTTTCTCAGAGCTTGTGCGGACACATGACAGTCTGGCGGGATAATTGCCGTTTTTTCGCACATCGGCAAGGATGTTTCGACTGCCTCCAGCCTCAATCACCCCCGGAAAGACCATACGATCTTTCAAATCATCCGCCGTACCATCCGGTACGCGTCAACATCCTTACGGAAAAGATCTTTGCGGATGGACACGATGATCGGGTGTGCCTCCGTCAAAAATACACAATCCATGCGGAATTCACTTAAAATAGCACCGTTTTGACTTTTTTGCAAATTTTTTCCTGAAAAAAAACATTAATTCCGTCAGAAATTCTGCCGCTGCTTGAAAAACTCCCCCCAAAGCGGTATATTTAACAGGTAAGTATAACAAACTTAAAATTTTAAAGAAAGACATTCAGATCATGGTCAAAAAACTGTTTCTGCTTTTCCTCTGCACTGCGACAGTGTCACTTCATGCCGTGCTGCCCGGTGACAAGCCCGGTGAATCCCCTTATCAACTGCGGTGGATCGATTGTTCGCCCATGCCGCTGGGGGCGGTCAAACCGGAACTTCAACCGAACATCCCGGAATTGCGGGCCATCATATTCATGCTTACCCGTGCCAGAGATACGGCCAACACCGTGGCCATGCTCGATGCACTTTACCAACAATATACCGGCAAAGTGCTTTTCTGTGCCATCACTCCGGATAACGTTGCCGATGCCGAAGCACTCCGCCGCACCTATCCGGATATCCGCTTCCGGCTGGCCGTGGATACCGAAAGAAAACTTGCCCCGGAATACATGCGTGCGACGGTAATGCTCTTTCCCATGGCCTTTATCATGGATAAGGACGGCATGATCCTCTGGCGCGGCGAAGCGATCGATCTGCCCGAAGCACTCGAATATTACTACGCCGGGAAACTGGATACCCAACTTCAGCGGCAGATCGCCCCGATGATCTACACCATGCAGCAGAATATGCGTTCCGGCAATATGGCACGCACCATTGACAGTGCCGTAAAGATTTTGGATGAAGATCCGGCGAATGCCCAGGCTCTGCGTATGGCGGTCTTTGCCCTTGAAAGTCAGAACCGGCTTCAGGATGCGTGGGAATTGATCATATCATTACTCGGAAACATGCCGGAAAAACCGCGTCTCCACTTTACTGCCCTGGATTTTGCCGGACGCCACCGGCAGTTCCGCACCAATTTGCCGCAAATGGTCTTGCTCTTTTCCCGTCAGGATTTTCCGGTGGATATCCGTTGTGCCTATGCCGGAAATCTGCTTAATGACTTTCCCTTTGAATCAGCCGCCGTACTCGGAGCAAAAACGGTCATCGCCGCGACTCCCATGCCGCTGAATGCCACCGCTTTGCAACTGGGCAACATCCTTGCGGTCCGTGCCCGGCTCCACTACGCTCTGGGCGATCTGGAAGCCGCCGCCGCCGATATAAGTGAAGCCTTGCAATACTTCCGCCACGCCCAAAACCAGGCCGCAATAAGTCAGGCTGAAAAAGATTCGGCCTTTTATCAGGCTCTGCTTGCCGACCGCCGGGGAGAATAAGATCATGAATCAGTCGGATAATATTGCCGCCCCGGCCAGTGCCATCGGCGGTGCAGTGACCGTCATCCGCCTTTCCGGTCCGCAGGTATTGGAGATCGCCAATAAGGTATGGCAGGGCAGAAAGCCGCTTTCCGCGGCCAATGTACGCCGCATGATGCTGGGCGAAGTGGCCGGAGACCCGACTCTGGCGGTCTATATGAAAGGGCCTTACAGTTACACCGGGGATGATGTGGTCGAATTGCAGTGCCACGGCGGAGCGGCGGCGGCCAATTCCATTATGAAAAAAGTACTCTCCGCCGGATGCCGTCTGGCCGAACCGGGGGAATTCACCTGCCGGGCCTTTCTCAATGGCAAACTTGATCTGCTTCAGGCTGAAGCAGTGGCCGATCTCATTTCTTCATCCAGTGAAAATGCCCTGCATCTGGCCGAAAAACAGCTGGCCGGATCATTGAGTGCCAGAATCGACACTCTGTATGATCTGGTCATAACGTTGCGTTCAGAGTGTGAATCCCGGCTTGATTTTCCGGATGAGGAACTGGATTTCGATGATTCCGTACCGGAAAAAATCGCCCAAACCCGTCAGCGTATCGGAGAACTCATCGCCACCAGCCACGCCGGAAGTATCATCCGGGATGGAGTTCAGGTGGTACTGGCCGGAAAACCCAACTCCGGCAAATCCAGTCTGCTTAACCGCATCGTCGGTTTTGACCGGGCGATCGTCAGTGCCATTCCCGGTACGACCCGTGACACGGTGGAATCATCCGCCGTCATCCGGGGGATCGGAGTGAATCTGACTGACACAGCCGGTTTGCGTGAAAGCAGTGACCCGATCGAAAAAATGGGGATCGAGCGGTCATTCCGCACGATCAAAGCCGGCACGGTCACTTTCTGGCTGATCGATGCTTCCAGTGATGATCTGCAGGCGGAAGTCGATTCCATCGACCGCCATGCCCCCGGCGTGATCGCCGTCTGGAACAAATGCGATATTGCCGGAACAAAAAACCTGCCGGGAACCGGATTGCCGACGGTGAAAATCTCTGCCATGAACGGCGAAAATCTGGAATCGCTCTTCGATGAATTTGAAAAGATGGTCTTTGCCGGGAACACGCCCGACATCCCGGAAGTGGCCGTGAATGCCCGCAGTGCCGCCCTGCTCAATGACTCTCTGGAATGTTTGAACCGGGCAGAAAAGTCATTCAACGACGGCGATTATGAACTTGCCGCCGCTGAATTGGCCGATGCCTCGATCAAGATCGGAGAAATCACCGGCAGAGCCACCGCACCGGATCTGCTCGACAAGATATTCCATAAATTCTGCATCGGCAAATAACGGAGTTTACATTGCGGGCAGATTCTCCAAAAAATCTCCCTGCGGCGGCGGGAGAGCCGCCTCGCCGCTCGTGCTTCGCACTCGGCGGTAAAGTCGATTTTTTGGAGGCCTCGCTCTCCGGTCTTCCGTGTGGCTTGCGCCGTACTCATCCCTGCGAGTAAGGTAGTTTTTTATTTATAATATTTGTACGGCAAGACCTCGGCGGAAGTGACTCCTTCACCGTCACCTTGATTCAGCGGCGACCTTGCCGCACACTGTAAACTCCATTGGGAGTATTTAATAAGCAAGGCACAAGCCCAAGGTGGATGGATCGCAAGTTAAGGTCACGTTTTGCGACAGAGTGACATGAGGGAGTGTACTGTGTACCCGACCGGATGAGCGGCAGGCAAGGCGTGAGATCAACCGCGAGCCGCCACCTTACCAGTTGCGGAAAATACGCCGGACGTTCTCATCCGTGGACAAATCCACCGGCTTTTTTCCAGCATTATTGGTCAAGATCATCGCCCGCTTACTGCGTAACACCCGGATCACACCGGCATGATTGCCCGAAGCGGCCAGATGCAATGGGGTATCTCCATTATTATTCCGGACATTGATCCCTGCCGGATATTTTCTGAGCAACTCCACCATCAACTCCACATTGCCACTGGCGGCAGCATGATGCAGTATGCTATTGCCATCGGCATCAGTTTCAGAGATATCCGCCCCCTCTGAAATCAAACGCAATACCAAATCCTTATTACCTTGTTTCGCGGCATCAAGCAAATTGCCGGTCACCGGTACCGCCGCCGGGGGGCAGCTGAAGCGGTCGGCGTTGAAGCAGAATTTCCGGCATCAGTTGTTGCGGAAGAAATTTCACTGCTTTCTGCAACAGCCGGGGATGCGGATGACGTCTCTCCGTTTTCCTCCGCTGAAGAAGCGGATCCTTTTTCCGTCAATCCGGCAAGATTTTTAAGTTGATCGATCTTTTCCCAACACCATGCCCGGTATTTCCACCATGCAAAACCGGAAATTCCGGCGATAAGCAATATGATGAGCAAAAAGATCAGACAACCTTTTTTACTGCCTCTTTTACCACCGGATGATATAACTTCCGGTTCTCTCAATATGGCCCGCACCGGAACTTTTTTCACCGGAACCGGCGGAGTATCTGCCGGAATATTCTGTACCGGGGCGGCGACAGGAAGTTCCGTTTTAGGGACGATCTCAACCGGCTTGGCCGCTTCCTCAGTTACCGGCACCGTTGCGATTTCAGCAGTTTCCAAATCTTCCAAAGGCGGCCGCAAACAGATATCCAATTCCTCAGCCGGCTCATTTGCCGGAGAAGACTCAACAGCCGGAACTTCGGCTTGCGGCTCATTTTCCGGAGTGGTATCTTCTCCGACCGGCACACTCAAGCGGATGCCGTCAAACTCCAGTTGCGTTTTTTCATCACTCATAAGTCAGATTCCTCATCCTTGACGATTGATATCGCCAACGATGCCCCGACCGCCCGGATACCACCCTTGGGCTGATGGTTGAGCATCTGCGGTTCAGAACCATTCCAGATCACAAAACTGCTGGATCCTCCGCCATCCATATTGACGCCGTTGAATGCTCCGAAATATTTGAGCATCGCACCGACTTCACTGACGGAGCATCCCATACTGAAATCCGGCTGACGGCCGTCAACCACCATTAAATAAAGATAATTTTTATCCTCCGACAAACCGAAACCGGTTCTCGGGGCCAAACCGGTTTCCCGCGGCAGTACCGCACCGTTGACCAGAGCAAATTCAAAACCGGTGATCGCCAGTTCAATGCCGGAGAGATCCTCATCGCCGCCGACACAGCGTAAATCAACACTGCCGTCTTTGTAAACGATGAATGACGGCCGGTTCTTCAATACCGGAGAGATCACTTCGCCGCCGGAGATCAGCAATCCCAGATTGCTCGCATAAGGACTGTATACATTGTCCCACGGACTCCACGGGGAACCATTGACGGCAGCAACCACCTCCAACCCCTGATCACGCAACTCACTCATAAAGTGGATCGTTCTCTGCCGTTTGGTATGGATGGCGAACCTTGGATGAGTCGGCACCGGTTGGCCGTATTCTGCGGCTTTTTTACCGGTATGAAAACGGAAACGGCCATTCAATTCCACCCGCATCACCCAGATTTTCATGATCCGGGGGTGGTCTTTTTCCAAATGGATATACTCAATGCCCGGCACTAATTGTGTCGCACCATTCCAATCAAAATTCCCCTCATCCCACCACTGTGCATGAAGGGCAAATGCCGCCAGCAGAAAGCATACCGACAACCATATTTTTCTCATTCCGACCATTCATCCTTTCTCCCGGACTAAAGTTTCTTTGCCGCCAGAGCCGCCAGATCGCTCCGCTCACTTTTCCGCAAAGTAACGTGGCCGCAGACCGCTTCACCTTTGAGCCGGTCGACCGTATAGCTCAATCCGTTACCGGAAGCATCCAGATAAGGATTGTCGATCTGCGCCGGATCACCGGTCAAAATCATCTTGGAATCATCTCCGCAACGGCTGATGATCGTTTTCACCTCATGCGGTGTCAAATTCTGTGCTTCGTCAATGATAATGAATTGCCGGGGGATACTGCGCCCCCGGATATAAGTCAATGCCTCCAGATCAAGTTTGCGGGAATTCATCAAACCTTCCACCGAATAACGCTGGGAACTTTTCGGCTTGCGTTCCTCTTCACCGCCCAGCAGAAATTCCAGATTGTCAAAGATCGGCTGCATCCAGCTGGCCAGTTTCGATTCTTTACTGCCCGGCAGAAAACCGATATCATTGCCCAGCGGGATGATCGGCCGGGAAACCAGTATTTTTTCGTAGATGTTGTCGTGCAAAGTCTGTTGCAGAGCCGCCGCCAGAGCCAGCAGGGTCTTGCCGGTCCCCGCTCCGCCGAGCAAAGTGACCAGTTTGACCTCCGGATCAAGCAGCAGATCAAGGGCCATGCGTTGTTCTTTATTCCGCGGCATCAGATTCCACACCTTTTCGACACGGTGCGGCAGGGCAAAAAGTTTGCCGCCGGAGTGCTTCCGCATGATGATCCGTTTTTTCTCATCGGCGGTCGAAGTGAGCCGGATGAATTCATTATTCAGCATTTCCGGAAAATCCTCACCGGGCAGCTCTTTTCTGCTGTACGCCTCATCCACTGTTTTGCCGTCGGCGGCACTCTCCCGGAATCCGGTATAGCGGTCAGGATCTTTGACCTTCTGCGTTTCAAAATCCATCACCGTCAGCCCCAGGGCATCGGCTTTGAGCCGCAGATTGATATCCTTACTGATGAATATCACCCGGCGGCCGAGTTTACGCAGGAAACAGGCTACCCGTAAAATCCGGTTATCCGGACTGTCCAGCAACAGATCATTGTCAAAGGCCCGATCCGCCTCGCCGACGGTTTCTTCATCGACCATTCCGGCACTGATCACAAAAAGTCTGCCGCTGGTTGCCGGATTGATGAATGCCAGCGGGGCACCTTTATCCGGATCCCCGGTACACCCCGGATATTCCTCCCGCAACTTATCCAGATAACGGATCACCCGGCGGGCATTGCGGCCCAATTCATCGGAGTTCTTTTTGAATTTATCCAGTTCCTCAATGACCGCCATCGGAATAACCACATCGTTATCCCTGAAACACTCCACACTTGCAGAACTGTGCAAAAGGACATTGGTATCCAGCACAAATGTTTTGACTTCGCCGCCGGGATCGCTCATGTTTCCACCTCAAGGTTGTCCGTCATACTCCTGCCGGGCCTGATCGACTGCGGCATCCCTCGAACGCACTCCCGTACCGGAAGCCTGGATCGTCCGCTTGCTCAAAAACGGCAGAATGAATGTTTCGGTCGTGGAAACCTGCACATTGACCACCCTCGCCGCCCGGCGTTCCTTGGCCTCTTTGGTCAAAAGATGGATGACGTTGGTCGTATTCAAGTTGTAACGGAATAAACTCCACTCACCGTCACCGGCCGGACTGCCGGTAATGATCGGCAAACCGAAAAGGAAATAACCGGGAATTTCCACATAGGTCTGGCAGACCGCCTTTTCATTGGGCGTACCCAGCCCCATCCGGTTGAAAACCTGGGTGGATTCCACCGTCGTACAACCGCAGAATAATGCCGCCATACCGCAAACGGCCGCAAAAAAGATTTTTTTCATTGTCTTATCCTTTCCAAATATATGTCATGTACCGGTCACTATCTCTGTAATAATATAATCAGCACTTTGACAAAGTCAAGTCGTCCGGTATCAAAAACAGAATCAATTCACAATATATTTTCTGGTACGCCAGCGGCCGGTGAGAAAATAGATACCGCCGATAACAAAGGGGGTGAATCCG
The DNA here is from genome assembly GCA_045588835.1 of Victivallaceae bacterium. Taxonomy (GTDB): domain Bacteria; phylum Verrucomicrobiota; class Lentisphaeria; order Victivallales; family Victivallaceae; genus UBA1784. The sequence goes on from JAZNEV010000061.1 coordinate 8,361, forward strand.
GCGATCGCATGACCGTACCAGAAGCCGAAAATACCGAATCCGCACCAGATACCCAGCAGCACTGACAGGCCGATACGCAGTATCACCCCGTCAAGGATACCGACCAGAAAATTGAGTTTGAAGTTGCCCACCCCGTTGATCAATGCACCGAGCGGCGGCCGTACAGCACTGCCGGCGATCAAAACCAGTGCAACAGGAATGTAGGCAATGGCAAGTTCCATTACTTCCCCTGCCAGAGGGTCATCCGGTTTGATGAATATTCCGAAGATAAACCGGGGAAAGAGTACCAAAATGATACCGGTCAATGCGGAGATCGCCGAGTTGATTGCCAGCGAAACTCCCACAACTTCCGGTACTCTGGAATAATATTCCGCTCCGATCGCCTGACCGATCATGGGTGAAGCCGCCGCGGCAAAAGAGAAGTTGATGATATTAATGATCATCCCCACCTTGTTGCCGATACCATTCATAGCGGCGGCGACATCGCCGTAACCGTTGATGTAACGGTTGACATAGAGCATGGAAAAACTGATCGCCGCACTTTGCAGCAGCATGGGCACTCCCAGTTTCAGCAGAGGGGAAAGCACCTGCATATCGATTTTGAAACTGCTCAATTTGAAGTCAAACCCGAAAACCACCCGGTGACGGTACAAAAAGATGATCGACATGATAAAACTTACCGCCTGACTCAACACCGTCGCCAATGCCACACCGAAAACGGCCATTCGGAGCCAGACGACAAAAATCAGGTCAAGTACAACATTCAATCCGGCGGCGACCGCCACAAAGATCAGCGGATGCCGGGAATCCCCCATACCACGCAGGATCGCGGAAACGATATTGTAGCCGTAAATAAAAATCATACCGGACATACATACGATCACATAACTTTCAGCATAATCCCACGTTTCACCGGCCGGAGCATTCACCCAGCGCAGTACCGGTTCCCGGAATATGACCGTCAAAGTGCCCAATATCACTGCCGCACTTAAAAGAAAGGTAAAGAGCGTACCGATCAATTTTCCGGCCCGGTCACGCATTCCCGCACCGAGATACTGGGAAATGATCACCTGCCCGGCATTGGCAAACCCCATGGCCGCGAATGCCAGAAAGTGCATCACGTCACCGCCGACCGACACTGCCGCCAGCCCTTTCGTGCCGACAAAACGGCCGATAATTATCATATCAGCCGTATTGTAAAGCATCTGGATAACTCCGGAAAGCAGCAACGGCATGGCGAAAAGAATCATCGTTTTCGTCACACTGCCCTGATTGAGGTCTTTGACTATTTTATTGGCCATAATAATCCCACACAAATAAATATTGTTTCAATTTTCAAAAAATCTTCACGCCGGAGGGAAATTCAATTGCGTTTCTCATTTGGAAAAAGCAGATGATGACGCAGATAGCGGCATTCGGGACACATAAATTCATTCAATCCCCACACCGAAGCACATTCACTGCTCCGGGAAAGATGCACCCGGTCACCGACCTGCACCCGGATCTTGTGCGGATCATTATCCGCCATCACCACGCCCGGTCCGCGGAGAATCTCGACCGTGACCAGGCTTTCTTCAGGCAGCACCAGATGATCGACCACCTCAGTGGAATTGCTGAATGCCAGCCCCACGCCCACCCGGAAAACACCCCTGGTGATGCTCCGGTAGTAGGCCGTACTGCCGTGGACACTGGAAAAACACACCCCGTCACCGACCACTTCCATAGCATACAATTCATCATCGATAAAGACCCGGTAACGCAATGCACTGGTATCCTCAAACGAGTTGATGACCAGATCGTTGATCCCGGTCAACACCCCGTCGGAAGTGACCGCCTGCAATTTGGGCAGACGGGAAAGTTTCAATTCCCCGGCCAGATAAGCACCGATGACCTTCGCGGCGCAGTGAGCCTCACAGGTCGGAGCCGTCGCCGCATCACGCAAAGGCAGTTTCGGGATACCGGGAAATTCCCGTTCCGCACCGAGCAAAGCCCCGTCACCGCCGTAAGTAATGATCAGATCCGGCGTTTCCGAAGTACACAACTTCACACCGTATTCATCAAGAACCGGCAAAATACACTCAAAATTTTTGCCCAGCAGTTTTACTTTTACACTCATATTTTCAACTTTCCACGTCGTTTGGCCTCAATGGCATAAGTTATCGCCGCCGCCGCATTGCCCACATTGATCGATGCCTTATCCCCTCTCATCGGCAGGGAAACGATACCGTCAGCCAGAGCCAGAGCATCCTCACTTACCCCCAGAGCCTCATTGCCGAAAATGAGTGCCAGCGGAAAGGTGTACTCCATTTCCCATGCTTCCGGCCCGCCGGGTTCGGCGGCAAGCACCGTATATCCGGCACTTTTCAGAAATCCCACAGCTTCTGCGGATGACTCAAAATGCTTCCACGGCACGCTCTTATCCGTCCCCATGGCAGTTTTTTCCAGTTTGGGATGCGGCGGACAGGGCGTATAGCCGCAAGCGGCCACACCGGCCCCCAGTGCTTCAGCGATCCGGAAGATGTTTCCGGTGTTATGGGCACTGCGCAGCCGGTCAAGGATCAGCACAAATTCCGGTAATTTTTCACATTCTTTACACATGATGTTATAAAATATAGCGTTTCATTGCAGTTTTTACAAGTTTTTCTCTTGCCTGAATGCACTTTTGATAGTATATTAATTCCATGTGCAATCTTTCAACCATCGAAAAATGGAGAAATAAACTATGGCAAAGATCCACCCTACCGCAGTTGTTGAAGACGGTGCAATCCTCGGCAGCGACGTCGAAATCGGTCCGCTCTGTTATGTCGGCCCCCATGTAAAGATCGGTGACGGGACCCGTCTGATCGCCCACTGCAATGTTGATGGTTACACCACTTTGGGCAAATGCAATGTACTGCATCCGTTTGCCGCTCTCGGCCAGCCGGCCCAGGATCACTCGGTCGTGCCCGGTGCGGCGACCTACCTCAATGTCGGTGACAATAATATTTTCCGTGAAGGTACAGCCATCCATACCGGCACCGCCCCGGAATCCGCCACCACCATCGGCAACAACAATATGTTCATGAATGGCAGTCATGTCGCTCACAACTGTAAAATCGGCAATGACATCCACTTCATCAGCATGGCTGTCGCCGGCGGCTATGCCGAAGTCCACGACCGGGCGATCCTTTCCGGTCTGGTGGCCATCCATCAATTCACCAGAGTGGGCAAACTGGCATTCATTTCCGGCTGTTCCGCATTCTCCCAGGATGTACCGCCATTCATGTTGGCCGAGGGACGCAACGGCGGAGTGAAAATGTATAACAAAGTCGGTCTGCAGCGTGCCGGTTACACTGCTGAACAGATCAACAACATCAAACAGATCTTCAAGATCTACTTCCGCAGCGGCTTGAGTTCATCCAACGCCATTGCCAAAATCAAAGCGGAACTGCCGCCGGCCGAAGAGGTAATGGAGTTCCTCAACTTCTGTGCCAACACCAGAAAAGGTGTCATTTCCGGCAGTGAGAAGCCCGGCCACCGCAGTTGATAAGAAATCATTCACAGAAAGAGAATACAATCATGGTCAAACCTCTGGAAATCAATCCTTCATTCACTCCCCGCCGCGGCCCGGTCGTGCTGGCCATCCTCGATGGTGTCGGTTTCGGCAAATATGCTGACGGCGATGCCGTCAAACTGGCCAACACTCCGGTGCTGGACTCTCTGATGGCGGAAAATCCCTCCACCCGGCTCAAAGCCCACGGTACCGCCGTCGGCATGCCCTCGGATGACGACATGGGCAACAGCGAAGTCGGTCACAATGCCATCGGTTCCGGCCGGGTCTTTTCCCAGGGAGCCAAACTGGTCGGCGAAGCGGTCGCTTCCGGCAAACTCTTTGAGGGGGCGGTCTGGAAAAAAGTTATCGCCAATGTCATTGACAACAACTCCGCTCTGCATCTGATCGGTCTGGTTTCCGACGGCAATGTCCACAGTCATATCGCCCACCTTTACGCCATGATCGATGCTGCTTACGCCGCCGGAGTGAAAACGCTCCGCGTCCACGCTCTGCTTGACGGCCGGGATGTGCCGGAAACCAGCGCACTGGAATACATCAAACCTCTGGAAGAAAAACTTGCCGCACTTTCTGCCGGCGGAGTTGACTACATCATCGCTTCCGGCGGCGGCCGCATGGTGATCACCATGGACCGTTACGGTGCGAACTGGGATATGGCCAAAAAAGGCTGGGAAACCCATGTGCAGGGCAAAGGCGAATTGTTCGCCTCCGCTTCCGAAGCCATTGAAACTCTGCGTCAGCGTACCGGTGCGATCGATCAGGATCTGGGTGCATTCGTCATTTCCAAAGACGGCAAAACTCCGGCCGGTGCGATGAAAGATAATGATTCCGTGGTGCTTTTCAACTTCCGCGGCGACCGGGCACTGGAGATCACCGCCGCCTTTGAGGAAGGTGCTTCATTCGACAAATTCGACCGCGGCACTGTTCCGCAGGTGCTGTTTGCCGGTATGATGGAGTATGACGGCGATCTTCACGCTCCGGCCAACTATCTGGTCGCTCCTCCTGAAATCGACAATACGCTCGATGAATACCTCTGTGCCACCAAAGTCCGCCAGCTGGCCATCAGCGAAACCCAGAAATACGGTCATGTGACTTACTTTTTCAACGGCAACCGCTCCGGCAAATTCGACGAGGAATACGATGATTATATCGAAATCCCCTCTGATGTGGTCCCCTTTGAGCAGCGGCCGTGGATGAAGTGTGCCGAGATCACCGATGCGGTGGTCGCCGCCATCGCTGACAACAAATACCGGATGATCCGGCTCAACTTCCCCAATGGCGATATGGTCGGTCACACCGGCAGCATGGAAGCTGTTCTGGTCTCCATGGGTGCTTTGGATCTCTGTCTGGGCCGGATCAAAGAAGCGGTCAAAGCCGCCGGCGGTGTGCTGGTGATCTCCGCTGACCACGGCAACGCCGATGATATGCTTGAGCATGACAAAAAAGGCAATGTCAAAACCGACAAGCAGGGCAACCTTGCCCGCAAAACCAGTCACTCGCTCAATCCGGTGCCGTGCATCATCTACGACCCGGAATTCAAAGGCGAATATGAAAGCACTCTCAATGAGGGTCTGGGTATCAGTTCGCTGGGAGCGACCTGCATTGAATTGCTCGGTTACAAAGCCCCGGCAGAATATGACAAAAGTGTTTTGAAGTTGAAATAATTGACAATGTCCCGAATTTTGTGAAACTGAAACATAAACTTGTAAATAAATATTTCTTTTAACGCATAAAAAATATCACATAAATTGTGATTTGTCAAACAAGCCTGCACGTTTTTGATCCAACCGGTGGATGCAGTGCGAGGCAAGGTCGCCGGCCTGTCAAGGCGGATGAGCAGGAGTGTACTACCGTACTCGACTGCGAAAACGTCCGCAGACAGGCCAAGAGATTGCCCGCAATGCGCCACCGCCGGTTATATTTGTCACAAAAAATGAGACAATAACTTTTTTTATTGAGCTGCGGTGAGGTCAACCAGCCGGGGATTGCGGAATTCGACGGCTTCGTTATCTTTCAAACCGGATACGCCCATTTGGAAGTAGAGCGTTTTGCAGTTTTCCGGAGCAACGATACGGATGGTGAGCGTTTCCCAGTCGCCACGCTGTTTGCTGCGCATCTGCACTGACTTTTCCTGACCGGGGTCACGCATCCAGGCATTGTTGGTCGCCCGGAAAGAAGCACTCAGACTGGCTGAACCGGTGATCGTGGGAGTTTTGGGTCGTACTTCGACCGTCAGCACATACTCGTGACCGGCAATCGCCGGGATACTGGTGTGGACCGAACCGCGCAGTTTCACGCCACGGATAAAGGCGACACCGTTTTGCCAACCGGCACGGCCCTGATGGTTGATCGCCGTCCAGAACATCCATTTGCCCATACCGGAAGCCGGCACTTCGACCAGGTTTTTTGCTCCGTCAGTGACAAAATCCGGATTGGCCGCTTCGATGAAAATCCGGTTGAATCCGGGACTCTGGGCTTCCCAGGTGCCTTTGACCCGCGGATGGGGGGACTGGCTCCAGAAACAGCCCATTTCGCTGTAAACCCAGACGTATTCATCGGAAACCCGCAAGGCACGTTCCAGATTCTGTTTCAAATAATCAAGGAACGGGATCTGGTCGATTTCCGGCTGCAGATAGCGACGCAGAGTGCTGGTCTGATAGAACATCGAATCCGGATAGATCGGGGCGGCCAACTGGGTCTGGGTGCGGTATTTGTTGTAGTTTTCAGCGGCGACTCTGGGCAGGAAAGTGCGGTCAAGGTCGATACGCAGTTTCTCAAATTCAGCATCGGTATTGGCGAAGTAACCGAAGTACTCATGACCCTCGATCATGGTCGCAGTCGGCGGCAGAACATCGTAAACGCCGTTGAAAAATGAGTGTGACAGCGTGTGATTGACCTGATCGCCGGTGAGGAATGTGCCATTGGAGAAGAGGAAAAGGCAGAGCAGTTTGATATTGGGGTTCGCTCCGAAAACCGCCCGTCCCCACTCCCGGCCTCTCTGACGGGCCTTGGCGATGGCTTCGGCGTGGCTGTGACCCGGATAACGCCGCCAGATCGGGCCGCCGTATTCTTCGGGGTCAAAGACGATACCGGTCATATTGCACTCTCTGGTGATGCGGGCCAAAATTCCGTAGTTATTGCAAATGGCCGCCCAGTAGGCATCATCGAACCAATCCATATTGGCGGCCGGAGTCATGGTGGTATAGATGAAGTTGTCAGTGAAGCGGGTGAAATTCAGATTGTTGTATTTGGCGATCTGATCGGCGAACCACTCATACTGCCACATATCTTTAGTGATGATGGCGTGAGCGTGAACTTCACCGGCTTTGCCCTCAACTCCGGGTTTGCGGCCGATAAAACGGACGGTGATACCATTGACCGGTGCTTCTCTTTCCATACGGGCAAGATTTTCAACGAGGTAGTCCACAGAGGGGTTGGACCAGCTCATGTCGATGATTTTTTTCTTTTTGGGTGTCCACGGATTTTCCACCGGGGCGGCAGCCAGCAATCCTGTAAAAAGGAGGGCCAGCATGGTAAAAAGTGATTTTTTCATGACTTATTCCTGTTTGTGGCACATATTGAATTTTTTTGTATTTACTGAACAGCCTGCGGTATAACGTTATACCGCAGGCTGTTGCAAAATTCCATCAGGGCAATTCGATCAACTGCGGATGCTGGAATTCAATGACCTGATCGGCGAGCAGGCCTTTGACACCGAGTTTATAGGTGGCCGTGGCCGCACCTTCCGGAGCGGTGATCAGGAAGACGATCTCTTCCCAGTAGCCGCCGGTCAACTGCTGGATGCAGACTTCACGGCTCTGCGGCAGTGCTTTGCCATCGGCATCGCTGAATGAAATACCCATGTAGATCAAGCCGTTGCTCTCGTTGGTACGGACTCTGGTTTCGACCTTGAGCAAATAGCGTTTGCCGGGCTGAATCGTCACGCTTTGAGCGGTGTAGGAATCAGTCTGCGGACCGGTGATGTAGACTTTGCCGTCTTTCCAGCCGGATTTATCGGTGGCATCGCCCTCTTTGGTGGCGTGGAACTGCCACGGGCCGGGTTCTTTGACCGCCGGATCGGAATTCAACTGCGGAATGACCAGAATATTGCTCAAACCGGTCAGGTCGATCGCCGTGATCTCACGCAATTCGGCCAGCATGGCATTGAATCCGGGGATCTTCTCATCCCAGGTGCTTGCTACTCTCGGGTGGTGTGACTGGCTCCAGAAACAGCCGCGTTCACTGTAAAACCAGACGTATTCATCGGAAACGCACATGGCATTCCAGAGGCACTGGCGGATGAAGTCCAGCCGGGGCTGGTTGTCGATTTCCGGCACGAAGAAACGGTGGAAAGAGGCATTGGCACCGGTCACCGCATCGATGTACATGGGAGCGGATAATTGCACTTGAGTGCGGTATTTGGCGAAGTTGTTGGCGGCCACGCGGGAGCGGAAAGTGTGGTCGATGTCGTAACGCAACTTCGCATAGCACTCGTAGTTTCTGCCGAAGTATCCGAAGTACTCGTGACCGTCGAGAATGGTCGCCGTCGGCGGCATCACATCCATCACACCATTGTAGAATGAGTGGATGAGGGTACTGGATTCGGCATCACCCATGATGAAGGTGCCGTGGGAGAAGAAGAAAAGACAGAGCAGTGTGACATCGGGATTGGCGGTGAAAACCGCCCGTCCCCACTCCTGACCTCTCTGGCGGGCCTTGGCAATGGCGGCATCACGGTCACTGCCTTTGTAATTGCCCCAGATTCTGCCGCCGTATTCCTCGGAGTCAAAGACGATACCGGTCATGTTACACTCTTTGGAAATGCGGGCGAGAATACCGTAGTTATTGCAAATGGCCGCCCAGTAGGCATCATCGAACCAATCCATATCTCTGGCCGGAGTCATGGTGGTATAGATGAAGTTATCGGTGAAGCGGGTGAAATTCAGATTGTTGTATTTGGCGATCTGATCGGCGAACCACTCATACTGCCACACATCTTTGGTGATGATATTGTGGCAATGCACGTCACCGGCTTTGCCCTCGACACCGGGTTTGCGGCCGACGAAGCGGACGGTGATACCATCGACCTGTGCTTCCTGCTCCATGCGGGCAAGATGCTCGACGAGGTAGTCCACAGAGGGGTTGGACCAACTCATGTCGATCAGTTTTTTCCGGGGCTGCTGCCACGGATTGACCACCGCTCTGCTGGAAGTGGCTGACGGCGTGATGACGATCTCATTTTGCACTTCATTATCCGTGCAACAGCCGGAGATCGCCGCCGAAAGTACGATTCCGGCGGCCATTGCGGCACCTGATAATTTTTTCATGGTTGTTTATTCCTGACGATTTGATAAATCAAAACTTTTGCAATATGCTTTAGAAGCGTTACGTTAAACGTGCTATACAATCCCAAAAGGTGGAATTTATAAAAATTGGGACATTAACCGTCTTTGAACTTATTGAAGTTTTTCGTAGTGTCCGGCACGGGCAGCGTAGGCTTTGCCGACGCCATTGATGTCCCATGTATAGAAACTGCTTGTCCAATAAGGACTGTTGGTAATCGCTTCTACCGATGAACTGCCGACGTGACCATCCCAGTAAGCGAAGTTGGCGTTTGAGGCATGACGGAAATGAATTCCGGTCCAAGTGACTGCACCACGGATGCAGTGGTATTGCTGACCGGCACTGTTGCGGCTGTCGGCAAGGAAGAAATATTCAGATGCACTTTTGATACTTTTGGCTTCCAGGTGGCGGACAGTTCCTTTGGCACGAACGTTGGCTCCACCCTCATCAAATGCACCATAAGTAACATTTTGATAAGGATAAGTTGCGTTAAACATCTGTTGACGGGTGAAAGAACCAACCGAACTGGGTTCGAGACTGGGACAGAAGAATTGGGCCCCAGCATCACTGTAACCGGCATCTACCAGAATATCGTTCCATGTACCTCTGGCTTTCATGTCATTGGAATTTTCTGTGATCAACCAAATGCCGTTGTTGTCATCGGCATACTGTTGAATGGTTTGAGTATTTTGCTTCAAATTGGAAATACATGAAGCAGCACGTCCGCGTTCACGGGCGGCATTGAGAGCGGGCAGCAGAATCGCCGCCAGAATGGCGATGATGGCGATGACTACGAGAAGTTCGATGAGGGTGAACCCCATGGGGTTCACTTTCTTACCAGAAAGTGAGTTACACATACTTAATTTCCTTTCAATGTTTTCTTTTTTTTCTTTCTTTTGTTATTGCTTGACACGGAAACCTTTGGAAAAATCAATCTTCTTTAAGTATTACCTCCCCTTTTTGATCACTGTTAAGCCAGTCTGTATGCGGTTTAAAGTGTGCTTTTATTATGTTGGTAAATTCCTCTTTAGTTCCATTTTCCAGTGCATCGCACATATCCTGATGGGTCTTGCCTTTCAGATCGGTCAAGTCGGTGAAGTCTTTTTTGACCTGATATTTAAATGAACCTGCCAGTGCGGCCATGAATTGATTGGCAATCACATTGCCGCCGATGCTGAATAATTTACTGTGAAATGCAATCTCCTCGGCAACCGCGTGCTGCAGAGTCGGCGGCCCTGCCAAGCGGCGTAATTCGGCGATATCCTCTTTTGTGGCTTTGGCGTGGATAAAATCCGCCATGCCGATTTCCATAACGATCCGCAAACTTAAAAATTCTTTCCACTCCTCTTCCGAGAATATTTCCGCTTCGGCCAGATTATGCACCCCGGCAAAAGCATTGGGACTGGTCACGATCATGCCCCGGCACTTGCGGGATTCAACGATGCCGTAGGCTTTTAACCGGGAAATGCCCTCACGCACGATGTGACGGCTAACATTCAATTTTTCGGCAAGTTCTTCCTCTTTGGGCAGTAAATCCCCCGGATTCAATCCGTGACGGCGGATGTATCCCAAAAGATTCCGGGCCACATCGTCGGCCAGTGTCTTTGATTTGAGTGCCTGTAACATAACTTACCTCTCTGTTGCTTGCGTATTGCGGTGCAGACTTCAGCATTTTCAATTTCAGTGAAACACTGAAATATAGCACCGGTTTGGTGATTTGTCAACAAAGTATTTCAGTGCGTTGACAATCAGCTTGCCGGAGCGTATCAAAATTCCTTATTTTTCGTTACTACCGTACCCGACTGCGAAAACGTCCGCAGATAGGCCAAGAGATTACCCGCAATGCACCACCGCAGGTTTGATTTTTCACAAAAAATAAGACAATAACTATTTTTCCACCAACTTCCAGTGTACCAGTTTGATAGAAGTTTTTTCACCGGGTTGATCGATTTCATAATATACCGTCAATATCGAGCCATCGGGCAACTGCGTCGAGGCCGGATAACCGTGATCCGCATCCGGAGCAAAGGAAAGTTGGAATCTTTCACTCCAAGTGCGGCCATTATCATCACTGATCCGGGCAAATTGACCGTTAGGCTCAAAGCGGCAACTGTAAACCAGCAATATTTTGCCGTCTTTAAGCGTGTAAAAGTGCGGCGGATAACCGGCAATGTCAGTGGAAACCGGTTCGCTCCACGTTTTGCCGCCGTCGGTGCTTTCTGATACGCCCATGATGGATTCACGCAAAAACGTCACCAGCCGCCCGTCGGCACACTCCACACAATACGGTTCGCAACCGTACTTGTATTCCTCATTTTTCGGGATCGACCCGATCTTTTGCCAACTCAAGCCGTCATCGGTCGATTCGTGGATCTCCACACAAGTCGTATCCGGCGTGCAGGCTTTTTTCGCCGCCAGCGGTGCTTCGGCATCCGATCCGTAGATCGTGCGGCCCACATAGAGCAACCGGCCGTCACTCAACTTGATCGGACCATGCGGAGTTGACGGAGCCACCCGGAGCAGCGGCCCCCACGTTTTGCCACCATCAGTCGAACGGCGGAGGCAACTGCCCAGAAATTTATCCCGCACATCGTCACTCAATTCATCAGTGATATGCTGCCATGAATCCATCGCCTCTTTGACCAACTCCGGATCATCGGGAAATACCCACTTCATCACATCCGGATTCTCAAAACCGATGCTCGTGAAGTGGCTCACGATCAAAGTGCCTTTATCCGTTTCCAGAATTCCGGCATCCCGGTCATCCAACGGCGTATCGGTGATAACTTCCGGTTCGCTCCACGTTTTGCCCTCATCACTGCTGCGTATCAACAACGTTTTGCCGTAAGGGCAGCAATGCAACAGACGGTCACCGGAAAAGACCACCAGCAATTCGCCGTTTTCCCGGCGGATGATCGTCGGCCAGGCCAGATATTTATTTTCCGCTTTGGCAATGACTCTGGTGTCGAGGATTTTCGCTGAATATTCCATGATCAGACCTTACTTTCCGAAAATATCCCTGCCGAGAATATCCATGGCGATCACCGAGGCGATCGGAGCATTCGTCCAACCGGTGTAAATGCTTCCGGCTCCACCCTCAAAACGGTCGCCGCCGCCCCAGGAATTCGCATTGAGGTCAAACATTCCACGCCAGCATCCGGCAAATTGTTTTTCCTCTGAATCATCCTGAATCTGCAATATGAGTTTTTTGATCTTTTCATAATGCGGCACAAATGCCGTGGCAAATGACTTCAAACTCTGCAACGACAGCAGTGTCCAGTTGGCCGTGTAGATCGTATCGACCAGATGCGGGCCGGTGGGTGCTTCGTAATGTTCCGCAGGCAGATTGCCGTTTTCCTGCATTTTTTCCGTGAGCAGTTTGCCGAATTTCACCGCCATTTCCAAATAAAACGCATCGTGGGTGTAACGGTACGCCGCACACGCCCCCAGACAGGCGTAAGCCTTTTCACTGGGATTGAATTTTTCGGCGATCGGCTCCAGATATTCATAATACTGACGGATGAAGGCCGACTGTTCACGGCCCGCCGCCTTATCCGCTCTGGCCAGTGCCATACAGGTAAGCGATCCCCAGTGCGGCAGATCCAGACTGCCCAGCCAGTGCTTGCTGTAATCCACCCAGTGACCATCCGGAGTCAGGAACTTTTCCAGCATCACTTTCTGCGCTCCGGCATGGAGAGAATCGGCAAGCAGCAACGCCCAGTAACGCATATCATAGCGTTTTTCCAGTTCCGGATACTTTTCACCGATCTCCAGCTGGAAAAACACACACCATGCTTCATCGTCGAAAAATACGCAATTTTCCCGTTTGATGTGCGACCAATTCCAACTGCCCGGCTGATACTCTTTCTGACTGCGGTTGAGCAATCCGCTGCGGAAATAGAGAAAGTCGAGGATATTTACCGCCACATCATAATATTTCCTGTCGCCGAAAACTTCAAACGCCAGCAAATACAGATAAGCCGTTTCAAAATTGCAATCCGCTCTGCGCTGTTCGATAATGCAGTAACCGTCGTGGATCGTCCACGCATGGAACTCGCGTTTCATTTCCTCGATCGCCGTGTTGCCGGAGATCACGGCAACTCTTTCCGCCACGCCCCAAAGACCGTCTGCCGGGAGCATGACTCCTGAATTTTCAAACCAGTTCAGGCTTTTCAACAACGCATTTTTCATTACAATCCTCACACTTCAGGCAAAGTCGAATATGTTGAACATAGAAAAATATACGCAAAATACCCCTCAATGTCAAGAGCAGTTTTGATTTTTTTTGAATTTTTTTGATTTTTTTGCAATATTCATTTGCGTTTTAAAGGTTTTTTGCGTATAATATGCGGCAAACAAAACAAACACTTGATTTTTTGGGATACCTTGATATGACTGAAAACACTTTGCCCGGCGGCAATGAAACCATCCTGATCGTCGATGATCACGAAACGATATGGGACTTTCTGATCGATGCCCTGAGCGAATTGGGTTACTCCGTTCTGCTCGCTGAAAACGGTTTGGATGCCGTGGAAATTTATGAATCCAACCCCAGCGAGATCGATCTGGTTCTTCTGGATATGATCATGCCCAAAGCCGGCGGTCACCAGACCTTTCTGCGGCTGAAAGCGATCGATCCGGAGGTCAAAGTATTGCTTTCCAGCGGTTTCGTTTCCGAAAATGAGGTCGCTGATCTTCTGGAACAGGGCGCCTGCGGTTTCCTCCCCAAACCTCACCGCCTGCCGGTCGTCATCAAAGAGATCCGCCGGGTACTGGATCGTATTCCGGAGACCGTCTGACATGGATGAGTGGATCGAGATCAATAAAGACGATGCCCATGTCAAACGGGAAAGAGCCAAAGCCAGAGAATTGCGTAAAACCACCCACTTTCAGGAACTTTTCCGCAAAGGCATCTGCTACTACTGCAAAGCTCATTTCCCCGCTTCAGAATTGACCATCGACCATATCGTGCCGCTCGCCCGCGGCGGACGCAGCACCAAAGGTAATATGGTGGTCTGCTGCAAAAAATGCAATAATGAAAAAAAATACCTCACCCCGGTTGAAATGCTCTTAAGAGAACTGCCCCACGAGTGAAATGCGGTGGCGGCTTGCTTGCGGCGGCGACCTTGCCTCGCAATCCATCCGCCGCAGTCCGGATCGGTGCCGCGGGGCGGGCGGTTGTCACCGCCCTTGACAGGGGCTGTCGCCCCCGTACCCCCATGTGGGGCTCTGCCCCACGCCCCGCCCGAGGTATTTTGGTGGTATTGTGGCGTATTGTTACCGGTTATAACCCGGTAGATAACGGACACAACGGACATAACGGACAATACGGACAATACGGACAATCAAAGCAGTCTGCAAAAGGTCGTATTTGTCACGGGAAACCGCGCAGACCGCAGTCGAATGCACTTTTGCCCGATAAGAGCAAAAGCCGGTCTGGTATCAGCCTTTTTGCCTCCCCTCAAGCGAACAAGAGCATATAAACGCTCTACCGGCACGGTAACCGGTAACAATACGCCCAAGAGCAAATAAACGCTCTACCGGCTCATAACCGGCAACAATACACCACACTACCACCAAAATACCTTTTGCAGACTGCTTTGATTGTCCGTTATGTCCGTCAAGGCAAAAAAATGGTCGGGGTGGGGAGATTCGAACTCCCGACATCTTGCTCCCAAAGCAAGCGCGCTAGCCACTGCGCTACACCCCGATGGTCGTATGACTCTATAAAATACTACACATTTCATATTTATTCAAGGTATCTGCGGATAAAACCCTTGATTTTTCCTTTTTTACTCTTATTTTGTTCATACCAGAGGAGAACGAGTGCAACTGATGATCCGGCGGCGCGGTAATCATTTGCATTCAGCCAAAAAGGAGGAGTATTATGAACTTATTGGCAAAACGTGAAAATGAGGTGCCGGCCGCTCTGGAAAAGGTATTCCCCGGCATGGATGAACTGGTAAGAACCATGTTCGGACGCATGATCGAACCCGGTTCCGGATTGCTTCGCGGTTCGGTTTTCGATTCCCGTTGGGAAACCGAGATACTGGATAAGGAAGTGGTCGTAAAGATTTCCTGCCCGGGGTGCAAAAGTGAGGAATTTGAACTGCAGATCACCGGCGATTTTCTCAATTTCAAAGTAAATCACTGCGTAGAGAAGGAATCCGGCAACACGAACAAACACTACGTTTTCCGGGAACGCTCCTGTGCGGAATATGAGGAAAGTATCAAACTGCCCGTCCCGGTCAAAGGTGCCGAAGCCACCGCCAAATATGCCGATGGCGTACTGCATGTCACCATCCCGAGGGATATGCAGAAACCCCTGCCCGCCAAAACCATCAAAGTACACTGCGATAAATAAGGGAGTTGTGAATATGGATGAAAAAAAAGCCCCGGCAACTCAGGAAAAGAACGATTTGCAGAAAAGTGAACCAAAGTGCGAATGCATCACGATCCGTCCGGCTGCCGACGTGACCGATGAATATGACGGCATGGAAATCACCTTTGAATTACCGGGTGTTTCCGCTGAAAAAGTGACTTTGGAAGTAAAAAACCGCCTTTTGACCCTGAAAGCCAAAAGCACGCTCCACCGGCGGGGAATGCCAGTGGTTTACAAACGGGCATTTTACCTTTCAGATGCGGTGGATGCCGACCACATTTCGGCCAAAATCAGCGATGGTATCCTGACTTTATTCCTGCCCAAGTCAGAAAGTGCCAAAACTCACCGGATCCCGGTGGAGTGAGTTTTTCCGAAAAACGTATCTGTTGCGCCGCAAAAAAATCGTCCGGTTCTGTTACCGGACGATTTTTCAATTTATTTTTCCCGGAGTCAGGTACACTGCCGACGGAGGTGACTCAATCATCACTTTCAACATTGAATTCTCCGGCACGGCGCATCTGACTGCGGAATTTACCCGGCGGCATCCCCCGGCGGCGGCTGAATACCCGTGAAAAGTAGAATTGATCGCAGAACCCTGAAGCAAATGCCACTTCCGCAACTGTGGCCCCCGGATCATCACGCCACATTTTTTCAGCGATACGCAACCTGGCATCAAGCAGCAGACCTTTGAAACTGGTCTGGTAATTATTACGCAAAAATTGAGAGATCGTTGAAACACTGCGCCCCAGTTTCTTCGCCATATCCGGCAAACGGATATCTTCAGAAGCGTGTTTTTCAATATACATGTCAATTTCATTACGCAGACGGTCGCCTTGCAAAACCGCCAATTCACGCACGGCGATATAGTCGATCAGAGTTCTCAAAACCCCCAGCACAGCCTGAAGTTTTTCCGCCGTAAAACAGGGTAATTCACAATAAGCCTGATGCAATTTATCCCGCAATGCCGGAGGGATCCTGGCCCAATCCGGCTCCAAATCTCCCTCAATACGGAATTGACCGATCATTACAAATCCGGCCACCCGGTTGCGGACTTTTACCGGAGCGATACACTCATGCAACCCGGCATGACAACGGTAATCAATGATCTGATCTTTTTCCACAGCTTCGCGCTGTTTGTCACAATCCATGGAAACGCATCTGTCAAACCCGGATAACTGCTCATGCACCAAAGAGCAATAAGTGCAGTTATGCATCGCTTTTCCCCGGCGCAGAGGTTCTCCGGATAAAGAGTAGAAAGTCACCCGCACATCCAGCAATGAAGCAAAATCATCCAGCAAAGTCTGTACTTCATCACTGAGAAAAAGTTCCATCGACATACTGCTCATAATTTACCTCCATAAAAATCCGCTTGTTGTAACAATATACACCACGTTTGCAAAAAAATCCATAGTTCAATAAAAAAAACTGTTGGTAAAATCTGTACATACCATGTATATTATAGAAAACAACCAGAAAGCAGAAAGGATTCATCATGGAATTTGACATCGCCCAGATCAGCCGCGGCTTTATGCTCGACGGAGAATTCGTCACCGCTGAAAGATACGGTACCGGACATATCAATGATACATTCAAAATGTCCACTGCCAATCAAACCTATATTCTCCAGCGGATCAACACCTCCATTTTCCGGGAACCGGTCAAATTGATGGAAAACTTTGTTCGGGTTTCCCAGCACATCGCAGCCAAAATAACCGCTGAAAAAGTTACCAATCCGGCGACCAGACGCCGTTATTTGCAAGTGATCGATTCACATAAAGGCGAACCGTTTTTCATTGATGACAACGGTAATTTCTGGAGATGTTACATTTTCGTGGATGAAGCACGCACCTATGATGTGCTGGAAAAATCTTCACAGGCATTTGCTGCGGCCAAAGCATTCGGAGCATTTCAGAACGACCTGGCCGATATGCCCGGCCGTCTGCATGAAACTATTGCCAATTTCCACAATACCCCCAGCCGCTTCGCTGATCTCAAAGCCGCTGTTGCCGCAGATAAATGCAACCGCCTCAAAGATGTCGCTCCGGAATTGGACTTCATCATGGCCAGAGAGGCGGAATACTCCCTCCTGATCAATGAACTTGCCGCCGGAAATGTCTTTGAACGCACCACCCACAACGATACCAAACTCAATAATGTGCTGATCGATGATGTCACCGGTGACGGCATCTGCGTGATCGACCTTGATACGGTCATGCCCGGTTTGCCACACTATGACTTCGGTGACATGGTACGCACCGGCACCAGCCCTGCCCCGGAAGATGAGTTGGATCTTTCCAAAGTCGGTATGCGTTTTGAGATGTTTGAAGCTTTGCTGCGCGGATTTCTTTCCACCGCCGGAAACTTCCTCAACGCCCGTGAAAAAGAGTTGCTGCCGTTTTCCGGCAAACTTATCACGCTGGAAATCGGTATGCGTTTCCTCACCGATTATCTTTCCGGCGATGTCTACTTCAAAATCCACCGGGAAAAACACAACCTCGACCGCTGCCGTACCCAGATCAAACTGGCACAATCCATCGAAGAACAATTCGATGCCATGCGTAAACTCAACGATTCACTGTAACGCAGTGGAAAACCGGATAACCGACTCCGGGGAGGCTGACCATTATCCGGTCAGCCTCCTTTTATATCACCTCTTGTGCCGTGCATACGACATCAATGGCTGGAATGTGTACAGATGCTGAAATCAGCATCCACGGTCACGGCAAATAAAGCACTCTTCTCCATTCGATCCCATCATCAGATCCGCAATAAGGACAATACTTCACCTTTTCAGCAGCAATTCCGGCGGGGTCAATATCCCGCAGGGCACCAGTTGATGTTCACCGGTTTCAAAGGTGGTGAATTGATCCGGCCCCGTCCATGACGGCCAGAGATTTTTCAGGAAAAATGGCCCGAATGCATTGCGCCTTGAATTTAAAACCTTGATCCGCAAACGTTTACCACCGGATACCGGAATGATGAATGGCGGCCACGCCAAAAGGGTGAATTCTTCCTGATCATCCACCGCATAAGCCAGGGCCGTTCCCCGCCAATCGATGATTTTTACCGCCGTGGTATCCGGGGGCAGAGGTAATTCATAGATCAGATTGCCGGTGTAATACGGCAAACCTTTTTCCACCCAATTCCCGAAAGGCAACTGCCGCACCGGAGCCGTGATGTGATCGCCATTCACCCCGAAATCACCGAGCAGAAAAATATTTTCCAATCCCGCTCCATTTCCGGGGAAAAGCGTGTGCAGCAGCAGAATATTTTCACCTTTCTGCAAAATGCCCTCCGGTATCTCAACCGTTTCGATCGCCCGGTCGCACCAGAAACCACCGTTGGCCGGTGATAACACCGTACCATTGAGCGTAACAGTGTAATTTTGCGGTTCTTCCAAGGCCAGACGGCAGATGCCAGCGGGCAATTCATCGCAGAAAAAGTTGTATTTGAGCGTGACCGGCAATGATTTTACCGGCGTATCATTTTTTCTGCACCACGGTTGAACCATCGTGCCGCCGCGCAAAGGCAAACCCATCATGGTTCGCAACTCCATATCCCAGCGCAGACAATTTTTGGCCGGTTGCCAATCGCCGTCACCGATCTGCACTTGCGGCATATCCAGCAGCAGGGTGTTGTCTTCATCCATCGTGATATTGACGGTTGCCGCTTCAAATTTTGCCGGATTCGTGCCGGTTTCCGCTTCCGGATAAATATTCAACGGTTCATCCACGGCATTTTCCACCGGCTCGCAGGCGGCAAAGAACAATGCCGAAGCGAATTGCGTCAGCGGCAGGGGAAATTCGGCGGTGTTCCCGCGCAAAACCACTTTATTTACGGTATGGAATCTGCCGGTTGCCGGATTCAACTGATAAATGTAACGGCAATTCTCCGGCAACTGCCAGCGGATCACGCTGTCGGTAAATTCCAGAATCCTTTCTCTGATCATGGGATAATTCAGCTGTTCATTCTGGAAATTCACCGAGGTATTGCAGATAAAAAGTTTCTGACCGTCATCATCGCTTTTGAGCAGATAAAGTGCCGGGGCGACCTCACTGCCGTTTTCGGTGATACTGACCCGGCGGCAGAGCGGTGACAACTGCTGATCCAGACCGGAAAACAGAATATACCGGAATTTCCGGTAAACCTTTTCCGGCAGGGGGGATCTTTCGCCATCCAGATACTCCGGATAACGGCCCATGTAGAATACCTTGCCGCCCATGTCGGCAAATTTTTCCAGCAATGTCAGGGTCGTGGAGCGCAGATGCGTGACTTCCGGTATCAGCACCGCCCGGTAAGAAGCGGCATTGATCTGCAATTTTCCGTCGGCACAAGTGCCGTATTCAGCTATGAGCGACTCATCGCCGAAGTCAAAATCCAGATGCAACGCGAGCAATTCATTGGTCAACTGAATCAGCATGAGATCATCCGGCAGCGTGTTTTTGGGGACGTGTCTGCCCCAGAATGACTCGATCGGATGAATGACCAGCAGATCGCGGATCTCCTGACCATCTGCCAGAGCGGTTATCATGCGGGCAAAATAGTCCTCGACCTGTGCATAATCCCCCGCCCACGGCGACTGACCGGAAATCGTTGCCGGGTAGTCACGTTTGGCCTGCCCCAGCATCGTATACCACGCCAGATGCTGACAGCGGAAGTTGATCCCCAATGCCAACTGCCAGTCGCCCAGAGCCTTATGCCCCATCAGCGGAAAATCCCAGCCGGTACAGCCGTAAGTTTCCGTCAGCCGTCGCGGCAAACCCAGTTGTCTGGCCACGGAAGTACACTGTTTGGCGGTGTTGAATATCATCCAGTGTTCAGTAAGCAGATCGATACCCGGCATTTGCATATATTTATAGAACCGCATGGCACTGCCCACGGCGACCGTCTGAGATTCCATCGTGTCCTCACGGTGGACGTGTCCGGTGAAAATCAAATTGTTTTCCCGGCACCAGTTGCCGCATTTTTTACCGAATGCGTCACAGAATAACTCCGTGACCAATTCCCGGAAGTTGAGCCGGAGACGGGAAAAACTGCTTTCTGCCAGCGGATAATAAAGTTCCGGCAGACGGGAGATCAGATCATAACCGTATTTCTGTTCAAAAATTTCCGGCAGTTTATCCGTCCACGGGAAACTGGAACCGCATGGCGGATGGCCGTTGAAATTCGGTTCATCCGTGAATATTCCGGGAATGGTACCGCCGAAATCCGCCGTAAAATTTTTCCGGTATTCTTCATGGGTGACTTCGATAAAGCGGGATACTGCTTCCGGATTGAGCGTATCCAGATACGCCTGACCATTGAACCACGGGTCATCCGGAGCGATATACACCCGGAAATAGAGGCTCGTTTCCCCCTTTCGCAGCTCTTCCGGCGGGCATTGCCGGTAGGCAACCATCTTTTTTTCACGCAAAGTAACGGCAAAGTGGAGATGCAAAAGCGATTCAAAACCGGGATTTCCCGGCAAAGTTTCCGTCGCACTCAAAAAACGGTTGCGGTATTTTTTTTCAACTGTCACAGCACCGCCGGCCGCACCGGATGGCCAGCGATCCTCATCGTAAAGCCACGCCTGCATACCCTGTTTGGCGGCTTCATCCACACAGGAATTGACCAGCCGGAACCATTCATCCGACAAATAAGCCGTAGCCAGCCCGACTCTGGAATGCATGAAAAATCCGCCCAACCCCATTTTTTTCATGATGCGTATCTGTTCGCACAATACGTTTTCATCAAGAGAACCATTCCACGCCCAGAAGGGCATTCCGCGGTTTTCGATTTCAGGTTCGATGGATTTTTTCATGATAATACCCCGGATATGATTTTTCAATAATATTTATTTGCGGATTTTCAGAATATATCACCGGCGCAGTAATTTGTCAACCGGATAACAGAACAAAGACCATTATTCCTGAATCAGAATGTCACAGGTGATATCCTGACCGCTGAATTTATATTTGCCGTCGGCAAAAACTGTGCGTCCGCACAGCGATTTCAACCCCGCCGGAGCAGTGATGACGGCTTGAGCCTCACCGGGGCCTTCGGCGGCGATCATAATGCAGATTTTACCTTCATCATTGATGAATTTTGCCGCAAATATCCGCCCCTTGACATCGGCCGGAGTCAGCATTTCCGGCGGGATTACCGACATGATCCACGATTCCAGACTTTTAATGATCGTGCCGACTTTAAGGATCACCGGCCAGGTCTTTTCAAATTTCACCGGATCGGCCGGGCGGAACATATCGCTGAAGTTGAAAAACAGAAATCCTCTCGCCCCGTGGATCGCTCCCATCACGCAGGCGGCAAGTGTTTCCGTTTCTGTGGGCCAGCGGAATCTTTCATAGGCTTCAGCCGGAGTTATCCCGGTCTGATAACCCGCCCAGTTGAAGTATTGCGGCACCATCCAGAAACCTGTACCTTTGGGATAAACCGCCACTTTTTGAGCGGCCTGCACATGATCGGTGACCGGACGCATATGGCGGGTATTTTTTTCGATCGGATAGGGGTCGCAGCCGAAAACATCCTGCCAGCAACTGTAGATTGGGAATGCTCCCGGAGTGCAATGCACCGCAAATGTCGGGTGATCGGGGTCAAGTTGATTGAGCAGATCTTTGCGGTCGATATAAAGTTTCCAATCGCTTACGGGGCGTTCATCGCAGATGTAATAGGCGAGCAGTGCCGGGTGGTTGCGGTATTTTTCGACCAGATGGCGCACGATATTATCCGGGCCGCTGATGCCCTTGTAATCCTTGACGGCGAGCATACCGCCGGATTTGGGCAGATCGTAAAAATCTTTCAGCGACAGGATAAGTTTCATATCCTGTGCTTCAAGCACGCTCATGACATGATCCAGATCCAGGTCGGATTTCCAGGTGGCATAACTCATCAGCGTATTGAATGGAGTGCCCTTGAAAATCGCCAGATGTTCATCGGGCATACCGTAGATGAAAAATCCCAGCGGCATATATGGTCTGCCGTTGAAAATCGTTCTGCCGTACTCATCTATGACACATTGTGAACGTTTCTGCCGGACGACCAGCTGCAAAGAGTTGCGCAATGAATAATCATTGTTTTCCGCTTCTGAAGCAATCGCAATGCGGTATACTCCGGGGGCAAGTTCCCCGGTTTGGATTTTTACGGTGCGGTTGACAAAGGTGGTTTTGCCCTCTCTGACGGTTTTGCCGTCGGCCCCGGTGATCTTCCAACTGCCCGGCCCGTTGGCTGTGCCACTGGAAGAGGTGATCATCACCTCGCCGCCGTCACTATCGAGGATCCCCCCGGCAGGATAATTGATCGCCGTGGGGATCAACGGCATATCAGCGGCACCTTTTTTTTTCAGGAAAACATTATCCACAAAAAATTTGCCGGCCTTGTTGTAATTGACAAAGATGATAAATTCGTAGACGTAACTGATTCCGCCGCCATTGTCGGCAAAAGTGGTGATTTCCCCCCGGAAATCGAGCCATTGGCCATCCTGACTTACCTGTGAAGCAAAGGTGTAGCCTCCCCATTTGAATCCGGGATTGCTCCGGGCTTCCACCCCGAAACGCACCTGACTTGCTTGCGTGCCGGGGGTCAGACGGATGCGGCCGCCGAATTCATATTTGGTACAGGCTTCAAGGATCATCCGGTTGCGGAAAATATGACCGGCATTCTTATTGTCACGCTCCACGCACAACGCCGCACTGCCGCCGATACCTTCACCGGCAATTATCGCTCCGGGAACGAGGTTGCGCCAGCCCTCGATGCCGAATTCAAACCCGCCGTTGAGTACCACGTTATCCGGATCATTGGGGTCTTTCAAGCGGTCGGCGGGAGTTGTCGCGGGAGCTGCCACCGGAGCTGCCGCCGGAGCTGCCGCCGGTTCAACGGTGATGTCATCGAGATAGAATTTGCCGTATTTGCCATTTTTTATATAGACGATGATTTCATAATCATATCCGGTGATCCCGGCTCCCGGTTGGGCAATGGTGGTGAATTCCCCCTGCATTTTGATCCATTGCCCCTCGGTGCCTTTTGCTGAAGCAAAGGTGTAACCGACCCATTTGCGACCGGGATTGCTGCGGGTTTCCACCCCGAAACGGATATCTTCAGCAGTCAGGCCGGATTCAATTTTCACCCAGGCGGTGAAGCGGTATTTTTTACCGGCTTCCAAACCGGGGATCGCCCGGCGGTGGGTGCGGCTCTGGTTTTCTTTGCCTTGGATTCTTTCCCCGGTCAATGCAGTGGAATTGTTTCTGCCCTGACCGGCAGTCAGATGACTGGTATCCAGATTTTTCCACTGGCTTGCGGTATTTTCCAGATCATCGGTCAGAACCGGTCGGGCGGAAAGCATCACCGGCAAAACTGCCAGCATCCCCCAAAACAACTGTTTTTTCATAATAACTCCTTTCGTTCATCAATTATTGTAAATCAATAAATTCAAAATGGATATCTTCACCGCTTTTCAACGATATTTTTTTCACATCCGACAGTTCGGCACAGAATTTCATATTTTTACAGAATTCCGGAAAAAACACCTGCAATTCGGTATCTCTTTGAGCGTAAATATCTGCCGAAAACACTCCCTTTTCCACATCCCATTCAAATTCGGTAAAACCGGTAAAGAAGTACAGTTTCGCCCGGCCCCGTTTCAACCGGGCGGGCAATGCCGGAAGATATTTCAACTGATCCGGTGCCGCATACAACAGCATCTCCTGCACGGCATTGACCGTACCGAGCAGAGCATCAAGTTGTACCGGGAAGAAGCCTTCCTGAAAGACGATGGTCATACCCATATTGCGGTAGTCGTTGTGCATGGTGAAAAAG
This sequence comes from Victivallaceae bacterium, assembly GCA_045588835.1. GTDB lineage: Bacteria > Verrucomicrobiota > Lentisphaeria > Victivallales > Victivallaceae > UBA1784. The sequence continues at coordinate 32,444 of JAZNEV010000061.1, forward strand.
TTTTTCAGCAACACCGACTTGGCGAGAATATCCACACAATGCAGTGCATCATCTCCCCGGTTGAAACGGGAGTAGATCGCCGCCATGTGCGGCAAAGTCCAACCGGAAAATGACCCGAGTATCCGCAGATCGACCGCCTTTTCAAAGGCGGCAAAAAGTGCCGGATCATCCTCTTTCCGCACTTCACAGCCGGGAAACACCGGGTAGAGGTGGGATAGATGACGGTGGTCGTATTTATCCATCCACTTTTCAGGAAGCCATTCGGCAACAGCACCATCGCCATTGATCCGGTAAGGGGGGATGGAATCCAGAATTTTCTGCCAGATGGCCAGGTGAGCGGTGTAACAATGGTACTTTCCCGCCAGTTCGATCAGGCGGCCGAGCAACTCTTTGATGATCGCCAGTTCCACCGTGGCATTTTCCGTGACCGGTTGCGGATGACCGGAACGGCTGTGTCCGATATCGGGCATCTGCATAAAATTAAGCGGCGTATTTTCCGGAGAAACCGATGGGTAAAGTTTGACCTTGCCCTCACTGTCATAGGTAATATAATCTTCATAAAAAAGTGCCGCCTCGTACATAAAGGGCAGGATCTTTTCCTGTAAAGTCTGTTCATCACCGGTCGCCAGATAGTAGTCGTAAAAGTGACGTGCCAGCCAGCCGGCAACCCCGTTGAAGTGCAGGATCACCGGACAGACCGGTGAAAGAACATTGACCTGCGGCGTGCTGTACGAAGAAATGTAGATACCCCGGCAGCCATAAACATTACGGGCGGTCTCCCGGAAAAAATCCATCTTGTCGAAGTAGTAATCCAAAAGCGGTTTGACTGTTTCAGACAAGCCGCCGACGGTAGTGTGCCAGTAGATCGCTTCGACATTTTCATTGGCAACATGAGCCGCCCAGGTCGGAAAGAATGAACCATTCCATAAGCCGTAAAGATGAAATGGATAAGCATTTTTTCCGTAACCGCAGACAAAAAGACAGTGCCCGAAACGCCAGATTTTTTCGATCAATTCCGCAGGGGCGGTATCTTCGTAAGCAGCAGAGAGCAGCGTTTCATTATCCAGATTTTGAAATCCGTCGAATTCGATGTAACTTCTTTGATAAAGTTCCCGGTGTAAAGCGGCACTTTTTTCCGCCTGCCGTGCATAATCGGTATCGGCAGCCAACAATACCGGCTTCAATTTGGCAATGGCACTTTGAGCATCTTTTTCATTGGCAAAAGTGGCGATGGTCAACTGCAGAGTTTTCACCCCCGTAAAGCCAACCGGACCATCCGGGCGGCGGCACCCCGCCGCACCGTCGATCCGGCAGACGCAACCGAAACTCAAATTATCATCATTCAGCGCATAAAAGGAAAAAATATTATTTTTCTCATCAAATTCAGTGACCGCTTGAGCGATGTTCACGATCTCTTTGCGGCAATCTTCGCCGGTAAAAGGTATGCGGATATCCAGCGAGAGCTGTTGTTCACCGCCGGATTCCATCTGCCAGTAAGTCAATCCGTTTGACCGGGAAACGAATGCCCGGCGGCGGATGGCGGTATCGCCGGTTTCATAAGTGATGAGCGATTCCGCTTTGGCCATATCCAACTGCCGCCGGTAGCGGGAAAAGACCCCCGGCGTTTCAAAACGGATGACGATTTCCGCCAGCGGCATGGGAAACGGCAGCTGCTCCGGACAATTTTTTTCCAGCAGTCTGTCGGTCAGCAGATCCCGGGCATCCCGGTAATTACCGGCATCCATCAAGCGACGGATATCTGAGATCGTGCCGGAGATATCCGGCACAGATCCGCCCCGTTTCTGCCGCCAGAGATCGTGCCGGTTGAACAGAAGTTTTTCCATATAAACTCCGCCGTGTACCGATAAACCGGTTTCGCCGTTGCCCAGCGGGGTGGCTTCCCGCCATTGCTCCAGCGGCCACGCCGCCGGAGTGAGCAAGGTCAATATGTCACGAGAATCATCCATTACACACTTTCCTCCGGGAAATCACCATTCGCCGGTATCGAAACGGGGCCGGGCATCACTGTACCAGGGTGAAAGATAACCGTGCCGGTCTTCCCAGACACCGGGGAGCCCCTCGGCGTGACCATCCATGAAAATCTGATTCATATTTTTGCCGTGCGCACCGGCTGAACCGTAACTGGCAACGTTGTTATTGCCGAATCCGGCACCCATAATTTCGATTTTTCTGGTCCCGATCATCGCATTGCGGCGGAAAGTTTCCCCCATGATCATCGACACGCTGGCGTTGGCCACTTCAGAACTTTTCAGAATAATATGATCCTTATTATTTTTGGCAAGAGTGACGAGTTCAGCTATTTCAGGAGAAATGATATACTGATTGTAGCCGTAATCAGTAACGGTATACTGACGGGTGTAGCCCGGACTGACGTGTACATCTGCCGACGGACAGAGCAGTGTCGATGAGGTATACAGCGTTTTACCGGCATTGTCTGCCCGGGTCAACTGGTCAGCTGCAAGTACCATCGTCACCACATCACCGAAAATGGGATTATCCCGGATCGTTGCTTTGGCATCCACACACATAGCGTGTTCCAGCCAGCTTCTGGTGTTGCTGCCATCCTGTCTGACCGTGACCGGCAGAAAATAACCGTCATTGGCATCGACATACATCAGTAAAGCATTGCCATTCTGCTTCATGTTGTTGAGGCAACTGGCACTGCGGCCGCGTTCACGGGCGGAATTGAGGGCTGGCAGCAGGATCGCCGCCAGAATAGCGATGATCGCAATGACCACAAGCAATTCAATAAGAGTAAACCGTGTACGGTTTACTCTCCCGCGGGAGAGTAAAAAACTTTTTTTCATCTTTCTTTTCCTTTCTTT
>JAZNEV010000062.1:0-37934 GCA_045588835.1 Victivallaceae bacterium
CCGTGAATACGGTGAAACATTCCGGCGGAGAGGATTCCCGTTTCATCACCGACGGTTTTCTGCGGGACCGGCTGGAGTTGCGCAACATCCGCACCGCCCGCACGCCGGAAGGTTTTTTGCAGGCCCAACTGGAAGTCGCCAACACCCGTACCGGATGGTTCTCCCAGTTATGGAGCGGACTTACCGGAGAAAATCCCTACAAAGTCCGTTACAAATTCACCTGGTTCGATGCCAACGGCATCGTGATCAACACGGTTATTTCCGACTGGCAGGATGCCACGATCATCCCCGGCGAAATACTTTATCTCAATTCGGTCGCTCCCAGTAAAGAGTGTGCCAATTTCCAGGTAAGTATGCACGAAGCTGACCAGTGATAATTCCAAAATAAGGAGCAAAAAAAAATGAAAAAATCCTGTCTGACAACCGCATTCGCCGCATCGGCCGTGATTCTGGCCGGTTGCCGCAGTACCACCACCACCACCATCTTTGACCCGGCGACCACCAAGACCGGCATCCGGCAGGAGGGGACCGTTTCCAGCGAAGAAATGCGGGAAGTTACCCTCGCCGCCGTCGAATCAGCGATGACCAATCCCCGTTTCACCCAGTTCCTTCAGCAGTATCAACAGGAAAAAGGCGATGTCAACGCCCGGCCGGTAGTCAAACTTGACCGCACGATCAATGATACCGATGATCCGGATCTCAATGTCGGGGAAATCACCGATATGCTCAATGAAGCACTGCTCAATGCCGGTAAAGTCGATGTGACGTTGGCCGAAGGAACTGACCGTACCAGAGCAATTGCCGCTTCGCGTGATCTGGAAAATGATGACAATTTCGATCAGAGTACCGTGGCTCAGCGCGGCACCTTGCAGGCGGCCCGGCTGGTCATGCGGCCCAAAGTCACCAGCAGTGTGATTTCCGATGGCGACCGCCGGGTGGTGGTGAGAACTTTTGTGCTGGAAATGGCCGATATCAGAACCGGTCTGGTCATGTGGAGATTTACCAAACAACTCGGTTTCATCAAAGAACGCGGAACTTTCGGTTGGTGACAAAATGAAGATCAGTACTGAAAATTTCATTTTCCGGGATACTTTCGGCGATGATGAGGAAATGAGTTTCAAACTGCTTTCCGAAGCGGGATTTGATGCAGTGGATTATTCTCTTTTCAGTGCCGGCGGCTACTCGCCCGGATGGCTGTTGGCCGGTGATTATCCGGAAAAAGCCGCACGGAGCAAAGAGTTGCTCGCAAAATATGCTCTTGAGTGTTACCAAAGCCATGCCCCTTTCCGGTTGGCAGGGGATGCCCCCCGTGATGAGAGCAACCCGGACTATCTGGGGATCATCCGGGCCATTGAATATTCCGGAATCATCGGAGCTTCGTGTGTCGTGGTTCACGCGCTGACGCCTCCGGCCGGAGTGGATGTGGTGGAATTCAATGTGCCATTCTATGAACAACTGGCCCCGGCCGCCAAAAAAGCCGGAGTGAAGATCGCCATTGAAAACCTTTTCATGTCCCATCCCAATCTGCCGCAGTTGATGCCGAAACTCTATCTGCCAAGCCAGTTGATCTCCCTGCTCGACCAACTTGATCCGGAGTGTTTCACCGTCTGTCTGGATACCGGACACTCCGCTATTTGCGGCATTGAACCGGATGAATTTCTCGATCTCATGCCTCCGGGCTCCGTAGAGGCGGTGCATATCCACGACAATAACCGTCTGAAAGATCTGCACCTACTTCCCTATTTGTGCAATTTGAACTGGGATAAATTCCTCGCTGCTTTGAAACGGCACAACTTCCGGGGGATATTCAATATGGAGTTGATCCACTTTTTCGGCCATATGCCAAAAGAGTTGTATCCGGCCGCCTTGAAACTGGCCGTTGAAACCGGCCGTTGGATGACCGCCCAAATAGAAAAATAAGTTTCCGCGACGGGGAACCGGATCAGGGGCTGTTGCCAAACTTGAAATTGGCAACAGCCTGCATGTTATGACGATTGACCTTGCTGTATGAGGCAAGGTCATATTTTGTGCCGGAGGCAACGAGGGAGTGCTGCCGTTAATTACCCTTTGCAGACTGCATACCGGGGTGTGGGGCAGAGCCCCATATGGAATCACCACGGGCGGGGCGTGGGGCAGAGCCCCATATGGGGGTACGGGGGCGAAGCCCCTGTAAAGGCCGTCAGGCCGCCCGATCAAGGCACGACAACGGAGTGCCGCGACACCCCGTTTTTCTTTTGCGAACTATTCTTTTTCCGTAAGAAAAACCCAGCAGATGTTACTCCACTGGGCTTTTGCCAAGCTTTTCTCCGAAAAGCGTCCGATCAAGGCACGACAACGGAGTGCCGCGACACCCCGTTTTTCTTTTGCTTACTTTTCTTTTTCCGTAAAAAGAAAAGTAAGTTCTTCGGGGAATGGGGAGTGCAATTTACGCATGCCTTCGACGGCGGCAACGACCAACTTCAAACCTTCATAGGGCTGGACTTGGGAACTGCCGGTTTCGTAACCGCCGGAAACGAAAGCGTTGGCATGGCAGATATAACTTATATAAGCGGTTGAGTTATAAAGGATAAAAGTTCTGCGGAAGGGGCTGTGCCACTTGATTTCCTGACCGAGTTCGCCAAAGAGTTCGCCGGGAACACCGACCAGACAGACATCGCCGACGGCGAAAAGGTGCAAACGCAATTCAACCTCATTCTTACCGGCCAGATAGGGGTATTGATGACCGATCGAGGCCTTATCGTGACGGATGGCGACCGGCACTTTAATGATGGAAGTACGGATTTCGGGATTTTCGATTTTATAAAGTTCGGGGTTGCGCGGTGCATCGCACAGGCCGCGCATAACTTCGATGGCGACACCGTTGGCACAGCGGCGGACGGCTTCAAAACCGCATTCGGCATCTTTGGGGAATTGGTCACCGGCGGCACCCTGCAGGAAAACGCTCCAGCAACTGTTATCCGCCAGCACATCACGCAGAACGCCGGGGAAGTCGGCGGAAATCTGGTGGCTGCCCAATCCCATGGAGTGAGAAGCCAGCGGATGAGCGGCAAAGTTGACCATTACGCCCAGCGGTTCCCAACTGCCGACTTCCGTAAAGATAAGCAAACCGAGTTCCTGATCTTTGAATCCGGTTGCCAAAGGTTCAAAAGAGCGGTTCATGGGCAGATATTTGCCGTTGTTTGCACCGTCGGTGTAACGGCGGTTGTAATTTTCATCGCACTGACAACTGTAGAAATAGGTATCGGCTTCCTGCCAGTTATCCACAGCGGCGGTGACGGCTTCACAGACCCATTGGAAAAGTTTTTCCATATATTCAAGATTGGCACCATATGTGTATGCCGTGCGGGTATGCGGTCCGGAATGGGTATGGGTGCAGGTAACGATGACATTTTCCGGTTCGCAACCGATAATGGCGGCGGCATCCTGACTGATTTTAATGATGTATTCCTCATCCAGACCGATCAGGTCAAAACTCAGCACAGCACCTTTATTTTTTCCGTCATCCATCAGCAGAACGGATAACTTCAAATCATCGTGCAAACGTTTGGCAATATCCTTGGCACCGTATCCGGCCAGAGTTACGCCGACTTCCGGAGAAATTACTTTTTCAAAATGTGCAATTTTCATGACCTGTCACCTTTTGTTTTGAGCCGTACAATATTTGAACATAATATAATATCCGGCACAATGCAATACAAGTATTGCAACGGGCAAAAACAGTATTTTGAATAGCATTTTTGCCATCATCACTCCGAATTCAGCACCGCATGAAAAATTTTTCAAGCGGCAATACTCTTTTTGAATCTGCACAATGAAAAATAAAAGAGTATCGACCCGATGACCAGCAATGCCAGAAACTGTTTCCATACCACTTCGATTCCCGCCCCCCGGTAAAGGATCGCCTGACTCAAACTGACAAAATGGGTCGCCGGAGTTACCTGCATGATGAAACGAACCGCTTGAGGCATACTTTCCTGCGGAGTCATGCCGCCGGAAAGCATATCCATCGGCATCAATACCAGAATCAGCAAAATTCCCAGTTGCGGCAGATTTTTGGCAATACATGAGAGGAATATCCCCAGAGAAGTAACAGCAAAAAGGTTGATCAGCATCCCCAGCATAAACAGCCACCGTGAGCCCTCGACCGGCATTTTCAATACGCCCTGAATCAGAAACACCAGAGATAATCCGGCCGCAGTCAGCACGACCAGAGCCATGGCCCAGATTTTGGAAAGCATGATCTCCAGCGGAGTAAGCGGCAGAACCAGCAAGTGTTCCAAAGTGCCGTTTTCCCTTTCTCTGATCAGAGCCGCCCCGGTCAGGATGATCGCCAGCAGTGAAACATTGTTGATCAACTGCACCACCGAAGAAAACCACGACCTCGTCAGATTGGGATTGAAGCGGTTACGCATGACCAGTTGAGCCGCCGGAACAGATTTTTCCCCTTCGGCCAGAAAGCGTTCAGTTTCCATATCGGCGATCTGCCGGATGTATCCGGCCCCGGTAAAGGCCTGACTCATTCTGGTGGCGTCCACATTCAACTGCAATGCCGGATCAAGACCGCCTTGCAGATCCTTCTGGAAATCCGGCGGAATAACCAGTACAAAAGTGTATTCCCCCTTATCCATACCCGGATCGATCTGACCGGGAGTAATATATCTGACTTTGCTGAACATCGGTTTTTGAAAACCATCCACGATCCGGTATGACAATTCCGAATGATCCTCATCCACCACAGCCAGAGCCGCATTGGTGATCGATTCCGGAGCGGCTTTGGCCGAAATGTATATTCCCAGTGAAAAGGAATAAACGATCAGGATCATCATCAGTTTATCCCGGAATAGTCCGCTTAATTCTTTCAATCCCAGACGGTAAATATTGCGTAAATGCTGTTTCATTTTTCCTGTTTTTCCTGGAATAAGGTTCCCAGATAAGTTATCACCGGCACGGCAAAAAGCAAATAGAGCAGAGAACCGTACAATTCTTTGAATCCCAATGCTTTATTAAATACTCCGCGACAAATGAGCAACATATAGGTAGTCGGATAAACCGTGCCGATGATTCTGGCGATCCCCTGTTGAGTGGATACCGGATTGATCAGACCGCACAACTGGGTCGCCGGAAGCATGGTCGCCAGCATGGTGAGAAAAATCACGGCGATCTGACTGCGGGTCACGGAGGAAGCGATCAGCCCCATGCCGGTAGAAGCAATGCAGTACAAAAACAGGGAAATCAGAAGCAAAAGCCAACTGCCTTTCACCGGCACTCCAAAGGCCGTCACGGCCATAACGACCATCAGCAAGGCACTTAAATAAGCAAAAAAAACATAGGGTATCTGTTTGCCGAGCAGAAATTCCGGACGGGTGAGCGGAGTAACATAAAAATTGATGATCGATCCCATCTCCTTTTCCCGGACGACCGCCAGAGCGGACAACGTAGCCGGAAGCATGATCAAAAGTATCGGGATCACCCCCGGCACCATGGAAGGCAGACTGCGGACATCCGGATTATACCGGTAACGGATCTCAATATTCAGCGGTTTGCCGGAAACATTTTCCGGACGGGAAGCGGCCCACTGCTTATGCATGGCATTGATGTAGGCATTGACCGTTTCCGAACGCATGGGCATTGCCCCGTCGACCCAGACGGCGACTTGCGGTGATTTGCCGGACTGCACATCTTTGCCGAATTGCGGCGGCAATTCCAGAACCATGCTCAATTCACCGTTTTTCATACGTGAATCCAGATCGGCATAATCTTTTACCGGAGATTTTTCCACAAAATAACGGCTGCCGGAAATATTCAAAGCGTAGTTGCGGCTGATCATGGAACCATCCCGGTCAAGCACCGCAAAAGGCAGATCCTCGACATCCATGCTGATCCCGTACCCCATGACTGTCATCAAAAGCAAAGCTCCGGCCAGAGCCAGAGATGCCCGGATCGGGTCGCGGAGCAATTCCAGAAACTCTTTCCATGCACAGGCCAGAAAACGCCGGAAACTGAACCGGGGGAAAACGGCGGTTGGCGGATGCTGATTTTCCGGCAGTTCCGGCAGTTCCGGCGGCGGCGAAGCGACTTCAAGCAGATGGATAAAGGCCGCTTCCAAAGTTGTTTCGCCGCTGGATTCAATGACCTTTTGCGGCGTATCACAAGCCAGAGATCTGCCGGAGTGCATCAGAGAAATGCGGTCACAGCGCATGGCTTCATTCATAAAGTGGGTGGTAATGAATATAGTCACCTTATCCCGGCGGGATAATTCGACGATCAACTCCCAGAAATTATCCCGGGCCACCGGATCGACCCCGGAAGTCGGTTCATCAAGGATCAATATTTGCGGACGGTGGATGACCGCCGCCGCCAGCGAAAGCCGTTGCTTGATGCCCAGCGGCAAAGAATCGGGGAATACATCGGCGTATTCCCGCAAGCCGAAACGGTCAAGCATGGCACTGCAACGGTCGGGAACGGATTTTTCAGGCAGTTGACAGAGCCGGGCATAAAGAGTGAGGTTGGCTTTTACGGTCAATTCGTTGTATAATGAAAAACTCTGGGTCATATAGCCCAGATGCTTGCGGATCTCCATCGTATTGCCGGAAACCGGCCGGCCGAAAAGATAAGCCGTGCCTCCGGTAGGTTCCAAAAGTCCGGTGAGCATCCGCATGGTGGTGGTTTTGCCGCAGCCGTTGGAGCCGAGAAAGCCGAAAATCTCCCCCTTTCTTATGGTGAATGAAACCTCATCCACCGCAGTAAATTTGCCAAATTTTCTGGAAAGATGATGTGCCTCGATCGCCACATCATCATCCGCTGGCAGCGGCGGTACGATCAATTCACGGTGTCCGGCACGTTTATCCGGCGGCAGTAAGCGGATGAATGCTCCGTCAAGGTCATTTTTGCCGGTTTGCTTCAAAAGATTTTCCGGAGTGCCGTCAAAGATGATGCTTCCGGAATCCATCGCCCAGAGCCGGTCAAAACGGGCGGCTTCATCCATGTAAGCAGTGGCGGCGATGACCGCCATATCCGGATCATGCTCCCGGATGCGGTCGATAAGTTCCCAGAATTGCCGGCGGGCCAATGGATCGACCCCGGTGGTCGGTTCATCAAGGATCAAAAGTTGCGGATCGTGGATCAAAGCACAGCAAAGGCCGAGTTTCTGTTTCATGCCGCCGGATAATTTGCCGGCCGGCCGGTCAAGAAAATCTTTAAGTCCGGTACTGGCGGTCAAAAGGTCGATGCGGCGGCGGCGTTCAGATTTGTCATGTCCGAAAAGCCGGGCAAAATATTGCAGATTTTCTTCCACGGTCAAAGTGAAGTAGAGATTTTTACCCAACCCCTGCGGCATATAGGCGATGGATGGACAACACCGGATCCGGTGGGATTTGGAACGCATATCGCCGCCGAGAACATACAAGGAACCATCCTGCATTTTCCTTGCCCCGGAAATCAGTGAGAGCAAAGTGGATTTGCCGACCCCGTCCGGGCCGATCAGACCGGTCAATTCTCCGGGATACAAGGCGAGGGAAAGTTGATTCAGTGCGACCGTTTTTTTGAACCGGAAAGAGAGATTTTCCGCCCTGACTGCCGGAGTCATTTTTCACTCCTCAACAGAAGAAATTGCGGCCACGGCTCATGATCATCCAGTTTCACCCAGGCAACTCCGGGCAGACCGGTTTTGACCGATGTAAGATGCTGACGGAGCAATTCAGGAGCGATCCGGGCCTTGATGCGGAACATGAGTTTCTGCCGTTCGTCGGAGGTTTCCACAGTTTTCGGAGTGAATTGTGCCACGCTGGAAACGAAAAAGACCGTTGCCGGAATGGGCATATCCGGAGCGGCATCAAGCACCAGACGCACCGGAGAACCGATCTTCACTTTACCGGCCGCCGTTTCAGGCAGAAAGAAGGTCATGTATACGTCAGACAGATCGACCAGATTAAGCACTTTTCCCCCGGCAGGAAGAACTTCACCGACTTGAGCGATACGGTATTGGATCCGCCCATCCAGCGGGGCAGTCAGACGGCAGTCGGCCAGATCGGCCCGGATCCGGTCGATATCGGCCGAAGCGGCGGTGATGGCCGCCTGTGCCCCGGTGACTTCGGCTTGAGCGGCAGTGATGGCGGCCTGAGCCTTGCGGCAGGCGGCCTGTGCGGCAGATAATTCAGCGGCACAAGTCTGGTAGTAGGTTTCATCAACTTCAAAATCCTGCCGGGAAACGGCGGAATCTTTCAGCAGCAAGGTCGCCCGTTCATAACGTTTTCCGGCCCCCTCAAATTCACTTTCTTTCTGGCGGACAGCGGCTTGGGCGGCCTCAAATTCGCTTTGCCGCAGGGTGACAGCGGCCCGGGCGGATTCCAAAGACGCTGAAGCCTGATTCTTTTTGGCTTCAGCCTGAGCAAGTTCAGCTTCAAGGACATCGGTCTGCATCAGGGCGAGAAGCTGGCCTTTGGTAACAAAGTCGCCGTCATTGACGTAGATGGCCTCGATGCGTCCGGCAAGTTTGGTGGAAATGCTGATCTCGGTGGCTTCAAGGCGGCCGTTGCCGCAGGCGAAAGCCGGATTGCGGTAAATGGCATTTTTGCGGTAGTTCAAGTAAAAGTTGACCGCAAGCAGCAGACCGGCGGCCACCGCCAGAAAGATAACGATCTTTTTGATCACGGCAAAAGTCTCCAGGTAAAGATGAAAAAAATTTCACTCATGTACTTTTCAACTATAAAGCATTTGCCGGATTTTCCAACACCGCATATCAAAAAAAATCAACAGTAAGAAAGGTGATTTCACAACTCCTCCGGCAAAAGGATTCGACCGATTTCAGTTTTTGACTTCGTGCAGACGGCGGCTCAAATTGGAAAATCTCGGACGGCGGCGGGTATTCTTCACGGCAATTTCCACCGCCTTGGGTGAACCGATCAGAATCAGCAGTTTTTTGGCACGTGTCATGCCGGTATAGATCAAATTACGCTGAAGCATCACAAAATGTTGAGTCAATACCGGCAATATCACCACCGGAAATTCACTGCCCTGCGATTTGTGTATCGTTATGGCATAGGCCAGAGAAAGTTCTCCGGCTTCATCAAATGAATACTCCACAAACTTCTCATCCTCAAAGCAGACGTGGAATTTTTTCGCCCCGGTATCCAACTTGATGATCTGTCCGAGATCACCATTGAATACATTCTTGTCATAGTTGTTGCTCGTCTGCATCACCCGGTCGCCCAGTTTGAAAACCGTACTGCCGAATTGAAAAGACGGCCCTTCACTGCCCCGGAGCAGTAACGACAATTTTTCATTCAATGCCGCCGTACCGCATTCACCTCTATTCATCGGACAGAGCAACTGGATATCACTCATCGGATCAAATCCGAAACGCCGGGGGATCCTTTCCATAACCAGCGTTTCGATCATGGCCGCCACCTTTACCGGGTCATCCTGATCGATCCAGTAAAAGTCGGCCAATTCGCCGTTTTTGACCTGCGGATTGACCGGGAACGCCCCTGTATTGACCCGGTGGGCATTGGTGATGATGGCACTGCCCGCACTCTGACGGAAAATTCTGGTCAATTTCGTCACTCCGAAAAATCCGCTGGCCATGAAATCCGCCAGCACATTTCCCGGCCCCACCGACGGCAACTGATCGGAATCCCCCACCAGTACCACCGAACAACCTTCCGGGATCGCCGCAAACAGCGATGTTGCCAGAATAATATCCAGCATGGATACTTCATCCACGATCAATAAATCACACTCCAGCGGATTGCCGCTGTTATATTTGAATCTGGCATTCACCGGATCAAACATCAGCATCCGGTGAATGGTTCTGGCTGTAAAATCACAACTTTCGCTCATCCTTCTGGCCGCTCTGCCGGTCGGTGCTGCCAGCATGATCTTCAATTTCGCCGCTTTGGCCCGCCGGACGATCTCGCCCACCACCGTCGTTTTCCCGACACCCGGCCCACCGGTGATGATATTCAGAGGATTGAAAAACAGCGACTCCACGGCCTGTTTCTGCAACTCATCCAACTGCAGATCACTGCGTTCCGGGATTTTGGCCATCGCCCGGCCGGCGGGATTCTTTCCGGCGGCCAGTTTTGCCACCAGTTTCGGCAGAATCAATTCCGCTCTGGCCGTGGAAGGAGTATATATGCAATCATCAAGCCGGATCAGCAAACGCCTTTCCACGGCATCTTCAATGCCTTTTGCCGCGACTTCAACATGCTGCCCGGTCAATTTGCCGCTGCGGGCGGCCAACTCCCCGGCGGGGGCACAGACGTGTCCGTCACTGATCATCTCATTGAGAGCGAATACCGCCGATGCCTGCATTCTTTCACTGGAATTTTCCGCAAAACCGATCGACCGGGCAATGGCATCGGCTTTGAGAAAGCCTATTCCATCCACATCCTCGGCCAGACGGTAGGGATTTTTCCGCACGACATTGACCGTTTCCGGGCCATACTGTTTGAAAAGTCTGGCACAATATGCCGGAGAGATCCCCAATCCCTGCAAATAGATCAGATCTTCCCTGCGGTCTTTGGAATTTTTCCATGCGGCAATGATCTTCTGTGCGGTTTTGGTTCCTATCTTGCTGACCTCTTTCAATCTTCCCGGATAAAGATCGAGAACTGTAACGGTTTCCGCTCCGAATTTTTCCACGATCGCCGCCGCCGTTTTCGGCCCGATCCCCGGAATGGAATGACGCAGAAACCGGGCGATACCTTCGGTCGTTGCCGGCGGCACGATCTTATATGAATCGATCCGGAATTGTCTGCCGAATTCCGGGTGATCCTCAAAATATCCATCCGCCTCGATGAATTGTCCTCTGGTCATACCGGCCAATGGACCGATGGCAGCAAACTTCGTACCGTCTGCGGATAAAAATGTCACCACCGCAAAGCCGTTTTCCGGATTCTCAAACCGCATATTGAGGATCTCTCCGGTGATCCGGGTCCTGGTCAAACTCTGCAATTCAGGCATACTGTTTCAACTTTCAATACGCTTTTTGACCGGAAGCGGCAACTGGGAAATTATCACGGCAATAAAAATCACCAGACAACCGCACAACTCCCGGCCGTTGAGATGCTCATTGAGCAACAGCCAGCCGCCCAGTACCGCAAAAACCGATTCCAGACTCATCAAAAGCGTGGCCGTTACCGGATGCAGATACTTCTGGGCCACCATCTGCAACGTGAATGCCATCGCACTGGAACCGATACCGCAAAACATCCAAAACGGCATCGAATCCATGATCGCCTGATTTTCCCATGTTTCCCGGCACAGCAAAGAGATGACCGCCGCCAGCACCGTGACCACGGTGAATTGAATGCAACTCAAACGCACGCAATCGCAATTTGCTGCATAACGGTCGATCACCAATATATGGATCGAATAAATGAATGCACAAAGTATGACGAACCACTCGCCGCGGTTGATCGAAGTTATCCCGCCGCAAAGCAAATATGCCCCTCCCAGTGCCAGAACCACCGCCAGCCACATGAGCCATGTCGGTTTGCGTTTGAGAAAGATCCCCAGCACCGGCACGATAACAATATACAATGCCGTCAGAAATCCGGTCTTGCCCGCAGTGGTATACTTCAATCCGGCCTGTTGGGAAATACAGGCAAATGTCAGCACCAATCCGCACCACATTCCGCCGGCAAGCAACTCTTTTCTGCTTTCCGGTGTTTTGGCACTGCCCCACAACGTCAGACGTTTTTCCCGGCAGAGATCAAAGATCATGATCACCACGATCAGAGCGAGCACCCCCACGGTTGAACGCAATGCAGTAAAGAGCATCGGACCGATAAAATCCATCCCGCTGCTCTGTGCCGAAAATGCCACTCCCCACAGCACCGTCGCCGCAAGCATGGCAACGGATCCCCAGAACTTTTTCACAATAAAACTCTTTCCTCTACTCTATTCAGGGAACAATCGCCCCATTCCGGCGGAGAATATCCCTGACCTCATCCAGAGGTGCATCCCCCACCGCCAAACCATTGCGTAACGCACAAACCGTATTCGCTCCGGCCGCCTGACCTGCGGCCATGCAACTGGCCTGGATCCGCAAACAACTGTTCGCCGCCCGGTCACTGGAAACGATCCGGCCGGCAGCCATCAATCCGGTCGCCCCTTTGGGGATCATGATCCGGCGGGAAACCTGCGGTCTGGTCCCCGGAGTGATCTGTTCCAGGATCAGACCCTTTTCCATATCGTGGATATCCACATAATAAAAACTGTAACACAATGCGTCATCGAAACTTCTGCCGCTCAAATAATCATCTTCGGTCATGGTATATTCACCTACGATCCGGCGGCTTTCCCGCACTCCGCACTCCGGGGAAAAACTTCGGATGGTCAGATTTTCCAAACCTTTCTGCCGTTTCAAAAAGCGGTACGCACGCAATACCGACGCATGAGCGGCCAACTCCATGGCACTTTTCTTTTCACTGTCGGCGGCATTGATAAAACCGATGTGGTTGCCGTTGACTCCGCCTCGTTCCAGGAAAAGGAAACTGCCTTTTTCGACCAGATGCCTGAACCAGCCAAGATCTTTGTAATGGATCTCGCCGCTCTTTTCCGCCTGAATAAATGCTTCAGCCAGTGCCTCACGGTCGATCGCATCATAATCAATGCCGTCAAGCACCACATTGGCACTGCCCGGCTGACAGACCGGCCCGGCAGTCACTTCATAACCGGCAAGTTTCGTCAAATTGGCATCCCCGGTGCAGTCGATCAGCATTTCGGCACTGACATCATACAAACCGTCTTTGCCGCACAAAGACACCTGCCAATTTCCCGGAAATTCCTCAACTTTGGCCAGCATGGTGTGAAAAGCGATCACCACTCCGGCATCCAGCAACGCCTTTTCTGCGATGCACGCAAAGATAAACGGATTGATTTTCACCTGATACTTCCACAGAGCATCGACCATCTCTCTGGTAAAATCAGGCAGTTCCCGGCCCTCGGCCCGCAATGCAGCGGCCACCAATTCCCAGCCGATACCGGAAATCAACTGTTCGCCGAAACCGTCAAAAAGTCCGGGTTCAGCGATCCCGGCAGCGGTGATCGTGCCTCCGGCCATGCCGTTTTTTTCCACCAGTAAAGTTTTTGCACCCATGCGGCCGGCTTGAATAGCGGCACAAATTCCAGCCGGACCGGCTCCGGCTACGATAACTTCAAATTTTTCCATAATCCCAAACTCTTTCAATCTGCGGCCCGCAATGAGATATTCTGCAATACCACCGGACTTCTCAATGAAATAAACTGCATTCCGGTATATAATTTAGCCGTTCCCGGCGCAATGTCAAGCGTAAATTCCCTTTCCAACCCTCCTTTGGCATCGAAAACCGCCCCGAAAACCGCCGTAGCGGTCATCCGGTTGTCGGCCGAATGCTGGATGAATGTGAACCGCACCGGATCCCCCGGATGACCTTTCAGCGTGATTTTGAATACATTTTTTCCCTTGCACATACCGCACAAATCCGGTATCTCCAACTTACCCGGCCCCCGGTCACGCTGAAATGTCACTCCATCGGGCAGTATTTGAAATGTCACCCCTTCGGAGGCAAAAAATCCATCCGGCCGGCCGTTGCCATCCCGGTCGCTCCGGCAATCCGGCATGATCTCTGATGACCGGGGCGTGACCGCATCGGATAAATGCTCCGTCCAGACGGCCATACCGGCGGCGGGGATCTTATGTTCATTGAGCCATGCCAGCAAACTTCCGGTATCAGCCAGATACTTATTCATATCACGGGTGCGGATATGGGCAATGATGGTCAAAACATGGTGCCGGGCAACTGCATCGGCAATCAAGGTCTTAACCGCAGATAATTCCGCTATATCCAGCGACAACGCTCTGGCCGATGTGCCGTAACGGCTCACCGCAAAATCCGGATCCCCGTAATACCATGCCGTACGGTCTTCCAGACAATCCGCCGCCACATAACCGTTACGGCCATAGGTACGGATCATCGCCGCACTTTGCATCACCGGTTCCCAACCGGCCGGCTGAACCCATACTTTCGGCGGAGCGATGCCGATAAGTTCACAGCGTTTCCGTACCGCGGTGATCAGCAGTTCCAATGCCCGGTCATCCGGAGCGATCATGCCCCGGCCCCTCGGCCAGATGAATTCCGCATCAGCCAACTCCGGCAATCCGGCACTTTCAGCACCGTAAAAACTGCAAACCTGAAAAACACCGTCTTCGGCAGTTTTGCGGACAGCCACCAGTTTTTTCACCGCCGGGATATAGATCATCCGGGGGAAATTCACCGGAATATTGCCGAATATCCCCGCCGGAACGACCTGATAAAGTTTGCCGTCTTTGAAGTATCCCCGGCCGCGGGGATGGGATGGCACATCGAGTTTAACCGTATACTTCAAGTATATCCACCGGGTGCTTTCATCGGCATATGCCACGCCGGGATGATCCTTGTATAAAGCGAATTCCCCGGCATCGGCCGCCCGGAATTTGAACATCCGGTGATTGGGTGCATGGTCGACGATCTCGTGACCTTTTGCGGCCAATTCACGCACCACCGGGAAATATTCCGGAGCAAAATCCAGCATATTCAGCGATGCGGAAAAAGTCATATTATGGGCGGCAAAAAGTTCCATCATCGCCCGCCACACTTCCGGCTTCTGATTGTCATCATAACGCAGACAGACCCCGCCGGTCAATGGCGGCAGGGCCTGTACTGTAATACTGACAGATACGGTCAGTAATAAATATGCGAAATATTTCATCTCTGCACATCAAGTTCAAACTGGTTGACCGGGAAACCGTTTTCGCCGAAAAGATTACCGGATGGATTGCTGTTCCAATTGTACCGGATCTTCACCGGACGGGGGACCTGCGGTGAACTGGCGATCAGCATATTGCCGATAAGCCGGGCTTCTGCGGCCCAAAACCATTTACCATCGGCACCGCAAAGAGCGACGTTTTCGACCTGGGCTTCCGGACTGTTGCGAACCAGCGGGGCTTTGCTGCCGGCACTGCGCCGGATGTAATACTCGGCAGCCACCGGACGGGCAGTCAATGCCGTATTGAAACAATCAAAATAAACTGCGACCACACCATTTTGTTCCCCCCTTGCACAGCGGGCTTCCGGAGCCCGGTACTGCACATCACGCTTGTAGATCATTGCCAATGCACAGGCGGCCATCCGGCGGGCCGGAGTGTGTTTGTCGATCGGATGGATATCTCCGCTTTCCCCGGCATCCGAAAGGATCACCATCGCCGTATTACGCAAATTCAATACACTGCTCTGGGCATCACGCTGGGCGGCCCAGCCGGCATTGCCCGGATCATTGGTCTTGGCGTGGAATGCCGCCAACTGGCAGAAGAAAAAGGGCAGTTCCGGATCTTCAAAACGCTGACGCCAGTCACTTATCAGCCGGGGGAATGCCTGACGATAGAAATCCGGGCGGTTCGCCTCATGCTCACCCTGATACCAGATCACCCCGGTCAATGCCATGGGATGCAGAGGATGGATCATGCCGTTATACAACTGGCACGGATAACGCTCCGTGCTCAAAAACGCCTCATTGAATACCGGCCGGGATGATTGCTGTTCAGCGGTCAGAGCGGGAAACTCTTTTTCCACATAAACTTCCCACTCGCCTTCCCCTTCCCGGAAAATCTTTTTGCCGAAGTTGAATGGCATCGGCACTTTCACCTCTCCGCCGGAGGAAAAAAAGCGGATGGCGATCTCGTTTTCACCGGCATTCGCCCCCTGACGTGGCATGGCAAAGAAGACGCTTTTGCGGGCAATATTTCCCAAATGGTTGCCGCTGACCCGGCGGCCATTGATATAGATATCGATAATACAATCCGGGCGGCCGATCACCACACTTATTCCCTGACGCACTTCGGCCTCACTTAAACCGGTTTTGAATCTGATCCACACCGCTCCGCCGGTATTGGATAACTGACCGCTGACCCGGCGATGCTCCCAAGTAACATGCGGCACCGTTGCCGGACGGGGCAAATCACGCCCAAGATTCTTTTCCCACAACGGATAATCACGCAAAAATGCCGCCTCTTTGCCCGGAAACGCCGCCATATGTGCTTCGCCACGCTCTTTGAGAGCCAGCCGGTCGGCAAAAGGAGCGATGCTTTCCACACTCATCCAGCCGTCGATGGGAGTTGCACCCAGCGAAGCATGGACGATCCCCACCGGAGAACCCAGTTCCCGGCGCAACTCCCGGCCGAAAAGATAAGCCAATGCGGAAAAACGCCAGACATTTTCCGGTGACACGATCTCCCATTTGCCGGTCACTTCCGTCTGCGGCACGGGAACCCATTTGCGGCCGACATCAAAGTACCGGAAACCGTTATCTGCCGCCTGCCGGGCGATTTCGGACCAATCATAGACATTGCGGAATTGCAAAGTCATATTGCTCTGACCGGAAGCCAGAAACACTTCGCCGATCAGAACATCTTTGGAAACCGCATCATTGGCTTTCAATTCAAAAGGGCCGCTGCCGCATTTGGAAAGATCCAGACGCACCATCCAGCGGCCGCGGATATCCGCCCTGGTCCGGGCACTGACTCCGGCGATCGAAACTTCCACATACTCTCCCGGTGCGGCCTTGCCCCAGACCGGAACCACACTCTTCCGGGCCAATACCGCATGATCGGAAAACAATGGTGATAAAATAACATCGGCAAATGCACTTATCCCGCACCACAACACCAGCAACAAGGCCAAACGTTTCATAAAATCTCCCCTTTCCGGTTCTCCTGAGCCAATCTGAAAATCTGCGATTTCCCGGTAACATAATGTTTTCTGCCGTCAGGCATGATCACCGCCGTACCGGTATTCCGGTCATACTCCACCGTGACCGCCCCGCATGGAGTGGGCTGACGGTAACGGAAAAATTCAAGTTTGCCGGGTTTGGGTTCGACGATGAATTCCGTAAAACCGGCTTTGAGCGGCCGGATACCGCACAACCGCCGGGGAATGAGATTGGCCGGAGCGGCTCCCCATGCGTGATTCCAATCCTGATTGGGTTTGAGTTCATTGCTCCACGCTTCCATACTGATCGTGGAACCCTGATCGATCATGCCCAGCCATGAGCGTTCGCCCCGCCGGGTCATCAAATTTATGGCGTGCTCCTCCAAACCGCAGATAAAGCATGCATCCAGCACATACTGGGCGGCATAGACACTGCAAGGCATATTTTTAGCGGCGATCAAAGGTTTCAATGCCTCAAAATCTTCTTTCGCTGCCACATTGAATGCAACCGGTATGGTCAAAGTGTGTATGGAACTGTGATTTGAACCGTAAGAATCGACAAATACACCATCTTTTTTCAAAATCCGGTGCAAAGATCCGCGTACCTGTTCCGCGTGAGCCATATAGCCGATTTCTCCGTACAACTCATACATCGCCCGCAACGCTTCGTAAAGGTAACTGTTGGGGACGGTCATGGGTGAAGCAAATTCGCAACCGTCTCTTTCCAATACCGGCCAGTCGATGATCGTGCGGACAACTTCGTTATTGATGACGTGATCGAATCTTTCCGGAAGCAGGCCGTTTTCATCATATCTGCCGGGGAAAAGCGTTTCATCCAGCAGATCTTTCCACTTTTCCAGATAAGAGGTGTTACCGGAATAAAGCACATAATCACGCACGATCACCGGCATCAGCAATCTCCATTCGATCGGCCAGGTCGGAGTGACCAGCAGACGGTCGATGGTCCGGGCCGCTTTGGCATAATCGGCATCACAGCAAAAGTGACCGAGTTGATTGATGTAAGCATCGCCCTCGTAAGGCAGTCTTTCCCGGTCACCGTCGATGTAACACTCAAAGGCATTGGTCGCTTTGATGGAGTATTTGCAAAAATCCCAAAGTTCATTGAGCGGAGCCGAAGAACTCTCAAAATCCGCCGCCTCATCGTTGAAACCGCCAAAATATGACAACCTCGCCACCTCTGCGGCAGTAATATTTTCCCCGGAAATTTTCACATAACGCAAAGGCATGATCTCAATGCCATCCGGGGGCAGACACTTTTTCAGTTTCGGATTTGGCGCCTGATGCGGCGGAAAGAATACCTCAAATGAGTTCTTACCGTTTTTCACCGCATATTCCCCCCGGAAATAACGGCGGTAACCGCCGGGAGCAGAATCGATCGAGCCGTTGCATAAACATTCACCGGTTTCGACGGTGATCACCCCGTCTGCGGTCATTTCCAAATCCAGCAATATTCTGCTGAAAGCATCCTTATCAAAGTCAAACAACCATCCGTCGTTTCCGGCATCAACCATCCGGGCAACCTCTCTTACCGGAGCCATAGATCCAAAACTTTTCCCTGAATATTTTGCCGGGCTCCCGGAAAAACGGGAACCCGGCAACTTTTGATAACTTTTTACGGCAATTGCACAACCACCGATGAACCGGGCTGAACTTCCACAGTGCGGGCGAAATCGCCAAGCAAAGTGAATCCCCGTGCCGGACGCACCGTAGTACGCACCACCTGATCCGTGGGATTATGCACCTCGAATTTACGCTGACCGGCAGTCACGTCGACTACCGTCAGTTTGACTTGCGGAGCATCGCAGATCAGCAGATTGCCGATAAAAAGATCTCTGGCCCGGGAACTTTCGATCTGCAAATAACCATTGCCATCTTCCAGCACGGGGATGTGGATCAGCAGATCCTGATGCTCCACATCGTGCATGAATATACTGCGCTGCAGATATTCATTGGTCGAATACATCGGAGTCCGGATCTGATTTTTGCCGTAATAGACGATACCGGCATCCCAGTTGGGATTCAGTCCGCTCATGATGACCGGCAGGTCGATCGGCAATTCAGCCGCAGTCGTCGTGCCGCGGAATGATCCGTTATCCGGAGTCAGACGCAAAATGCCATCGACTGTTTCAGCTCTGCCGACCGAAGATGTCACCGTATAAGCCGGTGCGCAGCCGATACCCAGACCGTCGCGCATTTCAGTCATGAATTCCGCTCCGGGATTGGAATTGAATGTACCGCAAACCGAAATATAACGGTATTGCAATTTCGTTCCCGCCCGGAATTGAACCATGCCGTTTTCTCCGATCACCCCATTGAGCGAATAGTTATAATTACCGAGATTTCGTACCCATGCGGTCAGGTTGTTGCTCAATGCAAAAAATCCGGGCGCGCCACTGAATGCATTGGGATGGATGGCGGCAAAACCGGTTCTCGGTATCCGGATCGCCATCGGCAGCGAAGTTTGGAGCAGATCGACATCGGCGCACTGACCATTCAACTGGGTATAGGTGAAATTCGACGCATTTTTGCGGGAAAATAACGTCACTACGGTCGGCCGGTCGATGAATGACCGCTTGATATCAAAATTACCCTCGACCAGCGTGAAGAACGATGAATCCTGACGGCCGGTGAAAAATATGTGGCGCACCACGCCGGAGTAGAAGCGGTTGTCACGCAACTCCAGCGGATCGTCGTTGCGGTCGTGGTTGGGACTGGTCTTGCCGATAAAGTGCTTGTTGATGTAGCAATCCACAATGAGACAGAAGCGGCTGGAAAGCACCTTGACATGACGCACTCTCGGATGACTGCCTTCCGGGCCGATGGTGTTGAAAATCGGCACTCCGCAGTAGCGGAAATCACGGCTGACCATGTAATCTTCCAAAGCGCGCATATTGTGTTTGCCATCCGGCGTACCCCACCACTTGCCGCGCGGCATGGTGTTGATATTATCCGAACAACGGCCGAATTCGCTCTCGCTGATACTCGTCCACGCTTCCTGCGACACGCATTTATTGCCCGCCATATCCGTAATTTCCAGAATGAATGCCCGGCGGTCAAGGTGGAAACTGTCAAAAGTCACCTCGAAATCTTTTGCCCCGTTGGGCAGGAACCGGCGGAACGGCGTCGATTTGTCGCCGTCATGCAGAATGATCTCCCGGATGCCAAGCGGCGAATGGATATTGAAGTAGATACGGATCCGGTCATTGCCCTTCACCGCCAGATCGCTGGTGCCGAAATTGGCAATGGCAAAGTTGCGGATCTCCGGCCCGGCAGTCACATAGGTCGGGCGGAACCAGACATAACTGCCCCGATACTCGCAATATCTGCCGGTATAGGCTTTGATCACATCATCATCCGGCCAGCGCACGACACTTTGCATACCGTTGTTTCTGGCACTTGCCACCTGCGCCGGATCATCGATCAGATGCACCGCCACGGGGGAAAGGCAGAAACGGCTGGTATTCAACGCCAGATAATTCATCACCGAATCATCGACCAGACGGCCGTTTTCGTAGGTGTGCGTGGCAATGAATTTGTAGTTGCCTTTATACCACGGCTCCTGCGGATTGAGATTGCTCTTGAGCAATACCACCGGAGCCCAGTTCCAACCGCGGGAAAGCGGATTGTTGTTGATCAGACGACCGGGATGTTTCACACTGATCCACGCCGGCTGCGGATAATTGGTATTTTCGGAAAAGGCCAGCCATTGGCAGCCGGTCTCATCGGTGTAGCGGAAACCGGGATATGCCCGGAATCCGGGGGCTTTGGCGGCGGCACAGATCGCTTTGAGAGTATCGTACTCCTCCTCGGTCAATTCAGCAAAATCTTCGGCAAAAACGATGAAGTTGTACCCCGCCGCTTTCGCTGCGGCGATAAACTCCTGCGGTGTGCCTTTGCCGCCGGAAAGGTTGCTTTTCGCCCCGATCAGACCGATATACTGTCTGCCGTAGACCGACTGGAATCTGACTGCATCCCAATTCACGCCCCGAGAACCCAATACCGGCGGCGGGGGAGCATTGAAGTTGTAAGGTGAATTGAATCCGCCGAATTTGCCTTGCGCACAAGTTGACAGATACTGCATGATATTGACGATAAGTTTGAGTCCGTCGGCCGGTTTGCCCGAAGCATCCCCGGCAATGAAACGGCCGTCAGCGAAAAACGGATGATGCGTTTCCTGCCAGTACATCGGAGCTGTGACCGGAAAAAGCACCACTTTGCCCTCGCCGAAATCACGCACCGCCAGAAAGGGTGCCGCCGAGGAATATGAGCCGTCAGTAATGGGATGCACCTTGCCGCCTTTGGGGCGGTGGTAGGAGCTGCCGCTGTTTTCCATTCTGGCCAAAACCTGCCAGTTGTCATCCACTCTTATCGGGCTGGCAAAGTCGGTATAACGGGGATAGACGCCGTGGGGTTCCGGCAGGAACAGGCCTCTTACGCCCTGCGTAATGGGGTGATTCTGCACGATATTACCCGTCCAGAAAACGTTGCATCCCGCGCCGCGGTGCTGATTGGTGCGGTCAACGAGCTGCTCATCGAGTACCGATGCACCGAATGGAGCAAGGATATGGTTGAGAGCCGTGATATCCTGACCGAATTGATAACCGCCGTTACGGGTGATGAATAAGCCGCCGCCCTGCCGGACATATTCAGCGAGCAGACGGCCGAGACCGGTGGCCTGCTCCTCGCTCAAACTCAATTTGAAGTCACTCTGGTCGATACCGAGAACGACAAAATTGTAACGTTTGAGTTCTTCCAGCGTGATCCGGGAATCCAGCGGCAGCATACCGCCGACGATACCGAGGCGGTCAAGTTCCCGGCGCAATTCCCGGGATGGGGCCAAAGAGGCGTGATCCCGGATATTCATGGTATCACGCTGCAAAATGACCAGATAACTCGGCGGCGCCGAAGCCGCCGGAGCATCCCCGGCGGCAAGTACCGCCGAAATCAGCGCAAGAAAAACTGTGAGCAATTTTTTCATCTAAAATCAACCTTTTCAAAGATTGTCCGTATGTTTCCAATGTTTGACATCAGCAAATATGCTGTTGTTCAAATCTCATCGGGATCCCAATTTCTTGCTTTTCCGAAAACACCGTAAGTATGAGCGGTCTTATAGTCATTGCCGCCGGCTTCACTGGTGACATGACCGCCAAGCCATGCCACACAGACATTACCGCTGTGACGGGGATCGACATAACCGGTGTTACTGGCTGCCGAATCAGAAATTCTGGCTCCGCCGATATGTCTTGATGAGTTCAACTGGGCCATATCAAGTGAATCTGCCAGCAGAAAGACATCACTGCGCACGGTTCCGATTTTCACAATATTACCATCATCCGGAAACCGGATGTCAAAACTTAAATGTTCATAATTGTAGCCGTAAGAAGGCAAATTGAAACCGCTTTTGAAAGTTGCCAAACTGGTTTGCTGCAAATCACGGTCAGCAGTATAAGTCCAGGCATCACCCTCAACTGCCAGAGAAGGACATCTCATAACACTTTGAGCGACATAACCGGCTTTCATGATTTTGTACGACCAGAACAAATAATTACTTCCACTCTTTTCATGCTGGTAAGGAATCAAAATATCGTCGTGGTCTCCGGCATAAGACAGCATTCCCATGCTCACCTGTTTCAAGTTGTTGATGCAACTGGCGGTGCGGCCGCGTTCACGGGCAGAGTTGAGAGCCGGGAGCAGAATTGCCGCCAGAATGGCGATAATGGCGATCACTACGAGAAGTTCAATAAGAGTAAAGCGGTCACGCTTTACTCCACCATGGTGGACACGATTTTCTTTTTTCATAATATTTTCTCCTGTGATGAATTTTGGCCCCCCAAAAAATCGGATGGGCAAACTGCATGAAATAAGTCCGATATTACACGGGGCTCATTCCCCTTGATTTCAAAGATATTCCTCCTTATTGAAAATTTTTACAACCGACATGATTTTTTATTTATTTTCCTGCGACCCAGTTGCTTCTGACCGCAAAAACACCGTGATTCCACGATTCATGCGGGAAATCTCCGGCCGCTTCAGACGAAACACTGCCGTCGCTCCACAAAACGGTCGCTTTGCCGTCATGCAGAGGATAGACCAGACCGCGCCCCTTGACGAAGCGGTTCATGATGCATGAAGCACCGATGTACCGGGCGATCTGATAATTGTTGCCTTCCCAGGAATCCGCAGTCAGGATGATGCGATTGCTCAAACCGGCCAGTTTCACCGGTTTTTCACCGGCCAGACCGCCACCGGCACCGATGACATTGTAACCGTAGAATGCATAGGCGTAAACGTCGCTGTTGCGCAGAGAGCCGCGTTTGAGGGAATTGACTTTGTTTCTGGCCCAGGTGTCGGAGATCATGGCGTCACCTTCCGGGCAGATGAGATTGTCAGCTTTGATGAATTCTTTACGCAACATATCAAAAGTCCACAACACCCAGAGATTGTCGGCTTTCTGATCGGCACCGAGTTGGGTCCGGGGCAGAAAACCGTCATTTGCGTTGGCAAAAGCCGCAAAAGCCGCACCGAGTTGACGGCTCTTATCGGCACAGGCCGCCGCCGTGGCATCTTCCTGCGTGGAACTGAGAACCGGTATGGTCAATACCACTCCGGCGACGAATACTGCTGCGACCAGCAGTAATTCATGAAACGTAAAACGATACTTTTTCATACAATCCTCCTTTCTTTTTTGATTAAGTTATTGTACCGTAAAATGCAATTTTTTCTGTGCCGCATCCGCGACCCATCCTTTTACCGTGGAATCACTCTGATTTTCCACATGACCATCGGCCATCAGCATATTAATCATCTTGTTGCCGCTGTGTACCGGACGCAGACTCATACTGCTTGACGGATAAACCGAGGCTGAAAACCAGAGCAGATACTCCTGATTTTTGTTGGCCGATTCCGGAGCAAAATCCTCGTCACTCTGATTGTCGATCGTGGTATCTCCGGAGTAGAGCAGACTGCTGGCATTGCCCATTTTGCCGACCTTTTGCATCGACCAGAGAAACGCCCACAATCCGGTATCATTGACTTCATAAATCCCCTGCCAGCCGTAGGCATTGATACCGTAACCGATGGTGCGATTCAAATTGTTCCGCAAAGCATCATTGGTTGCCAGATCACCGCTGCCGGATGAATTCAATGCCGACATGGCTTTGCTGTCCATCTGCGGAGCCGAAGGACAAACCCAAACGTGCGGATTGCTTCCGGTATACTGAAAAAGTCTTACCACCCAGCGTTGATTCTGATTTTTCAAAGTCGGAGTGATAAAATATCCGGCCATATACTGATCGTTATCATCCGCATACATCCCGGCTGCATTGCCAATCTGTTTGAGATTGTTGATGCAAGCGGAGGCCCGGCCGCGTTCTCTGGCTGAGTTGAGTGCCGGAAGCAGAATCGCCGCCAGGATCGCAATGATGGCAATGACCACGAGCAATTCGATAAGAGTAAAGCACATGTGCTTTACTCCGCAATTGCGGAAACCGTCGGACCTTTTCATAAGCAACATTTCTCCTTTGTAAATTAGAATTTGGTCAGTTTAAGATTGCGAACCGTCACCGAACCGGTGGAGCGGCTGTTGTAAACATAAACAAATATCTCCTCATCACCGGACGGTGTCTGAAATCCTCCCTGCACCTGATGGAATTCTCCGTCAGCGGCCACTCTTGACGCATACTGACCAAGCACATGGAATTTTCTCGCTGAATCATAGTATCCCACCACCACATAGTGATCGGTCGGCTTCTGACTCATCTGCGGATTTTTGCAAATTTCAAATGAAATACTGTAACGGGCCGACGGAACAACTTCCAACGGGAATTTCTGTACCTGAAACTTATCCGATGGCGGCAAAGTCACGCCGTCCTCCCGTTCAATCGCCGGTCTGGCAAAGGGATATTGAGCCAGCAATGCCGCCGCTTCGGCTTGGGCTTTGCTTTCCCACTCGGCTTTATCCGCCGCCGGAAATGCCCGCACGATCATCGAAACCACCGGAGAAGTGTATCCTGCCGGTAGAGTTTTCGGCAAATCGATCCAGTAATAATACTTGTGATAAACCTTTCTGTCCCACAGCAGATTGATACCGGTGACCCGGCCGAATTCCGGCATGAAATTCACCGTGGCATATTTGGCCTGCGGCAGATACTGGCTGAAAAAGTACGCTTCTCTTTCGCCGTAAACCCGCATCTTTTCATCATTGAGAAAAGTTCCTTTACCCACAGTGCCGTTGCACCGGATAAAGAGATAGTCACTGCTTTGCACATTCCAGCAGAATTGCCAGATATACAACTGGTGCAACGGCTGTTCTTTCAAAGCCGTGAATTGCTTGTCGATCCGCAAACCTTCCGGAGTGAGCGTATAAGTCACCATCATTTTCACGTCGGCCAGAGTCGAACTCTTACGGAACACCACCTTATTGCCTTTGAATACTCCGGCAGCCACCGGCACCGGAGCATTTTCATCTACTGTCACCGTACCTTCCAGAAAGACTTCCAAACCGCCCTCATTGTGACCGGCACCGATATATTTACCCGGCGTCGGCGACATGATGTTGCTGTAATAACCGGTATTGGTTCCCAACTCCACTCCGTCACAGAATATCTGAATGATACTCCAACGGTGCGGCATATCGGAAAATACCACTTTGTATTTGCCGGATTCCATACTCATTTGAGCGGCAGTCAAAGCAAAAAACATACCGAAAACCGCAAACAATGCCGACAGAAACTTCATACATCCTCCCTATTTTATCTCTTTGAGTGAAATCTGATCAATGGCGATTGTGCCGGATGATTTGCGGTTGTAAAGGAATAAACCGCAATTGAAATACTCTTCCCCGGCGGTGAACTCCAGCACCACCTCATGCCAATTACCGTCACTTGGCACATTGGCTCCGCAAGTGCCGTAAAACTTCAATTTGCGATCCGTTGAATAGTTGGCGATCGCCGCATATCCTTCACCGTCACTGCTCTTACGCATCATCATCCGCAAGCGGTAACGTTTGCCCGGTTCCAAAAGCATTTTGATTTTGTATTGCAAGGTGGATGTACCATTCCCGGTGATCTCCACCATGCCATTTTCACCACGAACTCCGTTCCCGGAAGCATTGTCAAAAGTCAATCCGGCAGTTTCTCCGTCATGGGTGGTCAGAGTGCCGAATTGAGCGAGCAAAGTCCCGGCGGTAAACCCGGATATACGCTTGAGGTTTTCAGCGATCAGTTTTGCTTCACTTTCAGAAGCAGTCGTCCACACTTCAAAACTGTAAGGATCCAATCCGATACCGGCCTTTTCACCGAGTTTTCGAACCGAACCGTCAACAGAACAGATCCAGTACCCCCCATCCGGCCGGACCGCTTCGGCCGAAGCCCGGTGATCCGCAGTATTTATCCAGAGGATCATTTCAGCTCCGTCACTGCCCCTTTGGAAACGGCAATGCAGTATTTCCGGCAGAGTAACTTCGTGCGGTTGCGGAGCGGCAATCCCCCACATGGTACTTTGCATCGCCGGAGCAGTTACGAAATCCAATGGTTTAAGCATCGAGCCACCATTGAAAAAACTCAACAGCAATCTCCGCAAATGGGCAGTCTGCTTGGTAAAAATGATCCGCCGCGGAGATTTGATGACCATGCCGTAGGTGAACCAGCCGATCTGCTCTCCCTGAACCAGCTGACCGGCACACTTGACCATGAAACTTGCCTCATCTCCCACGCTGGTATGATCAAATGAACGCCCGGTGAATTGTGTACGGCCGGCGTAGACCGCCGCAAAAAGCGGAATCTGACTTCTATCCGTCCAACGCCACGGCATAAATCCGTCAAAAAACGGCAAATGAGCATCAGAAGCGTCTTCAGTATCGTGGCACAACTGCGGATATTTCGCCTGAAGTTGTGCGATCATTTCAAACATTTTCCAGTAACCTTCACCCCAGACTGCCGGATCATTGAGCAAGTGACCGTGACCGGTGTGGAAACAGGTAAAAGGCCGTGAAGCACTCACCTGATCGTGATAGATCATCGGAAATCCGTAAGATGCCACCCGGTCGGTCACGGAAGTCATCTTCTCCTGCCAGGCCGCCACACCGGGACACATCACCACATCCCGGCAGGCCGAACTGTAACGCTCATAATTCATCGTATTATCAGAATTCAACACCGCATAATGACGGCCGAATTGATTGAATTCCAAATCGACCTGACGGTGTGCCCCGTCACGCTCCGACCACAGACGGTTGTCGATATACGCTTTGGTATACACTCCCATAGCCAGTAATTGAGCATTGATCCGGTCGATGCCGGATTTGGCAAAACTGTGCGGGAATGCCCCCTGGGCCGGATCATTCCACCGATACCAATGCACACCGAAAGGCATTTCGTAAAAATCCCGCAATTTCTGCATGATTCCGGGCATGGCGGCCAAATCTTCATCTTTGAATGTCCAATGGCTGAACCAAAGCGTATTTTCCGTAAACCATTGCGGCGTTTCCCGGAAACGCGGCCGGTTCCACTTCGCCCGGCTTTCCACAAAACGTTTATAGCACATCGCCGCATCGAACCAGTTGCCGGTAAACAATTCCAAAGCCGCCGGAGAAGTGCGGATAATGGAGTTGCCGCCGGATTTCTGCACATCGAAAGGCACCGGATTGCTCCACGCCATTTCCAGATCTCCACCGCGGCTGCGGATGGTGTATTCCCGGATTTTTGCATCGGGATCTTCCGGTGAGAAATAGATGCCGGAAACGCCGTCATAATACGCACCGAACTGCATATTCAACCGGCCGCAGGGATACCATGCCGCCGCCGGCAGTGTGGTACGCACCGGATCGGAGTAAAGCAGACCGGTCTGGCATGGATGCACCAGCCAGCCGCCGTCAACGGCACGTTCCGCGATCCTTACCACCGGGAAATTGAATTTTTCCAAACGCAACTGACCATCCTGATTGTCAGCGGCAAAATCACAAACGATCCGGTTATTTTCAAATCCGAAATTGCAAGTTACCGTCAGTTTTTCAGCAACCGGCCAAACCGCCTGAAAACGGTTATCTGCCACCTTGCGGCAAATCCACTTGCCATAGGATGTGCAACTCCATTTTTCCCCGGAATTCACTCCCTCAATACTCCAACTGAAACTCTGTTTGCCGAAAATTTCCCTTTTCCCGCTCTTTTCCCACACTCCGAGGATCGGAAATACGCCCTCACCGTGGCCGGTCAGTACCAACACAAAAGTATTTCCGGTATCGATCAACTGCAACGGTGAATTTTGAGCAGTCATCGCCCGGATGAATTCTTCACCGTCATCCGCACTTAAAGCCGCTTTCAATTCCCCCTCCAGCAAATCGGTGATCAACTGCTGATCAAGTCCGTTGACTGCGGCAAAACGCAGACGGCTGCGTAACCACGCCGCTTGACTGCCACCCTGATTTTCAAAACTTTTCAGCAAATTATCCAACCGGGGAGTGATTTCTGTAAATCCCGGAACATCGACCTTTACCAATTTGGAATTACGGGCCAGCAACATAACTTCATCATCGGATAACACCCGGTCAAAACAGTGGATTTCTGCAATATCGCCATTCAATCCCCAATTTTGTCCGTTGATACCGCTGCCCTGTCCCCAGATCACCGGAGCATCGGAAACTGACGGATTGCCGTCAACCTCGGCCCGGTACTGTGCCTCACCATTGAGGTAGAGGGTGATTATCGAATACCGACGGCCCTCTTCCCGGCGGTAGTGCGGCTCGATGGTCACGGCCCAGATCGCCCACTTGCCGTATTCCGGAGTCGGAGCAGCCTTGCGCAACGGAACACACCACTTCTCGCCGTTGTGAAAATTGATATACATCTGATCGACCCACGCATCACTGCGGCGGCCGAATACAAAGGAATTGCCTTTGCTGATGATTATATCATGCTGGAAAATAATATTTTTATCTGCATCAAATCCGCTTCCGGTGATCGGCGGACGGCGGTTCAAACGCACCGCCGCTGACACCGTTACCCCTTTGGAAACATCAAAATTACCGCTGTTGCTTTCCTGAACAAATCCGGAACCGTTACGGAATGAAATAACTCCGTCGGCCATTGAGGCATTTTCGGAAAACATCAATTCCCCATAGGCAGACAACCACATCAGGCCGGTGAACAAGAATGCAACGATAATTTTTTTCATAATGCAGACCTCTTCCGAAAATTTTCAGAACTTCCAGCCGCAATCACGGAGCAATTCTTCAAACTTGCGTCCGTAGGAAACATAGTTGTTGTAGCGTACATCGGCTTCACTTTCACCGCCGTCGGCATCGTGGAAGACCACCGCCAGATGCGGCTCCATGGAAAATCCGCCGTCATAACCGCGCTCCAGCAGATCGCAGCAGATCGCCCGCACATCACCGGCACCGAATCCGGCGTAGGTGAATTTGCACGGAGCTTGCGTTTCGCCGGCGGCGGCTGGCAGGCACAGACCGTCTTTGATATGCACGTAGACAACATGCTCTCTTACTCTGCGGTAAAACTCCCATGAACTCTGCATCGGATACGGTGCTTCACCGAGCCGGCGGTAATTGAAACAGGGATTACCGGTATCGTAGATCAACTTGAAATTCTCATGGTTGACCCCGTCGATCAGCCGCAGGGTGTGTTCGTGGGATAAGCCGCCGTAATTCATGCAGTTTTCATGACCGTAGATGATGCCGTTATCGGCACAGATTTTCACCAGATGGCGTACTTTTTCGAAGATGATCTTTTCCAATTCAGGTGAATCGGGCTGCTCATCTTTGGGTACGAGAAAACTCATACCGCGCACGATCTTGATACCGAGTTTTTTCATTCTCGGCAGAGCATCGGTCAATTCTTTCACCGAAGCCTGAAAATCTTCCTCTTTGCGGGGGTGTTTGCTCCAGTTGGCGATTCCGCTGCCGAAACAATTGATCTGCACTCCGGCTTCATCCAGCTGTTCGCAAACTTTGTCAAACTCCTCATCGGTCAATGTGGCAAGATTTTTACCATTGATACCGCGGGCTTCAATAAACTTCCAGCCCAGTTCTTTCGTCGCTTTGATCTGGGTGGCAAAATCTTTACCCGCTTCGTCTGCAAATCCGGTAAGAAACATTTTTATACTCCCTGTTTTCAGTAAGTTGAACTCATGCTCACAGTGCTGTCCGCTTTGACCTCTTTGGCTCCGCGTTTGCTGTTGGCAACCAATTCGTGAAGCATTTCAGCGTAGGCGGCAGCGTCGATCGGCAGAGTCACCGGAGACTTTTTCAAACCGCTCATCAGCATGGCATTGCCCAATTCCAGACCGCGGATGCCCTCTTCCACCGGGGCAATGAGTTTTTCGCCATTCAAAATGGCATTGGCCACATTTTCGACCACGACGGCGTGCTGGGGACGGCTCTCGGCACCGATGCTGATCCGGCAATCCCAGGTATCCGGTTTTTTGAAGCCGAATTCACATTCCCGGATCTGCACACCGGTTTCAGTTTCGTTACGCAGGAAATGCAATTCACCGCCTTCCAGGATCACCCGGCCGCGCTCAGCAGCAATCTCCAGACGGTTGGTTCCCGGAGCCTCACCGGTGGTGGTGATGAAGTTGGCCACACAACCATCGGCGTATTCCATGTAGGCATTGACCTCGTCCTCGACCTCGATATCGTGATATTTGCCGATTTTCACCTGTGCACTGACCATTTCCGGCAAACCGAAAAGCCACTGCATCAGATCCAACTGGTGCGGGCACTGATTGAGCAACACGCCGCCGCCCTCACCGGCCCAGGTGGCACGCCAGTCACCCGAATCATAGTAACGCTGGGTGCGGAACCAGTCGGTAATGATCCAGTTGACCCGGTTGATTTTGCCCAATTCACCGCCGTCGATCAGAGCTTTGAGTTTGCGGTGGGCGGGCAAAGTACGCTGATTGAACATGGCACTGCGTACCAGCTGCGGATATTTTGCCGCTTCGTCGATGAGCCGCTGAGCCTCGGCTTTATGGACAGAGATCGGTTTTTCCACGATGATATGTTTGCCGTGTTCCATCGTGGCAATGGCCAGATCGACATGGAAATAGTGCGGCACAGCGATCAATACCGCTTCCAGACCGTCATGAGCAAAGAACTCATTGACATCGGTATAGCATTTGATTTTTGCCCGGATATTGGCGGCAATGCGGTCAAAAGCAGCTTCTTTGATATCGCAGACGGCGACCAATTCCACGTTTTTGATATTCTGCATCATTTCAGCGTGGGCTGACCCCATGTTACCGCAACCGATGATACCGAATTTGACTTTCTTTCCCATGATCTTACTCCTGAAAATTATATTGAGTTTTTTAGTTGAAAGTTGTTGCTTGAATAATTATACCCGGAATCACCCCGTTTGTCAACACCATTTTGCAAATATCTTTCAAAAAACTTGTATTAATGACTCATCTTTTATGCCGTTTTTATTATAAAAGCACAAAAACAACACTTGACAAAGTTGTATTATTGCATTATCTTATTTGCAAAAGACCTTAATCTGAACAAGGAGCTGAAATGAAAACCAAAACCGCCGGAGTGGAACAGTTTTTAATCAACCGGATCACCGCCGGAGAGTATCTGCCGGATACCAAAATCCCCTCGCAATTCAAACTCATGCAGCAATTCAACTGCTCCAGAGTGACCATCCAGCGGGCATTGAACAACCTGATCCGTGACGGATTCCTCTACTCGACCCGGGGCAGCGGCACCTTTGTCCGGCCGGGGCCGTACGGCGGAAAACTCGAAGAATTGATCATCGTCAGCGAATATGCGGATAATTCACCGGATTTTCCCTTTTCCGAAATGATTTTCAACCTTAAAACCCCGATCCCGGTACGCTGGGTGAATGAGGAATTTTTCGACCGCAATACCGTTCACTTTTTCCAGCCCGGTCAGGCCGTCATCTGGCTGCTGCCCGGTGAAAAACAGATCATGCACATGTATCATTTGCGTCAACGGAATATTCCGCAGCTGCTCATCAACCGCACCTACGGGGATTTTGACTTCATTTCCACTGATCCGTGGAGCAGTATCCATGAGGCAATGGATAAAATGTCCATCAAAAACGGTGATGAATTTGCCGTGATCAGCCGGCGTCAAGATGCCTCGCCGTATCTGTCTGAAAGGTTGCTCGCCTTTTACGAGGAGTGCTTCAAACATGGAGCGACAGTGCCGGATAAATTCCTGATAAAAAGTGATTTTTCTGAAATTTCACAACATTGTTTTCCACCGGAATTTTCCCATTTGCACGATTTCCCGCGGCGGATATACATCCCCGAAGAACTCCTCCTTGCTCCGGTGATCATGAATGCTTCACGGCACAATCTGACTTTGAAAAAAGATTACGAGATACTGGTTTTCAGTCAGGGCATCCTCATTCCGCCCCAACCCGGTCTGGTGATGATGCATCAGCCGATGGATGAATTCCGCTGTCAGGTGGAAAAATTCATTGAACATATCAACCGCGGCAGTAAGGAGCGTTTTCAGGTACGTTTGAAAACCAAATTGTGCTGATCCCGATAAATTTCGCACTTTTATATAAGTAAAGGGTTGCATAAAAAGTTATCCTGCTGTATATTTAATCAGTCATATCCGTTTCAAATAAGGAGTATTCACCGTGCCATGCTTACGTTGGATGTAAATATCAAAAAATATCCGGATAAAAATCACTCCGATCATTTTTTACGGGTTTCCGGTTTCTACGGAGATCACGCCATTTTTCAACATGGCAAATGTACAGTATTGCGCGGCAAAAGCAAGCCTGCCGCCAAAGTGACTCTGACTCTGGGGGATATCACTCTGACGGCATTTGCCAACGACTTCGGAGAATTCACCATCAAACTGCCGCCGATGAAACCGGCAAGCGGTCTTACCATGCAGATATTTTCCGGGGATGAATCACTCACATTTCAGGATATCGCCGTCGGCAATGTCTATCTGGCCGCCGGACAATCCAATATGCAGTTCGCCATGCGTGAAGCAGTGCCATCCATTGAAGCACTTGATGCCGGGGATATCAAAGGCATCCGCTGTTTCATCATCCCGCCGGCGACGGTTTACGGCACGGCACATGAAGTTGCCGGGCAATGGGAAAGGGCCTCTGAAGAATATCTGGCCGACTTCTCGGCTCTGGCCGGTTTTTTTGCGGCCAGACTTTACCGCCTGACCAAGATCCCGGTGGGGATAATCACCGCCTGCTACGGCGGCGTGAATATCGAATCATTCATCAGTGAATATTCACTGCTCAACAGCGAAACCTACCGTGAAGAAGCCGCTGTTTACGAGTCAATGGTTTCTGCCATCGACAACCACCGGGACAGTCTCCCCTCAAGCGAAACCAAACTCCTTGAAGCCATTGATAAACTCTTTCCGGAAATACCGGATGACGGCGGTATGGCCGGAGGCTTCTGCCGGAAAGATCACGATGACCGCAACTGGGATACCATGCTGCTGCCCGACAGTTGGACTCAGGCCGGACACAATCACGCCGGAATATTCTATTTCCGCAAAAAAATCGCATTGCCCGGCGGTTCAGCGGCTAAAAAATTCACCCTCCACCTCGGAGCGATCGACAAAGCCGATAAAACCTTTGTCAACGGCATCGCCGTCGGAGCGACCGGAGATATGAGAAAATTTGACCACTGGAATTCACTCCGGGTCTACGAGGTGGAAGCCGGAATTTTTCAGGATGGGGAAAATGTCATCGCCATTCAGGCATCTTCACTGGTTTCCATCTGTGCCGACGGCGGTTTGCTCGGCCCGGCAAACGAGATGTATCTGACTTCGGCGGATAACTCGGTCAGAGTGCCGCTTACCGGTGAATGGAAGTACTGCGAAACTTTTGATGCCGGCACGATCGGCATGACCTGTATGCGTAACTTCGGAGCGGGGGGAACCAACAGTTTCCACGGATTTTTCGACAATATGCTCCGTCCTATCGAAGGCACTGCTCTGGCCGGTGTCCTCTGGTATCAGGGTGAAGCCAATGGCATATGTATGGGCAGAAATTACGCTGAATTGCTGACTTTGATGATCGGTGACTGGCGGAGAAACTTCCTCGATGCCGGGTTGAATTTCCATATCGTGCAACTGCCGGATTTCCAGACCCCGCACACTTTCGCTCCCTTTGCTACCTGGCCGCTCATCCGTGAAGCCCAGGCCGAAGCGGCACAGAAAACCGGTTCATCTCTGGCAGTCACCATCGGTTCGGGGGATGTGCTGAATATCCACCCGGTGAATAAAAAAGATATCGCCGACAGGATCGCCGGTGATGAAGCGGAAAGACTCAATGGAAAAATTTATCATCTGCCGTGTCTGCAAAACATCAGTGCCGGTAATGAAAAACTGATTTTGAAATTCGATGCTCCGCTGGATACCGCAAGTATCCCCGGCTGCATGGTCATTGCCGGAAAAGATATGCGGGCATTCAAAGCTGATTGCGAATTTACCGCTCCGGATACGCTGGTTCTGACCGCCGGCGGGGTGAATGAGCCCTTTGCGGTATGGTATGCCTGGGCGGAAAATCCCCGTTATCCGGGGTTGTTTTCCGCAGACGGCCGTCCGCTTTCCCCGTTCCGGGCGGCACTGGATGGTTCCAGACCGGTCGGCAGAAATTTGATCGATTAACTCCAACTTGAGGAAAGATGATATGACTTACGAAGAAAAAATGATGTGGTTCAATGAAGCCAGATTCGGCATATATATCCACTTCGGGCTCTATTCACTTACCGGCCGGGGCGAATGGACGATGTATTCCGAGCGGATCCCCGCCCCGGAATATGCCAAACTTGCCGACCGCTTTCTGCCGAAACCCGGTTGTGCCGGAGAGTGGATGGAAACCGCCGTCGCCGCCGGAGCGAAATATGTGGTTCTGACCACCAGACACCATGAGGGCTTCTGCCTTTTTGACAGCAAATATTCCGATTTCACCAGTGCCAAACTGGGATGCAAAAGAGATATCGTAAAAGAATATGTGGAAGCCGCCAGAAAAGCCGGGTTGAAAGTGGGCCTTTATTACTCACTTCTGGATTGGCGTTTCCCCGGTTACTTTGAGCCGGAAAAATATCCGGAATCCAAAGCCGCACTGGTCAAACAGGCCTTTGACCAGGTGCGGGAGTTGATGACAAATTACGGTCAGATCGACCTTTT
The DNA here is from genome assembly GCA_045588835.1 of Victivallaceae bacterium. Taxonomy (GTDB): domain Bacteria; phylum Verrucomicrobiota; class Lentisphaeria; order Victivallales; family Victivallaceae; genus UBA1784. Next base: position 34,906 of record JAZNEV010000062.1, read on the forward strand.
GGAATATGACGGGGCCTGGGATGCCGGATATCAGTACGGCCGGAAAGAGTGGGCGGAATTCTGGAACTCCGCCGAACTCAATGCCATGGTCAGGGAACTTCAGCCGCAAATCATCATCAATGACCGTTCCGGTACCGATGAGGATATCGAAACTCCCGAACAGGTAGTGCGGGCCGGTAAACAGCGCATGACCGAAAGCTGCATGTGCATCGGTGATTCCTGTGCCTGGGGCTACACCAGATTCAACCCCAACTGGAAAAGTTCAGAGCAGTTGCTCCAGCATCTGATCCAGGCCGCCCAGCTCGGCGGCAACTATCTGCTCAATATCGGTCCGTGCCCGGATGGTTCGATCCGCAATGAGGAGATCGAAAGACTCCAGGCGGTCGGCCGCTGGCTCAAAGATAACGGTGAGGCAATCCGCAATTCGCAGAGATGCGAATTGATCGGTGCTTCCCAACCCGGTATCATCGACCTCAATTTACAGGGCCCGTGGACCAGAAAAGAGCATGTCGGTTACTGGTGTATTTTCCGCTGGCCGGGCAATACCGCCACCGCAGTCAAAGTCGCCACTCCGGTCAAAAAAGTCACGCTGCTGGCCGACGGTAAAGAGTATCCTTTCCACTGGGATAAAAACAACGGCAAACTCACCATCACCGGATTGCCGGAATTGCCGCCGGATCCGTTGGCCTCGGTGCTTAAAGTGGAATTTGACGGCATCCCCCGCCGGATGGAGGAAGCCGATCTGTCAAGTTGGATAAATTATCAGAATTGATCACCATCAAAAAAACAGGGAAATAAAAAAATGGGAAATCTCAACTACTCCAGCAACGATCTGGCAGTTAAAATCGGTAAACTGCCCAAAGAATTCACCAAAAAGGATATCATCGATTTCATCATCGCTGAGAACATCCGCCACATCAACTTCCAGTACCCCGCCGGTGACGGACGTATCAAAACCTTGAATTTCGTCATCAACGATGCCGATTATCTTGATGAGATCCTCTCCTGCGGCGAACGGGTGGATGGTTCCAGTCTTTTCCCCTTCATCGAAGCGAATAACAGCGACCTCTATGTGGTTCCCCGCTTCCGCACAGCCTATATCGATCCGTTTTGCGAACTGCCGACGGTGAACTTCCTCTGCTCATTTTTCAATAAAGACGGCGAACCGCTGGCCAGCAGTCCGGAATACACTCTGCACAAAGCCTGCGAAGCCTTTACCAAATCCACCGGTCTGGAATTTCAGGCCATGGGTGAATTGGAATACTACGTCATCGCCGAAGATGACGGCTGCTATCCCGCCGTGGACCAGAAAGGCTATCACGAGTCTGCCCCGTATGCCAAATTCGGCGAATTCCGGCAGATGTGCATGAACTACATCGCCCGAATCGGCGGTCAGATCAAATACGGTCACTCCGAAGTCGGCAACTTCACGCTCGACGGCAAAATCTATGAGCAGAACGAAATCGAATTCCTCCCGGTCTGCGCCGAAGAAGCCGCCGAACAGCTCCTGCTGGCCAAATGGGTCATCCGCAATCTGGCCTATCAGTACGGCTACGATGTCACCTTTGCTCCCAAAATCACCGTGGGCAAAGCCGGTTCAGGTATGCACATCCACTTCCGCGTGATGAAAGACGGCATCAATCTGATGCAGAAAAATGGAGTTCTTTCCGATGACGCCAAACGGGCCATCGCCGGTCTGATGACTCTGGCCCCGTCGATCACGGCTTTCGGCAACACCAACCCGACCAGTTATTTCCGTCTGGTGCCGCATCAGGAAGCCCCGACCAACATCTGTTGGGGTGACCGCAACCGCTCCGTGCTGGTGCGGGTGCCGCTGGGCTGGACCAGCAAAAAAGACCTCTGCTCACAAGCCAATCCGCTGGAAAAAAATGCCGCTTCCTACGATACCAGTCAGAAACAGACCGTTGAAATGCGTTCGCCGGATGGTTCTGCGGATATCTTCCTGCTGCTGGCCGGTCTGGCGGTGGCTTTCCGTCACGGTTTTGAAAATCCCGAATCTCTGGATATCGCCGCAAAAACTTATGTCAATGTGAATATCCACAAAGACGAAAACAAGGCGATCCTTGATTCACTCAATGTGCTGCCCGACAGTTGTGCGGCATCTGCGGATTGCCTGGAAGCCCAGCGTGCATTCTATGAGAAAGACGGCGTTTTCGCTCCTTCCATGATCGATGGATTGATCGCCACGCTCCGTAAATTCAATGACCGCACGCTCCGTCAGGATATCGGCTCCGATCAGGCCAAGATCCTTGAATTGGTGGAAAAATACTTCCATTGCTGACAAAACGTAAAAATTGGTTATTGTCCAATTTTTTGTAAAAAATCTTTACTGCGGTGGTGCATTGCGGGTAATTTCCTGCCCACACTGCATCCACCGGTTGGATCCGACCGGCGTTTGCCGGTTTGACAAATCATGACTCAAGTGATATATTTCATTACGGTTTCGTATAATATTTTTTACAATCGTTCATAACGTTATCACAAAATTTGGGACATTACCAGAAATTTGACAGTTTTTCGGGATATTTTTTCCGGAAAACTGTCAGATTCACCGCTGACTGTACACCAAAACAGCAGAAACACTTAAAAAAATGAAAAAATCAATTTCGGCATTCGCTTTTATGATGATGACTTCGGCACTTTTCGCCGGAGCAACTGATGGTCCCCAGTCGGCAAATACTTCAGTAAAAGCCAACGGCACTGACCGGTTTGAGGTTTCCTTTGCCGGCGGCGAAATGGCTCAAGTGACAGTCAATGGCGACGGCGATACCGATCTTGATCTCTATATTTATGATGCCAATGGCAATATGGTCGCCAAGGATGAGGGTGACAACGACCGCTGTTCCTGCCGCTGGTATCCCCGCTGGGATGGTAAATACACCATCAAAGTCGTCAACCGCGGCAGTGTCTACAATGTCTACAGCATCCGTACAAACTGATCGATCCTGATTTTGATTTATGCGTCCGGTGAAGTTATTCACCGGACGCATTTTTTATTCAGGATACAA
>JAZNEV010000063.1:0-59017 GCA_045588835.1 Victivallaceae bacterium
CTTGAACTGCCGTGGGCGGGGTGTGGGGCAGAGCCCCACATGGGGGTACGGGGGCAAAGCCCCTGTAAAGGCCGTCAGGCCGTCCGACCAAGCCACCGGTGGAACACCGGGGCGCGACACCCCGTTTTTCTTTTGCTTACTTTTCTTTTTCCGTAAAAAGAAAAGTAAGTCAGCCGATGGAAATACCGGAGGGCATATCGCCGTCGATGGTGACAAGTTTCAAATTGCTGCCGTCTTTGGCGGCGAGGAGCATACCTTGAGATTCAATGCCGCGGATTTTAGCCGGTTTGAGGTTGGCGACGATGACGATGGTTTTACCGATGATGTCGGCGGGGGAGTAGAATTGAGCGACACCGGCGACGAGTTGACGGGTTTCAGAACCGACTTCGATGGAAAGTTTCAGAAGTTTGTCTGCGCCGTCGACTTTTTCGGCGGTGAGGACTTTAGCGGTTTTGAGTTGAGTTTTGAAAAATTCGTCGATGGTGACGACAACGTTGACGGCTTCTTCGGTTTTAGCCGGGGCGGTTTTTTCGGCTTTGGCTTTCTTTTCCGCTTTGGGAGCGGGGGTGGATTTGGCTTCTTCTTCGACGATGATACGGGGGAAGAGCGGTTGGGTTTCTTTCATGACGAAACCGGCGACAGATTTCAGATTTGCGAGGTCGGCGATACCGGAAATATTGGCTTTATCGGCACCGAGGACGGCGAGTAATTCAGCCATTTTGCCGGGCATTACGGGGGCGAGCAGAACGGCGACTTTGCAGAGGGCTTCGGCGGCGTTGTGCAGTACGGTATGGAGCCGTGCGGTATCGCCGTTTTTGGCGAGAGTCCACGGAGCACATTTTTCCAGATAGCGGTTACCGGCCCGGACGGCATTCATAGCGGCATCGATACCCTGATCGAGTTTGTATGAAGCCAGACAGCTTTCCATGGAAGTAATGGCGTTGCTGACGGCGGCGGCAAGTTCTGCATCATCGGCATTGAGTTCGCCGGGGGCGGGGATTTCACCGCCGGTGGCACGGATGGTGAGTTTGCTGACGCGGGAGAGCAGATTGCCGAGGTCATTGGCCAGATCGCTGTTGTAACGGGCGATAAAGCCGTCTTCGCTGAAATTGGCATCGTTGCCCGGACTCATTTCGGCGAGCAGGAAGTACCGGAATGCATCTACTCCGGCCCGGTCGATCATATCCATCGGGTTGACGACGTTGCCGAGAGATTTGCTCATTTTGCTGTTACCGGTGAGCCACCAGCCGTGGGCGAAAATGGTTTGCGGCATGGGCAGACCGATCGCTTTGAGCATAGTGGGCCAGTAGACGGAGTGGGTGGTGAGGATATCTTTACCGATGAGGTGACAGCTTGCGGGCCACCAGGCGTTGAATTTTTCGTCATCGGAACCGTAACCGACACCGGAAATGTAGTTGATCAGGGCATCGAACCAGACGTAACAGACATAATCTTGGTCAAAGGGCAATTCGATACCCCATGAGAGCCGTGATTTGGGGCGGCTGATGCAGAGGTCGCCGAGGGGTTTTTTGAGGAAGCCCAAAGTTTCATTGGCACGGAATGAGGGCAGGATGAAATCGGGATGGGTCTGGATGTAGTCGATGAGCCAATCCTGATATTTGCTCATGCGGAAAAAGTAGTTGCTTTCAGTGATGGCGTTGACATCTCTGCCGCAGTCGGGGCATTTACCGTCAATGAGGTCTTTTTCGGTGAAAAATCTTTCGCATCCGACGCAGTACCAGCCGGTGTAGTCAGCTTTGTAGATCTCGTCGCGGTCATAAAGATCCTGCATGATTTTGGCAACGATTTTTTTGTGACTTTCCTGAGTGGTGCGGATGAAGTAGTCATTGGTGATGCCGAGGCGGGTCCACAACTCCTGAAAACGCACGACGGTTTCGTCGCAGTGGGCGAGGGGGGCTACGCCGCGTTTTTCGGCGGCCTGCTGAACTTTCTGGCCGTGTTCATCCGTACCGGTGAGAAAGAATGTGGCATCGGAAAGTGACCGGTGGGTTCTGGCCAGCACATCAGCCAGCACGGTAGTGTAAGAGTGACCGATATGCGGACGGTCATTGACGTAGTAGATCGGGGTGGTGACGTAAAATTTGCTCATGATATATAAATCTCCTTAAAATACATTTTATATAATATACTTCATAATCCCATGTTAGTCAATATACGGTTGGTGTCATCTAAGAGCATTGTATATTTTTGGTACATTTCCGGGGTCAGATCTTCCGGGTGGAGGACATGGACCAGATGGGCAAAGACGTTTTGCGGGTCTTCCATCAAAGCGAAGCACCATGCCATGTAGTAGTGAAGATAATCCGGATTGACCGATCCATCTTCCCATGCTTTTTTGATGACTCCGCCGGCCAGGTCGATCCGTTTTTTTTCCAGACACTTATCCACGAGCATACAGAAAGCAAGTTCAGAGCGGAAGTTGTAAGCTTGCCAGTGATCATAGTATGCTTCAAGTATATCTTCATCCGGCGTGCCGGGGGTGTTTTCCATGGCCATTGCCCATGCGGAGTAGTCGTGAGGGCGGATACGCTGGGGGACATCGCCGTTGTGGATGCTGAAAAATGCACCGATGGCCGCTGCGATGAGGAATACAGCCCGTTTTTTTGCATTTTTCTGCCGGATGAATATGACTGCGGCACAGGCGGCGATGATGAAAAAGCAGGGTACGAGCATCAAGCGGTAACGGCCGATTGGGTCCCGGGCACAGAGTGGCAGAACCATGGTCACGATCGGCAGCAGCAGCAGTCCGTAACGTTTTTTCCATGCACCGGAAACGAGCAGAAGCATGATTCCGGCAGTGGCGATGGGGATCAATAATCCGGGAGCCGGATAGTAATTCAATTCCGGGAGTTTTTTGCACCAGAAATAGATATTCTGATTTTCGGGCAATTCGCCGTATTTGAAAAGGGTCGGCACCCGGGATGCGGCCTGTTTGACAGTGGTCAGAATACCGGAATCCGGTGTTGCCGGCGCCGGGGTGTCGGGAACGTTTTCTGCGGCGGAAGAATTGTATTCAAGCGTGTAACCCAGAATGTTGAAAAAAGGTGAAAACTGCCAGCCGTTCACTTTGTTGAAAACAGATGCCGCCAAAAGTAGAAATGCCGGAATCGCCGCAGCACGGAAAATGCGGCAGAAGTGTTTGCGTTTGTACATTTTGTACATGGAATATATCGCCAATATCCCCAAATATGGCAATACTGCAAGGCGGCCTTCAATAGCGGCAAATGCGGCGAAACCGAAAAGCAGGGAACTTGACCAGTTGAAACGTTTTTTCAGAGCGTTAAGCATACACCAGAAGGTGAAAAGAGCGAAGTTGACGGCAAAAGTTTCCTTGAGAATGGAAAATTCGTAAACCAGAGTCGGCAGATATGCGGCGGCGGCAATACCGCTGATCAATGCGAGTTTGCGTTTGCCGGTAAGTTTGAGGATGATATCAGTAAGGCAGACGCATCCGGCGATGCCGACTGCGGCCTGAATGACGAAAATTGCCCATACGGCATGAGTTTGACCGTTGCAAAGATAGCAGAGAAAGATGACCAGCCGGTGAAAGGTGAAAAATGGCTGATATGGATCATCACCGGTCCATTCGGAATAGCGCAGTAAAGTCTGCATATCCAATCCGGGGACGAGGTGGTAACTTTCAAAGAAAGAGTTGTGAAATGACAGGGCAAAAATCATCCGGATGAGCAAAGCACTTCCGGCCACATAAAGCAGTATTTTTTTTCTGGTGAGCATATGATTTCCTTGCTGATAAAAGATATATTTTACGGAATATATCACCAAAAGTTGTGGAAAACAAGTAAAAAGGAATATCTATCAAAGAAATGTATAATTTTTCTTGCATATTTCCCGGAATATGATTATATTAATATAAGGAACATCCTGATTGCGGGCAATCGCGGCGGGGAATTTATTTCCCGTTGAGGAAAGTCCGGACTGCACAGAGCAGGGAGCCCTTTTGAAAAGAAGGGTGCCGTGGACTATATTCCACGGAAAGACCAGTGCAACAGAGAGCAGACCGCCGCCGGGAAACCGGCGGTAAGGGTGAAAGGGCGGGGTAAGAGCCCACCGGGTGTCAGTGAGAACTTCACCGCATGGTAAACTCCTCCCGCAGCAAGACCAAATAGGGAGTGAGCCGTTGCTCGCGGCGTTATAAACTCCGGGTTCTGGTCGCACAGACAGATGATTGCCGCCGCCGCAAGGCGGTACAGAATCCGGCTTACAGCGGTCGGGATGTTCTGTTTTTTTTGATGAATGACAAGGCATCCGGTAAAGGATGCGTAAAATTGGTTTAAGAGGAATTTTTTCATGGCAAAGTATGCTGTTTTGAGTGATATCCACTCCAATGCTGATGCTTTTGAGGCGGTATTGGAAAAGTGCCGGGCCGTCGGAGTGGATCATTATCTTTTTCTGGGAGATCTGGTCGGCTACAATGCCGATGTGAAACGTTGTATCGCTTTGGCCAGAGAATTGAATTTCGTGGCGGCGGTACGGGGGAATCATGACGACTTTGCCATCAAAAAAGATGAGATCCCCAGCGGATTCAATACCAATGCGGCGATCGCCATCGGCTGGACCAGAATGATGCTTTCGGATGAGGATCGTGAGTTTATCGATTCGATGCCTTTGAAGTGTACGGTGCCGGGGATCCCGGTGACTCTGGTTCATGCCACGCTGGATTCTCCGGAAGCATGGGGGTATGTTTTTGACACCCATCATGCCGTGGGAAATTTCTCATATCAACTTTCGCAGGTGTGTTTTTGCGGTCACTCTCATGTGCCGGTGGCCTTTGACAAGGCCCCGTTTGCCAGCGGCCGCAAGCTGGTTGAGGTGATCGACCAGTGGGAGCATAGTGCAGTTTATCCTCCGGCGGATGAAGATTTTACTATTGCTGATGAGTTGGAAGTCAAACTGGTAAAAGGCCACAAATATCTTTTCAATATCGGCAGTATCGGTCAGCCGCGCAATGGTGACAACCGGGCTTCCTTTGCGGTTTTTGATACTGACGCACAGGCGGTGATTCGTTACCGGGTGCCGTATGATATCGCTGCGGCCCAGGCCAAAGTGCGGGAAGCCGGTTTGCCGGAAAGATTGGCATTACGCCTTGAGTGGGGCCGTTGAGGAGATAATTTTGCGTATATTAGTGATCAAACCGAGCAGTTTCGGGGATATCGTACATCTGTTTCCGGCACTGGCATTGATGCGGAAAAAATTTCCGGATTCCGAGTTGGATTTTGTCGTCAATCCGGAATTTGCCTCATTGCTGGATTTTTCTCCGTTTCCGGTCAGCCGCAAAATAATTTTTGAAAGGCGTAAGTTGGCCTCCCGGCGTTTTATTGCCGAATTTTTTGCTTTGCGGAAAATTTTGAGGCAGGAAAAATATGATGTAACGATCGATTTTCAGGGATTGTTCCGCAGCGGTTTGGTGGCATATTTGAGCCGGAGCAAAATGCGGGTCGGTTTTTCCGGGGCCCGTGAACGCAGTGCTGAAATATTTTACGACCGTAAAATTGCGGTTTCTCCGGCTCATGCGGTGGAGCGTTATGCGGCTTTGGCCGGAGAATTTTTTGAAATCAGTGATAAATTGATCCAGCCGGATCTGCCGGTGCATGAAGCGGCGGTGCGGAGTTTGCCGGAATTGCCGGAAAAATATATCGTACTGTTGCCGGGAACACGGTGGGAAAGCAAGCGTTTTCCGGCGGAATTTTTCGGAGATATCTGCCGGAAGATCCGGGAAAAGCATCCGGATATGGCCTTCATCGCCGCCGGAAATGCCGGAGAAAGAGAACATGCCGGTACGATCTGGAGCGAAGTGATCAATATGGCCGGGCAGACGGATCTGCCGCAGCTTTTTGAAATTTTACGCAGGGCACAGGCCGTGATCGGCAATGATTCCGGGCCGTTGCATGCGGCGGCGGCTTTGAAACGGCCGGTTTTCGGTTTTTACGGGCCGACAGATCCGGTGTTGACCGGGCCGTGGGGAGGCAATTGCCGGTTCTTTTTTGCGGAGTGTGAGTGTGCCGGTTGTTTGAAGCGGATCTGTCCGGATGGCAGTTACCGCTGTTGGCAGATGGATACGCAGAAAATCGCCGATGAAGTAAGTTCAGTGTGCAATAAAGGGGAGTAAATGATGAAAAAGATATCTGTCCTGTTTGGGTTGATGTTGGCGGTATTGCCGGTTTTCGGCCATTTGACGGTCACATTGCGTTTGAATCGTACCCACTATCTGGTGCATGAGCAAGTTTATGCCTGTGTCACGATCCGCAATGATTCCGGGCGTCCGCTGATTTTCGGCGACCGTCCGGAACTTCAGGGATTCATACTTTTTGACATCCGTGATCAGAATAACCGTCTTATCCAGCGTTTGCCGGATATGGAATTTTCCGCCAGAGGACTTTTTCTTGCTCCCGGTGAGATCAAAAATGTGATAGTGCCGTTGCACCGTTATTACAATTTACGCCGTGCCGGGTCCTATCAGATCCATGCGTATGTTTCGCACAACCGCCTGTCCGGTGAGTACCGCAGCCGCAATGCACTTTTCCGCATTGTGGATGGGGCTGTGGTGTGGCGTAAGACAGTGGGTTTGCCCAGTCGTACCGGCAACGATGATGAACCGGCAGTTTCGCGGGTCTATTCGATCGTGAAACTGGAAGATAACACTGATAAATTCTACTATCTGCGGGTCGAGGATAACGATCAGATCTATGCCGTTACCCGTATCGGTCAGGTTTTGGCCCATATGCAGTATGAAGTTCAGGTCGATATGTTGAGCCGTATTCATTTGCTGATGCCGGTCGGTCCCAGAGTGTTTCACTACATGGCATTTAACGGTGACGGGGTGATTATGGAAAATTCCTATTGGAAAACCAGCGGCACGATACCGATGCTGCACCGTGATACGGCAACCGGCAATGTTACCCGCATGGGCGGGGTGCCGGCCAGAGCAGGTGTGGATTATGCTGATCCGTCAAGCGGTCAGATTTCAGCTTCGGATCTGGTGGGAGCATCCGGCGGCAGCCGGCCGGCCCCCCGGCAGGACAGCGGAGTAGTCGATCTCGGAGCCGGTTCAATGCCTACCCCGACCGATGAATGATGCACCGGGAAGTTCTGGAGATCACCGCATTGGCCTACGGCGGTGACGGCATCGGGCGTTTGAGTGACGGAAGGGTGTGTTTTGTCCCCGGAGTATTGCCCGGAGAAAAGGTCGAAACCGGTATCATTGCTGAAAAATCCCGCTTCTGCCGGGGCAAAGCGGTAAATATTTCCGTGATTTCTGCTCATCGTAAAACTCCGGAGTGTCCGCATTACGGGCGTTGTCCGGGGTGTGTATATATGCACATGGATTATGCGTATGAAGTGGAAATCAAAAACCGGCAGCTCCATGATTTTCTGATCCGCAGTAAAGTTGCATCTGCTGAAGTCATCCAAAAGCCGTTTGCATCTCCTGCCGAAGTGTTTTACCGTAATAAACTGATTTTGCATGGTGACGGTCGGGTTTGCGGTTATGTGGCAGAGGATAATAAAAGCATTATTCCGGTGGATAAATGTCTGCTGGCTGATGAATCGATCAATGAGATATTGCATCTCTCCGGTTGTGGAAAAACGCTTTTCCGTAAAAGCAGTATGCAAAAAAAGGCACAGTTGATTGATCTTTCCGCACCGGGAGTGATTTCGGAAAATCTGGATGGAGCCGGGGAATTTCTGGTATCCGGTGACGGATTTTTTCAAACCAACATGGCAGTTGCCGCCGAGTTGGTAAAGCAGGTCAAACTGGCGGTGAAAGGATCCGGGTGCCGTACATTACTGGAGTTGTACTGCGGAGTGGGAGTGTTTTCCATCGCACTGGCGGAATCTGATCCTGATCTGCAATGTATCGGCGTGGAAGTCAGCAGTAAAGCGATCGCACTGGCCAAAAAGAATGCCCGGAACCATCAACTTTCCGGCCGTTGCCGTTTTTTTGCCCGGGATGCACTCAAGGCTCTGAAACGCTGGCGTGACCATGAGGATTTCACCGTGTTGGTCGATCCGCCCCGCGGAGGGATGGAAAAGCAGGCATTGCAAAATCTGATCGGTGTGAATGCCCGTAATATCATCTACATTTCCTGTGCGGCAGATACACTGGTGCGTGATCTGCAAAAACTTTGTGCTTCCGGTTATGAAGTGAAAAGTGCCATGATGCTGGATATGTTCCCCCGGACGGCACACTTTGAAGTCCTTTGTGTTTTGCAGAAGCGGCACTGACTTCAGCGGTGTCCGCCGAGTTCTTTCCACATGGAGTGATTTACTTTGGGGTCATTTCCTCCGGCGACGCTCAGTTGCAATATCCACGATTTTCCGGTGACAGTATCAAGTTTGACGATCACATACTGGGTGTTTTGCAATCCGCCCATCTGCGGGGATGAAACATTGACCTGTGCGGCAACGAGTACATAGCGGCTGGGTGAAAAATCCTGACTGTTTCCGACCTGGGCACTGCATAATGGTATCATGAATGAGAGCATCAGCAGAACCACGATCATAATAACTGCGGTTGCGAGAACAAACTTTTTCATTTTCATAATCTCCTTCCTCTGTTGAACAAATATAAGCGGAAATCGTGTCAACTCAAGATAAAAGGGTTGAAAAAATCGGGTTTTGGTGATATATTAAGGAAATGTTAAGTTTCCGGTTATTTTAACCGACGGTGTCCGGAGAGTTTTTTTGAAAGAGCAGGGAGTTTCGATGATGACAACTGGTGCGAGCATATGCAGAAAAGTGCGGGTCGGCAGTGCGATGGGGCTGCATGCCCGTCCGGCGGCCCAGATCGTGCATATTGCCGGTAAATATGATTCGGAATTGAAACTTCGCCGTACAGATGGCAAAGGCAGTGATGCTGATTGCCGCAGTGTTTTGGCGATGCTGATGCTGGCCGCCGGTAAAGATACTGAACTTGAGTTGCGCGGATGCGGTATTGATGCTGCGGAAGCGGTCAATTCTGTTGCTGAATATTTTGAGCGTAATTTTGACGACAGGTAATGCCATTGCGAGGTGACGGATGCGGGTTCCGAGTTGTACTGTTCAGGCTACTCCGGTTGCTGCCGGTATCGCCATCGGGCGGGTCATGCTGATCCACAGCGAGGCTGAAGAGGTCAAAAATCTCACCATTACTGAAGATATGGTTCCGGCTGAATTGGAGCGTTTCCATGCGGCTTTGGAGATCACCAAAAAACAACTTCAGGAACTTCAGGATAAAGTCCGCAATAAACTTCACGACCGTGAAGCGGATATTTTCGATGCTCATTTGCTTCTGGTCGAGGATCGCACTATGGTTGCCGAAGTGGAAAGAGGCATTTCCGAGGATCTTTTTGATGCAGAATCGGCAGTTTATCACGCAGTGGATAAATTTGCGGCGGCTTTTTCTGCAGTGGAAGATGCCTATTTGCAGGAGCGGGCGGTGGATATCCGTGATGTCGGTCATCGTATTGCCGGCAATATTTCCGAGGTAGTACCTAAAGATCTGGCTTATGATGAACCGAGGATCGTGATCGCTTCCACGCTTACGCCGTCGGAAACCGTGGGAATGAACCGGGATAAAGTTTTGGGATTTGCGGTCGAAACCGGCAGTACGACCAGTCATACGGCGATTCTGGCCCGTTCGTTGAAACTTCCGGCGGTGGTCGGATTGCCCCGTGAGTTGCTTGATACGCTGACTGTGGCCGATAAAATGATCGTGGATGGGTACAGCGGCAAAGTTATCATCAATCCGGATGCCGGTACCGAGGAGGCGTACCGGCTCAAAAACCGGGAAGCCGAGGAAATTTACCGCCAGTTGCGGGGTGAAAGTGATTTGCGGGCGGTGACGACCGATGGATTTTTTGTAGAGATCGCCGCCAATGTGGAGTTTCAGGAGGATTACAGCGAGATCCGTAAGAACGGAGCCGGCGGCATCGGATTATTCCGTACTGAATTTATTTTCATGGATGAAAAACATCTGCCGGATGAGGATGAGCAGTTTGAGATCTATAAACAATTGATGATCTCTGCCGGTAATGATCCGGTAACGATCCGCACGATGGATATCGGGGGGGATAAACTCAACAGCGGCATAGTGCGTTCTGCGGAGCAGAATCCTTTTCTCGGTTTGCGCGGGATCCGTTTGTGTTTGCGTGAGAGACGGGATCTTTTTGAAACCCAGTTGCGGGCCTTGATGCGTGCCGGGGTGCATGGCAACATGCAGATCATGCTGCCGATGATCAGTTGTATGGATGAACTTATGGAAACCAAAGAGATCATTGTCCGGCTCAAAGGGGAATTATCCGGCAGAGGAGTACCTTTTGCTGATTCGATACCGCTTGGGGTGATGATCGAAACTCCGGCGGCGGCGATGACGGCCGACCGTTTTGCCCGTGAAGCGGACTTTTTCAGTATCGGCAGTAACGATTTGATCCAGTATACGCTGGCGGCGGACCGGAGCAATGAAAGGGTGGCACATTTGTACCGTCCGGCTCATCCGGCGGTGTTGCGTTTGATCAAGTTTACGGTTGCCGAGGCATTGAAGCAGAATATTCCGGTGGCGGTTTGCGGTCAGATCGCGGAAGATATGTCGATGGTGCCGTTTCTGTTGGGTTTGGGAGTAAATGAATTGAGTATGTCACCCGGAGCGATGCCGCTGGTAAAGAGATTGATCCGGAGTTTGTCGATGCACGAGTGCGGTGAATTGGTGGAAAAGGCGTTATTGTGTGACAGTTCAGCGGATGTAACGCTGTTGTCACAGGAAATGATCCGCCGTTGTGCACCGGAATTGCTGGATATATGAATTTATACGGGATAATATGGGACGATTGATATATAACTTGCTTTTGCCGGTGGTTTTTATCTTTTTTCTGCCGGAATTGATCATCAAATACCGTCGCCGCGGTGGTTGGAAAAGCACTTTCGGTGAACGTTTTGCCCGTTACGGCAAGCGTAAGGAGGAGTTGAAAAATTTCCGTGGAGCCACTTGGATCCATGCCGTGAGCGTGGGTGAAACGGTGGTGGCACTTTCGTTGATCCGCCGTTATTTGCAGCGTTATCCGGATAAGAAATTTATTCTTTCCACGACGACCACGACCGGTCAGGATGTGGCAAGATTGAAGTGTCCGGAAAATACGGCAGTGATTTTCTGTCCTATTGATTTTCCGTGGATGGTGCGTAAAGCGTTGCGGCTTTTCCGTCCGTCGCAACTGGTGATTTTTGAAACGGAGATCTGGCCCAATCTGATTTCGATCGCCGCCAACAAAGATATTCCGGTATTTCTGGTCAATGCCCGGATGTCGGATCATTCGGCCAAAGGTTACCGCCGTTTCGGGAAGTTGTTTTTTTCGCCGTTGTTGCGTAAATTTTCCATGATCATGACCCAGACCGAGGTCGATGCCAGGCGTTTTCTGTCGGTCTCGCCCAAAGCGAAAGTGGAAGTCGGCGGGAATATGAAATTTGATCAGCAGATACCGGAGTTGCCGGAGGGCAATGTTTTTGATGTGTATTTCGGCAGTGATCCGGAAAATGTGATCGTGCTGGGAGCCAGTACTCATCCGGGCGAGGAGGAGTTGCTGACAGAGTGTTATGTCAAATTGAAAGAGCGTTTTGCCAAGCTGAAACTGGTTCTGGTTCCCCGTCATGCGGAAAGGGGCGATGATGTGGCACAGATGCTTGAGTCAAATGGCATTGAGTTCACCCGTCGCAGTTCAAGTTTTCTGCCGGAAAAAAGTGTGGATGTGGTGCTTGCTGATACGACCGGGGAAATGTTGCTGCTGATGAATAGTGCCGATATCGTGGTGATGGGAAAAAGTTTTGCCGGTCACGATGAGGGGCATAATCTGATTGAACCGGCATTGCTGGGCAAACCGATCGTTACCGGGCAGTTACTGCGTAATTTCCGCTATATTCTCAAGATATTGGATGCGGAAAATGCGGTCAGTTGCTGTTCGGATGCTGAATTGCCCGGCACCTTGTCGCAGTTGATCGCATCACCGGAATTGCGTAAGGAATCCGGCCGCCGGGCTTATGAAGCGATTGCTCCGCACCGTGGAGCGGCAGACCGCACCATTGATGCTCTGGAAAAGTTGCTGAAAAAATAATCCCTGCCTTGAATTGAAAATAAAAGAACGGACATTGCGAATGATTTTTCTGCAGTGTCCGTTCTTTTTGGGTTGCAAAACTTACCTTGCCAAGTTCTGATTTGGTGTGTCAGATATTTTTTTTACATGAACCGGGATTTTTTTACTTTTATTTGCCGGCGGCTTCCAATACGAAAACTCCACCGATAGCGAATAGATTCGGCTGGCGTCTGGTCATCCGCGGATAGCGGCCGGATACAGGATATTCCGCGACGATCCGGATGCCGAGATCAGCACATAAATTACGGAAATCTTTCAATGTGCAAAAGTGGATGTTTGGCGTGTCATACCACTGAAACGGCATATGGGAACTGCGCGGCATTTTTCCTTTGAATGCCACTTGCAGACGGCACCGCCAGTGACCGAAATTGATCACGCTCACGGCCGCTTTTTTGCCGATACGCACAATATCTTTCAATAACCGGTCGGGCCGCCGGGTTTCCTGCAAAGTGTGACTCAAGACAACCAGATCAAAAGACTGATCCGGCAGGTAGTCCAAATCATCATTGAGGTCGCCCTGAATGACCGGCACTCCGTTGCCGATGCAGTGGACAATGGAATCCTGATCGATCTCCACTCCGAGGATCGAGGCCTGTTTTTCCTTTTTCAACTGCTTCAAAAATATTCCGTCGCCGCAACCGAGATCAAGGACTTTCATTCCGGGTGTCACCAGACCGGCGATGATCTCCAGATCCCGTCTGCGGTTCGCATCGAAATTTGCTTTGTTACTCATTGGTATACGCCTCCTGCTGATAATGGAGGAAATCCCGGACCATCCGGCCCAGAGTGTCTACTTCCAGCAAAAACGCATCGTGTCCGTAGCCGGATTTGATTTCGCAGAAACTCACATCGTTACCGTTTTTCAGCAGTGCCTCCACGATCCGTTTGGATTGACCGGTCGGAAAGAGCCAGTCACTGGAAAACGAAACCACCAGAAAGGCTGCTTTGACCTTTTCAAAGGCTTTGGCCAGATCGCCGCCGGTATTGGCGGTCAGATCGAAATAATCTGTGGAACGGGTAATGTAAAAGTAACTGTTGGCATCGAAACGCTCGACAAAACGCCGTCCCTGATACTGCAAGTAACTTTCCACCGCGAAGTCAAAGTCAAAATCGTAGTCGTAATTATCCGTTTTGTCCTGCAATGAACGGCCGAATTTACGGCTGATGGATTCTTCAGATAAATAGGTGATATGAGCCAGCATCCGGGCCGCCGCCAAGCCGCGGGCAGGGACATTATCGGCACTGTATTCTCCGCCCTTCCAATTCGGATCGGCCTTGATCGCTTCTCTGGCCACCCAGTCAAAAGCGATATTCTGCGGCGAATACTGACACGCTGTGGCGATGGGGATCACCGCCTGCATCATATCCGGATAACTTACCGCCCACTGCAAAACTTGCATTCCGCCCATGGAACCGCCCAGAACCGCCAGCAGTTTTTTGATACCGAGATGGTCGATCAATTGTTTCTGGGCTCTGACCATGTCAGCCACCGTGATCACGGGGAATGTCATGTTGTAAGGTTTGCCGGTATCCGGATCTATGGATTGCGGTCCGGTCGAACCGGAACAGCCGCCGATCACATTGGAACAGATCACAAAATATTTATTGGTATCGACCATTTTTCCCGGACCGATCATCTCATCCCACCAGCCCGGCTTCTTATCTTCCGGGGTGTGGCGGCCGCAGACATGGGCATCGCCGGTAAGGGCGTGATTGACCAGCACTGCATTGGAACGCTCCGCATTGAGCGTACCGGCAGTTTCATAACGGATATTGACATCTTTGAGGATCCGGCCGCAATCCAGTTTCAGGGGTTCCGGCAAACGGAAATCCTGCGCAGTGGTGATGAATACCGGATCAGTTGCAGTTTGCGTTTCGATTTTAACACACTCCATCGTTTAAAGTTCAAACTATAATATAGCCTGCTTTTTTTATTTTTCAATTGCCGAGTGCTTGACATTTACGGGAAAATGCCTTATAGTATTAGATGAAAAGGGGGAATTATGCGATTTTTGCTTTTTTGGTCGATGTTTGCGGTTTTACCTTTGGCTGCCGAAGTATTTTTTATTCCAGGCTGGCAGACCGGAGTGGATTCCAGCCGGGATGGTTGTGTGAGGATCCTGAAAGATATTTTTCCGGATGAAACGATCACCGTGCAATCGTGGGACGGCATGGATCTGCGGTGGTCGCTGGTCGAATCCAAAGCCGATGCCCATACCAAACAGGTTTTGGCCAGAGTGCTGGCCATGCCGGAAGCCCAACGCCGTGAATTGATCATCATCGGGCACTCCATCGGGGCGCGGATCGCAGTTGAAGTGTTGTGTGAGTTGGCCCGTCGCAATATAAAAGTCCATTCATCGGCCTTGTTGGGCGGAGCGATCGGTGATGATGATCCCCGCATCCGGCGGTCGCTGGATGCTATCCGCTTTACCTGTTGCATGGTCTACAATCCGGATGACTGGGTTTTGAAGTATCTCTATCCCCTCGGGGAGGTCATCGGTCATACCCCGTTGGGGCTTTACGGCTGGTCGGAGCGTGACATGAGGGTTTTTGAATCACGGGCACCGAAAGAGTTGTTCGGGCCATTCAATCACTATGCCTATTTGTACTTGTATGAATTGGCCCGGCTTTACCGCCGTCTGCCGGAATTCCGGGAAATCACGGTTATTCAGGATGAGGAAAATTCAGTCCGTCATCCGGGGGATGAATTATTCTGGGAAAATGTGGACGTTTCCGGCGGCTGGAAGTTGCAAAAGAGTATTTATTCCGGCAAATTCCGGATACTTGATGACCACAATATCCGCCGGGCTTGCGGCAGTGAAAGCAAAATGCGTGAATCTTTTGCCGATGTCAAACGGCAGTTGCTTGGCGGTAACTGATATTTATTGCTGCCGCAAAGATTCCAATTGCTGTTCACAGTGGATCTGCAGGATCCGGTCAAGGATAAGTCCGAATTCCCCTTCCATGATCTTGGGCAGATCAAAAGATGATACATTGTAACGGTGATCTGTGACCCGGTTTTGCGGGAAGTTGTAGGTGCGGATCCTTTCACTGCGGTCGCCGGTACCTACTTGAGAGCGTTTATCGGCGGCGAGTTTTTCCTGCTCCTGCTGTTGTTTATGTTCCAACAGTCTGGCGTAGAGGATACGCAGAGCGATCTCCTTATTGCGGTGCTGGGATTTTTCCTGCTGACTGGCCACGGATAATCCACTGGGTATGTGGGTCACACGCACCGCCGAATCGGTGGTATTGACGTGCTGACCGCCGGCACCGCTGGAGCGGAAAACATCAAAACGCAATTCTTCCGGTTTGATATTCAATTCGACGGCTTCGGCTTCCGGCATAACGGCTACGGTGACGGTGGAAGTATGGATCCGGCCACCGGCTTCGGTCGCCGGGGCCCGCTGGACCCGGTGGACACCGCTTTCAAATTTCATTTTGCTGTAAACATCGCACCCGGAAAGTGAAAAGGAGACATCTTTTATCCCGCCCAGATCGGTATCCGTTTGATCGAGAATTTCCACCTTCCAATTCTGCGATTCGGCGAAGTGTATATATGCCCGGCACAATTCACCGGCAAAGAGAGCAGCTTCATCACCGCCGGCAGCCGGTTTGATACCGATGATAATATTTTTGGCATCATTGGGATCCGGTGGCAGAAGTGATAACTGCACATGGTTTTCCAGAGTTATACACTCGTTTTGCAGTGCGGTGATCTCCTCATCGAGCAAAGCACGCATTTCGGGATCAGACTCCTGCAACAGCAGTTCTTTATCAGCGGCGATACCGGATAAGGCAGTTTTCCAACGGTCAAAATCGGCGAATAATCCGGTAAGTTTGCTCAATTCCTGACTCAATTTGCGGAAGTTGGCCATATCGTTGAATATTTCCGGAGATGCAAGCAACTCCTCCAATTCCTTTGCCCGGGAACGGAGTTTGTCGATGTGATTGGTGATATCAGCCGGAGTCATGATAAACAGTCAAAAAAAGGCTTGCCGGAATCCGGCAAGCCAGTAATTTTTACAATCAAGCTTATGCTTTTTTGTAGCGGCGGTTGAATTTATCGATACGACCTGCGGTATCGACGAATTTCTGTTTGCCGGTGAAAAACGGATGGCATTTGGCACAGATGCCGACTTTGTATTCTTTACGGGTGGATTTGATGGTCCAAGTAGCACCGCAAGCACAAGTTACAACGGCATCGCCGTAAGCGGGATGGATGTCTTTTTTCATTGCTAAGTCTCTCTTTATGTTTAATAATTGTTTGAAAACATTGTCAAGATAAGAATATACACCACATTTTAATATTTTCAAGCACGTCAGCACTTTTTTCTCAATATTTCTTGGGCAACATCATCAATAATCTGTTCAAGAGTGTGCTCCGGCTGCCAGTTTACCAGAGCGGAAAGTTTTTCCAGAGAAGGTTTGCGGCGGCGCATATCCTCAAAACCTTTGGCGTAGGCTTTGTCGTAAGGGATGTATTCCATCTTTGAATCGCTTTTGAGACGGCTGATGACCAATTCTGCCAACCCGGTAATGGTGATCAGGCGGTTGCTGCCGATGTTGTAGATATTTCCGATACTGCGGTCATCATCCAGCAGTAAAAGCAATGCCCGCACCACATCGGCCACATGGCAGAAACAGCGTGACTGACCGCCGTCACCGTAAATTTTCAGAGGCTTGTTTTCCAGAGCATTGGCGACGAACCGGGGGACGACCATGCCGTACTTCCCGGTTTGCCGGGGGCCGACCGTATTGAAAAATCTTACCACAGTACCTCTCAAACCGGCGGCCTGATGATAAGCCATCAAATAGAATTCATCAAGCAGTTTACTGCACGCATAACTCCAGCGGGAGTGATAGGGCGAACCGATCAGTAAATCGTCTGATTCACTGAAATATTCATGGTCTGATTTGCCGTAAACTTCGCTGGTTGAGGCGATGAAAAGCCGTTTGTCAAATTCGGAAGCGGCCTTGACCACATGGGCCGATCCGTCAATATTGGTCTGGATCGTATGTACCGGATCATTGACAACCAGTTCCACACCGACAGCGGCTGCCAGGTGGAAAACGACATCGGCCTGACGGATCAACTCCCGCAGTTTTTCCGGTTCTCCGGCGATATCCATCTCTACGATCGTGGCCATTTTGCCATTGACCGGAAAGAGGTTATCCCGTGAACCCGTGGAAAAATTATCTGCCACGACGACCTCATCGCCGCGTTTGAGCAATGCTTCGGTCAGGTGACCGCCGATGAATCCGGCTCCGCCGGTGATCAGGATTTTCATTTGGACTCCTGTGCCTGTTTTTTATTGTAGATTTTTTCAAAGATCAGCATCACCGGGCCGGAGAAGATATAGGCCAGAGTGAGGAAAGTCAGGCCATTGACTCTGAAACAGACGATCACTGCCAGCATCAGCACCACCAACGGCAGTTTTTTACGGTTGCGGCGGATCGACATCAGCCACTTTCCGGCGTGGATATAGGGGATGGTGCTATTCATCAGCAAGCCGAGAATGGCGGAATAAGCCGGCAGTATCCAGGCGGAGAAATACAGTGTTTTTTCCGAAAGACCGCTGTTGGCACTGAGAAAAAAGATCGCCACACAGATCGCCGCCGCTCCGCCGGGAGAGGGCAATCCGGAAAAGTTATCAGAACTTTTGGTTTTCATGGTGGCATTGACATTGTAGGTAGCCAGACGCAATGCCGCTCCACCGATATATACTGAACAGAGCAAATAGACGTAAATGTGCTGCCACAGATTCATATCCCAGCCGAAAAAGCATCTGGAGGCCGCCGCGATCATCACCGCCGGAGTCACGCCGAATGTCACCATGTCAGAGAGTGAATCCATCTGTATACCATGCAGACTTACTGCATTGAGCAATCTGGCGGCAAATCCGTCAAAAACGTCAAAAATCATGGCCGAGAAAATCATTACCGAACAGATCACGAAAGTTCTGATGGCACTTTCCAGGGAAGTTGTGTCACTGATCGGCAGCAACAACAAAATGGCGGCGAAACCGCATAAAGAGTTGCAGATCGTCAGAAAATTGGGAATACTTTTTATCAGTTTGGTTTGTTTCAGCAACGTGGCAGAAGTTTTTTTCATATTTTTTTTCAGGGGTTTGGTATTATCTATATCCGCTTGTCATATAATAATATAATCCCTCAAAGCCGATTTTACAACCGGCCTTGAGATTTTCCTTTGATGAATGAACGTGATTTCAAAGATTCAAAACTTTCGCCCGGCCGGCGGATAAGGACATCTTGCTCAAACAGCAACCGGTCAAAGAAGCCATTGAATAAACATCTTGCATCCCACTGCAATCCGGGTCTGGCGTTGCGGAAGTAAGGCAAAAGAGCGGTGATGCAGTTGGCCTTTATCAGGTCGTAGAATTCGGCATTGTGATAAAGAGAGTAAACTTTTCCGATGATACCGGTCAGGATCGCCTGACACTCCAGCGGGGTGAAAGTTGTTTCAAAAACATACATATCTTCACCCCGCACCCGGCTTCTCAAATCGAGCAGATCGCCCGGATCGCTCAAAATAAACAGCAATTCCTGCTGTTTGCATAAACAGGTAAAAGGTTGGCGGTCAACTCCGGCCGGGGTTCTCGGTTCAACCGAAACGGTCAATTCATTCCCGTCGGAAAATTTGAAATTGAGCATATTGTGAGCGGCATAACACATCCCATCCCAGTACACCGTGACAAATTGCATGGATTCGACTTTGGATAAGTCAAATATTTTATTGACGAAAACGTCATCATAAGGAGCATCTTCATCGTAATTTTCCGGGTAACGGTTCTGCCGCAGATTGATGACTTCAAAACGGTTGTCATCCAGATAGCGGATCTCCGGTTTGACGGCAAAGACCCGGCGGAATTCGACATTTTTGAATTGTTCTTCCGGGGTGAGGGTGACAAAGTAAGTTATAAATGCCGTTTCCAAAATGAGCAAAGGAATAACCGTGCTTTTGTATTTGAATCCGGCAATGAATAAAAACACCGCCGCGAAGGAAAATATCCCCGTTGCCCAGCCGGGCAGATGCAGTACGACCGGCATGGCCGCCAGCATCCACACGCCGGCAAACAGAATTGCCAGACGCAATATGAACCAAAATATTTTGAAAATTATTTTGCCGGTATTGAGCAGAAATTTCCGCCGCAGATCATGAAGTTTTTCCCGATTGAATAGATTATTCATTATGAAGTGTCCTGAGATGTTCTTTGAGAATACGTTTTATTTCCTGAATCGCCAGAGGATTCTGTTGCACACTGTGGCCGGATTTTACGACGACTTCACTTGCCGCCCCGTTAAGGTGACTGTTGGCATAGGGAACTACGCCATCACTGCCGCCGGGGACGCCACGCTGTTCAGTATTGCCGATGATCGAGTGATAGGGGATGTTGCAAATCGGCATCAAATTGAGCAATCGCAACGCAGTTCCGGTGGGTGCAAGGTTGTCGATCCCGGTGAATGTACCCATCATACGTAACTTCTGGTCTTCCGGGATATTGATCAATCCGGAAATAAGTTCCCGGTTGAATTCGATCAGATAAGAGGGGATTTCGATCATGGATGATGCGACTTTGGCCAACCAGCTCTGGGCCAATTCCGAACCGCGGTGCGGCACAGCGATGAATATTACCCTTTTTACCGATGGTACCGGTTCAAAGATCATCATGGTGCGGAATTCCGGAGCGGCACGGTCGGCGGCCTGCCGGTATACCTCCTCACCGATGAATCCGGATAAAAGTTTGTCATCAGACCTTGAGATCATCAGTCGGGAGATCAATCCGCCCATGGAGTGACCGATCAGGATCATCTGATCAAATTTGGTCAGATCCCGGCCATCCTGACGCAATCTTTCCCTTTCGGCGAGCAACGCCTGACGCAAGTGCATCGCCGACACAAAGATCGGGTTGCCGCTGGAGTAGGAAAAGCCCATGAAACGGTAATTTTTGCGTAATTCCGGATCACTTTGCAGAGTATTGATCAATTGCAGCCAGGTGCGGATGTCGGAAAGCAATCCGTGGACCAGAACTATCGGTATCCGATTGTCATTGTGCGGTTCCAGATGGTACAGACCTACCTGGCTGCTGGTCAATTCGATTTGAAACGTTCTCTGTAAAAAGTCAAATGGCGGCGGATTTTTTACCATATACGCCAGAGGCGTGGAAAAATCCTGGGCCAGCGGCACGGTAACATTATTCACGGTGACTTCATCCACCGACCGTGAATCCAGATAATAGAGCCGGGCAGTCCGCCGGGCCGGATCATGAGTATCGGTTTCAATGCGGATCGCCAATGTGGCGGGAATCACCTGACCTTCGGCGAAATTGGTTTCCGGCATGGAATTATTTTTCAATTCACACACCAGCGGCACACCGATACCGAAGCGGCGGCTGTTGTGAGTGAGATTCACCGGCCGGAAGTCGGCACACAACTCAAATGCAAGGATATTTTCAGGTTTGACCGGCAAGGAGAATTTCGGCAGTTCGAAGTGAAGTTTCTGACCACCGGCGGCGGTCAATTCAAAGGCTCCGGCCCGGTGGAGATCCTGTTGCCTTAAATAGGCGAATACTTCGGTCAGGGCCATGTTGTAACAGCGTACAGCCACGATCGCTTCGGGATTGAAGAGCAAGGTGGAACGGTTGTCTATAGCATATTGGAAATATTTCTGGGTGTAGATCAGCGTGGTCAGATGATATTTGACGGCGTTATCCGGATCATCCTGTAATCTGGCGGCCAGCAATTGAGATGTTTCAGCAATGGCGATAAAAAAACGGGGCACCGGCTCAACTTCGCAGAGTCTTTCCAATTCATCGATGAATTGCAGCGGCGAAGCATCTATTTGCTGATACAACAGATGGTTGCCCAGCAAATTTACCGTTTCGGCACTCAGGTTGCCATTGAAAATTAAGGCATCTTCATATCCGGAGCGGCCTTCCGGACCGATATTTTCCAAATAAACGTCATGCTGACATCCGGAGATCAGCATGAGAGAGATAAACAGAAAGAACCATTCGGGAATACGCAATTTCATTTTTGATCTTCCCCCGGCAAAATCCGTTTTCTTCCGGAAAATCCGTGGTAGATCTGCGGAATGATGAATTTTGCCACCGATGCTGCCGGCAGGGAAAAGATCATACCGGGAATCCCGGCGATGATCGCGCCGAGGAGTACGACAATGATCGTTTCCAGAGTGCTCAATCCCAAAGAGTCACCGATCACTGCCGGATAGAGGATGAATTGTTCAATGATACCGTTGTAGATCAGATAACAGATGATGATGGCCAACAGCATTTCACCGGTGGCTCCGCCGACGGCAATGCTGACCAACAGAGTCAGACAGCAGGAGATCACCGGACCGAGATAGGGCAGGGCGATACCGCAACCGGCGATCAGGCCCAAGGGCAGGAAAAACGGCACTCCGAGAAAGAAAAAGCAGGTGGTGTAGACCGTGGAATCGACCATGATCAAAGTTATGTAACCTTTGAGCCAGATCTGCAGACGCTTGAGGATGCCTTTGATGATCCGGCAGGTATCCTGAATCAGGTTTTCATCGGCACCGGGCAGCCAGATGCCGTTGAAAAAATTGCGAACGATATATTCGCTTCCGGAAATTTCCCCATCTTTCCGGGTGCTGAATTCTGCGAATTTGAAAAGAAAGAGCAAGGCGAAAAATACGGTCAGTAAAAGGTTGCACAAAAATGAAACCAATCCGGAAAGCACACTGCTGGTCACTCCGAAAATGCTGTGACCGTTTTCACTGGCTTTGTCGATCAACTGCTGACGGAATTCCGGATTTTTCAAGGCCTTGCCCAGTTGGTCGATGGCCCGCTGGATGATCGGGATCGATTCAAAGTTGTTACGCAGTTTTTCCAGAACATAACCGGTACGGCTTTGGCCGTCACCGTCATTGCTCATCAATCTTTCCGCTTCCCAGTGGCGGATGGATAACTGCAGATCGTGCATATAGTGTCCGGTCAATTTGGAAATTCCGAAAAGGGCCGCTCCGGCGATGATCAATGCTGTGATTGACGTAAGTATGACCGCCTGTCTGACGGTTTTCATACTCTGTTTTTTAGCATCGGTTGCTTTTTTTTCCGGTTGATCTTCGCTTTTTCTGGTCAGTTGGAGAGAAAGTTTTTTCAATGGAAAGGTTATTGCACTGACGACTTTGGTAAGTAAAAAGAAGAACCCTTTTTTACTTCGCAGACGTCTTTCAAAGAAACGCTCCATCGGCAGTAAAATACAGGCCAGAAGCAGGCCGAATATCACAGATTGCAAATATTTGGCGGTCAGGAAAAATACCACGATGATCACCAATGCGGCGATGATCCCCCGCCGGGAGTTGTTCATCCGCTGTTTACGCATCTCATCTTCGGTCATTTTCCGCAGAAAAGCGGAAAAATCCTCCGGCTCCATGCCCAACGCCAGTGACACATCTTTGACAAAACGTATGTTGTCGGTATTGCCACCGAGGGATACGGTCAGGGTGATCAGAAATTCTGCGGTGCGGATCGCTTTATCCGGAGCGGTTTCAAGCACAGTTCTGACTGCGGAATCCTTATTCATCGGGGCGATCGCAGTCAATTCGGCGAGGTGGGTCTCGGCGATCCGGAGATTGAAATACTCCTCCAGCAATCTCCGGTAGATCTCTTTCCCTGCCTCATCGATCCGGCCGTTTTTGACCAGAAGCGGGTGGACAAGTGACTGAAAAGCCTGCCGGAACCGGCCGGCTTTTTCATGAGTCTGACTTCCGAAGATCAATTCGGTGATCGCACCGAATCTTTCCTTGAGATTCCGGCTGGGGTTCTGCCGGAATCCGAAAAACTGTTTCAACCGCTCCAGGTGCAGCATGGCAAATTATTCCGCAACTTCGACGCTTTTGTTTCCGGGGACGACTTCGCCGATGTGTTCAGCGACATATCCGTTGGCCCGGATGATCTCCAATGCACGGGCTTCGGCATCGGCCGGGACGAACCAGACCATACCGACACCCATGTTGAATACCCGGTATGCTTCGGTGTGGCTGACACCGCCTTCTTCGACCATCAATTTGAAAATCGGCGGCACCGGCAGGGCGGAAGGATCGAATTTGACCGATACATCCGCCGGCAGGATACGGGGCACATTGTCGTAAAGACCGCCTCCGGTGATATGGGCGATACCATCGAGGGCCAGACCTTCATTCATTGCCTGACGGATGGCCGGATAGTAGCAGATGTGGGGATGGAGCAGGGCTTCTCCGACGGTTTCGCCGAGGCTTTCCACATAAGTTCGGGCGGTGTATTTGCCGCTGTCAAAGAGAATTTTGCGGGCCAGACTGAAGCCGTTGGTGTGAGGACCATTGGAAGCGATACCGATGGCGACATGACCGGGGCGGATCTTTTCGCCGGTGATGATCCTGCTTTTTTCCACGATACCGGTGATGACACCGACGAGGTCGAAGTCATTGCCGTACATACCGGGCATTTCGGCGGTTTCTCCGCCGAGAACGGCACAACCGGCGGCTTTACAGGCTTTGGCGATACCGCTGAGGACCTCTTCATAAAGCGGTGAACGCAGTTTGCCGATACCGATATAGTCGAGGAAGTAGACCGGTTCTGCACCCTGAACGGAGATGTCATTGATACAGTGGTTGACGATATCCATGCCGACGGTATCATATTTTTCCATCATGGCGGCGACCATAAGTTTGGTACCTACGCCGTCGATACTGGCGACCATGACGGGTTCTTTGTATTTGGTCAGGTCGATTTGAAAGAGACCGCCGAATCCGCCGATGGGGGTGAGCATTTCCGGGCGGCGGGTACTGCCGAGGTCGGCTTTGACCCGATCAAGAAGGGTGGTCGCCAAATCGATATCGACACCGGCGGCTTTGTAGAGTTCACTTTTAGCCATAGTAATAAATTCCTTATGATATTTGATGTTTTACAGATTCCAGAATTTCTTGGTACCGCTGTAAGCCATGCGTTCGGCCAGATCAAATGCGATTTGATCGGGCATTTGGCCGCGTTCGACCATTCTGCCCAGCACATCAGACATGACTCTGCGGAACATTTCAAAACGTGAGCCGTAACTCAAAAGTTTGCGAGAGTCGGAAACCATTCCGGCGAAATTACTCAAGGTATCGGCGGAACCGATGTATTCCAGCTGACGGGACATGCCGATCGGGGTGTCGAGCAGCCACCATGCTGAACCGAGGGCGACTTTTGCCCCGAAAGCGCGGGAGATGGTCGCCAGCGTTCCCTGATGGGATGCTTCCAGACAGTACAGTACAGTTTTGAGCCGGTCGTCGAAACGGTTGAGGAAACTGCACAATGCCGGAGCATAATCCAGATAATGATCACTGATATCACCGCCGACATCGGGGCCCAATGCGTTGTAAAGGGTATTTCTCACATCCCGGACGGCACCGAGGTGCAACTGCGTGACCCAGCCGGTCTGACTGTTCAATTCCGCCGCTTCGGCGAGAATGAATCCCATGAAACGGTCGGTTTCCTCTTTGGTGATGGTTTCTTCGGCCATGGCTTTGCGGAAAATGCGGTCGGCCTCTTTTTCATCGACATCGGCGAATACCGGATATTCCAGTCCGTGATCGCTGGCCCGGCAGTTGCGTTCAGCGAAGTAATCGTGACTGATTTTGAATGCGTCGACCAGATCCCGCACGCTGTTGAGTTTGATATTGAAGCGTTCTGCGACCTGATTCATGTATGGCCGCCATGCCGGGGCAAAAATTTTCATGGCTTTATCCGGCCGCCAGGTCGGGCGGATGAGGACTCTGCCGAATGCCTCATTGGCTCTGGCGTGATCCTCCAGTGTGTCGATCAGGTCATCTGTGGAACTCATCACTTTCACGTTGAGCGGTCCGGTGAGCAGGGCTTGCGGACGGTAGGCATCGGTGGCCAGTTTCGCATTGACGGCATCGTAGATCATTTTGCCGGTTTTTTCCGAGAGCAGTTCCTCAATGCCGAAATAGCGTTTCAGATCAAGGTGGATCCACTCGTAGACCGGGTTGCCGGCGATTTCGGGAAAGACTTTTGCCAGAGCGAGGAATTTTTCCTCTCCGGAAGCATCTTTGCCGGTGATCATCGCTTCGGGGACATTGCGTTTACGCATCATTTCCCAGACGTAGTGATCGGTGGCGGCAAAGAGCTGCCATGCGTCGGCATAACAGTTGTTGTCGGCGATCTCTTTGACATTGGCGTGGTTGTGGGGGTCGACCACGGGCAGAGATTTGACGGTATCAAAAATCTGCATACCGGCAGCATTGCCGATGAGGTAATTTTTATCCATGAAAGCCATGATATGAACTCCTTGATTCAGAAATTATCAGACGTTTACGCTGTCGCCGCTTTTGATGGCATCTTTGTTGGCCTCGAGGATCGGGCGGACGACCTCTGCGAGGAATGCTTCCACCTGCTGCGGGGCACGGCCGATGAATGCCGACGGATTGATGATGGTATCGAAATCATCTTTGATAACGGCGAAAGCCGGATCGTTACGCAGACGGTCGATGAGGTCATTATCCAGACCTTCTTCTTTGACCCGGCGGCTGGCGGCCATGGAGTGTTCACGGATGACTTCGTGAAGTTCCTGACGGTCGCCGCCGTGTTTGACGGCTTCCATGAGGAGGTTTTCGGTGGCCATGAAGGGCAATTCGGCATTGATGTGTTTTTCGATGACCTTTTTCCAGACCTGCAAACCGTCGGTGACGTTGATGAGAATGGAAAGGATGACATCGGTGGCGAGGAATGCTTCCGGCAGTACCACCCGGCGGTTGGCCGAGTCATCGAGGGTACGCTCGAACCATTGGGTGGCATGGGTCATGGCGGCATTGCCGGGCAGATTCATGACGTAGCGGGCAAGCGAAGTGACTCTTTCGCTCCGCATGGGGTTGCGTTTGTAGGCCATGGCACTGGAACCGACCTGTTTTTTGCCGAAAGGTTCTTCGACTTCTTTCATGCTGGCCAGCAAACGGATATCGGTGGCCATTTTTGCCGCACT
This sequence comes from Victivallaceae bacterium, assembly GCA_045588835.1. Taxonomy (GTDB): domain Bacteria; phylum Verrucomicrobiota; class Lentisphaeria; order Victivallales; family Victivallaceae; genus UBA1784. The sequence continues at coordinate 26,178 of JAZNEV010000063.1, forward strand.
CTGGGCGATACCGGAAAGGGTGGAAAGCACGAAATAGTCAACTTTTCTGGTGTAGGTCTGCCCGGAAAGGGCGATCACCCGGTCAAAGCCCATGGCTTTGGCGACATCTTTTTCCAGCTGACGGCATTTGTCATGATCGCCGTCAAAGAGTTCGAGGAAACTGGCCTGAGTACCGGTAGTGCCTTTGACACTGCGGAAAGGAAGATTGGCAACTTCATTTTCCAGACGTTCAAAATCGAGGACGAAGTCCTGCAGATAAAGGGCGAATCTTTTGCCGAGCGTGGTCAGCTGCGCGGGCTGGAAGTGGGTGAATCCCAGCATGGGGACGGCCCGGTTTTCTTCACAGAAATCCGCCAGATTGGCGATAAGTTTGAGCAATTTGCCCCGGACGACGGCGAATGCCTCTTTGATCTGGAGCAATTCGGTATTGTCGGTGACAAAGCAACTGGTCGCACCGAGGTGGATGATCGGGGCGGATTCGGGGCAGTGTTCAGAAAGGGCACGGATATGGCTCATCACATCGTGACGCAACTCTTTTTCCAATTCGGCGACCCGTTCAAAATCGATATCTTCCTGATGGGCGGCCAAACCGGCGATCTGTTCATCGGTGATGGGCAATCCGAGGGCTTTTTCGCAAGTGGCGAGGGTCAGCCAGAGTTTTCTCCAGGTGGAGTGTTTGTGCTGCGGGGACCAGATAAAACTCATTTCTTTACCGGCGTAGCGGTCGGTCAAAGGATTGCGGTAGACGCAATTTGCTGGATCGTTGATCATAAAAACCTCTGTAAAAATTAACAGTTAATTCTGCACCTCATATAATTTACGCTGTTAAACGCTTTTTCGCAAGCAAAAAGCGGTAAAAAAGCGGATTTTTACTTGACAATTTTTGCAAAGCGGTTTATATTGCACCCATCGGAGGATTTTTTATGGATTGTGAGATAGTGCTTCTGGTGGCGGATATTGATGTCTGCCGCTATTTTTACCGGGAAACGCTCGGCTTGGGCGAACCGGAATTTGACAGTAATTTTCAAGTTGTATTCCGGTTGAATGGATCGACAGTACTGATCCTTGAGCAGTGTAATGCCACTTTTCTGGAACACTCCTCAAGTGCCTGCCGTTTTGTTTTGAAGCACCCTGATTTTGAAGCATTGAAACAACGGATGCAGAAAAACGGTACTCCGCTTACTGAAGAATTTGCCCGTTACGGCAAAAAAGCCTTACGGGGGATCGATCCGGAAGGCAACGTATTCGGCATCATACTGTAAATTTATTCTGCATTGGTCTGCGGTTCTTCCGCATTGTTTTCCGGTTGCTGCTTTTTCGGTGGTTTTATCTCCGGCACGGCTTTGATCTTCCACTCCCGGCCGACTCTGGCAAAGATGATCTTTTCAGTTTTGCCGTTTGCCGGATTTTTCACGGTCACTGCGACATCGCCGTTGGCGGCGACCTGTGACTGCCAGAGCGTGTGGGCACTCAACAACTCAAGCAAGTTGAAACAAGTATCCGTATCGGTGAACATCTCCTGTGATAAATATCCGTCAGCGAAAAACGGGGCGATATTTTCAAAAGCGACATCAATAACCTCTTGCATCAAGGCTCTCAACCGTTCATCGGGAATTTCTGCGATCCATTCCGCGGTAGTTTCCTGCAAATCATATTTACTGCTGTCATTTTCCTGAGTGACTATTTGCCATGTGTCACCATTTTTTCGCAATTTATATTTGTAAAAAGAATGAAGTTTGTCACCATCTACTATTTCTTTGTATTCAACTTCAATTTCTGCTTCCGTTGCAGAGATAATATTTTCATAATAATTGATTTCCTCTTTGACATAATTTTTATAGTCTTTTAACATTCTGGGGATATATACTTCTTCTATAAAATCCCGCACGACTTGCTCCGGTTTGCCGATTTCATCTTTCAATGCTTCGTCATTCACGGCTCTGTTTTTGGCTTCTTCATAAAACCGGGTTTTGGCGGCTCTTTTGACGTTGGTCGCATTCTCCCTTTCCTGTCTTAACAATGCAACGACAGAATCCCGGTGCTGTAAATAGATTTTGGTGTAATCTGCCAGACGCCACAAAGCGTGCTGGGGCAGCGGGGCAGTCAGAACAGGATCGATTTCGGCAATTTCCCAGAAAAAACTCTCTTTGTCTTTGGTCAGTTTGATATTACCGGTGATACCGGATCTGGTCACAGAAAAGATTGCGACGGTATCGCTGTTCTGCCGCTGGGTGATGCCCGCCTGGCAGTGGGGCTGCAAACCGGCCGGAATATCGGGGAATTGATTTTTCAATGCTTCAGACAGGAAAGCGTGAAACATCTCTTTATTGCCGTCATTGCAGGCATTGAGGAAACGTTCCAGATAAACTCTTGCTCCGGGGATGGTTCCGGGGGTGATTTCGGTGAGTCGCAGGACTCCTTCGGAAATTTCGCTGAATTTGATCTGGAAGCAACTTTTTTTACCATTCTGATCGATAATGGCATAGATCACTGCCCGGCCGGAAGTCTGCCGGATACAGGTGTCTTCAAAAGCGGCAGTCAGATTGAGCATTTTCTCCCGCAGGTCTTTGGGGATTTTGCCGGTGCGGATCATCTGCTGGGCCATTTGACCGTGCACCACCTGAAGTGCCAGACTTGAATCATTTTTTATTGCGGCATGACGGAGAAAATTGAGCATATCCATCGGGGTCGCATCCACCGGCAATTCATCATCGGCGGCAAAGAGGGCGGCAGCAGTAAAGAACATGACGGCAACGGCCAGAAAACGCAAAAACTTCATAAAGTTATCCTCCTGTATACAACTTACTTTACATAAAGTATCATCATTTTATCATTTTGTCAACCTGATTCTGGGGTCTGCAGCCATATAGAGCAGATCGCAGATCAGGATCCCGGCCAGAGTCAATACCCCGGTGAAGGCGAAAAGTGCCATCTGCAATGGGTAGTCACGGCTGGAAAGAGCCAGCAGTGAAAGTGACCCCATGCCCCGGATGTTGAATATGTATTCCACCAGCACACTGCCGGAGATCAGAGATGGAAGCAATCCGCTGAATAAGGTGATCATGGTGATCAAGGCATTGCCGAATGCATGTTTCCAGAGAATGAGCGTTTCCGGAACTCCTTTGGCTCTGGCAGTGCGGATGTAGTCGGCCCGGATATTCTGCAATACACTTACTCTGGTGTATCGGGATAATCCGGCCAGCCCCCCGTAAGTCAGACAGATCACCGGGAGCAGCAAGTGCCGGGCTTTTTCCAGATGATACTGCCAGACAGACAAACTCAAGGCGTTATCCGGTTCCGTGCCGGATAAGGGGAGCAATGAGAAGTATCCCCCCTCACAAAAGAGAGATTGCAGCAGCAGCCCAACCCACATCACCGGCAGGGAGTAAAGCGTAAATAATATCACTTCAGTACTCCGGTCAAAGAAACTTCCGGCTTTGGCGGCGGTGAAAACTCCGATGGGTATCGCCAATATATAGGTCAGCAAAACGGCCCAGATATTCAATGTCAGTGTTACCGGGAGTCTTTCCGCGATCAATCCGGCCACCTCCCGTCCCGGTTCGACAGCGGCTGATTGGCCGAAGTCTCCGTGAAGCACGATTTTTTTCAGCCAGAGAAAAAATCCGGTGACGATCGGTTTATCCAGATCGAGTTTTTCCCGCATGGCATTATTTTTTCTCAAAGTACCGTCATTTTCACCGATGGTGCCGGTTTCTCCGGCGAGCATATCGCTTTGAGTCGGATCGCCCGGAGCAAGCCGCAGCAAGGTATAGCTGACAAAGAGAATGATCAGCAGAGTCAGCAGAGCCAGTCCGAGGCGTTTGAGGATGTAAGACAGGATCAATTTTCCGTTACTTTCACTTTAGAGAGCATAATTGCACCGCAGACAAAAGGCAGGATCATCAGCGAAATTCCCAGTTCCGCCTTGCCCCACAGATGAACTGCCAGCGGGATCATTACCAAAGGGCCGACAATGGTGGTGAACCGGCCGAAAATATTATAAACGGCAAAGAGTTCTGCCGCCCGTTCCTGCGGAATTATCAGACTGAAAACCGAGCGGCTTAATGATTGGATACCGCCCTGGGCCGTACCGATGAGGCCGGCTGCTGCGAAAAAGAGGCTCTGCCGCAATGCCAGATCGGAGATAAATGACATGACTGTAACGATAATTGCGATGGAAACGTAGATCATAATGGCCAGACTGATCATCTTTTTGGCGGTGAATTTTTTGGCCAGATATCCGAAAAGTAAAGTGAATGGCAAGCCGATGATCTGCAAAGCGAGAATGGTTGTCATGATGGCAGTCGTGTCGATCGCCAGCGAAGCGGCGATCAATGTGGCCTGCATCATGATCGTACCGACACCATCGATGTAAAGGAAATAGGCGATCAGGAAAAAGAGGATATTTTTCTGTGAAAAAATATACTTGAATGTATCCCGCAGTTTTACGGACGGAAGTTTTTCATTACCGGATCTTTCCCGGACATTTTTGAATAACGGCAAAGAAAATGCTGTCCACCAGACCGCTGCGATCAGAAATGTCCCGGTAAAGAAATATTTGCCGTCTGCCATACTCATAAAGGGCATACAGAGCAGAAAAGAGAGCAATGCTCCGCCGTAACCGAGGGCAAAACCCCAACTGGAAATTTTGTCCCGCTGATCTTTATCGGCGACATTGATCAGCAGAGAATCGTAAAAACTGTTGGCTCCCATGAAACTTGAAATCCCCAGAAAACTGATCACCAGAATGAAAAACGGGACCAGACGCGGAGCATCGATATACGGTATGATCAGATAGGCAAGCGTGGATAAAACACCGAGAATGGTGAATCCGGCTACGGCCTGGATTTTTTTATGTCCGGCATCGATTTTGGGGCCGAAATAGACTGAAAACGCTCCGGTCACCAATCCGGCCGCACTGCATGCGTACCCCCAGTATTCCGTACATTTGGCTTCGCCCAGCAATTCTCCGGCATAGATGGCCAGAAACAGCGGAGCGGCGACGGTACGCACGAGCATTGCATAGGCGGAAACAGCCGGATCATAGAGCAGCCATGATGTTTGGGCTTTATTTGGTTTCATATCATTTTCCCCTATGTCGTGAAAATTTTCAGAAGCCGAATTCCGGCTGGATTATTCCGAGATCATCCTCTTGGATTTCCGGTTTGTTGATCTGATAAGCGGCGATTTGCGGTTTGGTTCTCCGCCGTTTGGGGGGCTCATCCGGCTCTCCGGATAACTCCCACTTTTCTTCATTGTCCGGAGTTTTTTCTTCTGCGATATCTTCCACCGGCTTATCTTTTGCCGGTTTATCTTCTGCCGGTTTATCTTCTGCCGGAGTTTTTTCCACCGCTTCCGTTGTTTTGATCTTTTCTTCTCCGGCTTTTAACATATCCCGTTTCGCAGATTCTCTGGCCGCTGCTACGATCTCCATGATCTCCCGTGGCAGGGGGATCTTTTTTTCTTCTGCCGGGGCGGTGTTTTCCGGAGTTTCTGCGGTATCGTCAACGTTGTTTTCTTCTTCGTCAATGCCCTCTTCCGGATCATCGGGAACGACCAGTGCCGCGATCTCCTCCGGGGTCAGATAACGGCTGTGGACCACTTTGGTCATACTTTTGCTGCCGATGAGAAATCCTCTGGCCTTGGGTGAACGCACCGGGAATTCCATCAGATTGATCTCTCTGGTCGTAACTTTACCTCTGGCATCCTCCTCGCTCCAGAGATAAATGGCATCGGCTCTGGGGGTGAATAATTCAAGTTTGCATCCCGGCGGACAGAGGTTATACTCCTTTTCCAGAATGAATCCGCCGATACTGGAACGTTTCCCGTAATACTTGCCGCTTTTGACCTCTTTGTAGATCACGCCGAATTGCGTTTCCGAATCGTATTTGCGGAAGTCGTAAAGTTTACCGACAAAAAGTTTATCCGGTACCATCGGAATAACTTTGTACTTTCCGCTTTTTTCCACGCAGAGCAAACGGTCATACTCATTGCAGACAATGATATCGTCACTTTTTATGCCGGTACCGACATAACCGGTTTTCCGTTCCCAGCCGACTTTGATATTATTCAGAGCGGCGGCTTTGCGGTTGATCTGTTCGATTTTTTCGATTTCGGTACGGCGGGGGAAGTTTGCCCCGTACTTTTTCTTTATATCGGAAAGCACATCGACCGTATAATTGATCAGATGGGCAAGTTTATAACGGATATCCTTGATCTTTTGGTCGATCTCCCGGAGTTCCTGCTGGTTTTTCTCAATGTCAAATCTGGCGATACGGCGTACCGGCAGAGCCAGCAGTTTGTCAACATCCTCATTGGTCACATCTCTTAAAAGAAGATGGCGGAATGGTTTCAATCCGGTATGGACTTCCTGATATTCCTCTTCCTGACTGCGGCACTCCTCGATTTTTTTGTAGATACGGTTTTCAAAGAATATCTGGGCGAGGGTTTTGGCGTGCCGCAACTCATTTTGCTTATCCAGATCGATTTCCAGTTCCTGTTTGAGATAACCGACCAGTTTGGTCACGTTGCGCCGCAATACCTGACTTACAGTCATTTGCACCGGTTTGCGGTCACAGATGACCACGATACGGGAGGAGAGCGAAATGGAACAATCCGTATACATATACAATCCCTGCAGAGTCTGTTCAGGAGTGTAGCCTCTGGTCGGGGTAACGCGGATCTCCACATGATCGGTGGTGAAATCATCCACGCTGGAAATACGGATCTTATTCTTTTCGGCCGCTTTCTCGATAGAGGCGACCAACGATTCAGAAGTACAGGTCGCCGGTATTTCTCTTATGATGAGATCCCGGCCCTCGATATCGATCTTGGCCCGCAGGATGATCCGTCCGTTACCATCCTCATACTCCCGGATATCCATCAATGCTCCCTGCTGGAAATCGGGATAAAGTTCAAAAGGTCTGCCCTGCAAAACGGCGATTTCGGCCTCGATCAATTCATTGAAGTTGTGCGGCAGCACGCAAGTGGACATACCTACGGCGATACCGTCACTGCCCAGCATCAGCAAACTTGGCAGTTTGGCCGGCAGGATGACCGGTTCGACTTCACGGCCGTCATAGTTGGGGACAAAGCCGGTGATGTCATTGTTGAACATCGTTTCATAGGCAAGCCGGGTCAAGCCGCATTCGGTGTAACGGCCGGCCGCCGCCGGACTGCCGGTAAGGATGTTCCCGAAATTGCCCTGTTTCATGATGAAATAAGGAATATTCAGAAACTCGGTCTTTTCCTGTCCGCTTTTGCGGTCACGGAAAGTGTTTTCGATCACACCACCCTTGTTGGCCAGCACCACCAGGGCATCTCCGATGGAAGCATCGCCGTGAGGGTGATAGTGCATGGTATTGCCGACGATATTGGCGACCTTCTGGGTGCGTCCGTCGTAAACTTTATAGAGCGACCAGAGGATTCGCCGCTGAACCGGTTTGAGTCCGTCATCCACATCGGGGATGGCCCGTGAACCGATAACGTAACTGGCGTAATCCAGAAAGTTCCGGTCGATCATCTTGCGGAAGTAATCGTTAGTGCCCTGTTTCTGTTTGGCCAGCACCGCAGAATCGTTTTCTTCCTCGTTCAATTCTTCCTGATCGACGATTTGGGGATCAAGATCATCACTCATAATCCATGACCTCCAGATTATTCATAATATATTCTTTACGCTCCGGGGTATTGTCGCCCATGTAGAACTTCAAAACCTCATTCACCCCGTGCATATTATCCAGGGTCACCGGAGAAAGACGCATGTTTTCCCCGATGAATTCACCGAAGTCATCCGGCGATATTTCACCCAGACCTTTGAAGCGGGTGATTTCGCATTTGCCCAGTTCGGCGGCGGCTTTATCCCTTTCGGCATCATTGTAACAGTAAATGATATCCTTGCCTTTTTTTACCCGGAAAAGCGGTGTTTCCAAAACGTAAAGATGGCCGGAAAGCACCAGTTCGCTGAAAAATGAGAGGAAAAAGGTCAAAAGCAGATTGCGGATATGCAAACCATCCACATCGGCATCGGTGGCGAGGATGATTTTATCATAACGCAGATTTTCGGTGGAATCTTCCACGCCGAGGGCTTGCATGAGAAAGGTGAGTTCCTCGTTTTTGTAGATCATCTGGATCGTTTCACCGAAAGCATTTTTCGGTTTGCCCCGGAGGGCGAAGATCGCCTGATTATCGACATCCCGTTTCTTTTCCAGAGAACCGGCGGCAGAGTCGCCCTCGGTCAGAAAGATCATGGTTTCTTTGGGTTCGACCTTGCGCGGCCACTTATCGCCGACATGAAATTTGCAATCTTTAAGTTTGGGTATACGCAAACGGGTTTTCTGGGCGGTTTCCCGGAACTTCTTTTTGGCTTCCTGGGTTTGTTTGTGAAATTGCTCGTTGCGGTTGACTTTTTCGATGACGGTTTCCGCGATCTCTTTGTTTTTGTGCAGAAAATCGGCAACTGCGGCACTGACGGCCGCCACGATGGGCCCCCTGACGTCGGTATTGCCCAGTTTATTTTTGGTTTGAGACTCAAAGACCGGTTCTTTGATTTTTACGGCGATGGCTCCGGTCATACCGTCACGGATGGCATCGGCTTTGAAACTTTTTCCGGAATATTCGTTGATCCCTTTAAGTACGCCCTCTTTGAATGCGGATAAATGAGTACCGCCGTCACTGGTGTATTGGCCATTGACAAAGGAATAATTGGTTTCGTAATTGTCGCTGTGGGTCAGGGCGAATTCCAACTGTTTATTGCGGAAGTGGATTATTTCATAGAGTTTGTCTTCGCCGGTCTCCGTTTCCAGCAAGTCCCGTAAACCATTGGCGGAATAGTATCTCTCTCCATTGAGATAGAGGGATAATCCGGTATTCAAATAGGCGTACATCCAAATTCTTTTTTCCACATAGTCCATTTTGAACTTGTAACCGGAAAATTTTTCCTCATCCGGGATGAATTCGATAAATGTGCCGTTGCGTTCTTCGCAAGAGCCGCTGCGGTCGGATGTGAGGATGCCTCTGGCAAATTCGGCCTCCCGGAAGCTGCCGTCACGCACGCTCCGGGCTTTGAAGTAACTGGAAAGGGCATTGGCAGCTTTAGTACCCACGCCATTCATACCGATCGAATATTGAAATGCGTCGCTGTTGTACTTCCCGCCGGTATTCATCAGAGAAACACAGTCCACGAGTTTTTCCAGCGGAATACCCCGGCCGTAATCCCGGACAGATACTTTGCCGGATTCGGCATCGACGGTTACTTCGATCTTCCGGCCGCACCCCATGATGAATTCGTCAACGGAGTTGTCGATGATCTCTTTGAGCAAAACGTATATACCGTCATCCGGGTGTGCCCCATTACCCAGACGGCCGATATACATACCCGGACGCAGCCGGATATGCTCAAGTGCCGACAGGGTGAGGATCGAATTCTGATCGTAAACTGCTTCCGGAATCTCTGACATAACCTTACTCTATTACAATAAATATATTTTGGAAAATATAACACCGATTGAGCAAAAATGCAAGTGCCGTGCCGTGTTTTTTTGCGGCACTTCTCCGTGGGGCATGGTGAAGTTGGTTTATCCTGGCGGTTGTATCGTTCAGAGAAAGTGTCCGGCGGCAAATTTCAACAGATCGTCCCAGTTTTCCGGAGTGCAGTCGTGAACACCTTTCCGGATAAAATAACGTACTGACTTTTCACCGGCTCCGGTCCCGGCTTCCGGCATCGGGGTATCCGGGGCAAGGCCATTATTTTTCCATGCTCCGGCGGCGGTCAATGTTGCCAGAAATTCTCCTTTGGGATCGGCATAGGGATCATTCTCTGCACTTGCCACATAAAGTTTCCGGGGGGCGATCAGGGCCATCAACTGCTGCTGGTCAAAGGGCATGACGGTATCTTTGCCGCAGAATTTCTCAAATCCGGGAGCGAACCAGTATTTCCGCCAGTTATCCAGCCACTCCATGCTTTCACCGAAGTAACGGCGGGTCATTTTTGCTCCGGCCGTACCGGAATTGAAAGATACTGCCATGGCGATCCGGGGATCATTGGCCGCCGCCCAGAGTGCGGTTTTGCCCATCCGGGATAAGCCGTGGACAATGAATTTATTGCGGTCGATCTCTTCAATGGTTTCCAGGGCATCCAAGGCCCGCATCAATCCCCATGCCCAGGCACTTATCGCTCCGGTATTGCGGTGTTTTTCATACTCCTCTTTGCCGGAGTAAAAGAGCCGCATGATACTGTGATCAAAGCCGGTCGGGTGGTCGGGGAAAACTTCACCGAATGACATCGTTGCGGAAGCAAAACCGGCTTTGATGACCTTTTCAAACTCCCAGCGGTACGCTTTTTTGCCCCGGCCGTCAGCGGATCGCACCCGGTTGTCGTTGAGCCACGGTGAGGGATCAGGGTAGGGGGTGAAAGCATGGAATGTCACTTGCGGATCGTTGGTCGTGGCGATGTTGCCGAGAAAATTCATCCCCAGAAAACATGGTACTTTACCTTGTCTTTTGACCGGCAGATAAAGCAGCAAATGCAAGGTGTGCGAAATACCGTTGCCGGAACAGATGATATCCAGTTCCCGGCGTACGGCAAGACCGTCAAAAGCGATGCCGCAGGATCTGTTTACCACGGTCAGATCCTGACACGGCGGCGGTATTTCACCATAAAGTTCTCCGGTAAATACCGCCAGAGTCTTTTCTCTGACCTGTTGTTTTTCCACCGGAGTCATGTCTGCGGAAAAGGGTTGCGGGAGAATCTCAAACGGCGGCACATCCGCCTCAATGAGATTCATCCGGTCGGCTTTTTCCTGCATGAAATCGGGCAGATCGGCTTCCGGAAAGGCTTTGGTTTTCATCATTCAGTACCGGTAGGTGTCGTTTTTGAATGGACCATTGACATCAACCCCGATGTAATCCGCCTGTTCTTTCGTCAATGTGGTCAGTTTTGCTCCGAGTTTATCCAGATGGAGCCGGGCGACTTCCTCATCAAGTTTCTTATCGATCAGATAAACGCCGGCGGCACGGTCGGGATTGCGGGCGATATCGATCTGGGCGAGAACCTGATTGGTGAAACTGTTGGACATGACAAACGAGGGGTGTCCGGTGGCGCATCCCAGATTGACCAGCCGGCCTTCAGCAAGCAGATAGATGGTGTGACCATCGGGGAAAGTGTAGGCGGAAACCGGACAGGAATTGTCTTTGATAACGGTCTTTTGGATGCCGGGGAAGTTTTCCAATCGGGCAACTTCGATCTCATTGTCAAAGTGACCGATGTTGCAGACGATGGCCTGATCTTTCATTTTGGCCATTTGTTCGATGGTGATGATGTGGCAGTTGCCGGTGCAAGTGACGTAAACATCTGCCTGCGGCAGGGCATCATCGACGGTGCAAACCTGAAAACCGGCCATACATGCCTGTAAAGCACAGATGGGATCGACCTCACTGACCAGCACTCTGGCTCTTTCGTTACGCATGGCTTCGGCACATCCTTTGCCCACATCACCGTAACCGCAGACCATGACGGTTTTTCCGGAAAGCATCACATCCAAAGCCCGTTTGATACCGTCAGTCAGACTGTGACGGCATCCGTAAATATTGTCGAATTTGCTTTTGGTCACAGAATCATTGACGTTGACCGCCGGAAAGAGCAATTCGCCGCGTTTGGTCATCTGTTCGAGGCGGTGTACTCCGGTAGTGGTTTCTTCGGAAACGCCTTTGACATTGGCGGCGATTCTGGTCCAGCGGCCGGGGTGAAGCTGCAACTCACGCTTGAGCAGGGCATTGATGATCTGCAATTCAGCGACATCGGTCGGCTCATCAAGGATGGCGGGATTTTTTTCCGCCGCGACGCCCCGGTGGATGAGCAATGTGGCATCGCCGCCGTCATCGACGATTTGATCCGGGCCGGAACCATCCTCCCAGGTGAGGGCATCGAGGGTGCATTGCCAGTATTCTTCCAGAGTTTCTCCCTTCCATGCGAAAACCGGTACTCCGGCTTTGGCGATGGCGGCGGCGGCATGATCCTGAGTGGAAAAGATATTGCAACTTGCCCAACGGACATCGGCACCGAGTTCGACGAGGGTTTCGATCAATACGGCGGTTTGGATGGTCATATGCAGACTGCCGGAAATTTTGATTCCGGCCAGCGGTTTATCCGGACCGTATTTTTTTCTGGTGGCGATCAGACCGGGCATTTCGTGTTCGGCGATGGCGATCTCTTTGCGGCCGAAGTCAGCCAGCGTGATATCTTTGACTTTGTAACTCATTTTTTACCTCATTTTCGATATTATGTTTCAGTAAATTAAAAACTTCATCATTCAGAACAGTGCCGTTTTCAGCGATGATGGCTCCGGCACACATGGCACCGATCCTGCCGCAGAGATGATACGGCAGATTTTTGCTCAAGCCGTAAAAGAATCCGGCGGCGAAAAAATCTCCGGCCCCGGTGGTATCTTTGACCGCCGTTTTTACGGATGGTACGGTTGTGACATTATTTTTTTCCACGATCAATGCCCCGTTTTCTCCCCGTTTGAAAACTGCCAGCGGCACTGTTTTTTGCAGTTCTGCGATGATTCCGCTCTGATCTTTCCCGGGGAAAAGGGCCTGCATTTCCGCTTCGTTGGCCAGCAGGAGCGAAACTTCTGAAGTTATGACCTGCCGGAAAATTTCCCTGAATGACGAAACCATTTCAAAATTATTGAGATCCAGAGCGGTTTTGCATCCGGCATTACGGGCTTGTTCCAGCAGAAACGGTATCCATGGTTCCCGGATCAGGTATCCTTCCAGAAGCAGAAAATTGAATCGTGAAAAATCGATTTTTTTCAGATCATTTTCATTTATCCGTAAAGAAGCACCCAGATCGGAAAGCATGGTGCGTTCTCCATCGGGAGTGACCAGTGTCAGACAGTAGCCGGTGGCGGAAAATTCATCTTGCAGAATCAGAAAATCATCACATCCGGCCAAGATCATGGCTTGAGTGAAAAAATTGCCGTCATCATCATTCCCGGTTTTGCCGAAGTGGGAGCCCTGTCCGCCCAGAGCGGTAAAGGTCCGCAAAGTATTGGCGGCACTGCCGCCGGGAGTACGCAGATAATTACCGTCAAATTTATTCAACACGGCGGTTTTTTCTGCCGGGGAAATATGAACGGTCGCTCCTTTGGTACAAGGAGCGGATTTCTGCAAGAAATTTTCGGTCACCGCCAGCGAATAATCAACCAGCGGTGATCCGACACCCAGCAGTCGGAAAGACATATTTCAGCACGCGGGGAATTCAGCGGCAGCCTGAAGCAATTCCGCTGTTTTGTCGCATTTTTCCCACGGGAAAATATCTCTGCCGAAGTGTCCGTAGGCGGCGGTATCGGCATAGCACCAATCCTTGCCGGGATACTTGAGGCCGAGAGTTTCCACGATTTTGGCCGGCCGCAGATCGAAGACCTTGCGGACAACTTTTTCCAGATCGGCATCTGAAGCAAGTTTGCCGGTGCCGTAAGTATCGACATTGATACTCAGCGGCTGGGCGACACCGATGGCGTAAGCCACCTGGATCTCGCACTTTTTGGCCAGTCCGGCTGCCACGAGATTTTTGGCGATATAACGGCAGAAGTAGGCCGCTGAACGGTCAACTTTAGATGGATCTTTGCCGGAAAATGCTCCGCCGCCATGAGAGCCGACACCGCCGTAGGTATCGACGATGATCTTTCTGCCGGTCAATCCGGTGTCGCCGTGAGGGCCGCCGATCTCGAAGCGGCCGGTGGGATTGACGAAGTAAGTTATATCATCGTTGAGCAATTCGGCCGGGATAACTTTCCTGACCACTTCCCGGACGAGTTTTTCCAGAAATTCCTGCGGCATTTCGGGGGCGTGCTGATGTGAAACCACGATAGATTCCACTGCCGCCGGTACGCCGTCGGTATAACGGATGGAAACCTGACTTTTGGCATCCGGCCGGAGCATTTTACCGATTTCCGGATCAGTTTTACGCAATCTGGCAAATTCGGCAACGATCTTATGGGCATAGATGAGAGTGGCCGGCATCAATTCCGGAGTTTCATCACTGGCGTAACCGAACATCATTCCCTGATCTCCGGCCCCCTGATCGGCCCGGCTGACCCCCATGCTGATGTCGGCGGATTGTTTGTGGATGGACACCATCACTTTGGCATCGTCGGCAGAGAAGCCCACTCCATCCTGATTGTAACCGATATCCCGCACTGCATCCAAAGCGATCTGCTGCCAATTGACCTGGGCATTGGTCGTGATCTCACCGGAAATGACGATCAAATTGGTGGTGGTCAAAGATTCACAGGCGACCCGGCTGTGCGGATCCTGCATCAGACAGGCATCGAGAATGGCATCGGATATCCGGTCACAGACTTTGTCAGGATGCCCTTCTGAAACGGATTCCGAAGTGAATACGTGATTGGATTTTATCTTGCTCATAGTTTGATTTCCCTTAAACAAAAATCTTGATTACTCAATAAAAAACCGGAGTCGTCCTCAGCTTCGGGTGTCAACTCCGGTGAATTTATCTGCTTCAACGGGTGGGAAGCTGCATGGGAACCGGTACACCGCGACGGTTCTGACGCCAAATACTTTCACCGGAACCGCTCACTGCGGGGCGGTCTTTACCGTAACTGATGGTTCTCATTTTGCTGTCGGGAATACCTTTGCCGGCGAGGTAAGCACGGATGGCATTGGCCCGGCGTTCACCGAGGGCCCGGTTGTATTCATCGGTACCGCGGTTGTCGCAGTGACCTTCGATGACCAGCCCGAGGGTGGGATTCTGCTGCAAATAAGCGGCGATCTTATCCAGATTGGCTCTTTCGCTGGCGACCAGCACATCTGAATCGTAGGCGAAATAGATGATCGGCATACCCAGACGGTTTTCCGGATCGACGGGGATCCATCCGTCGGCATCAGCTCCGGCACTGCCGTTATCCAATTGGCCGGGATCGACCCACGGGGTCTGACCGGCATCGTCACCGAGTCCGCCGGGGTTGCTGCCGGGGACGCCGGGCAAAGAGGTGTAACCGCTGCCGCCGTCTGCGGAGAATCTGCCATTCGGGTCGGGGTTTGCTTCCGGGACCGGTGAGGAGGTATCCTCATCGATGGCGATGGAATGGCAACCGGTTACGGCCAGAATGGTGAGCGCGGCAATGAACACATTGAAAAATTTGGACATCTTCTCTTTCCCTTTCAAAAAATGGTGTTGATTATATAAAAAATCTTTAAAATAACTCTTGAAAATCATCCATGTATACAATATAACACGCAAAGCAGAAAAAATCCATCCGTTTTTCAACAAAAGAACCGTTTTTTTACATTGATTTTATATATATGCACCACTTGATTTAACTGTGCATTGGAGTTATATTTTACAGAATACAATTATTCGACTGTCAATAAACGCATTTTTTTGGTCAAGGAGGAATAGAAAATGCAGAATATCCAGTGGGACAAATTGAAGTTTGAGTTTATGCCGACCCGCAGTAACATCCGTTTTCACTATGCCGACGGGCAGTGGGATGAGGGCAAACTGGTCAGTGATTACAACATCTCCCTTTCGGTGGCGGCCAACGTGCTGGACTACGGTCAGGCGATCTTTGAAGGTATGAAAGCATTTTGCGGCAAAGACGGCAAAGTGCGGGTCTTCCGTCCGCAGGCCAACGCCAAACGCTTGAATTCTTCCGCCCGTCAGCTGGTGATGCCGGAGTTTCCGGAAGACCGCTTTGTGGAAGCCGTTCAAAAAGTTGTGCGTGACAATATCGACTTTGTACCGCCCTACGGCACCGGCGGATCACTTTACATCCGTCCGGTGATGTTCGGAACTTCTCCGCAGATCGGCGTCAATGCTTCCATGGAGTATGAATTGGTCATCATGGTCATGCCGGTCGGCCCCTACTACAAAGACGGCATCAAACCGGGCGATGCGATGATTTCGATGGATTTTGACCGTGCCGCTCCCAAAGGTACCGGTCACATCAAGGCCGCCGGTAACTATGCTGCCAGTCTGCTTTCCAGCAAAAAAGCCAAAGAACAGCACTTCCCGATCGTGCTTTTCCTTGATCCGGCCTCTCATACTTACGTTGACGAATTCAGCACCAGCAACTTTCTGGCGATCACAAAAGACGGCAAATATGTCACGACTCTGTCAGATTCCATTCTGCCGTCAGTGACCAATGATTCATTGCTGACCGTGGCCGCCGATCTGGGAATGCCGGTGGAGCGCCGTAAAGTCAAAGTGGATGAATTGGCTGATTTTGCGGAAGTTGCCGCCTGCGGTACTGCGGTGGTGGTCACTCCGGTCGGCAAGATCGTTTACGGTGACAAAACCATCGATTACGGATGGACTGAGATCGGTCCGCAGTTGAAAAAACTTTACGATCGCATGACCGGTATCCAGTATGCTGAATATCCGGATACCCACAATTGGCTGGTGGAGTGCTGAAGTAAAAAATGAAAATTTTCAAGACAAGACGCGAATTTCAACAGTACGCTCTGGAATTGAAAAGAAGCGGCAAAAGCATCGCTCTGGTGCCGACGATGGGATTCCTGCATGACGGGCACATGTCGCTGATCGACATCGCCCGGCAGAAGGCCGATGTGGTGATGGTGTCGGTTTTTGTGAATCCCACTCAGTTTGCCCCCAATGAGGATTTTGACCGTTATCCCCGTGATTTTGACGGTGATGTGGCCAAGTGTATCGACCATGGTGCGGATGTGATTTTCGCTCCCGAACCCGGTGAGATGTACGATGAAGATGCTTCGGTATGGGTGGAAGAAGTGCGTTTATCCAAGCCGCTTTGCGGCCGGAGCCGTCCGACCTTTTACCGTGGAGTGACTACGGTGGTGGCTAAATTGTTTCTGCTGGCCCAGCCGGATTATGCGGTTTTCGGTTTGAAAGATGCCCAGCAGTGTTTTGTCATTCAGAAAATGGTGCGTGATCTGGATTTCCCCATCGAGATCATTCCGGCGCCGCTGGTGCGTGATGCCGATGGATTGGCTTTGAGTTCCCGCAACCGTTATCTGTCGGCGGATGAGAGAGTCAGGGCGTTATCCATACATCAGTCGCTTCTGGCGGCAAAAGCGGAAATCGTTGCTGACCGCAATTCGATGGATGAAGCATTGGAAAGGGCCAAAGCGGTGATAACCGCTTCCGGCGGCAAAGTGGATTATGTGGATATCCTTGACTGCCGCACTATGGAATATCCGACGGAAAAGAGCCGTCAGGTCATCGTGGCGGCGGCGGCATTTTTCGGTACGACCCGTTTGATCGACAATGAAATTTTTGATTTGTAACAGGTGAAGTTATGTATAAACTGGTCTATGGCACTGCCGGATTTGATGCGGCGGTGAATGCTCTTTATGAGCGGCCGGCTTTTCCCCCGGAAGCGGAGGAATCCGCCCGCAGGATCATTGCTGATGTGCGGGCAAGGGGAGATGAGGCGGTCGCAGAATATGCGGAAAAATTTGACCGGGTGAAATTGCTTCCGTCAGAATTTCAACTGCCTTTGAGCGAAGCAAGAAAAATCGCCGCAAAACTTCCTGCCGGTGATAAACTTGCCATCCGCCGGGCATTGGCACAAGTTCAGCAGTTTGCCAAACTTACCCGTCCGCGAAATTGGATGATGGGAGTGCGAAGCGGAGTCAAGGTCGGTGAAAAATTTACCCCGATGGATCGCGTGGGCGTTTATATTCCCGGCGGTACGGCTCCGTTGGTTTCGACGGTTCTGCACACTGCCGGCATTGCTCATGCCGCGGGGGTGAAAGAGATCGTGGCGATCACGCCTCCGGGTAATACCCATCCGGCGGTGATGTATGCCATGCTGCAAGCCGGAGTTACGGAAATCTGGCGTTTGGGTGGAGTTTACGGCGTGGCGGCATTGGCGGTCGGCACGCAAAGCATCCGCAAAGTCGAGAAGATCTGCGGGCCGGGCAATGCCTATGTGACGGCGGCCAAAAAACTGCTTTACGGAGAAGTCGGTATTGACTTGGTTGCCGGACCGTCGGAAATTCTGGTGATCGCTGACCGGAGTGCCGATCCGGAATTTGTTGCCGCTGATTTATTGAGTCAGGCCGAACACGGCAGCGGTCTGGAACAGGCGGTTTTGGTGAGTACCGATCATGCCATAATCGATAAAGTGGAAGCGGCGGTGCTGCGTCAGCGTGATACTTTGAGCCGCAAGGCAACGATCGATAAAGTTCTGACCAACGGTGTGTTTCTGATCGAAGTCCCCGATGAGGAAACAGCGGCGGAAGTTGCCAGTGCCTATGCTCCGGAACACTTGGAGATCCAGACTGAAAATCCGGAAAGAGTTGCCAAAATGATCACTGCTGCCGGGGCGATCTTCCTCGGTCAGTGGACACCGGAATCCTGCGGCGATTTCTGTGCCGGGCCGTCGCATGTGCTGCCGACAGCCGGCAGTGCCAAAAAGTTCAACGGTTTGGAAACGGTAAGTTTTTTCCGCAGAACAAGTCTGGTAAAGTATTCGCAGGCGGCTTTGAAGCGTGATGCAGATATCATTGCCCGTTTCGGTGCTATGGAACAGCTTGATGCTCACGGCCGTGCCGGAACGATCCGGGTGGAGAAGTAAAACTTTTTTTACTTTGCTTGAACGGCTGCTGCAAAAGATTGATTTGCGGCAGCCTTCTTTTTGGGGCAAGGAGTTGCAATTTGCAAACTTTTTGCCGGAAATGCCGTTTATTCCGCACTGCCGGTGTAAATGCCGAAAGTTTTTCCGTCGGAAAAAACTGTTGCGGCCGGGTATTGCCAACTGCGGAAAAAGGGGATGTTGCGTGCTTTGAGCATGGCTTCCACTCTTTTCCCGCGCTCATCCAGCGAGAGCCATTGCGGCATACAGGCGATCGCCACTTGCGGAGAAATGGCATCGAGCCATGCTTCGCCGGTGGAACCGGCTCCGGCATGATGGCCGACTTTGAGCAGATCGCATTTCAGATCATATCCGGTGGCGTGTATCGCTCTTTCCTGAACGAAACTGCAATCTCCGGTAAACAATGCAGTAAATTCGTTATAAACCAGTTTGAAAACCAGCGAATGTCCATTCAGATCCCGGTTTCTGCTTCCGGCGGTCGCGGAACCGCAAATATATGCTGTGATCCCGCCGCCGAAATCGATGGTCTCTCCGGTCGTTATAAGTTTGACCGGTACATGGTTGCGCTCTGCCATACTCATAATGCGGCGGAACATCGTTTTGGTGTAACTGCCCGGAATTTCATTTTCCGGCATACATGAATAGAGGATTTCCCCGATTTCAAAATTGATATCATTGAGCAGATCAAACAGACCGGCCGCATGATCGGAATGAAAATGAGTGAGTATCACCGTATCGATCCTGCTGATGCCGTGTTTTTCCAGAGCCGGGATCAAAAATTGTTCAGCAGTGCCGAAGTCTCCGGTGTCGAGCAGAAAAATTTTGTTTTGCGGAGTGCGGATGATGTAGGCATCGCCCACGGTATCGCCGGTATCGACCTGAATTATCTGTAAGGTGCCGTTTGGCAATGTTGTGGAAGTGCCGGTAAATTCTGCTGCCGAGAGGGTGATGAAAGTTGAAACTGTCAGCAAAAATAAAAGATTACGCATGGAAATTATTTCTCCCAATTAAAAATTCCGAAACGGTCAGGCTGAAAAAACGATCCGCGGCGAACCGGTGACCATGCACTGTATTTGGTGCCGGTAAGTCCGGAAACTTCTCTGGCGCGGTAGATGTTGGCCAGAAAGGGTTTATCCGGTATGGAGTCCAAACCGAAACTCTGCCACGGCATGACCAGAGTCGCTTCCCAGCGGTCATCAAAAAGTTTTACATCCAAAGTTGCCGGAGAGTTCCAGGCCAGGTCGTAAAGATAGCCGGTATCTTCCCGTCTGCCATCCCACAAAACTCCGCCGGAAGTGATGATGAATTGCACACATTTATCCGGCTGATCCGGATCGGGGACGATGAATATTTCAAAGCGGTCATCTTTCCACGCTTCCGCATAATCTCTTTCAGTTCCGGTGATACGCCGTTTATCCATTGCCGGTTCAAAGGCGATGAGGGTCATGATCAAGGCTTTACCGTCATCGCTTATTCTCAATGAAATTGTGGTTCCGACGGTAGCCGGGTCACCGAAACGGTCGGTGAATCGTTGCGGAACACCATTTGACCGGCTCACCCGGAAAATGCGGGTGTGTTCATTGATCAACCGGATTATGTTGGCTTTGCGGTTGCGGAAAAATGCCAGTTCTTTGTGCAGATTTTGGATTTGATGCAATTTGTTGCTGACGTGTACGATCACAGTTTCATCATTGGTATTTCCGGTGACAGCGGGGGCATTTTCGGCGGCATTGATTGCTGAAATCAGGAGATTTTCCCATTCATCAAGTTTTTTGAGGCTGTAAAAATCAACGATAAGCGGGGTTGTTGCTCCGGCATAACCGGCGATGGTGTAGGGGGCAAAGGAAGATCTTTCCAACTGCCGGAAATATTCAAGGATAAACGGTGCCGCGGCGGAGCCGACTTTGGCGGTGATGAATTCCCGGCGTTCGGCAAGGCGGTCAAAAGGTTGGCCGGCAAATATTTTACTTGCCGCGAAACGGTTGAATTCCATGACCATACTTTCTGCCGCCGGTTCGCAACTTTGCAGTTGTAATTTGCGGTTTCCCGCCTGCCGCCGGATATGGAGCATGATCCGGTCAAGCGGCATGGGCAAAGTGCCGTCGATTGGCGGAGCATCGGAAAATATCTGCACATTTTCCGGTACATTTCCGCCGGTGACCAGCGTAATGAGTTTGACTTCCCCGCCCCGGAGCATGAGTGCCGGGATGAATAAGAACAGGAAAAGTAAAAATTTTGATGGCATATCGTTTATCCTTCAGTTTGGTTGTTCATCTGATCCGGAAATCGTAGAAACGGTTGACTCCTTCGCAGGCGATGATGCCCAGATGGTACTCTTTTGCGGTGAATTCCTGCGGCATGGCACAGCCGAATTCGTTGCCGTCGCACTTTACGGTCAATTGCGGACCTTTGGCGGTATGGGTCAACGTGACTTGCAGATCGTAGATGGTTTTGGGGGCAAAGGCGGTTTGGATGTAGGCCAGTTTGTACCATGACGGTTTGCCGTTGATGTAGCGGTGATGCCAGACATTGATCCCCTGATCAAAGAGAACGATTTCGTAGTGGTCTCTGAATTCCGGATACTGACCGTCTTCACTGCGGCCGAGTTCCGGGGCGATGACGATCAAAGGAGCCATACGGTGATCGAAACTCATGCGGCTGGAAACTGTCACATTGCCGGAAAATTTATTTTTGGTGACCAGGGCACAGTAGGCCTCATGACAGCTTAAAAGTTGTTGTTCCGTCAGTCCGGAAGGCACCCGGTTGACGATGTGATCGCTCATTTGCAGAAAACTGCCTTTCATTGGGAATCTGGCACTTTTAACGATCAGGAAATCTGCCATATCCCATTGACCGCCGGTAAAATTTACGGCGAAACGGTCGGCGGCACCGGCAGTCAGGAAGAGAACTGCAAGTGTCAGAAAAAAGATTTTTTTCATAAGTTGTCATCCTTTCATATAATCGGTATATCCGGCGGCTTCGAGCCGGGCTTTTCTCCGGGAGAAGTTATTCCATGATTTTCTTTCCGGCATGCTCCACGCACACTCACTGTATGCGAATATCCGGGGAAAAAGTTTGGCGAAAATACGGTGCTGCGGGATCGTTTCCGTCCAGAGGCACGCTTCAGTGCCGACGATGGCATCTTTGACCTTATCCGGCCAGATGATGTACGGATCGGTCATGTAGACACCTTTTTCGGATAATTCAAACATCCAGTTTTCCCACGGTTCATTGAGATCGGCAGGGTAGTCAAAGTAGAGCGATGAGTGTACTGAATAGATGATCTTATTGCCGTGCGGAGCGATTTTCAACGGTTCACGGATATCCAGCCAGACCTGGATCATGGTATCTGCCGGGTAATTCTGCCCGGAACAGGTCCCCCAGATGATCGGTGTACGGCCGTTTTGTACGATAAACCGGGAAAGATCGACCATGAATTGATTTTCCAACTCCCGCATGGTGGATAAGCCTTTTTCCGCCATGGCCTGTCGGCAAGCCGGACAATTTTCCCAGTGGAGCGTCTGTGCTTCATCACCGCCGATGTGGATGTACGGCGAATCGGGGAAAAGTTCCATCAGTTCGGCAAAGATTTTTTTCAGAAACTCCATCGTTGTTTTTTTGCCGATGCAGAATTCTTCCCCGGGATCGGCCGGGTCGCAGGCAAATTGCGGATAACGGGAAAGCAGAAAGGCACTGTGACCGGGAACATCGACTTCCGGAACGATGGTTATACCGAGGTTTTGGGCAAATTGTACGATCTCGTGAATATCTTTTTGCGAGTATTGACCGTAGGATAATTCCCCTTTGCCGTCAAGAGCCGGTGCGACTTTGCCGGCATAACGCCAGGCCTGACTGTCGGTAAGATGCCAGTGGAATATATTTATCCGGTTGAGAGAGAGGATACGCAGAAATTTTTTGACTGTTTCCTTATCCTGAAAGTGCCGGGCGCAATCAAGATGGAAACTTCTCCAGCCAAAGCGGGGCCGATCTTCGATCACCACCCCGTCGAGAACGGCTTCGGGATCGCCGGTAATGGTGGCGGCAAAGAGCATTTGAGCTAAAGCGTTGACGGCGTAGGTGGCTCCGGTGATATCTCCGGCTGCGGCCCGGATCCCGTTTTCTGAAACGGTCATTTGCCATGCTCCGGCGGCAAGATCATTTTTGGAAACGGTAAAATCTGCGTTGCCGGTAACTTGTTTTACTTCAAGGCCGATGGTTTTGAATAAATTCTGCAACTCCGCAATGGCGTGGCGGAATTTTTCATCCATTGCAAAAGTACGCAATTTCCTGACCGGGAATTTTTCTTTGTTCAAAGCAAGTTTTGCCGGTATGGGCAGTAAAATTTCAGCACTGCTTTCCATGGTGCTTCACAACTCCAGATCGGCGATCACGGCATAGTGGTCACTGACGGTGCAGTCATTGCCGCGAGCGACCGCGTTACAGGTGAATTTCCCCTGCGGGAAGCCGGCGATGAAGTCGATCTGCAGCCAGCCGAATTTGGTGGAACAGGTCGGTTCGATCGGATTTTTATCGCTGAAAATTTCAAATTTTTTCCGCAGGAATTTTATGGAATCATCATCGGAAGCCGAATTGAGATCACCGGCTAAAATGACCGGCGCAAGTTGTTTGCGTTCCAGATGAGCCATGATGGATTCAAGTTGTTTGACCCTGCCTTCGGCATCTCCGTCGAATTCGCCCTGATAGGATAAGTGAGTGGAGATCATGTAAAACGGGGTGGGGGCATTGACTTTGACAATGAGTGCCGGACGCGGTTCGATACCTTCCGGTACAGGCAGAATGAGTGAATCGACCAACTCCAAAGGGTATTTGGAAAGGATCGCCACACCGTAAATGCCATTGGGCGGCAGATCCATCGCTTTACCGAAAATATAATTCATGCCGAGCCGTCCGGCCACTTCGGCCGGGTAGTCGATCTGTTCGCCTTTGGGGTGGCGTATGGAAACTTCCTGCAAGGCGACCACATCCGGAGAATAAGAAGCAATGTGATCGGCCTGCGGCCGGAAATCGTGGATTTTCCGGCCGTTGGCAAAGCCGGATTGGGTATTGTAACTCATGACACGCAGTTTCATAAAAATCCTTTCGATTAAGGTAAGTTGAGCATAAAGGAGGTCAAGCCGGAGAAGTTTTCCACCTCTTTGACGGCGGGATATCCCATTTTTTTACCGATCCCGTAACGGCAGAAAACGGCTTTGATCCCGGCATTTTGAGCAGCGGCCAGATCAGTATAGTTGTCGCCGATGACGAATGATCTGCTGCGGTCGGCATCGAATTTATTCAGCAGATAATTAATGGCATCCGGCTGCGGTTTCAGTGGAAATCCGCTGCCGCCGCCGATATTGGCGGCAAAGTAACGGGAAATATTCAATTTGTCAAGGATCTTTCCGGAAACGGTTTGTGGTTTGTTGCTGACGATGCACAGGGTATATCCGGCATTTTCAAGTTGTTGCAATCCATCGGCAACACCGGGATAGCAGAAGGTTTGATAAATGGGATCTTCTGCGTAAAAACCGACCATGATCTTCACCGCTTCATCGAGAGGCACGGGCAGGGAAACATCTTGAGTGGCACGCTCCAGCAGGATTTTGGCTCCGTTGCCGACGAATGAGGAGATGAGTTTTTCATCGAGTTCGGGAAAGTTGAAATATTGCCGGGTACGGTTGACTGACCGGGCGATACCGCCGGCGGAATCGATCAGAGTGCCATCCAGATCAAATACCAGCAATCTACTCATGAAAACAAACCTCCTTTTTACGGAGATAATATACCTCAAAACGGCATGATTTACAAATATTCTGCCGCAGAAAAAAGCATAAAAAACAGCCAGCCAAGTCAGGGTTGACCGGCTGGCTTTGAGCAAATGTTTTTGCGATCAGTTGGTACGCAGGGTGTATGCGTTGTAGACAGAACCGCGGTTGACGATCCGGATGATGAATTTGCCGGTCCATTTCGGGGTCCAGGAGCAGATGCAGTAGTCGGTGTTGTCATCATCTTTGGTGATGAGGTTGTTGTTCTCATCGTAGATGTAGAGATCGAGGTCGGTATCCCCGTCGCCGTCAACCACGATGCGGGCCTCTTCGCCGCCGTTGAAGACGATTTCGTAACGGTCAGTGCTGTTGGCATCGACTCTTTCATCGGCTTCTCTCGGACCACCTTTTGCTCCGGCGAAAGCGGCTGAACAGGCGAGGATCATGGCGAGAGTTGCGAACATTTTTTTCATTTTCTTTTTCTCCTTTTTTTTTGTTTGCTTGTCACATCGTTTTGATGTTTCCGCTGATAATAGTGCTGTTCTCAATGTGTTTCTGACACAACTTTTTGATTTTTTTTGAAAAATTTTTATTTTGCCAGATCTTTGAGGGTTTTCCGGGCATAAGTGCAGAAATCCATGCCTTGAGCGAAGCCGGTTTCAGCAACTTTGATGAATTCTCCGGCGGTCATGGAGATCACCAGCCCGTAGGTGTAGTCCAAATCCAGCCATTTTTCGGCACTGGCGGCGATGGATTTTTCACCGATGCCCATGGCTCTCAGGATCTCTTTGGCCATCATGATATTGCCCATGGGATTCATGTGAACGCCGTCGATGGTGATGGTATTGCCCTGAAGCCGGGGGAATCTCTGCCGGATGGCGGCCACTTCTTTATGCATGACCTCATTGAGGTCAACGAGGATACAATTTTTTTCAGCGGCAATTTTCCGCAGAAATTCATTGTACGGGATCAACTGGGTGTTTTCCGGGCCGTTTTCCGTTTCCATGATCATCGTGGCGGTAAAGAGCAGGACTTTGACACCTTTGGCTTGTGCCCGGTCAATGATTTCGGTGATATCCCGCCGGTAATCGGGCAATGCCACACCGGCCGGGGTGGGGTAAAAGGCGTGCCAGACATCGTTTACGCCGCAGCTTAAAGTCATGATCTGCACATTGTGATCCAGCACATCTTTGTCGAGACGGGAGAGCATATCGGGTGCTTTGTGGCCGCCGATACCGGCATTGACATTTTCGGCGGAAATACCGGCATCGGCCAGACCTTGCATGACCAGATTGACGTAACCGCTTTTCAATTCGTGGCCGTGATTGGTGATGGAATCACCGAGAAAGCCGATTCGGTCACCGTTTTTGACGATAGGGGAATCCGGATAATTTGACATATTCTGTTTCCTTTTACATTATTTGATCACTGCGGAACCTGCGACCGGTACCTCACTGCCGTCGGTGGCGTTACATTCGGCATCGACCGCATTTTCACATTTGACTTTGATCGCCCGGTCAGAGAGGTTGCAGACGACAGTAGTTTTGCCATCGGCTTTGAGGCAGTCGGCGGCTTTACCGGCATCGGCGATGATGACCAGTCTTTCGGAATCATTTTCCACGATGGCCGCTTCAATATCCGACCAGCCGAAAATGAATTTCCATTCGCCGCAGTTGATCAGATCCCGGTGGGCATTGTACATGTCAATATAGTAGCGGATGATCCGTTTTTCGGTATCGGTCAATCTGGTAAGATCCATGGAAAGCATCGGTACTGAAGCGAGCATGGCCATCATGTGACGGGCGACGTTTTCGGAAGTTTCACCGAATGGCCAGTAAGCCGGGTCAGCGTGGACGGGGCCGAGATTGCCGATGGCAAGACGCAATTCGACGATCCTGCCGAAGTTGCTGATCCAGTTGAATGGCACATCACCGGCCCGGAACTGCGTGCCGTATTGGAGCATGAGCGGCGTGGAATAACTCTGACGGAATTCGATGAGGGCCTCCGGATTATCCTCTTTCAGACCGTCGGTCAATTCTTTGACCAGTTTTTCCGTCGCCCGGCCGTTGGGTTCATTGACGTTGGGCGGCACGATATCGATGAAGTCGATTTTCAACCCATCCAGATTGTTGTCGGCGGCCAGTTTACGCAATTTTTTGACCAACGGGGCGAAATCAGCTTTGTTCACATTCATTTTGTCATAACCTTCAATGGGGGTATTGTTGGTCATGCCGGGATTATTTTTGTAAAGGTCGGATTTGAAGCCCCAGAGGTGCGGAGCGACCCAGACCATATATTTCATGCCGAGATTCTGAATGGATTTGACGTGTTCTTTGAATGACGGGAATTTTTTCTCTGACACATTCCAGTCGCCGATCATCTCATACCATTCGCCGATAGTTTTGGGCGAAACCCGTTTCATATCATCGTAGCACCAGCCGTCATCGACGATCAACGTGGTAAATCCGAGTTCTTTGGCGATGGGACAGGTTTTTTCGACGAATTCCTGAGTGACGGCACCGTGGACGGCATACCAGGTGCAGTATACCGGATCCCTGGTGGCGGCCGGATAGTTGAAAGCGGGCAGATCCAGCGATTTACGCCAGTCGGCAAGGGCATTTTGCCACTGGATATCGCGGCAGTCGAGGATGATATCGAATTCTTTGGTTTCACTGCTCAAGGCGATGGTACAGGTAATTTCGTAAGTGCCGGATTCCTGATTGACTTCAAAGCGGATGAGGGTATCATCCTGCAAATCGGTCGTGGCGAATGAACCACGGTTGACTCCGGCGGTATTGAATGCACAAACAAAGGGGAAGTTTTTCTGGGCACCGGCAACGGCTTCCATCACCCACGGCAGATTGCGTTTTTCCGGGCCGGGAACCAGTGAATTGTACCAGACTTCGTGGACATCGACCAGTGAAATATTGGTTTTGATCACCAGTTTGCCGCTTTCCTGTGAGGGTTCGACGGTGATTCTGGTGTAGTCACCGGTTTTGGCGAATTCCTGAATCGTACCGTCAGGGAATGTGAGTTTGATCATTTTTTGCTCCTTGTTGTTATGTAAGGTTTTTATAAAAATTTTTTCAAGATTTTTTCCAGTTTGTTGGCGATGAAATAAAATCCCAGATCGGTCTGGTGACAGCCATCCACTGAAAATTCGTGCCAGTCGGGGCCGGAAATTTTTGCACCATTGATGAAGTGGATATTTTTATCTCCGGAGCGTTGACGCTTGCGGACGAGGTTCTGTTGGAATCGTGCGGAATCAGTCAGGAAACCGGCCTGGATATCCGGATTTCCGGTCAGGGGGATTTCCCGGTTGAATCTTAAAGCCGACATGACAAATAGCGGAGTATCCGGGTGTTTCTGCCGGAGGATGCTGATAAATTCATCCAGCGTCTGCCGGATACCTGCGGGCAGGGCATTGGGTTCGTAATCGAGTATATATGCCGCCGGATCATGGATTTCAGCCAGATGATGTGCCACGATCGCTTCTCCTTTGCCGTTGCCGGAAAAGCCGAAATTCAATACGGGGATATTGAATCTGCGGCCGAGGATCGCCGGATAAGCCATACCGGGACGGGAGGCACAACCGCCTTGAGTGATACTGCTGCCGTAGATCACCAGCGGGCGTTCACCGGCAAACGGAGCAGGGGGAAGCAATCGGGCATTTTCATCAATGCCGATAAGGAATGATTCCACGCCGCTGTACAGAGGCATATTGATTGTGAAACCGGTCATGACACCGGGCAATTCGTAGTTGTGCATCCGGCTTTCATATTCATTGGCCCCGTGGGGGAAACGGGCGGTGCCGAGCATATAGGATCTGCCCGGTTGTCCGGTGTAGAGGTCGCAACCGCATGAACCGGTATCGGGCATATGATCCATATGCGAAGGATTTTTGAGTTTGACTTTGACCCAGATACGTTTGGAATCGGTACGGAAATCGATCCGGCCTCCGGCGGTATATTCTGACAAACCGGCAACACCGGGGGAAAATCCGGGATTTTCCGGCAGCCGCCGCAGGGGGTCTCCGGTGCCGAAAGCAAATCCGCTCAAGCGGAAAGGCTTTTCGTTGGCCGGAATATAACGCAGATGCTCATTGGATGAGTTATCCACGGCCATCGCCTGATCGTATCGGGCGACAAAATTTTTCATTTGCTTATCCATATCGCAGATCACAAATTGATGATTTGTCCATCGGCCAGATTGCGGATGCTCAAGTTTTCACCGTCATAGAAACCGAATGTGCGGATCATTGTATTTTTGGGCAGCGAGATCGAGCCGGGATTGAATAAGGTCACACCGTTGGTCAAACCTTTGAGCATAGCGATATGGGTGTGCCCGTGAGCGAGGATGCTTCCGGCGGGGATATCGGGCATTTTTGATTCATTCCAGAGGTGTCCGTGAGTCAGGAAGAAGCGGCGTTCGTTGACGACCAATTCGGCATAGTCGGCCATGATGGGAAATTTGAGCAGCATCTGATCGACTTCGGCATCGCAGTTGCCCCGGACGGCGAGGATCTGATCTTTGCGTGCATTGAGCAATTCGACGACCTGTTGCGGATCGTAGAGATCGGGTACTCCGTTGCGCGGGCCGTGATAAAGGATATCGCCGAGGATGATCAGTTGATCGGTTTGGAGCGTATCGGCGTATGACAGGGCCTGCCGCAAGGTGGCGGCCATACCGTGGATATCAGAAATGAACATTATTTTCATATGGAATTATCTCCGCAGTTGATTTCCTGATCGAGCCTTTCAAAGAAAGTTGTCATAAAAGCTGCCCTTTCCACGGCCAGTTTTCTACCGGCTGCGGAACGCATTTTACGGGGCAGATAACGCAATTTTACCAGATATTCCCGGTAAGCGGTATCTTCTTTGCTGTACGGTTCGGAATTGAGAGCTTCGCTTTCCGTATTGTGAAGTCTGGCGTTTTCGTGACCGGCGAAGAGAAACGCCCGGCCGATACCGACGGCACCGAGCGAATCAAGTTTATCGGCATCGAAAACGATATCGGCTTCGATGGTTTGCGGTTCATCTTTGCCCCGGAAGCGGTGGGTGCGGACTGCTTCTGCGACTTTGGAAGCGGTCTTTTCATCAAAACCGTATTTTTTGAGGATACCCGGCACGAGTGAAGCACCGAGTCTGGCATGGCATAGTTTACCTTTGCCGGCCTCTTCTTCGGGGCGTGCGATATCGTGGAGCAATGCGGCTAAAGTAACGATTTCAGCATCGGCTTCAGGGTATGATTTGAGCAGTAAAGCGGCGTTATTCATAACCCGTCTGGTATGATCGAAGTCATGACATGAACCGGTATTACGCAGTTTATCTGCCGTCATTTGATATAATTTATCGAAATCGCCGTGGAACTTCATTTACTTGATGACCCTGACCCAGATATATTTGGCATCTCCGGTACGCAGTGACAATTGGGTATCCATAAGTTTGATCCGGATGAGATCGCCGAATGGAGCCGTACCCTCATACTGAACGACCGCACCGGGAACGATCCCCATATCGGCGAATTTCTTGATCCCCCGCAGTGATTCGGAAATGTAGACCAATTCTGCCGGCTGATTTTTTTTCAGTTTATCCAGCGAGATGAGTGTATTGGAAGCATCGGGCTGGATTTGCGGCATGGTTTCAGCGAGATAGGCCCGCAATCCGGCACAGTCTTCGCGTTCTTCAACCGCTTCGATCAGGGCGGTCATTCTGGAAGTGACCGGTTCCCCGATGGAGTGTTCGATACGGCAGGCGGCGGCATCGGCTTCAATGGGATCGACCTTGAGCAGTTGGGAAAGGAAACGCCGCAAGGCCTGATGGCGGCGGCGGATGACGGTGGCTCTGGCCGCCCCGGAATCAGTCAACTGCACCGGAGCATGGGAACGGTATATGATCAAGCCTCTGCCGGCGAGGGCTTGCAGGGCATTGGTGACCGAGGGCATGGAAACATTGAGTTTGGCCGCGATATCTTTGGTATGGGCGTGTTCATGTTCTTCGATGATTTCGGCAATCGCTTCCAGATAATCTTCCAGACTGCTGGATATCGGTAAATCGTGTTTTGCCATATGTAGAACCCTGTTTTTCAGTAAACTGTAATTTTACTATAATATATAACCTCTGCTGTTTTTTTGCAAGCGATTTTTAGTTGCGAATATTGACAAAAATCGGGGCAAGTGATATATTAAGTACCGTGAAACCGGTTGAACTAAAAAAAGAGATGAAAACGATGCAACGTCAAATGTTAAACGGCAAAATCCACACGGCGCGGATCACCCGCTGTGTAGTCGATTATGAGGGGAGTCTGGAGATCGATCCGGAACTTTTGAAAGAGGCGGATATCCTGCCTTATGAGAAAATTCTGGTCGCCAACCGCAATAACGGCTCCCGTCTGGAAACTTATGCGATCCCCGGTAAAGCCGGCAGCCGCGACTTCTGTTTGAATGGACCGGCGGCCAAACTGGGCAATGTCGGTGATGTGGTAACGATCATGGCATTTGCTCTGATCGATGAGGGTGATACGGCCGCTCACCATCCCACGGTGATCGTGCTGGATGAGAAAAACGAAATCGCCAGCCGTCACAATTGAAACTCTCATAATCAAAAAATGCAACTCCCGGCAATCGCTTGACTGCCGGGAGTTTTTTACTTCAATCAATTTTTCTGTTACCGCTGTGTCACTTGACAATAACTGGGAAATGCATCGTTTCCCAGTTGACAATTGCGCGGGATCGTGACACTGGTCAAATTTGTGCAACCTAAAAACGCCCTTTCTCCAATAAACGTTACGCTGTCGGGAATGGTGATACCGGTCAAACTGGAACAACCTGAAAATGCCCAATTCCCAATCGAGGTTACGCTGTCGGGGATCGTGATGTCGGTCAAACTGGAACAATTCCAAAAAGCACAATATTCAATGACCGTTACGCTGTCCGGGATAATGACACCGGTCAAATCAGAGCAATCACTGAATGCGTTGTTCCCAATAACTGTCACTCCGGCCGGAATAATGCACCGGGTGATATTTTTATTTACCGTGCCGGTAACCGTTTTGCCGTCACTGCTTAAAATGCAAACACCATAACCTTGTGCCTGCCGCTGTTGTCTTTCTGCTTCCAGCTGCTGTTGTCTTTGTTGTTGTCCGAATTGATAAGCCTGCTGGTAATGGAGCTGGTACTCTGCGGATTCTTTTGCAGTATCCCAATGGTACCACCAGATCGATATGATTATGAACAGCAAGGCTATACCGCAACCTTTCGCTTTTACATATTTGCGTACTTTGGTACATTTTTTTTCCCGTTTTTCGACTGGCGGAAGTTGATTGATTATTTCATAACTTGCCTCTTTGACCGGGGTGATCATTGCTCCGGTAAGATTGTCGGGATGGGCCAGCAGATTTTTTTCCGCAATTTTGCATCGGATAAGTGCATCTAAGATATCCGGGCGGTTATCCAGCAATTGCTCGACCGTGATTTGTCTGTCCAATATTTCCAGACGGTCGCGGGCATCTTCTCGGTATTGCTGATCCAGTTTTTTGGCCTCTTCTTTTTTGCGGATTTCTTCCTGTCGCCTGCGTTCATTTTCGGCTTGAGTGGAGAGTATGTTGTTCAATGTTGCCGCTAAAGTCCTGTCGGCAAATTCTTGGGCTAAAGTAAAAGATTTCTTTCGGCCGATATCGGTGATTTTTATGGCCTGTTTTTCATCGTAAAGGCTGTTTTCCGCCAACAGCCGGTAAAAATACGCCCAGCCGTTTTCCGGTTCCTGATCGAGCGTTTTTTCGCAATATTCTCTGGCTGAATCAAAATCCCCGGAACGCAAAAAGAGTTTTGCCCGCCGTAAAAACGGATGCAACTGCCAACTGTTGGCCACCGGTGCGGCCGTCATAGTTGCCGGAGAACCCCCTTCTTTTTTATCCGCCACCTTTTTTATCCCATGCAAAAGGACTTGGATAAAACCGATCTTTCCCATATCCTGGGCCTGAAATATTGACAAAGCCTCGGGAATATCGTAGGCATCCATATCTTTGTAGCAGGGAATGAGCAGTTTGGCACGGTCTTTTTTCATCAATGCGAGAAATCTGCTCCACTCATTTCGCACCCAGACAGCATCAAAATACTCTTTCTGTGAACCGATGACCAGCATCACTTTCGCCGAATTCAATGCGGCAAAAATATACGGCTCATATTGCTGACCGAGTTTGGATTCAAGGGTGATCCTTGAGAAAAACACCTTATATCCGGCATTGGTCAGTTGATAATAAATTTCCTGTGCCGTAACTGAATCTTTGGTGCGGCGGCCGTAATTATCGCTTTCTTTGTAACAAATAAAGACATCAAACGGCTGCTCATTATTGGAAATTGCCAAAATGCCCTTTTGGATTTCAGCAATGCGTTTGGCCTCGGCCTCGTAGAGGCTTTTTTCATAACTTCCGGCATGTTGCAGGGCATTGAGATAATCGGCATCGGCCAAAATCGATT
>JAZNEV010000064.1:0-3273 GCA_045588835.1 Victivallaceae bacterium
TGATCGCCGTTGATAGGCACTTTACCGCGCCGGGTGGCGGCTCTGGCGCCCCGGATCCCCCCCGCCCCGATCTCACCGCCGCCCCGGGCGAAACGGGCCCATGATGCCCACGGGTGGATCGCACACAGCCGGTCGGCCAATTCCACTTCTTCGGGCGGATTCAAAGTGGAAAAACTGCCATCCATCGCAGTTTTGACCACCGCTTGAGTAACATCCCCGTCATTGAAACCGAGCAGACACGCACCGATACCGCAAGTGGTAAAATCAATATACTCCCGGTCGTCAATGGTTGTGATGCGGCAACCTTTTGCCGATTTGAAGTAGGCCGGGAAAAGTTCCGGAGCGAGCATTTCCGGGCGTTTGCTCAATAATCCGGTGCCGCCGGGAATAACAGTTTTTGCGTGACGGTAAAGGACTTGATCATTCATAAAATCCGAATTCCTTATGTTGATTTAGTTACTATGCCATAATATAACCGGCCGCCCGGAGCAAATCAATGATTTCCGGATATAAAAAATGCGTTTTGATATATAAAAAATGAAAGTGATTTGCAAAAATGTTTTTCCGGATGTATATTGAGATCACACACAGGGATCCATATATTATGAACGAAAATTTTTCACCGATCAATGAGTATCTTGCCGCATTTGCCGCCGGGGGATTTGACCTTGTTTTTCACAGTGATCCGGATGGGCTTGTGCCGCCGGAATACTTTGATTATCATATTCATAAGTATTGGGAACTCAAATTCAGTTCCGGATTGTTGCGTATCCAGGCTCCCCATACGGTGCATTGCACCACCGGTTACGATCATGTATTCGCAGTAACTCCGGGCTGCATCCGGGCCGGTGAAGCCGTGTTGAATATTTCAGAGGATGAGAATATATATAATTTTTTACCGGAATTACTGGATACTTTACACCGCCTGCCACCCGGCGGCGAATTTGATAACATCAGAAAACATCTGGGAATGGCTGTCATCGGAAATTTACAACTGATCCTGAAAAAACTGCAATGGCAGGCCGAATATAACAGCAATCGCCGTGATCTGGTGTCAAGGGTATTGAGTTATATGGGCAACCACTATTTTCACAGCGACTTGAATGTCAATGATATTGCCCGTTTCGCCGGAATTTCGCCCCAGCATCTCAATACCCTCTTGCGGCAACGGACCGGTATGGGGATCAGACAGAACCTGATCAGAATCAGGTTGGAAAATGCCGCCGAATTACTGGAAAATCCCGCCTATATGGTCAAAGATGCCGCCGCATTGACCGGTTGGAAATCGGTGTTTTATTTCGGCAACAGTTTCCGCCGTCACTTCGGCGTATCTCCAGGCAATTACCGCAAACAGCACATTCCTGAAAAACAACCGGATGCTTGAAAAATTTTTCCGGTATATCAGATGTTCCACGGTATAAACGATCGGGCCGCTGCCGATATTCATATTCGGCAACGGCCCGTTTTCAGGTCATTTCGGATAAAGCCCGGCAGTTTACCGGCTGATCGCTTCGATCACCTGATCCGCAATCGCACCGCCTCCGGATGACCATTCAATATCCGGTCGCAATTTTCCGAAGCGTAATGGATGATCTTCTGCGAATTATTTGCCGTCCGGCGGAAGTTGTTTTCCAAAACTTCCCATTCGCCCAGACTCCACTCATGATCATCCTCGATATTGGGGATGACCGACAGAAAATTCTGCAATCCGGCATCATCCGGCAGATTTTCCGCCTTATGCCCAATGAAAATTTCCGCCCCAAGCTGCTGCAAATGCACGCATTTGGCAGAATTTTCCATATCCGAACCGCTGACTGCAAAGCCTCCGGCCAAAGATAATTCGGCCAGCGGAGCCATTCCGGCTCCGCCGATGCCGGTAAAGTGCAATTTTTTCATCATTCAAACTGGGTATCGTGCAGTTTACGGTAGATGCCGTCGAGTTTCAGCAACTCATCATGTGTACCGGCTTCGGCGATGCGTCCCTGTTTGAGTACAATGATCTTATTGGCATTCTGAATCGTACTCAACTATTTCCGAAGTGATCTGACGGATGTTAATCCGGTAATCAATCGGTTATGGCAGATCCAAAGTTCATTGCCGCTGACAATTATTGACAGCATACCGCTTTCTGCGGATAATCCGGAATACAGAAAGAGTCGATTAAGGCAGTTTCTCTATTCTCCCGGATTGAACAGGACGGTTACAGCCAACTGGCATCAACGCACTTTCGGAATGTCACGGTTCAATAATTATTTTGTAAAATAGCCGCCGTTTTTGGGAGCTCCACGGAATTCAACTAACTCCTTTTCCCGCAATTGCCGCAGATAGCGTTCCACAGTAGGTCGGCTCTTTTGCATCTGCTTCATCAATTCCGGAACCCGCAAGCCGGAATTATTTTTCAGAATTTGCAGCAACTTTTCACAATCGGAGGTCAATGGAGTTTCGGCAGCCGCAGCAACATCGTCTTCCAGCAACCGGAGCAATTCCCGCAGAGTGTCTATTTCCCGATCTACGATGAAATCAATAAATTTTTCCGGAGTCCGGTGAGCAATTTCCAAAAGTGTGATATATTCAGAACGTAAAATCGGTGGAATAATCGCCACCGGATAACCGTGCCGGATCAAAATCAAATTCATCAGCAATCGCGCAACTCTGCCGTTGCCGTCAATAAAAGGATGGATGAAAACAAAACGCTTATGCACTTCAGCGGCGAGTACTACCGGGTGCAGCTTGTTCTCATTTTCATTCAGCCATGCAATAAACTCATCCATTAATACAGCGATTTTTTCCGGGGCGGGCAATGGATAGCGGCTGCCGCTGATAAAAACTTTTACGCTCCGGAACATTCCTGCTTGCTCCGGATTTATCCGTTTGTAAAAAAGTTCATGCAATTTGAGAATATCGTTGATTTCCAAATCTTTATCAACTGCCATTGAGTGAATATAATCGTATGCGTCGGCGTGTCCCAATGCTTCATATACATCGTGCAAAGGTTTGCCGTGAACCGTAAGGCCATCTTCAATAATGACTTTGGTTTCGGACTCGGTCAGGCTGTTACCCTCCAACGCATTGCTCGCCCAGGTCAACCCCACCCGGTAATAGTTACGCAGTGAAGCCAATGTTTCCGGCGGGAAAGGGCGGAAGCGGTCAAGTCCGGCTTTCAAATTATCGCACAAAACGGTTTTACTCATAGAAAATACTCCATCATTACTCCATCACGAATTAATATAACCCATGATGGAGTATTTTTCAAATACGATTTGACAAACTGGT
>JAZNEV010000065.1:0-53286 GCA_045588835.1 Victivallaceae bacterium
CAGAGCGGTATCCCCTACGGCAACGGCTGGGAATACTTCGACGACCGTTATATCGGCAAACCGCTGGTCTACTGCGGTACGGTCGGCAAACTGCCCAAAACCGTCAACGGTGTCCCCGGCAGTTCCAAACGCATTGAACCGGGCGACCTGATCGTCATGGGCGGCGGACGCATCGGTAAAGACGGTATTCACGGTGCGACCTTTTCCAGTGAAGAATTGCATAAAGATTCACCGGTACAGGCCGTTCAGATCGGCGACCCGATCACCCAGAAAAAACTTTCCGACTTCATCATGGAAGCCCGTGACCGCGGTCTCTACCGTTTCATCACCGACAACGGTGCCGGCGGATTGTCTTCCAGCGTCGGTGAAATGGCCGATGAATGCAACGGCTGCCGGATGGATCTGGCCAAGGCTCCTTTGAAATATGCCGGTATGCAGCCGTGGGAGATCCTCGTTTCCGAAGCACAGGAACGCATGAGTTTCGCCGTGCCGCCGGAAAAGATCGACGAATTCAAAAAACTCGCCGAAGAACGGGATGTCGAAGTTTCCGTCCTCGGTGAATTTACCGACAACGGCAAATTCCACATGCTCTACAACGGCAAAACTGTCGCCTACATCGATATCGAATTCATGCACGACGGTCTGCCCAAAATGCACCTCAAAGCCACCTGGAAAACTCCGTCTTTCCCCGAACCGGAACTCAACAGCCGGGATCTGGGCGATGACACCATGAAACTTATCGGGGCTCTCAATATCTGTTCCGATGAGTACAAAGCCCGTCAGTATGACCACGAGGTCAAAGGCTTGAGCGTATTGAAACCCTTTGCCGGTAAAGGCCGTGATGTGGCCGCCGATGCCACAGTGACCATGGTCGAACCTTTGAGCAAAGACGGTGTGATCCTCGCTTCTGCGATCCTTCCCCGTTACAGCGACATCGATACCTACCACATGGCGGCCAGTTGTATCGATCTGGCCATTCGCCGGGTGATCGCCGTCGGCGGTGATCTCAAAATGATCGCCGGGCTGGATAACTTCTGCTGGCCCGACCCGGTCAAGAGTGAAAAAACTCCCGATGGCGAATACAAACTCGCCCAGCTCGTCCGGGCCAATCAGGCGATCTACGATTACACCAGAAAATATCTGGTACCGTGTATTTCCGGTAAGGACTCGATGAAAAACGATTCCACCAGAGGCGGCAGAAAGATCTCCATCCCCCCGTCACTGCTTTTCAGCGTGATTTCCCGTTTGGATGATATCACCAGAGCCGTTTCCTTTGACACCAAACAAGCCGGTGACACCGTCTATGTGATCGGTATGACCAAACCGGAACTCGGCGGTTCAGAGTACTTCAACATGCTCGGTTTCACCGGCAACAATGTGCCGAAAGTCGATGCCGATTGCTCCATTGATATCTGCAATAAAGTCAGTGCCGCCACCAAAGCCGGTCTGGTCAATTCACTCATCACCCCTGCCCTCGGCGGTATCGGTATCGCCCTGGTCAAAAGTGCCATGGCCGGACGTTTGGGTATGGATATCGATCTGGATAAGATCCCCTGCGAGAATTGTTCGGTTCTGGAAGCATGGTTCTCGGAATCCAACAGCCGCTTTATCGCCACGGTCCCGGAGAAAAACCGGGCCGCATTTGAAGCAATTTTCGATGGTGTCCCCTGTGCCGCCATCGGTACGGTCACAGCCGATAAGTACCTCAAGGTAACCGGAAGAGGAGCCGGTTGCACACTTGAGTTGGATGCGCTGTTGAGCAACTATAAGAAAACGCTCGACCGCGTATAACCGGATCCGACCGAACCCCCCGTCAGAGGAGGCGGGGGCAGATCCGGCAAACCACAGAAGCGATCAAAAAAAATGATCGGAAGATTTCCGGCTGAAAACGATCCTGAAAGGACGTTTTCAGCGGATGTATAAACTCCGGAATCCGGATATTCTGAAAGTTTTTTCATCGCTTCCACACAGAAGAGGAGAGTGACGATGGCAAAAGAGGAGAGTCGTCGCAACCTTGAAGCGGAAACCCTGATCCGGGATAACATGAGGCTGGTCCTGAAGATCGCCAATGATTTTCTCGGTCGCGGTTTGCCCTGGGATGATCTTGTTTCCGAAGGGAATCGGGGACTGGTGATTGCCGCCCACCGCTTCAACCCGGCTCTGGGTGCAAAATTCAGCACTTACAGTGCATGGTGGATCAAACAGGCGATCCGTCAGGCGCTGGCTGAACAGACCCAGACGATCCGTGTTCCGGTAGGAACACAACTCAATTCGCGCCGGATAAAACGTTCCGTACGCAAATTGACACTCGAATTAAAACGCGAACCGACCAATGAAGAAGTCGCCGCCGATGCTCAGGTATCCATGGCGACCGTGGAAAGATTGCGGAACACCCGGCAGGTGGATATGCAATCACTCAATGAAATGGTCGGCAATGAAGAATCTGACGGCGTGGAATTGTTGGATTTTTTCGCAGATGATGGAGCCGGGGCCCCGGATAAAACCCTGATCCAACTGGAGGATATTGAACAGCTGCTCCAGTTGCTCGATGGTCTGCCACCCAAAGAAAAGCAGGTTTTGAAATTGCGTTTCGGTATGGATGGTTCACCTTTGATGACCTTGGAAGATGTCGGCAAAATGCTCCAATGCACCAGTGAAAGAGTCCGCCAGATCCAGAATCAGGCACTGAAACGTCTGCATAAGCAAATGCTCGAAAACGCCTAAAAAAATATTGGGGACGTTGCAAAACTGTTTGAGGTTTTGCAACATCCCTGTTTTTAAGTCAAAGACAGAATTTCTGCCATAAGTCAGTGCATAAATGGCGGAATACGATTGGGAATATCCCGCATTACTACTGTCAATTCATTATTGACCGCATTTACCTCCGGCAGTTTGGCAACGATTTCTTCAGCATAACGGCTGGCGGCGGCACTGGGCACTGTACCACGCAAAGTGACCACTCCGTCAACATCACAGACCACTTCCGGGAAACGCAACTGCAAATCTTTTACCCCGAAAAGAGTATGCTTGATGATCTGGGCCTGAAGAATCAACTTTAATTCCTGTTTGCGGCTGTCATTGACCGTCGGCGGCAGCAGGGGTTTGATCAATTCGGCAACATCTTCCATGGAAATATTTTGCATATTGATGACCAGATCATAATTTTTCGGATCACGCCAGCTTTTTCCATAATAGTAAGCACAAAACTTCTCCCTTGCATTGTCACTGTGGCGTATCATTTTGGCCGCTTCTGCATCGGATATACAAAATTCTGTGGCAACTTGCCGGATCCGGAAATCATCCGGTGCAACCAAACGTATTTTCAGACAATCCACCATATCGCCCAACAGGAAATTCCCGCCGCGGCCGATAATGGCAATATTATCCAGTAACAACTCCTGCAACACGGCAGTCCGCAAGGTTTCCCAGTAATATTCGGCGGTGTTGGTCATACTGCTGACGATACCGGGCTTACACTCATCAAATTTAACCAGAAAATCCCGGGAAATCCCCAAGTCGGCAAAACGTTTTTCCAAAGTGGACTTACTGACACAATGCAGATCCAATGTGTTGCACAAGGTCAATTCCTCGCCCCGGACAATAGCCCCCAACTCTCTGGCAATCGTTAAAATGGCCATACACACCTCCCTCTGGCGACCGGGCAACTGTCAGGACAGCAGCCTGATCAAATTTGATTTTATCCACCGGAATACCGCTGTGGATATTCCATGTGCATTGAAAATATAATATATTTTCGGAAAATTTACAAGAGCATTTGTAAAAAAAATTTGTTTTTTTCACCTTTTGATGTATTTTATGGATGAAACTTTTCAACAGTATAAATGTAGAGGTCCATA
Source organism: Victivallaceae bacterium (assembly GCA_045588835.1). Taxonomy (GTDB): domain Bacteria; phylum Verrucomicrobiota; class Lentisphaeria; order Victivallales; family Victivallaceae; genus UBA1784. Next base: position 3,858 of record JAZNEV010000065.1, read on the forward strand.
TGAAACTTTGTGCAATTCAAATCCCTTACGCACACTCGACCGCCGAAGCGGCAGACTCAGTGAAATTTCTCATCAGTGAACTCAACTCATGCGATAATTCATACGATTTGATCCTCACTCCGGAATACTCCAATTTACCGGCGGCATTTCCCCTCGCTGAAGGCAGAGAATTCATAAAGAAACATACTCAGGCATTGATCGGTGCCGCCATTGACGCTGCCAAAAGATGCAATGCCATCGTTGCGATCAATTATCTTTGCGAAGTTACTCCGGGGATCTATCGCAATACCACCAGAGTTTTTGACCGGCAGGGGAATATCGCCGGAGATTTTTACAAACAGCATTTGCCCGATTCCGAAAAACGGGGAGTTCAACCGGATTATGAATATACCAAATCTTTTGTTCCGCCTGCCATTGTGGAAGTCGATGGCATCCGTTTGGGATTTCTCATTTGTTACGACACCTACTTCTCGGAATACATCGCCCATCTGGGGTACAGAAAACCGGATCTGATCCTCGTTTCCAGTTTTCAACGCGGCGAAAGACAGGATATTCTGAAAATGCTCAATACATCTCTGGCTTTCAACTGCAATTCATTTGTACTGCGTTCGTCTGTTTCCATGGGCGAAAATGCCGGTGTCGGCGGCATGAGCATGATCGTCGATCCCAGTGGCGAGATCCTCGCCGAATCCGGCAACCGTACCGGACGTATGACGTATGAAATCCCGGATATCCATTACAAATATATGCGTACCAACAGTTTCGGCGGAGCAAAAATCCCCAACGATCAATTTGTCACTCAAGGACGTACCACCTGGAGTTACCGGCCTGCCGGCAGTATGACTGTGCTGTCAGATAAGATGATGCCCTACCCCCGGATCTGTGCCCACCGCGGCTGGCCCTGTGCCACCCCGGAAAATACGCTCCCTTCATTCGGTGCGGCCGTCGCGCTGGGAGCCCAGGAGATCGAAATGGATATCCGCTTTACCGCCGATGGGATCCCGGTGGTCAGTCATGACCCGGTACTGGAAAGAGTTTCCAATGGCGAAGGTCTGGTGGAAAATCACACACTGGCCCAGTTGCAGTTTCTCGATTTCGGAGTAAAACACGGTTCACAGTTTGCCGGAGTGAAAATCGCCACCTTTGAAGAAGTTTTGGCCAAGTTTGCCCGCCACGCCATTATCAATCTGCACTTGAAGTCAGTCGATGAAAACGGTTCTTACCCGGAAGATCAGATGCGTAAAATCGTCGAATTGCTCACCAGATACGACCAGATGGAACACGTCTACTTCATGGGCTCATCCGACGTGATGGCCTGTGCATTGAAAATCGCTCCGCAGATCCCCCGCTGTATGGCCTGTTTCCCCGAACCGGAAAAAATATTGGAGCGTGCAGTAAAATATCAGTGCAGCAAAGTCCAGTTTTTCGCCACTGAATTGAAAGACGGGCAAATCGAAAAAGCACATCAAATGGGATTGAAATGCAACCTCTTTTTCTCCGATGATCCGGTCGCCGCCGGAAAATATTTCGCCGCTGGCATCGATACCATTTTAACCAATGATTGTCTGCATATTTTACCTCTGATCAAATAAATCTGTTTAAGGAACAACTGTTATGATTTTAGCGTCACTTTTTCAGGATGGTGCAATTCTGCAACGTGATATGGATATCCCCGTCTGGGGCAAAACCGACCCGGAAACACTGGTCAAAGTCACCCTCGACGGTGAAACTTCCATGACCAGAAGTTCCGCCGACGGTAAGTTCATCGCCTACTTGCACTCCCACGCCGCCGGTGGCCCTTATGAATTGACCGTTTCCGCTCCGGAAACCGGTAAATCCATCACCTTGAAAGATATCCTTGTCGGCGAAGTCTGGCTGGCTTCCGGTCAATCCAACATGGAGTATATGCTCGGTTCCGACTGGAGGATCGCCGATGAGAACGGCGACTTGCCGGAAGGTGAAGTTTTAGGCAGAATTCAGGAACAGCAATTCAACGACATGGTCATCGATCCCGACAACTTCCGCTTCTTTACCGTGGAAAAGAAAGCCTCTTGCGCCATGGAGGATCATTGCAAAGGTTCGTGGCAAAAAATGAACCGTCTGAATTCTCCGGAGGCTTCCGCCGTGGCGGCATGGTTCGGGCTCGGCTTGCAAATGCATTTGAATATCCCGGTCGGTTTGATCATTTCCGCATGGGGCGGCACCATCGCTGAAGCGTGGATGAGTTACGAGGCTCTGGCCAACTGCCCGGAAACCGCCATGCTCGCCAAAATGGTTCGCCGCAACCACTGGATCAACAACATCTGGGAGGTCGGCCCCGGTGCCGCCAGCGGGGCAATTTACGAGAAAAATCCGGCGGTCAAACCGGATCCCGGCAATACCGGTGCCGATATGGGATATGCTGAAACTGACTTCGATGATTCAGATTGGCAAACCATCAAAATTCCCGGCAGTTGGATCAGACAGCACCTCGCCGGCAACGGAGTCGTCTGGTGCAGAAAACATGTGGATATCCCCTCTGACTGGAGCGGTAAAAAACTTTCTCTTGCCGGCGGCACAGTAGACAAACACGATATTACTTACTTCAACGGTCAGGAGATCGGCCGTACCGGAAGTGATTTTGACATCACCGTTTACAATAAAAAACGCATATATTCCATCGATCCGTCACTGGTTTCAGCCGGTAAAGCCGTTATCGCCATCCGGGCATACTCCTTTGCCCATGACGGAGCGATCAACGGCAAATGGCGGTTGATCAATACGGAAACAGAGGAATTTATCGAACTCAACGGAGTGTGGCAATTCAAAACTGAATATGACTGGGGCATTGCAGAAGTCAACTTCGCCGAAACTATTTTCGGCCCGAATAACCCCAACACCCCGTCGATCCTCTTTGACGGCATGATCCGGCCGCTTTTGCCGTACGCGCTGCGCGGTACGATCTGGTATCAGGGCGAATCCAATGCCAAAACTCTCAAAAAATCCCGCGAATACCGGGATGTACTGCAATGCATGATCGACGACTGGCGGTGGCACTTCCGCAATCCGCAAATGCCGTTTATCATGGTTCAGCTGGCCGGTTACGGCAACAAAGAAAACTTTTTTGCCGATTCATTATGGGGTGAATTGCGTGAATCTCAAAGATTGATCTGTCAGAATGACCCGGATACATTCATGGCCTCTGCCATAGATATCGGTGAAGAAACCGATATCCATCCGCAAAATAAACTCGATGTCGGCAAACGGCTGGCCATGTGTGCCTTGCACCACGTTTACGGTTGCACTGAAGCCATACCCGGCGGCCCGGAAGTCGAAAAAGCGGAATTTGCCGGAAATACAGTGAAAATTTCTTTCAAATATGCCGACGGTCTCAAACTTGCTTCCGATGAAAAAGCATTCTATTTAGCCGGTACCGACGGTCAGTGGGCCGCCGCCGATCAAATTGAGATCAAAGATGAGTGTGTCACTCTGACTTCGGAAAAAATTGCCGGGATCACCTCCGTCAAATATGCCTGGGCCGACTTCCCGACTCCGGTGCTTTTCAACGGTGCCGGTATGCCGGCTTCATCGTTTCATATTGAACAGGATTAAGTTATGAAAGTTGTTATTGCCCCGGATTCATACAAAGGAGCATTGCGGGCCGAATTTGTGGCTCAAACACTGGCCCGTGCCTGGCAGACCATCCGTCCGGATGATGAGATCATCACCATTCCGCTTTCTGACGGCGGCGAAGGCATGGCCGGAGCATTGGCCGCTGCCCGCAACGGTTCACCGGTCGAAATTCCAACCACCGATGCTCTGCACCGTCCGGTAAAAGCCCAAGCGGTGATGATCGATTCAACAGCCGTTTTGGAAAGTGCCGAAGCCAACGGCATTGAAAAACTTGACCGCAATGAACTTAATCCGCTGGCCGCCACCACTTACGGTGTCGGTACCATGATCGCCCATCTGCTGAATAACGGCTGTAACGATCTGATCATCGGTATCGGCGGCAGTGCCACCGTTGACGGCGGAGCCGGTATGCTTCAGGCTCTCGGCGCCAGACTTTTTGACCGCGACGGCCAACTCCTGCCCGACGGCATCGGCGGCGGAGATTTGCGTCATATCGCCCGGGTCGATCTGACCGGATTGAATGAAAATTTGAAAAAATGCCAAATCAAAGTCGCCTGTGACGTGACCAATCCGCTGACCGGCCCACTGGGTTCAGCGGCAGTTTTCGGTCCGCAAAAAGGAGCAACTGCGGAAATGGTTTCCTCGCTGGATGAAAATTTACAGCACTGGGCCGGACTTTTTGAAGATGACGGTACTTTTCCCGGTGACGGTGCCGCCGGTGGTTTGGGGTTTGCTCTGCGAAAAGTACTTAATGCCCAACTTGTTTCCGGAGCAGAACTGGTTCTGGAATACAGCCGTTTTGATCACGCCGCAGCCGATGCCGATCTGGTCATCACCGGGGAAGGATGCAGTGATGAACAGACCGCTTACGGCAAACTCTGTTCCGTAGTCGCAAATCATGCGGCAAAATTCCAAGTTCCGGCGATCCTGGTTTCCGGAGCATTGAAAGGCGATTGTACCGCTTTGGAAAAGATCTTCCACGGCTGTTTCAGCATCGCCCGGTCCCCCGCAACACTTGATGAGGCCATTGCCCAAACAGAAGAAAATCTGCGGCATATGGGAACCAATCTCGCCCGGTTGTTCTCTATCGGCAGATAATTTAAAATGAAAAATCCCGGTCAGCCGGTTTTCACCACCGCGCCGGCCGGGAATTTTTTATGCTTTTCAGGCAATGCCCAAAAATCCGCGTACACCGTCAAAGATGATCTGTGCCGCCAATGCCACAATATACATACCCGTAAGTTTGCTCAAAATACGCACGCCTTTATCCTTGAGCAAACTGTTGATCTTTTCGGAAAAGTAGAGCATCAGCGATACACCGGCTCCGGCAACAAAAATGGCAGTCGATTCGGCAATCAGTATAAACAAACGGGATCCTCCCAACTCACTGGCTCTGGCTCCGGCAGAAGCACCCATGACCAACAGCGTACCGATCGTGCCGGGACCGACCGTAGTCGGTATCGCCAGCGGAACCACCGACGGATCACCCTCCTCGGCGATCTGACGATTCTTGGGCAGTGAACTGCGAACCATATCAATACCATTGAGCATCAGCACCAGACCGGCTCCGACCTGAAACGCATTCAGCGAAATGCCCAGACAATCAAAAATCACTTTGCCGAAAAGATAGAGTATCAGCGAAGAAGATACCACAGCAATACCGGTGCGTAACGCCAGACTGCGGCGCATTTTCAACTCCATACCATCACAGGTCGCCACAAATACCGACAGCACAAAAAACGGAGTCAGCAACAGAAACAAACGGACGACCAAACCAGTAGCATAAGCCCAAGACATAAAATCACCTCTTATCCGAAAATTTGCATAATTTACTGTATTTTACCAAATATAGCATTGAATCAATATTTTTCAACCGGAAAAGAATATGACACCCGGATATCCGGATGCCATATTTCAATTATTTGAAGTTTACAAAATCACGCTTATTTATTACGCAACTCCGTACGACGGATCTTGCCGCTGGTCGTCTTGGGCAGACTATCCACAAATTCGATCAGGCGGGGATATTTGTACGGCGCAGTGTGCGCTTTGACATAATCCTGTATCTCTTTTTTCAATTCTTCCGACGGCTGGGTGTCTTTGGTCAGCATGATCCATGCTTTGATGACCTGACCGCGCACCGGATCGGGGGCACCGGTAACGGCACACTCCAGAACATACGGCAATTCCATAATGACGCTTTCCACCTCAAACGGTCCGATACGGTAGCCGGAAGTTTTGATCACATCATCGCTTCTGCCGACATACCAGTAACAACCATTCTCATCGCACCATGCCACGTCACCGGTGTGATAATAGCCGTCGTGCCACGCTTCAGCAGTACGTTCCGGATCACGGTTGTATTCGCAGAAAAGTCCGGGGATCTCACCGCGTTTATCCGCTTTGATACAGATTTCTCCGGTCTCTCCGGCAGCCACCGGATTGCAATCCGCATCCAGCAGCACGATCGGATACTGGGGACTCGGACGGCCCATCGATCCGGGTTGCGGCACCGTGCCGACCAGATTACCCAGCGACATGGTCGTTTCAGTCTGGCCGAAAGCCTCCATGATCTTCAACCCGGTCACATTATAGAATTGATGGAATACTTCCGGATTGAGTGCTTCACCGGCAGTCGCCGCATACTTGAGGGTCGAGAAATCATATTTGCTCAAATCCTCTTTGATGAAAAAACGGTACATCGTCGGCGGCGCACAGAAAGTCGAAATACCATGCTTTTTGAACATCGGCAGGATCTCATCCGCATGGAACCGGTCAAAGTCAAAGACAAAGACCTGTGCTTCACAGAGCCACTGTCCGTAATGTTTGCCCCAGGCCGATTTGCCCCAGCCGGTATCACTGATGGTGAAATGCAATTCACCGGGCTGGACATTGAGCCACCATCTGGCGGTCATAATATGCCCCAACGGATACGCATGATCATGCAGCACCATCTTGGGATAACCGGAAGTACCGCTGGAAAAGAACATCAGCATCGGATCGCTGACCTTGTGATCCGCCGGACGGGGGAATACCTTGCTGAAACGCTCCAATTCCACATCAAAATCGTGCCATCCGTCCACTTCACCATTCACCGACACTTTCAATTCCACGGTCGGAGCATTTTTGCACGCTTCATTGACCGCTTCGATCACAGCACCCTCATTGGTGGTAACGACCATACGCACATCGGCACTCTTGAGCCGGTATTCCACATCTTTGGCCAACAACTGGTTGGGAGCCGGTATCGCCACCGCACCGATCCGGTGCAGAGCATTGATCACATACCAATACTGGTAGTGGCGTTTCAAAATCAACAGTACCCGGTCACCCTTTTTAATGCCCAGTGAAGTAAAGTAATTGGCCGCCTGATGGGACAATTCGGAGATCTCTTTATAAGTGAAATCCCGAACCACACTCTGATCCGCAGAAACATAACGCATCGCTCTGCCCGCCGGATGTTTCTTTGCCAATTCATCCAGCACATCATAAGCAAAGTTGAAATTTTCCGGGATATTGAATTTCACCGCAGTAAGCAAGCCGTTTTCATCGATCGTTTCATCCATAAAGCGGTGATAGATCAAATCTTCCTTATCCGCAGGAACTTCTGCGATCTCACGATGGACTTTTTCCGGCAGAGCAGAATCACTGGATTTCATCACCACCGCCAGAAAAGTACACTCCTGACCGCCGACTGCCACCATGCCGTGAGGATGACGGCTGTCATAATACACACTGTCACCGGCTTCAAGAATCTCAACTTTATCCTCCAGCTGGATCTTGAGTTTGCCGCTCAAAACATAATCAAACTCCTGACCGGCATGAGTGGATAAATGCACGGGGGCCTCCTCGCCCATATACGGAGCCCGCACCACAAAAGGTTCAGCCATGCGGTTTTTCATGGAAGCGGCCTGATGAAAGTACTCAAAATTGGGAGTACGCTCCACCCGTTTACCGGCAACCTTACGGGTCAGAGTATAGAAACTCAAACGTGGAGATTCACCGGTGATAAGCGCATTGATATCCATACCGAAACGCTCGGCGGTTTTAAGCAGGAATGAAAAAGAAGAGTCCGCTTCGCCGTTTTCATGCAGAAGATATTCAGCTTCAGTAATGTTGTGCAGAATCGCCATTTCACGGGTACTGATACCGAGCGCTTTACGCGCTTCACTGATTCGCTTGCCCGTCAGTTTGAGCTGTTCTGCCACATCCTTACCGCCGAATACATTGGACGGCACATTCTCCTGTTTTTCTGCCATTTTTCTTATCCTTATTATTTAACAAACAGTAACCATTACTGATTGTCTTCCATCTTTTTGTAATACTGATACTTTTTCTCCGCCTGCTCCGCACCGCTGGCAAAGAAACTTGCCGCATTATCCGGGAAGGTGCGTTTCAATGCCGCATACCGGTTTTCTCCGGCCAGAAATTCGGCATAAGAAGTTACCGGCTTTTTGGAATCGAGCGTAAAGGGCTTTTCATTGGCCGGATTGTAACGGTAAAGCATCCAGTATCCGGCTTCCACCGCCCGTTTCATCTCGTCCTGCGCACAACCCATGCCGCATTTCAAGCCGTGAGAGAGGCACGGCGTATAAGCCACGATCACCGACGGACCGTCAAACTCCTCGGCTTCACGGATCGCCTTGATCAACTGATTGGGATCGGCCCCCATTGCCACCTGGGCAACATAAACATTGCCGTAGGTCATGAAGATCGCCCCCAGATCCTTTTTGGGACTGGCCTTGCCGGAACTGGCAAACTGTGCCACCGCTCCGATCGGAGTCGCTTTGGATGACTGTCCGCCGGTATTGCTGTAAACTTCTGTATCCACTACCAGAACATTGATATTTTCACCACTGGCCACCACATGATCCAAACCGCCGAAACCGATATCGTAGGCCCAGCCGTCACCGCCGAACATCCAGAAGGTCTTTTTGGCCAGCATATCTTTGTGTTTCAAAATTTCCCGGGCCAGAGGATTATCCAGATTTTCCAGAACCTGACAGAGTTTATCCGCCGCTTTTCTGGAACCATCGATCCGGTCAAAAGCCGCAATATATTCAGTTCCCGCCGCCCGGACAGCTTCCGGGATATCCATCGTCAGCAATTCAGCGACCCGCATTTTGGCTTTGGCCCGCTGCTGTTTGACCGAAAGTGCCATGCCCAGAGAGAATTCCGCGTTATTCTCAAACAGCGAATTGCTCCACGCCGGCCCCCTGCCCTGCCGGTTGGTCGTATAGGGGATTCCCGGCATCGGGGAACCCCAGGCCTGCGAACAGCCGGTGGCATTGGCCCAATAAACATGATCGCCGAACAACTGGGTGAGCAATTTGGCATACGGCGTTTCACCGCAACCGGCACACGCCGCAGAAAACTCCAGCAACGGTTGACGGAATTGACTGCCCTTGATCGTCCATATATCAAAAACATCGCCCTTGTCACTCAAATTCTGTGCGTAATCCCACAACTCCATACGGTTGCCGACCTCACGGTACGGTTTCATCGTCAGAGCCTTATCTTTAGCCAGACAGGCATTTACACACGCTCCGCAACCGGTGCAATCTGCGAAACTGGTCTGCAATGTAAAGTACAATCCGCCTTTTCCACGCACTTCCAGTGTGTCAAACCCCGCCGGTTTGGCACTGTTTTCCGCCTCATTGAGCAGATACGGCCGGATCACCGCATGGGGACAAACCAGCGAACAGCGGTTGCACTGGATACACTTTGAAGCATCCCAAACCGGCACCTTGACCGCGATACCGCGTTTCTCATAGGCGGTCAATCCCATATCGATCACACCGTCTTCATAGCCTTTGAATGCACTCACCGGCAGATCATCGCCTTTCTGACGGTTGATGGGATCGGCAATATTTTTCACCACCGCCGGACGTTCCGCACCGCTTTCCACAGTTTCATCGACCGCATTTTTCCACGCTTCAGGAATTTCCACTTTGACAAATGCCGTCGCTCCGGCATCGATCGCCGCGAAGTTGCGGGCAACCACCTCGTCACCTTTGGCAAAATAGGTGCGTTGGGCCAGATCTTTCATATAACCATCCGCTTCCTCACCCGGAATGATGTTGACCAGATGGAAGAATGCCGACTGCAATACCAGATTGTAGTGGTTGCCGAGCCCCAATTCAGCGGCAATGGAAACCGCATCGATTGTGTAAAGATTCACCTCTTTTTCCGCAAGCACCCGTTTGGCGGCAGCCGGAATGAGTTTTTCCAATCCGGCGGCATCCAGAGAAGTATTCAACAACAGTGTACCGCCTTTTTTCAACTCTCCGGCCACATCGTACTGGCGGATGTAAGTTTCATTGTGGCAACCGATAAAGTCTGCAGACTTCACATAGTACGATGCCCGGATCGGCCGATCGCCGAAACGCAAGTGCGATTTGGTCACACCAAAAGATTTTTTCGCATCATATTCAAAATATGCCTGGGCAAATTTGGGGGTATGGGCATTGATGATCTCAACCGTGCTTTTATTGGCTCCGACCGTGCCGTCTGATCCCACCCCCCAGAATTTACAGCATACCTGATGCTCATCATCGGGATAAAGATCACCTTTGGAAGCCAGCGAAAGATGGGTCACATCATCCTCGATACCGATGGTGAAATTGCCGAAAGGTTCAGCATTTTCCAGATGTTTGTACACTGCCGCGATCTGTGACGGATCGACATCTTTGCTGGATAAACCGTAACGGCCGCCGATGACCCGGATACTCTTTCCGGCATTGGCGATAACGGTGCATACATCCTGATAAAGCGGCTCACCGGCACTGCCCATTTCCTTGCAACGGTCAAGCACCGCGATCTTTTTGACCGACTCCGGCAGGGCCGCAAGAAAATGCTCTGCCGAAAACGGCCGGAAAAGATGCACTTGCATAAATCCGCACTTTTTGCCGTTGGCATTGAGGTAATCCACCGTCTCTTTAACTGCACCGGAAACTGACCCCATGGCAATTATCACATTTTCCGCATCCGCCGCACCATAGTAATCAAAAAGATGATAACTGCGGCCGGTCAAAGCAGAAACCTTATCCATGTACTCCTGTACAATGGCCGGCAATTCACTGTAAAAGCGGTTATTCGCTTCACGCACCTGAAAGAATATGTCTCCATTTTGCACTGTGGCCCGCAAACGGGGATGCTCCGGATTGAGTGCCTGAGCCCGGAAGGCATCGACCGCCTCAAAATCCAGCATTTTTGCGTAATCTTCATAGTCGATCAATTCGACTTTGCTCATCTCATGGGAGGTGCGGAAACCGTCAAAGAAATGCAGAAAAGGGATCCGGCCTTTGACTGCCGCCAGATGGGCAACCGGAGCCAAATCGATGATCTCCTGCGAATTGGCCGTGGAAAGCATGGCAAAACCGGTCTGACGGCAATTCATCACGTCAGAGTGGTCGCCGAAAATCGACAAAGCATGAGTTCCCACCGTGCGGGAGGCAACATGCAGAACTCCCGGCAGACGCTCACCGGCGATACGGTGCATCACCGGGATCATCAGCAGCAACCCCTGCGAAGAAGTAAAGGTCGTGGATAAGGCTCCGGTTTCCAGTGATCCGTGGATCGCTCCGGCCGCTCCGGCCTCGGATTCCATTTCCACCAGAGTCACCGTCTGGCCGAAAATATTCTTTTTCCCTTTGGCTGACCAGGCATCTGTTTTGCCCGCCATCGGACTGGACGGAGTGATCGGATAGATCGCCGCCACTTCCGTAAAGGCATATGCCGCATAAGCACAAGCCTCGTTACCATCCATTGTAACAAATTTTTTCTCTTTATCCATAATCAAATATTATCCTGACAACTGCTTTTTCAATCGGCCACGATACCGTCAACTTTAGCGATATTCAACCGCTTGGCGGCATCTTCACGCATCTTGTATTTGAGGATCTTGCCGGCGGCATTCTGGGGGAATGCTTCCACAAAGTCCACATAACGCGGCACTTTATGTTTGGCCATATTCTGCCGCACATAGTTCTGCAACTCCTCGGCCGTCATCGTTTCACCCGGCTTCAGGATCACTGCGGCCAGGATCTCCTCGCCCAGCTGCTTATCTGGAATACCGATGACCTGAACATCCTCGACTTTACTGTGAGTGTAGATAAATTCCTCGATCTCTTTGGGATAGATATTCTCTCCGCCGCGGATGATCATATCTTTAAGTCTGCCGGTGATCTTGTAATTGCCTTCCGGCGTACGCAAAGCCAGATCTCCGGTATGCAGCCAGCCGTCAGCATCGATCGCCGCCGCCGTTTCCCTCGGCATCTTATAATAACCTTTCATCACATGATAACCGCGGGTGACAAATTCACCGATCTCATTATCCGGCAGATCTTTGCCGGTTTCCGGGTCGATGATGCGGTTCTCGATTTCCGGCAGATCGCGGCCGACTGTCGCCACCCGGTCCCCGATCGGATCACTGGTGGTGGACATGGTACAGCCCGGTGATGCTTCCGTCTGACCGTAAACGATCGTAATTTCGGTCATGTGCATCTTGTCGATAACATCCTGCATCACGGAGATCGGACACGGAGAACCTGCCATAATACCGGTACGCATGAATGAGAAATCTGTTTTGGCAAAGTCCGGATGCCCCAGCAACGCAATGAACATCGTCGGCACACCGTGGAAACAGGTGATCTTTTCCTGATTGATACACGCCAGAGCCGGTTTCGCGGAAAAATAGGGCAACGGCAACAGAGTTGCTCCGTGAGTCATGCTCGCCGTCATCGCCAGCACCATACCGAAACAGTGGAACATCGGCACTTCGATCATCATGCGGTCTGCCGTGGAAAGATCCATACGGTCGCCGATACATTTACCGTTGTTGAGCACGCCGTAATGGGTCAGCATCACCCCTTTGGGAAATCCGGTCGTACCGGAAGTGTACTGCATGTTGCAGACATCGTGGATATCCACGGCATCCGCCCGGCGGTGCAGTTCTTCGACCGGCACACTTTTAGCCCGGAGCAAAGCATCTTCCCAGGCGATCGCACCTTTCTGACGGTAGCCTACCGTGATAACATTACGCAGGAAAGGCAGTTTACGGGCATGCAGCGGTGAACCGGAAACGGTTTTCTCCAATTCCGGACACAACTGGGCAATGATACCGGCATAATCTGAATCACGCCAGCCTTTTTCCAGAATCAATGTGTGAGTATCAGACTGCTTGAGCAGATACTCCGCTTCGGCGATCTTGTAGGCGGTATTGACCGTGACCAGAACCGCACCGATCTTGGTCGTCGCCCAGAATGCGATATACCACTGGGGCAAGTTGGTCATCCACACCGCCACATGGCTGCCTGGTTTGACTCCCATGGCGATCAATGCCCGGGCGAATTGATCCACATCATCCCGGAATTCCGAATAGGTGCGGGTATAATCCAATGTAGTGTATTTGAATGCCAGATGATCCGGGAACTCCCTGACCATCGTATCAAGCACCTGTGAAAAGGTCTTTTCGATCAAAGTTTCTTTTTTCCAGACATATTTGCCGGTATGGGCATTGTTATCGTACAAAGGTGTACGCATTCTGGCCAATTCATAACGGCTCATGTAACTGATGAAGTGAGGGAAAATAATGTCGATATCACTGACCTCGTCCCATGCCGGATCCCACTCAATAGAGATAAAGCCGTCATAATTGACCGACTTCAAAGCATTCATGATCGCTTCGATCGGCAGAGAACCTTCTCCGACCAGAGTCGGCTTGTCGGCACTTTCCGAATCTTTCATATGGACATGCCGGACATACGCTCCGAGATTGCGGATCGTTTCTTCCGGAGCTTCGCCATGCATCCGGAAAGGATAATGCAAATCCCACAACGCCGCAAAATTATCGCTGATATGCGATTCAAAAAGTGCCCGCAGCTTCGCCGTGTCGGCAAAAGGACCGACCGTTTCCATAAGCAAAGTGACATTGGCCTTTTCCGCCATCGGCAGAGCCGCACTCAAAAATTTTTCCACAGCTTCCGGAAATGTTTCTTCTCCGGAAACCGTCTTGATCCGGATATTGGGTGCGTGGAGCCGTTTGGCAGCATCCAGTGCCAGAGCCAATTCCTCCAGAGCTTTTTCTCCGGCAGTAACGATATCCGACACCAGGTCGATACAGGAAACCGCCAGACGTTTTTCCATCAGACGGCGGTAAAGTGCCGTGATCCGGCCCGGTTCAGAGGCCTCCAAAACAGCGTGGACATCATGGATCTCGATCCCCTGAAAACGGTATTCATCAGCGATGTCGATAAACTGATCAAAACTGAAATTATTCCAGCGGTTGGTTGAAAAAGAAAGTTTCATAATCAGTTGTTTTCCTCGTAGCAGATTTTGTTGAGAGCATCCACATAAGCCCGGATACCGGCCCCGATAACGTCGGTGGAAATACCCTTGCCGGAGTACAGTTTGCCATTGGAACGCAACCGGACGATCCCTGAACCGACCGCTTCACGCCCCTCGGTGACCGCAGTGATCTGGAAATCATCCAATTCAAAGTGGCGGCCGACAATATTCTCGATCGACAGAAACGCAGCATCGATCGGACCGTCACCCATACTGAAGCCCTGCACTTCCTCACCGTTTTTCAACAGTACCACATGAGCCATTGAGGTAATGACATTGCCGCTGTTGATCACAAAACTTTTCAAAGTATAGGTCGGCGGCACTTGCATCGCCACCGTGGCAACGATGGCATCAAGGTCTTTGGCACCGAGTTCTTTTTTCTGCACGATACGCTGAAATTCATTGTAAACATTGGCGAGATCTTCCGCAGAAAGTTCATAACCGAGTTTTTTCACTGCTTCGCCGATCGCCGCCATATCATCACTGCCGGATAATTTCCAATCACCGTGATGGATCTCCGGCAATTTGCCCTCAACAGCAACAGAAACCTTGCCGTTGATGATGCTGTCGATATTGTTGATGATCGATGAACAGGCAGTACGGTTGAGCGAAGTGCAGATACCAAGTGCATCGCCTTTGACGCTCAACACATCGGCCAACGCCTGCAATTCCAGACGGCCGGGAATGCCGACCGCCGTTTTGATCTGACTGGCACCGGCCCGGATGCAGACAATGGCACACGCCGGAGCCAGATGCAATTCATCGGCACACTCTACTGACAGCACCACATCATCCAATTCCGGTACATCCTTACGCAGGGATGAAATAAAATCAAACATTTCACCCGGCAGCATCACCCCGGCAGAATCGCAGATCGTGATGATCTGTGCCCCGGCTGAAACTGCCGTTTTTACCGCAGAAACCAGAAAATCTTTTTCCGCTCTGGTGGCATCGGCAAAGGATACTTCCGTTTCAATACCGGCAGCATGCACTTTAGCAGTGACTGCGGCAATTTTTTCCAGCACCGCGGCCGGTTTCTGATGACAATGGTACTCCATCTGCACCGTCGAAACCGGGGCGATGATATTCAAACGGGGTTTGGCCGCTTTGCTGACCGCTTTGCAACTCAACTCCACCATAGCCTCATCCAGAGGCACAGCACAACTGATGGTACATTTTTTGGTCAGAGGTGCGATCGTGTGCAGAAAAAGAATGTCAGACTTGCCATTAAGCAGCGGAGCAGTCTCGATCACATCGACACACAATCGGTCGAGCTGTTTGACGATCTCGATTTTTTCTTTGAACCCCAGCGTACATCCGGTGCTTTCGCACACTCTCAATGTCGCATCGGCCACAGCTGCCTTTTTCATACGGTTGACCTTTCTGACTTGTTACGGACGGAACATTTCCTTTCTCTGCCGCCCACACCACTAAAAATATAGACTCCCCCCTGAATTTCAGAGGCTGCAAAATTATATAATATAATACATAGAAAACCTCATTACAAGCACCGGCAACGCTGCTTACGGATTTTTTCACCGATTTTTGATCAAAAAAATCCCGGTGCGATCCGCAGTTTCCGGAAATATTACAACTCCGGAAAAGCAAATCGCACCGGGATCCGATCAATGATCCGCAACAATGCGGAGGTTATTCACCGCTATTTTTCCACTTATTCAGCCAGGTGGCGGCAAATTCCCGGCCGCCCAGACCGAAAGCCAGTGCAAAGGCCGCACAGAATCCGCCCAACAGCATGGCAAAGGTGATCTCCACGATGGCATGACCCACATTAAGGTTGCTCAATGCCAGTGCCAGAGTGAAAATTATCACCGCAAACCGGAGAGCACAACTCAAGTATCTGCCCAATTTATCCCCGAACATGGCCACCGCAAAATTGGCCAACGCCATACCGATAAACAGAACAACCAGACTCAAAAGCAGATTTCCGCCGAATGCGGCAAAACGGTGGATCAAATTGGCCAGTGCCGTCAATTGCAATACATCGCACGCACCCAATGCCCCCAGAACCACCACGCAGATAAGGGTGATCTTTCCCAGAATATCCGACAGCATCCATCCGGCAAATGACGGTGACCGGATCCCGATCTTTTCCAGCCATCCATCCGCTCCGGCAGCCGCAGAAATTTTCTGCACCGCCAAACCGGCAATACGTCCGGCGATCAGCGACACCAGCACGATCAGCACCGCTCCGATAATACTTCCGGCACCGGCAAGCAGCAGGGCCATAAACGCACTTACCGGATGAGTGAGCAACTCGATATCCAGCGTGGCCAATACCGCAATGATCACCGGGATCGCCACCAGCACCCAGGCCACCGCTCCGAGGAAACGGGCCACCGGTACCGGAGAAGTTTCTTTGAATCCGCACAACCTGCCCAAAGCATCGATTCTGGACAGCACCACCGCTCCGGAAACCGCTTTTCTGACCACTTTGGCCGCCCAGAAACCCACAAACAGAATGATCAACGCACCGACCAGACGCGGCAGATAAACCAGAAATACCTCAAACATCGCCTGCAAAGGCTCAGTTACTCCATAAATGCCCAGAGTATTCAAGATCGCCGGCACAAAGAATAAATATACCAGAAATCCGGCCGCTCCGGCACCGTACAATGCGGCCGCTTCGCTGTTTTCAAAATGCCGGGAAAGGTGATTACGCATTTCATCATTTTCCAACGCACTGCGTACTATCCGGCGGACGATCCCGGCCAGGATCCTGGCAAAAAACAGTAAAAGCAATGCCCCGGCCACATTGGGCAAATAGGCGATCACCATCGTGACAAATTCCCGCAACGGTACTGCGGCATATTCCAATTTCAAAAGCGACATACTGGCCAGCAATGCAATGATTATCACCATCCAATAAACCACTCTGCCGGTGAATTTACCGGCACTGTCCGGCAACTGGATATCCCCTCCGCCGGCGATCCGTCCGCGCATATCCATGAAAAATTTGACCGTACCGGTGGCCTTGCGGGAAAGCCACAACGCGATCAGCCAGCCGATCAAAAGAATTATTGCCGCTCCGATGATCCCCGGCAGATTGCTTTCCAGCATCAACTGCCAAATGCGATTGAAAAATCCATGCATTTTCTCTACTCCTCTTTTTAACTACCTTTCTGCGTTCTCATCCGCCGGAAATTTCAGGCTCCTCTTTCCTGAAACCCCTTGTTTGAAACTATAAGATAACGGACAGAAAAATCAAGTACTTGAATCCAATATTTTTCATAAAATACTCCGGTTGTGTTGAAAAAACATATCTGTCATGCTATTTTACTATTGTATCAAAAAAATTGTAAAAATCATTCAGGAGTAAAAGTTCATGAGTCTTCGCAAATTTTTCGATGCGGCAATCAAATTCAAAGCCTCCGATATGTTCATCAGCTCCGGAAAATCTCCGGCATTCCGGGTCAACGGTGCGATTTCCACTGCGGAAAATGTCCCGGCAATAGAAGCTGAACGGATCCACAGTTTCCGCAAAGAGATACTTTCAGAATCCGGCGAGGAAAAATATGCGGCATCCGGCGGTGCCGATTGTTCTTTTGTCAACAATGATCACCGGTTCAGAATCAACTTTTTTGATTCCATCAACGGTCCGTGTCTGGTAGCCAGACCCATCAAAGAAGGCAGTGAATGCGACTTTGCCAAACTCAATCTGCCGCAGAATATCATGTCGAAGATCGCCAAAAGTCCCAGAGGCATGGTCATCGTTACCGGTACTACCGGCAGTGGTAAATCAACTACCATGAGTGCCATAATCAATTACATCAATGCCACCTCAAACAAACATATCCTCACTCTGGAAGACCCCATCGAATTCATCCATAAAGATAAATATTCCCTCATTTCCCAGAGGGAGATCGGACAGATGACCGGCGGTTTCAGCGAGGCTTTACGCAATGCTCTGAGAGAAAATCCCGACGTGATCGTAGTCGGAGAGATCCGGGATGCCGAAACCGTTTCCACGGCAGTTTCCGCCGCACTGACCGGACATCTGGTGATTTCGACCATGCACACTTCCGATGCCGCAAGTGCTGTGGAAAGAATGTTGGAAATGTTCCCGGAGCAGCAGCGCGAAACAGTCGCTTCAAGTATCTCTCTTGCCATTGAAGCAATAGTCGGTCAGAGACTCGTTCCCAAAGCCGACAACAGCGGCATGGTTCCGGCACTGGATATCCTCATCGGCACTGACACCGTAAAAAAACAGATCGCCAAACAGCAATTCGACTCTCTGGAACAGACCATGCGTATGGGTATCCATCACGGCATGACCACCTACAATCTTTCTCTTATCGAATTGCTCCGCAGCGGAACGATCAATATGGAAGCTGCCCTCAATGCCACAGATACTCCGGATGAGTTGCGGCTGCTCCAGCGGGGGTTGAGTTCAGGCTGCAGTGAAAAGGCAGTTTATACCGGAAATTCCGACGGGAACAACCAGGTCGATATGCGTGACCTTTTCCGGGCGGCGGTGAAAGCCGGAGCCAATGATCTTCTGATCACCGTCGGTGTTCCGCCGCAACTGCACGTCAGCGGTAAATTCATCGCCCTTGATCTGCCGCCATTGGCCGGAGCAGATGTACAACGGCTGGTTTACAGTCTGCTTTCCCGGCAGCAGAGAGTCACGCTTGAGGAAAAAAGAAATCTTGATTTTGCCATGGCGATCCGGATGGATGAAAACGTTTCCCGCCGGTTCCGTCTGAATGCATTTTTTCAGAGGGGCAATATCGCCATGGTCGCCCGGCTCATTTCAGAATCCATCCCCACTCCGGAACTGCTCGGTCTGCCGCCGGTGCTTCCGGCTCTGATGCAGAAAAAACAGGGACTCATTCTCGTTACCGGACCGACCGGCAGCGGCAAATCCACCACGCTGGCCAGTTTGCTCGATCAGGTCAACCACCGGGAACCACGCCACATCATCACCATCGAAGACCCCATTGAATACATCTATTCCCATGACCGGTGCATCATTGAACAGCGTGAGATCGGTGTCGATGCCCTCACTTACGCCGACAGTTTGAGAAGTGCTTTGCGACAGGCTCCGGATATCATCATGGTCGGTGAGTTGCGGGATACCGAAACAATCCAGGCGGCGATATCGGCCGCCGAAACCGGCCACCTTGTGCTTGGCACACTGCACAGCAACAATACCTGTCAGACCGTGGAACGCATCATCGACTCATTCCCGGCCGGTCAGCAAAACCAGATACGCCAGCAATTTGCCGGTTCCATTCTCGGCATCGTTGCCCAACGGCTCGTTCCCCGGCTGGATATGCCCGGCAAACGGATCGGGGTCTTTGAGGTCATGGTCGGTACCATGCCGGTCAAGGCTCTCATCCGGGATAATAAGACCCATCAATTGATGTCTGTTATTGAAAGTTCCGCCCGTGACGGTATGATCTCGATGAGCAGTTGCCTCAATTCTTATATGGAACACGGCATTATTTCCGCCATTGACCGGGCAAAATTTGATACCGGCACCTGATCACCGGGCTCTGAAAAAAGATAATGGGCTGTTGCCGACTGAAGTGCACCCCAAAAGTTGGACACAACTTTTGAGGTGTACTTTTTTATGGAGAAAACACAAAAGAAGCAGCGTAACTATAGTGTGGAATTCAAACTTTGTGCTATATTAGATAAGCTTGAGAACGGTTTGAATTACTTTGAAACAGTCCGCAAACACTGGAATCTATCAACTACAGCCGAAGCAAATAAATACGCTAATATACCATTTTTTAATCTATTGTCAAGAATCTTTATCCATAAAACTTGTATTTTGCGGCTTGAGGGTGTAAGTTATGAGCGTAAGCAATTTGTCACTGAAAAATCAAGGTCTGTTATGAAAAGAATCCTGGTTACCGGCGGCAGCGGTTTTCTCGGCAGCTGGCTCTGCGAAAAACTTCTGGAAAAAGGCAATGAAGTCATCTGTGTCGATAACTTCTACACCGGAGCAAAACGCAATATCTACCATCTTCTGGATAATTCACGCTTTGAATTGATCCGGCACGATGTCACATTCCCGCTTTATATCGAATGCGACGAAATTTACAACCTCGCCTGCCCCGCCAGCCCGATCCACTATCAGAAAGATCCGGTGCAGACCGTGAAAACCTGTGTCCACGGTGCGATCAATATGCTGGGATTGGCCAAACGGGTGAATGCCAAAATTTTACAGGCTTCAACCAGTGAAGTTTACGGAGATCCGGCCATCCATCCGCAAGTTGAGGAGTACTGGGGCAATGTCAACCCGATCGGAGTGCGTTCATGTTACGATGAGGGCAAGCGTTGTGCGGAAACCCTTTTCAATTGCTACCATATGCAGAATAAGACCCGGATCAAGATCATCCGTATATTCAATACTTACGGCCCGCGGATGCATCCGCACGACGGCAGGGTGGTGAGCAACTTCATTTTGCAGGCTTTGCAGAATCAGGATATCACCATTTACGGTGACGGTTCACAAACCAGAAGTTTCTGCTACCGGGATGATCTCATTGACGGCATGATGAAACTGATGGCCACCGGCGATGAAGTCACCGGGCCGGTCAATGTCGGCAACCCCGGGGAATTCACCATTTTGCAACTGGCCGAAAATGTGATCGACCTGACCGGTTCCAAATCCAAAATCATCCGCATGCCATTGCCCTCGGATGATCCGAAACAGCGTAAACCGGATATTTCCAAAGCCAAAGAGTTGCTCAACTGGCAGCCGACCACCAAACTGCGTGACGGCCTGACCAAAACCATTGCCTACTTTGACGAATTACTGAAAAGCGACCCGGAATTCTGCCGGGGAGAGGAATAACTTTTTCATGAAAAAAGTCCTTGTCACCGGAGGAGCCGGATTCATCGGCTCCAATTTGACCGGAACCCTGCTTGATGCCGGATATCAGGTGGTGGTGCTGGATAATTTCTCCACCGGCAAACGGGAAAATCTCGCCGCTTTTACCGGAAACGCCGCCTTTACGCTCATCGAGGGTGATATCCGTAATATGGCAGATTGCCGTAAGGCGGTACAGAATGCCGATTATGTCTTTCATGAAGCGGCTCTGGGCAGTGTGCCGCGTTCAATAAAAGATCCGGCGACATCGGCCGAAGTCAACATTTCCGGATTCGTGAATATGCTCTTTGCCGCTTATGAAGCCAAAGTCAAACGCTTCATCTATGCGTCAAGCAGTTCCGTATACGGAGATTGTCAGGATTCACCCAAAGTGGAATCACGCACCGGAACTCCCTTATCCCCCTACGCTCTGACCAAAAGTGTCAACGAGCAGTTTGCCGCCAATTTCGCCAAAGTTTACAATATGGAATGTATCGGTTTGCGTTACTTCAATGTTTTCGGACGCAAACAGGATCCCGACGGGGCGTATGCGGCAGTCATCCCCAAATTTTCGGCGGCATTGCTCAAGCATACTGCTCCGACGATCAATGGAGATGGCTCATACAGCCGGGATTTCACCTATATCGATGATTGCATACAGGCCAATATCTGCGCTTTGAATGCTCCGGCAGAGGCGGTAAATCAGGTTTACAACATTGCCGGCGGCCAAGAGACCACTTTGAATGAACTTTTTGAATATCTGAAAGCTGCTCTGGCAAATTTTGATCCCGAAATCAATGCCGTCACTCCGCTATACGGACCGGTACGCCCCGGTGATATCCCCCACAGCCTTGCCGATATCAGCAAGGCCCGGAAATTACTGGGATATCAGCCGCATTTCACCATCCGTCAAGGGCTGGAATCAACTGCAAAATGGTACTTTGACCATCTGCGTTAAAGCATTTCCGGCAACCATACACTCATATTAGTTTCACCCCGGTTCTGCCACAATGCGTATGGTATCGCCGTAATGCGGCATGGTACATATTCCGGAACTTTGTTGGTATACAGTTCTTCGCCGTCAAACTTTTCCATAAATCCGTCAAATTTCACTGCCGGATAACCTCCCGGCAATTCCACGGCAGTAAATCCACTGCCCGAAGCGGCAAACAATGCGCTCACATCACAGGGGTTGTCAGTATTTTCGCAACAGTAGACCACCGGGCCGCGCATCACAGCGACTTTGCCCCGGTTCATAGTGACTTTGCGGTGACTGCGGATAAACTCAAACGGCATATCCAAATGGCAGATGATTTCATCGCCATCATGCCACTGACGGTCAAATTCAGCATAACCGTCAACCACCGGCATATTTATCTTTTCTCCATTGAGCATGAATGACGCACTTTGGGCAAAACCGGGAATGCGTACCGCCAGTTTGAATTTTTCACCACTGTTGATTTTTACGGTGAACTTATCATCAAAAGGATAATTTCCGCTTACTTCAATGGTTCTGCCCGGCAAAGTCAACTTGTTGGCCGCCGGTATTTCCAGACGCACCATATCATCATTCACACTCCACATAAACAATCCCAACTGCGGCAGAAAACGACTGTAACTGGTCGGGCAGCACGAACAATTGAACCACAACTGACGGACTTTTCTGCCGGCATGGTATTCCACAAAATTATCATTCACTTCCAGATAATTGGGGTAGAAAAAGCGGTCGCCATGCAAATCGATGCCGGATAATGCACTATTGAAAAGCACCCTTTCCATCGTATCGGCGAACTCCCTTTCCCCCGTGATATCCAGCATCCGGCGGCAGAAAAGCACCAGTCCCATATTGGCACAACTTTCCGAATAGCCTCTGGTATCATTGGGCAGATCATAGTCGACCGTGAAACGCTCAAGATCAAAACTGCTCCCGACTCCGCCGGTGATATACATCCTTTTATCCACAATATTACGGTAAAGACGGCGGCAGGCGGCAAGCAGTGTTTCATCACCGGTTTCAGCGGCGACATCCGCCATACCGCACAACAAATACAATGCCCGTACCGTATGACCGTAAACCTCAGTCTGTTCCCGCAACGGCATTTCTGCAATTATATTGATCATATTGATCCGGTATTGCGGGGTAACATTATAAGGCATTTGAGGTTCTTCTTTATAAAAGAATTCCGGTTCAATCCCCCGGGCATCTATAAAATATTTGGACAAACGCAGATATTTTTCATTGCCGGTGGCCCGATACAACTTCACCAGAGCCAATTCAATTTCCGGATGACCGGGAATACCGTAACGTTTACCTTCGCCATCACCGAAAACCGAGTCAATATAATCAGCATAACGGCACATCACATCCAGCAGTTTGCGTTTGCCCAATGCTTCAAAACCTGCGACTGCCGCTTCCATCAGGTGTCCGGCACAGTAAAGTTCATGATTGTTCCGCAATACCCGCCAGCGATTGTCGCGGCCCTGCTGCTTATCTGTGGTAATGGCACTGTTGAGGTAGCCATCCGGCTGTTGGCTTGACGCGATCAGATCGACCAGACGGTCATACTCTTTTTCCGCCTCAGCATCCGGTTTCAGAGCCAGCGAGTATGCCATGCCCTCCAAAACCTTGGCCACATCAGAATCCCAGTAGATATGCGGCCGGTTGGGCTCCCCCTCTTTCCACGATAATTTGAAAGCATCGATGCGTCCGGTTTCATAACATTTTTTCAATGCCGACGGTATGGTGACACTTAAAGCATTATTGTGTTTCTGTGCGAAAAAATGATCCTGCAATTTTACTGCGTTAAATGGTACGGCACTGAATTTTTTCATAAGACACTTCCTTTTTCAAGATGATTTTTCTGCTTTTTATATTATACCACAACTTGCAATTTTGCACAAGAGGACTTATCTTTATAAAAAGGAGACAAATTACGATAATGGATAATTTTTCATTCACTCCGCTCAATGGCGGCCGTTTCATATCCAGGGGCAAAGGGCGTCACCCGGTACGCATCATCGACAGTCACGAGATCATTCTGGTCATCAAAAGTACTTTGACCATGTTTGAAAATGGAAGATTATTTGAACTTCATGCCGGAGATTATCTGCTGCTGCACCGGGGCAGAAAACACGGCGGGATCCTGGATTATCCGCCGGGATTAAGTTTTTTCTGGCTGCACTTTACCGGAAACGGCGATATCGGACCGGATATTCCGGCTTCCGGTCACGCTGCCCGGCCGGAACAGTTATCGGTATACTTCCAGAGTTTTCTGGCAGAACAACAGGAACAAACTCCGGATGAGAAAAATAAAACTCTGCTTCTGGAATTGATCCTGCGGGAACTTTCCCGGCCCGGTACGCTGACACCGGCCCATCAACTTTCCCCCCTGACCCGCAAAGCCGGAGAATTGATCAAACTCCGCTTTGCCGATCCGGCCCTTACACTTCACTCCGCGGCCCGGCAGCTGCATTGCAACACCGAATATCTGGGCAAAATATTCCATTTGCACTATCAGGAAAGTTTTACATCATTACTCAACCGTACCAGAGTGGAATACGCCGCCAAACTGCTTATCGACAGCAATCAATCGGTCAAAGAGATCTTTTATCAGTGCGGATTCAATGATCCGGCCTACTTCCGCAGAATATTTTTCCGCCGCTACTCCACCACTCCGACCTCATTCCGGAAATTCCACCGCAACGGCAAAATCAATACATAAAAAAGCCACCGGAATTTTTCCGGTGGCTTTTCTGCAAGTGCAAAAGACAAATTACTTGACGAAGAAACCATCGCCATAAACAGCACTTTCAATGGACATACCAAAGAAGGTGTTGTAGTAAACCCACTTGGAATTATCACCAGTTCTGGGAGTACGGGAAGATCCGCAACCGGTAATGGCGAGAACCGTAAGAGCGGCAAACGCAGCGAACACAAGTTTTTTCATAATTCCTTCTCCTTTTTATGAGATTTGCAAGGCCGTCCCCGTGACGTCCCTTTTTTCTATCTCTGGATTAACTATACACCAAAAATAAAAAAAAACAAATAAAAAAAAGAGTTGTCGTCCTGTTTTTTTACAAAAAAAAGCAATATCTCAAACATTGAGATAATATTATTCAAATATGACTTCTGCAATATCATAACTGTCGCAAAAAATCATACACAGGCGGTCAAAACCGATCGCACACCCGGAACTTTGCGGCAAACCTTTTTCCAATGCTTCCAGAAAATCGGTCGCTTCCGGATAGGCAAGCATTCCCTGCTCCGCCCGGAATTTCAACGCTGATGCAAAACGCCGCTTCTGCTCGGCGGCATCGGTCAATTCGCCGAAAGCATTGCCCAATTCCATGCCCCGGATATAAAGTTCCCATCTTTCCGCCACCCGGTTGTCTGCGGCACTCAGTCTTGACAAAGAGGCCCTCGCCGCCGGATAGTCAATGAGAAATTCCGGGCAATCTTTCCCCAATTCCGGTTCGACTTTGAGTACCATCAATTCATCAAACGTGCCGGCGGCATCCGCTTCAAAAGCGGAGATCCCGGCATATTTACGAAAAGCCTCATCCACGGTGATAAAGGTATGTTTTCCCAAATCGACCGGATGCCCCTGATAAGTTATCTGCGTTCTGCCGAAAAGAGCCTGCGCCGCAAAAGCGATCATTTGGGCAGTGAATGCCGCCAATTCCCGGTAGTCCCATTTTACCGCATAATACTCCAGAATGGTAAATTCCTCACGGTGCTTCCGGCCCTGTTCCTCCGCCCGGAATGCCGGACCGATCTGGAATATCCGCTCCATACCGGCGACCAGCATCCGCTTCATCGCCAGTTCCGGACTGGTTCGCAGAAATTCTCCGTCGGCACACTGCACCGACTCGATGTACTCTTCCGGAGCCGGAGCCGGGATCTTTACCGCCGTGGCAACTTCAAAAAAGTTTTCAGCATAAAACGCATCCCGCAAAGCCTTGAGCAGTGCGGAACGCATTTTCAAATTGGTCAGATGATTCATTGCTGTTTCAAATATGATTCAATAAACCGGTCAATATCCCCATCCAGCACACCGGATGTATCACTGGTTTCCACATCGGTACGCAGATCCTTGACCATCTGATAAGGCTGCAAAACATAACTGCGGATCTGACTGCCCCAGCCGTTTTCCATCTGTTCACCACGCAGAGCCGCCGCCGCTTCACGGCGTTTACGCTCCTCGATCTCAAACAGACGGGCTTTGAGCATTTTCATCGCCGTTGCCCGGTTCTTATGCTGACTGCGTTCATTCTGGCAACTGACCACGATGCCGCTGGGCAAGTGGGTGATCCGCACCGCCGAGTCGGTGGTATTGACGTGCTGACCGCCGGCTCCGCTGGAACGGTAAGTATCGATCCGCAGATCCGCTTCATTGATCTCAATATCAATATCATCGTCGATCTCCGGAAATACATCCACCGAACAGAAACTGGTATGCCGTCTGGCATTGCTGTCAAACGGTGAAATACGCACCAGACGGTGAACACCATTCTCACCTTTGCAATAACCGTAGGCAAATTCACCCATGATATGCAGTGTCGCACTGCGGATACCGGCTTCATCACCGGGCTGATAATCGATAAGTTCCTCTTTCCAGCCGCGACGCTCGGCATAACGGCGGTACATACGGAAAAGCATACTGCCCCAGTCACAGGATTCGGTGCCGCCGGCTCCGGCATGGATGGTCAAATAGAAGTTATTTTTGTCAAAACGGCCGGAAAGGAAACTGACGATCTCCAGTTTATCCAGTTCTTTTTCCAGAGCAGGCAACTGATTTTCCGCTTCCTCAATAAATGCCTCATCCTCGGCGGCGAACTCCAATGCAGTACCGAAATCAGCAAGGGTGCTTTCCATCTTGCGGAAAGGCGTGATGATATTACGACAGGACGATACGGCGGCGATCGTCGTCTGGGCGGCTTCTTTATCGTTCCAGAAGTCCGGAGCATTCATCTTCTCTTCCAGAGCGGCCAATTCGCTTTCTTTGTCGCTGATCTTGAGGAACTCCTCGATCTGATTCAGCCGTTTTTTGTAATCATTTTCTTTCTGGCGTAATTCTTCGATGGTCAGCATTTTTTGATACTCTCCAGTTTCCACATATCATCCAAAAGCCGCTGGATCGCCCCCAGACAGGAACCGCAGGCACCGCCGGCTTTACAATAATTGGTGATTTCAGATGCTTTGTGCAAATCATTTTCTTTGGCGACCCGCAAAATTTTCAAATCCGTCACCCCGAAACATTTACAGATAAGTTTGCCATCGTGATCATCCAGTTTCTCAAAGGGATTGGGTTCGCCTTTGTAATCAGCGATCGCCGCCTGCAATGCTTCCATACCCATAACGGAACAGTGCATTTTGGCTTCCGGTAATTCTCCGAGCAACTTGACAATATCCTGATTGGTCACATTGGCGGCCTCTTCCAGAGTCATGCCCTTGATCAACTCAGTCAATGCCGAACTCGATGCAATCGCACTGGCACAACCGAAAGTTTTGAATTTCACATCCGCGATCCGGCCGTTTTCATCCAGTTTGAAGGTCAATTTGAGTGCATCGCCGCAAGCAGCATTACCCACCTGCCCGGTGCCGTCGGGATTTTCCACCTCACCGACATTGCGGGGATTCATAAAATGGTCAATGACCTTGTCTGTATAGTTCCACATAGTCCGGACTCTTTCTTATTTAGAATTATTTAGATGTCAATATTGCAATGATCTGCTCCGCAGCATACCGGTCGGCATACTCATTGCGGTACAAAATCGTTTCCAGATAATACTTCAAAAGCGTGTGCTGCCGGATATTACTGCTCAACATCCACACTGCACACCGCTCAAGCAAGCCATTCATCATCAACCGGCGGTCGGCCTCACTCAAGCCATTGATACCGCCCGGCCGCCGCCTGACTTCATCCACAGAAATTTTTTCTCTCTGCCGCAACTCAGTGGCGATCAGCAATACCGGGGCAAATTTTCCAGTCGCCAGAAATTCGGCCATCAACATATCCAAATGCTCCGGAAAAGAAACTTGCGATACAGTCATAGCCGCCCGGATTTGAGGATCCGAAGCCGTTTCCAGAACTTCCGGATGAAGTTTGCTGCGATACTGCTCAATAACTTCACCGCCCAATCCGGCAAAAATAAGCCCCAGCACTTCCCGGTGCTTCGGCTTCACACTCCGGGTCAGATCCGCCAGAAATCCATGAAACTGGGGATTGAGTTTGAAAACTTCCGCGAACCACTTGTAAACCCCCATCTGATTGGCAACCGCTCCGCCGCCGGGACTGACTCTGACCGAGAAATATTCCAGATAGTTGGTCAAGGCCACTTTCAACCGGTGCGGTTTGGGTGAGCGGTAATACGTTGAGATCAACTCATTGAATTCACTTTCATTCATATCCGACAAATCGGAGATCGACTCTGCAACTTCGATCTCTCCGGGAAGTTTCTTTTCCTGACTGCCGTCGGAATACGTCAACTCAAAACGGTGGATCCCCAACTTATCCGAAGCTGTAAAATAAGAAGTAATGCTGATTTTTGGAAAAAACACCCCACAGGCCCCGGCCGGTAACTCAAACAGCACCTCATTTTCAAAACCGACCGTGGTTTTACCATCCGGCCCGGTACAACGCAAAGTGCCGCGTAAAGTCAGCGGACGGGAAAGTCTTTCCTGAATGATCAGCGGTATCTCGATCTGAAACGGCTGAAAACGCTCCACCCGGCTCACCCGTGACGTCAAAGCAATGCCGTATTTGGGCAATACATGCTCCACCTGATCCCGCACGTTGGCTTGCAACAGCGGTATCAGATGCAACTCATACGCACCAAGCGGCAAATATATCAGCAAGGTCAAAAGTATTGCGAGCAGACGTTTCATCAGAAATTTCCCTTAACAAATGAATTTGGCCAATTCCGCTTTGACTTTGTCAGCGATGACGGCGGCGGCCTCATCCAGTTTGATCCTCACACTGTCACGGCATGCTCTGGTACGGAATTCAGTCTCATTTTCCGCAAGAGTTTTCGGAGAGATCACCAGACGCAGGGGGATTCCCAGCAAGTCGGCATCACTGAACATACTGCCGGCCTTTTCACCACGGTCATCGTAAAGCACTTCCACGCCGCACGCTTCCAATTCTTTCATCAGTTTTTCCGCCGCTTCACCGACTCCGGCTTTCTGCGGATCGACCGCACAGATCTGAACCTGCCACGGAGCGATCGACATCGGCCAGACCGGTCCGCAATCATCGTGGGAATACTCAATGACCGAAGCCATCGAACGGCCGACACCGATACCGTAACAACCCATGATCATCGGATGGCTTTTGCCGTCTTTATCCAAATAGGTGCAATTCATCGATTCCGAATATTTCGTACCCAGCTGGAAGATGTTTCCGACCTCGATACCGCGCAACATCTGCAACGGTTCGCCGCTGCCCGGTGCCGGATCGCCCTCACGCACCGTGGCGATATCAGCGACCGTATATTCCACACCGGCCAAATCACGCTCCGCATTGAAGTTGAGCATATGAAAGCCCGGTTCATTGGCACCGACCACCAGATTGGATGATTCAAATGCCGAACGGTCGATGATGATCTTCGCCTTTTTGCCCTGCAGATTCAACGGACTGGCATACCCCGGCACCGCACCGGCGGCCAGGATCGATTCATCATCGGCAAACTTCAATTCGGAAACCATCGCCACATTGGCCAGTTTGCTCTCATTGACTTCAAAATCCCCGCGGATCAATGCAAAAATCAATTCTCCGGTGCGGGCATCCTGATAGAATACCGCCTTGCCGGTGTTTTCAGCAGAAACGTTGAGGAAATTGGCCACTTCTTCGATAGTCTTGCAATCCGGAGTGGCGACTTTTTCCAGTTCCCGTGCATCCTCCTTGACAAATTTCCAATCCGCCACCGCGATCTCCCGGTTCGCCCGGTATTTGCGGTCGGGTGAAACAAAAATCGTATCTTCACCGCACTCGGAAACCGCCATAAATTCGTGGGAAACTTTTCCGCCCATCATGCCGCTGTTGGATTCGATGCTCAATACATTATCCAGACCGATGCGGCGGAAAATACGCTCGTAAGCCTCGTGAGCCCGGAAATAGTACGCTTCCAAATCTGCCTGATCGGTGTGGAAACTGTACGCATCTTTCATCGTAAATTCCCTGGTACGGATCAAACCGGCACGGGGACGGGCCTCATCCCGGTATTTGGTCTGGATCTGGTAGACCATCAGAGGCAACTGCTTGTAACTGTTCACTTCAGTACGCACCAATGCGGTCACGCACTCCTCATGGGTCATGGCCAGCAGCATCGGTTTGTCATTGCGGTCACTGAAACGGAGCAACTCGGCACCGACCGATTCATAACGGCCGGATTCCTGCCACAAAGCCGCCGGCAGCACCACCGGCATCAGGATCTCCTGACCGTCGATCCGATCCATTTCCTGACGGATGATCGCTTCGATCTTGGCTACGATCCGTTTACCGGCGGGCAGCAGAGAATAAATCCCGGCCGAAACCGGACGGACATAACCGCCGCGGACCAGAAATTGATGGCTTACGGTTTTGGCATCTTTGGGTACTTCACGGAGTCTGCGCCCCGCCATTTTGCTCATTTTCATAGTTTTACCTGCTGTATTTGAAATTTTATAAAAAAACGCCTATTATATAATATAATACATAAATGCGTTTTATACAACAGGGAAAATGTAAATTTTTACCCTCCGCCGGCACCAAAAAAACTCAAAGGCAGGATCAGGATATCCCCAACCAGCTGGAACGGGGCAAAAAATCCCATCGCGATATTATCCAATCCATCACCCAGCATCCCGAAAGGCAATCCCAAAGTCACCTGGATCACCCCCAGCGGCAAACGCAATATATTGCCCATATCCCGGCCGACTTCCAGCAGTTGCCGACCGCCGCTGTGCAACGCACTTATCACATAGGGAGAAGCCTGCTTGGCCGCTTCCAGTGCCAACGGGGCAAGCACCACCATCGTCACCGGTTCGGCATGTGCTTCCGGGACCCGGAAAAAACATCCGGCCGCCGTCAGCAGAATCAGAATAAAACGCTTCACAGAAAATTCCACTCCATATAGTTGATCACCTGACCTTCCGGGCCGGAAACCTCAAATCCGGAATAGGAAAACACCAGTTTCCTGAATGCCCGCGGCTTATCCCCCGGTGCCTGGATAATGACCGTATATGCTCCGCTTTCTTTAGTGGAAAAACTGTTTTTCAGCGTATTGAGCACATCTTCATCCAGAGTGTCGCTCAACAACTCCCGATCCTGTTTCCAGCGGCGTAAAGAATCCATTACCGCATCCAATTGATCTTCCGACAGATCCGGACACAACAAGTCGATCATCTGACGGTCAACGGAAAAAAGACTCATTTTATCATCGCTTAAATCACTGGTATTTTCCGGCGGGATCAGACGGATCATGCTCAATCTCCCATTCCCATCCAGCGGATACAAATCAGTGAATCCCTCAATATACAGCAACTCCTCTCTGAATTGCATCGGAGCATTTCTCGGCAATGGAGATTGTCCCTGATCCTCATAATCGGTGATCTCCATGCCGTAATCCTGAATATCATCGTCGCTATCCACATAGTCAGCCAGCTTTTGAGAAACTTGATTGACCAGATCGATCAAGTCATCGCCCGCTTCATCCTGTCCGGAAATATGTTGCAGCGATGACTCAAAACTCTCGGAATCCATATTCCAGCCGCTGACCGCATCGGTGATGGTGAAACTGATCGTTTCCCCGTAATAATCAATGGTATGCTCCACTGCGTCAGCCATATAACGGTCATACTCGAAACCGGAATAATCCACCTCTCCGGGCACATCATCCTGATGCAGATTGCGGTCGGCGGCCAGAAGATACTGGATCCGGGTCGCCACCCCCTCGGCAACCAGCATCGAACGCTGCAATTCAACATGGCTGGCCACTGAAAATGTACCGATCTGCGAAAGTGCCAGAGTCGAAGCCGTCAGCAAGCCCGCCGTGAATATCAGACACAATACTGCAACCAGAGCGGCATTATGACGGTATATTTTTTTCCTTTTCATCGGCGGCCACCTCCCTGACGCCCCGGAGTGATCGGTGCTGCCGGACGATTCGCTCCGCCTCCACCTGCAGGACGGCGACCGGATGACGTGCCGCCTGAACTTTCCCCACCGGTATTTTCCTCCTCCGCTCCGTCATTGCCCACGTTGGCATCCGGACCGGTACGCAGACCGAATGTACTGTCACGGGAAGTACCTGCCACCCGGCGCAACCACTGCTCGGTCGTGCCGTCGGCAAATTCCACTTTCATCAATACCGCCAGCGGCAGAGAAACATTTTCCTCCTCCCGGAACTCATCCAGAAACTCCACATCTCCCTCGGTTTCCGTCGATTCCTCGGCATAACTGAATGTCACCAGCCGTACATTTTCCGCGATCACTTCGCGGGTATAAGGCATACTTTCATCCCCGTCTTCCAGCCACGGCAGCCGGGGATAGAGTGAATACTCGGCGATAAGCTGCTCATCCTCCACAAAAACTCTCACAAACAGCAACGCTCCGGGAGCATCCCCGTAACTGCGGCGCAGCGTGGTAAAATGGATACGGTTTTCCTCGCCGTCAAAAACCAATCTTTCCGTACCCTCATCATCGGCCCAGACAAAGGGGACCATATTGCGTATATGCGTATCCATCAGATTGTCGATGGCCATATACTGTTTCAAACGGTCAGTAACCCGGAGCGTACGCTCGTAGCCCCGGTAAAATGCCGCACCGGAAACTCCGACGATAGCGGCGATCATCACCAGAATCGCGATGGCCACCACCAATTCAATAAGAGTGAATTTACAGAACTTCTTCATCTTCTCCACTCTCCGCCGACGAATAATCCAGACGGTCAATGATCACCTGACAGCACTCCCGGCGATCGGAAGTGCGGATCAACTTGATCGTCCACTTTTTCAAAGGTATCTGACCTTCCTGCCCTTTGAACTCCTCCGGAATGTCATCGGCATCCTCAACGGTACACTCTATGACATAATCCTGATAGGGAAATATATCATCCGGCACATGCAGATCTTCCTCTTTGCCGGCCAGCATGAAATATTCCGCACCCTGAGTGAGCATGTGCATCTCGCGCCACTGCTCCTCAGCATCGCTGATCCGCTTCTGGCTGTGACCGAGCAACCGGAAAAGTCCGGCCAGCGACAATGCCAGGATCGCAATGGATATGACCACCTCAAGCAAGGTAAAACGACAGTTTTTCACTCTTCATCCTCCCTGCTGCCATCGCCATCATGCACCGTCAAATTACCGCTGAAGTAAGATATGTCAAAATATCTTTCCAATTCATCGATCCGGATGCCGGGACGATTCACACACGCACCGCCGCCGGTCGGATAAAACCGGAAAATTTCCACATATTCCTCATCAGCAAAGTAATTATCCTGCTCACCGGCAATGAAAAACTCCACCTCATCACCAAATTTGAATTTGGTCGCAGCGGAACTTTCCGGGATATCTTCCGTCAACTCCTCCAACTCTTCATCCGTATAGTCGACGTGGGCACACAGCATATTTTCCGCCGGATAGTAACGCACCACATAGTCACGGCCGCTTTCAGCACAGAGGAAACGCACCCTCGCACAATACGCCTCAAGCTCAAGCGTATTGCGTTCAAGTGCCTGCGACGGAGATTCTCCACGCATGGCGGAAACAGCGATACCGGTTATCAGCATGATGATAACCAGTACCACAATAACTTCAATCAGAGTAAATGCTCTTTTTACCACGTTTCCGCCCGGAAATCAAATTCAGTCACGGCTGGAAATGTCGGCATCTTCGCCTTCGCCGCCTTCTTCACCGTCCGCACCCAGACTGATCACCTCAAAATAACGGCCATCCTCATCCAGACGGTAGATGTAATCATTGCCCCACGGATCTTTGGGGATCGATCCCTCGATATAAGGACCATTCCAGGTCTCAAGATCCTCGACATTCTCCACCAATGCTTCCAGACCGAGATCCTCCGGTGGATAAGCTTTATTGTCAGTGCGGTAGCCATTGATCGCATCTGCCAGCAGCTGCACCTGACTTTCAGCGGCACCGATATTGGCCTTGCTGACATAATTCATATACATCGGGGTCGCGATCGATGCCAGCGTGACCAGAATCACGATAACAATAACCACCTCGATCAGGGTAAATCTTTTTTTCTGTGCCTTTTTCATACTTGTCCTCCTCCACTGCTAACAGAATTTATTTCCATCATAGCCACAAAAATCGCTACGACAACCCCTAAAACGATAACTGCCAGTAAAATGATCACCAGCGGTTCAAACAGACTCAATGCCCGTTTGATCTTCTGCCTGGTGTCAGTTTCCAGATTGCCGGCAATATTATCCAGCATCTCTCCGACCTGACCGGATTCCTCCCCCACCCGCAGCATACTGGCGGCACTGCGCGGCAGAAATTTATTGTCTTTAAGCGTGGCGGAGAGTTTCTCCCCGCCTTTGAGCCGGCGGTCGATCCCCTCGAATCCGGCAGCAATAACCGGGTTGGAAACCACCCTCCCCGCGATCCGCACCGTGCGGATGATCTCCACATGGTTGCCGATAAGGATCGCCAATGTACGCAGATAACGGCAGATTTCCAGATCGACCATGATCTTTCCGGCCACCGGGATCCGGATCAGGAAACCGCCGACCTTCTTTTTCCACTCTGCCGCCCCGAAATAATGTTTGCAGAAAAACCATCCGCCGATACCGAGCAGCGGCAAAAGCCACCAGAGCCAGCCCAATACCCCGCCGATACGGTTCAATATCTGCATGGAACCGGGCAGCTCCTTGCCCATATCCGCAAAAATCTGCGAAAAGTGCGGCACGAAAACCGTGAACAACACCACTGAAACCACCAGCACCACACAGAAAATCACGATCGGATAGATGGAACTGGATACAATAAAACCTTTCAATTCCTTGCTTTCCTGCATGAATTTATAAAGTTCTCCGGTCACTTCCGGCAGGCATCCGGTTTCCTCACCGCTCTCAATCAAATTGGCGTAATAATCCGGGAACAGCGAACCGTAAGAACGTACCATTTCCGACAACTTCTTACCCTCATGCAATCCCTGACGCAACGAATTGACAAAATCTTTCTGAACCTTTTCGGCGACACCCTCACTGATGATAGCCAAGGCCTGTTCCAATTGGATATTCGCTGAAAGCAGAGGTGAAAGTTGTCTGGTGAATTCAAATACATCCGGCTTGCCGCCGTGCCACAACGCACGGCTGCCGGCATCATCGACCCCGAGAAAACGTACCGGGATCATCCCCCGGCGACGCAACTTGGCCAATGCCTCCTTCTCGTTATCACCATCGATAACGATCTCCTCCGGCGATTTCCCCGGACGGGTCGCAATGTACTTGTAAAGTGCCATAGATCACAACTCCGCAGTGGAACGATTCAACTCATCCTGCGTGGTGACTCCGGCGGCAACTTTGGCCGCACCATCCTCGGCCAGTGTAATCATACCGTGGGATACGGCGATCTTTTCCAATTCACTGCTCGAAGCATTGCGGTTGACCGCATTGCGGATCTCATCATTCAAAATCAGCAACTCAAAAATACCGCTGCGGCCTTTGAACCCCGTGCCATTGCATTTGCGGCATTTGACCTCCTGCTTTTTGCCGTGGCACACCGGACAGATCTTACGCACCAGACGCTGGGAAAGCACTCCGAAAAGCGCACTGGAAACCAGAAAGTTTTCCACCCCCATATCCAACAGACGGGTCACTGCACCGACCGCATCATTGGTGTGAAGCGTACTTAATACCAAATGCCCGGTCAAAGCCGCATTGATCGCAATATCCGCCGTTTCCCGGTCACGGATCTCTCCGACCAGAATGATATCCGGATCCTGACGCACGATAGAACGCAGTCCGGCGGCAAAGGTCACTCCCACTTTGGGATTCACCTGCACCTGACACAGACCCGGGGTGCGGTACTCCACGGGGTCCTCGATAGTGATGATCTTTTTTCTGGCATCATTCAACTGGCTTATCACACTGTAAAGCGTGGTGGTCTTACCGCTTCCGGTCGGCCCCACCACCAGAATGATACCGTGCGGGATACGGATGAGTTTTTCAAACTGTTTCAAATGTACTTCCGACATTCCCAACTGGGCAAGGTCAAAACGCACACTTTCCTTATTCAGCAAACGCAAAACGATACTTTCACCGGTAAGAATGGGGATGGTACTTATACGCATATCCAATTGCAGACGGCCGAGCGAAACATTGGTCCGGCCATCCTGCGGCAGACGGCTTTCAGCGATATTCAGACCGCCAAGCAGTTTGATGCGTGAAGCGATCGCCGGAAATTGATTCAACGGCACCGAAATAATTTCGGTCAATACACCATCGACCCGGCAACGCACTGAAACGGCATCCTCGCCCGGTTCGATATGAATATCACTTGCCCCCAACTCCAATGCCCGGGTGAATATATCATTGACCAGCCGTACGATCCGCGCTTCACCGGCCAAAGTACGCAGAGTATTCTCATCCTCGGCGGCAGATTCATCATCCTGATCATCTTCCTCGTTTTGCAATTTGCTCAAAAGTCTTTCCAGAAACGGGCGGCGGACAAAACGTACCGTGATATCACAATGCCACATCCGTTTCATCTGATATGATATTTCACCCAGCGTGTAAGGTGAAGAGACCAGCAGCGTGACCAGATCTTCTTCAAACTCCAGAGCGATGCAGTCATGGGCATTGAAAAATGCCAGCGAAAAATCTTCCCGCATTTCCGGCAGTACGATCTCGTCTTCCTCCAAAACCGGCACGCCGAATATTCCGGAATAAAATTCCACCAGAGCCGCTTCGGTGATCTTTCCCTCGGCCAGTATTTTGCGTTCAACATCACGGCCGGGCAGACCGGCATATTCCGGGAAACGGACGGCGAATTCCGCTGCGGTTTTCGCCAGTGCGGTATTCAAATCGATTTTCGGCGTACTCACTGCAACGAATCTCCCTCCAATGACGGTGAACGGCTGCCATCCGGACGGTCGCCCAGCGAAGCATCATACTCATTAAGTGCTTCCACCGCATCATTATAACGGCGGATAAGTTCATCGACTTCACTGTGTTCATTGACGATATGGCCGGTGATCAATACCAGCACTTCGGTTCTTTCCACCGAAGTATTGGTCGAACCGAAAAGACGGCGCAGGAACGGGATCCGGTTGAGGAAAGGCAGAGAATCAAGCTGATCATTGGTACGCTCCTGGATCAAACCGCCCAACACCATCGTCTGACCATTGGCAATAGTCATGCTGGTTTCGATCTCACGTTTGGAGATGATCGGTGAGGTGCTTCCCGGAGAAAGCGTATTGACCGTCGCCTGCGACATCACCTGAAGAATATCCAGCGAAATCAGATCGGTACTTGTCACATACGGCGTGACCGTCAGCATGATACCGGTATTCTCATAAGAACTCGTGGAGGTCGTACCACCGTCACTGGAAGTGACACTGCCGGTAACGATCGGCACATCCTGACCGACCTGGATACGGGCTTCGGTATGGCTGGAAACCAGCAACTGCGGACTGGAAACCACTTTCACCTGACCATTTCCGGCCGCCGCCCGGATATAACCGAACTGCCGCTGGGGATCGTTGCGGTCAACCAGACCGAAAGTCAAACCATTCTGCCGGGAACTGCCGGTATTCAATCCGACATTGCCATTGGCATCCGTGCCGAAAGGTGTCAAAGCCGTACCGGTCGAACCGCCGTAATTGGTTCCGAAAACCGCCTGCGTACCGGCGTGGCTGGCCACTCCGGAAAATTCCAGACCGAACTGGGTCGATTCTGTCAATGTCACTTCCACCATCAGCACCTGAAGCAGCACCTGGGCCGGAACCACATCAAGTTTATCCAGAAGAGCCCGCACTGACGCATAAGTCCGGGGCGTACAGCGCAACACCAGACGATTCAATACACCGTCAGCAAAAACCCGGATCGTCGTACCGTAGATTTTGGAATCCTGATCAGTTTCGATATTCGTGCCCACATTGACCGCATCCGAACGGCTCGCCGCACGACTGGCAGTACGCGACTGACTGCGGGTGACCGGGGAATTGATCGTTTCAACTTTAGTGCGGCCATTGGTCGCATCGATCGTTAACGCCGTTCCCTGGGTCTCGAAAACCACCGACAAAGCCCTTGCCAGGTGTGCCGCCTTGTTGTAACGCACCTTGTAGACAAAGACACTTTCCTGATCTTCACTGCCGGCAACGTCGAGCAATCTGATCCATTCCGCAACCAGATTGATCGCTTCCTGCGTGGCAGCGGAAATCACGATCAGACGCATCCGGTCAAGACCGACGATCTGCACCGCACCGGGAGCAACCGTACGGTCGGTGGTTTTGTAAATATTCAAGCCGAGTACCGGCAGGATTTCCTGAAGTTCATTGGCAATGCGATTGGGCAGCACATGGTCGCAGGGAATCACCTGACGGGGCCAGCCGGCTTTGCCGCTGGCATCAAGATACTCAATGATCTGCCGCAATTTCGGCATATTTTCCGGAGTATCACAAACCATGACGGCATTGGGACGGGCCAGTGCCAGACGGATCGCACCGGAACCGACGAAAGGAGCCAACTGGGACACTACTTCTGCGGCGGTGGCATTGTGCAACTGCCGGTAATAAATTTCCGAAGTGACTCCGGGTTGGGAATCCGGTTGGGCCGCCATTTTACCCAGCGACATCACCCGCAGCAAAGAGCCATCCACTCTCACGCCCGCTCCGGCCAGAAACAGCATCCGGTCAAAGGTGTTCCACAACTCACGGCGGGTCATTTTGCAATTGAGATTCAACGTCACCACTCCATTGAGCGTACTTTCTGCGACAAAGTTGAATTCCAGCAGATCGCCGAAAGCCGAAAGCACATCCAAAAGCGGGGCACTGTTGAATACCAGAGAAACATCGATCTCTTCATCCGCATTCAAAGCGATGAGGTCTTCATAAAATTTCGGGGGTTCACTTGCGATCTCATCCTGTGAAACTTCAGGAGCGGCCTCCACGCCCAGACGGGCCATTTCCTCCGGAGAAAGTACCGGCGTTGCCGAAGCACCCGGTGAAACCCGTTCCTCTTCTGCCGATTCCCGGCTGCCGGCCGCCGTCGCCGGTGACGATCCGGAAGCATCGCGACGCAAAAAACTGAAACGGTCACGGGAAGTGGTCTCCTCCGCCGGTTCATTATCCTGCAATGCGG
Source organism: Victivallaceae bacterium (assembly GCA_045588835.1). Classification (GTDB taxonomy): domain Bacteria; phylum Verrucomicrobiota; class Lentisphaeria; order Victivallales; family Victivallaceae; genus UBA1784. The sequence goes on from JAZNEV010000065.1 coordinate 42,968, forward strand.
CACATGAACACATCAGCACCGTCAACAATATTCCGGCCCAGCCACACAAACGCGATCTTTTAATTTTTCTCATCTGTTTCCCCTTGTTGTATATATTGACATTATAAATTGTTTCATATAATTTACCGCCGTCCGCGACCGGAAGCCGGAGCATTCTGACGGGAACTTTGCTGCTGGATGGTACGCATGGTCTGGATCATTTGAGCCTGCATGAACATCTGTGCCTGCTGAAATTGCTGACCGGCATTCAAACGCTGCGGGGCTCTGGCCGCCGTCCGGTTCTTTGAGGGCAGCTGCAAATCAAGTTCCAATTTATCATTGCCTCTTTCAAAGACGGCCCGGGAACGGGTCACGGCAGTAAGAGTATAACCATTGCTCAAGGTCTGCCCCACCCGCACATACTGCTGGGCCGGAGCATTGTTGCGGCGGCCGGAAAGTTGACTCCACTGGGTAAAACGGGGAGCCCCGGCACCGGATTGATTGCCGCTCATCGCCGCCGCCATTCTCTGAGCCTGTGCCAGATAGGGATTGAATTGCTGTTGACGGGTGTTGTTTTTGATGATCGCCGCATGACCTTCAACCACGCCGAGCAGAGTCATATCGGCCCGCCCCACCCGGGTATTGGCCAGAGGACTGCGGATGGGATTGAATACATCCTCGGCCACGATCGTAGCCAATGCTTCATCCGGAGCCGGAAGCGTGACCGGCTGGGCTTGAGAATCACCCGGGGTGGCCTGTTCTTCCTGTGCGGCACGATTGTTTCTGCGTTGACGCTCGATCGCAGAAATCTTATTCTGTGCTTTTTCTGAAAGGTTGCTGATCGCAAGAATGACCACGAAACAAACCAATATCAGATTAGTAAAAATCAATACTTTTTTCATTATTCAGCAACCTCCGGAGTTTCAACAGTATCTTCCGGCACATCCACACTTTCCGACACCGGCTGACGGGTGATACCCAACTCGCGGAGAGTCAATTCGCCCTCATACACCAGCACCCGGAGCGTGCCGCGGAATTCCAGACGGGTCTGCGGCAGAGAATCCAGTTGGGCCGCCAAATTAGCCGTCGTCACACCGGCCTGACGGGGTTGGTTACGGGCCGGAGTAAGATTCAATTGACGCCATGACAACCGGGGTTCGATCTTGGATAATTCGGTAAGAAAACGGATGACATCATCCAGATCCCCCGCCCCGTTTATCGTAATATCCGCATACTGAAACTGCGGATTTATCCGCACCGGATTGGTCGAACTCAAACTGGTCAGACGAAAATCCAGCGCCAATGAAACTTCACTGATCCTGCGGCGCAAACCGGTTTCCACCGGCCCGTCGACCGCCGGGATCCACGCGGAAGCCGCCAACTCCCGGTACCGGGTGCGGATCTGCTGATGATGCCGGCTTTCCTCTTCAAGACGGGCCAATTCCCCCCGGGCCTTATTCAAATCCTGACGGGCCTTTTCGATCTTCTTTTTATCCGGCATATCCCCCAGATATGATGCTCCGTAACGTATCAGCAATACCCCCCAAACCAAGCCGAGGATGATACAGCAAATGATCAACTGACCTTTTTTACCGGATGACAACTGTTTCAAATCCATGATCAATCCTCCTCATACGGCGTGAGTTTCAGCGTGATCGTAGCCACGCCCTGATTCGGATTCTGCCTTCCCTGCTGGGAAACTTTCCAATACTTCAAAGACCGGAATACCCGGTCAAAATCCATATTGCTGTCTTCACACAAAACCACTGCATCAATATCTTTTTCACCCCAGCGGATGCTGGAAACCAGCACATTATCCGGCAGGGTCGATGAGAATACGGCAAATTCAGCCATCGCTTCAGGTTCACCCACCCGGCTTTCCACCAGACGGGTCATATCCTTGATCTCCTTATTATGACGGCGGATCTCAGACTTCAGATCGTTGATCTTCTGCCGGGTCTTTTTGTTTTCCGCCGTAAGTCGGCGGTACTCCTCGATATCTCCGCCGTAAGTAAGCATAAAACGCCATACCAGCAAGCCGGCCAGCACCGCAGTCAGAAGACCGGTGATGATCAGATGTCCGCGGAAACGGACTGTGCGGACCTGATCCGGCAACACCCGCAGTGCATCGGAATCATCACTGCGCTTGCGGAGCAACACATCTGCCGCCAGCAGCACCATCAGATAATCATCTGCCGAAAATTCTTTCTTTCTCGGCAGTCTGAAGCGTTTTTTCAATCTGGTCAACCATGCTTCCCGGTTGACTTCACACGCCCCGGCATCCGGCATCGGCATCCATGAATCCCTGATATAGGCAAAATCCGGATCGATCTCCGGCAAAATCATCGTATCCAATTCATCATCAATGGCCAATAACGGACTGATAAATTCATCGGCGTGGACCCCGGCCCGGTGCATAACTTGTGACAACTCATCCAGCGATTGAGCCGGAAATGCAGCGACATTGACCATCACTCCGGCCGGATCATCCGGAACTGAGCCGGAAACACAAAACTGAGTACTGCACTCATCCGGCACTTTCAACATATGCCGGGGCAATTCAAACTCCACCGCACCGCGCTGGGCGGCACTGGACATTTCCGTAGAAACGAAGCGGAAAAAACATCCGCCGTCAACTTTTCCGGTGATCACCCGGTATTCGGCCAAAGTGGCCGTCCGGGCAACCTTTCTCCACGCCGCCGCCGGATTTTCCGGATCGATCACGACCTGACAGAAGCCGGTCATTTTCCACATTTTGCCCTTGCGGTGGAATTTTCCGCCGCATACTTTATTGCCATCGGTACTGATCACTGAAAATGATCTGCCGACGTGCAATTTTTTCCAAAACATATTCACTGGGCACTCCCCCGGTCTTCTTCAATAATCTGCAACAGCATATTTCTGGCCGCCGCCGGATCTCTCCGGCGCAACGCATCATATTCACGCATCTTTTCCGGATACTTCCTCCGCAATGCCCCCATATCCGGACGGTTGAAATTACGGGATGGTGCCGCTGCCGGAGCTGCCGGAGAGTGACCGGAACTTCCGCTTGCACCGGGAACTGCGGGACGCTGACCGCCGGGACGACCGCCGAATAATTCAATATTGTGACGACGGGCCAACTCCATAAGTTGAGCCATTCCTTCACGGGGAGAAGTTTTCATCAATGCGACCGCCGCATCAAAAGCCGCCGGATCCGCCTTGCGTAATTTACGGTAAGCCTCATCCCGGGATTCCGGTAAAGTCACCTCACCTTTGGCCGCCAGTGCCGCCAATGCAGCCTCATAACGCTCACGCAATGCTTCGACCTCGGCATATTCCGCCGGGAAACGCCGGGCCAATTCCAACTCGACAAAAAAACGGTTCTGCATCATGCCGCCGCCGGGACTCCCCCCGTTACCGCCACGACCGCCTCTGCCGCCGGAATTACCGTGCTGACCATAAGCACCAGCCCCGCGTCCACGCCCCGGCGGCACCGAAGTTTCATCACCATCGGCACCAAAACAAACCATGCCACCCATCAAAAAAAGAACAAGTACAAAATTTCTCATCATATTCCCCGGTGTTTGGATTGAAAACAGAATGTGTATACATTCATAGAACGTAATCATCCGTCCCGATATTTCAACGCTTCTGAAAAAATCCTGAAAAAACTCAACAATTGCTCTGTGCCTGGTATTTATTGGTGTAACGCTCCAAAAATCCGGCATCGCAACGCGATTGGTACAACGCATCCATGAAACCGCACGCCGCCTGCGGCCATTGTGAAACATCATGTGTATCATTGCCCAGCAGCATTCCGTGATCCCCCCAGTAATTCAACATCAATTCACACGGCACTTTACAAGCGGCCATCGCCCCGGCAAATTCCATGCTGTTGCGGAAAGATACGACCTGATCGCAAACCGTGTGCATCAGAAATGCCGGAGGGGTGGAGGAAGTGACATTCCCGGTCAATGAATATTTCTCCGCGGAAGCGATATTTTCCGCCCCCAGCAGATTTTCCTGCGTGCCGGAATGACTCCACGGTGCAAATGACAGCACCCCGTAACACAATATCAGAACATCCGGGATATGACTGTATTTATCTGCCTCATCCTGATTTGAGGCATCCAGATCCCCGCACAAAATCCCCAATGATCCGGCCAGATGTGCCCCGGCCGAAAATCCGCACGCCGCCACCCGGTCCGGGATTACTCCCCACTTTGCCGCATTGGCCCGGATCAGTTTCATCGCCCGCATGGCATCCAATTGCGGTTCGGGCCAGCGGGATGGTGCAGTACGGTAATCCAGAATAAAAGCATGATACCCCAATTCATTGAAGCGCCGGGCAATGGGGGTTCCTTCTGTACTTTCACAGACACAACCGTAACCGCCGCCGGGAATCACCAACACCGCCGGGGCAATATTTTTCCGGTCACACAACATCACATTCAGTGAAGGCCTTCCGGCTTTGGTCACAATACTCTCATCATCCCACAAATATATTTTCTGCATTTTCCGCACCTTTTCCATAAAATGTAAAACCGTTTGCAGAATATACTCCGCAAACGGCCTTTTGTCAACGGCTCTGACTTAATTGTTCCGGATAATCCGGCGGCACATTCAAGTACCGCAATACCCGGCTCATTACACGTTGAAATACCGGAGCGGCCACATTTCCGCCGCCATGCAGACGGCTGCTGTGCAATCCCTCAACTGTAATGACCATCACCACCTGTGGATTGCGGGCCGGAACAAAACCGCCGAAACTTGCCCGGTACCAGTCACTGAATCTGCCGTCTCGCACGATTTGAGCCGTACCGGTTTTGCCCGCCACATCGTACCCAGGGATCCTCGCCCGGCGGCCGGTCCCGTCATGGTCAGTCACCGTAATCAACATTTCGGCCACCGTTTGAGCCGTTCCCGGATTGCGGAATATCTGTGTCGGCGGCTGATACGGATACTCGATCATTTCCCCGCTTTCACTGTCACGCCGCCGGTCAAGCAACCGCAATTCACACATATTTCCGCCATTGGCCAATGCACTGTACGCTCTGGCCAATTGCAGGATCGTCACCAATTCAGCATAGCCGATCGCCGCCCGGGTCGTGGTCAGATCTCTCATCGGCCCCCGGGGAAGCCTTCCCCGGGATTCACCGGAAAAGAGCGGCATGGCCGGTTGCCCGAACCGGAAGTCCCTCAACGTCTGCAATACCATATCAGCCCCCATCATCAGCGAAAGTTTGCCCATTCCGATATTGCTCGATTTTTTCAGGATATAGCCGGGTGGCTGCTCGCCGTAGCCGCGGGGATCTTTCAAGCCGAACCATTCTCTGACATTGCCGCAGTCGATGATCGTTTCCGGAGTAATTACCCCCATATCCAAGGCCTTGGCCACAAAGAAAGGTTTCATCACCGACCCCGGTTCATAGGCATTGCCCGACAGGATATTGCCAAAGTTATCCTGCCGCAGGGTCGAACGGTCGCCCGGATCGAAATTGGGCCGTTGACTGATCGCCAGAATATTGCCGTTCCGCGGATCGACGATCACAGCGTAAATACGCCACGGCTGATGCTCCGTCTGTGCCCGGTCAAGTTCCTCTTCCAGAATTTCCTGGATCATCTCGTGGATCGTCAGATAAATATCATCTCCTTCACGGCCGGCACTTTCCACATGATTATCCCCGTATCCCAGTACCCGGCCGTCGCCGCTGCGCTGCACCGTCACTGAACTGCTCTCGGCTTCCAAATGCTCATTTTCCGAACGTTCCAGACCGCCCAGACCGATCAGACCGATGATATTGGCCAGCATCCGGCCGTGAGGATAATGACGGATATAAATATTTTCAAACTTGAATCCCCCCAGATGCAGATCCGCTTCAGCCATTTTCTGCCGGAAATCATCGATCATCTGCTGATCGGCATATTTCTCGATCATAATATACTGGCGTTTGGCCCGGTAGCTCGAACCATCCTCATTCTGACGCACCCCCCAAGGTTCAAGATCGGCATAAACGGTTTGCTCATCCAGATCAAAACACTCGGCAAGGATCGCCGCCACCCGGCGCCGCCGGGATTCCCGCAATTGCGGGATACGCTCACGCACACCGGCTTTCAGGGATTTTTCCAGATGGATGAAAGGCTCTTCAACCACAGAATACGGCGAACAGCTGACGGTGACTTTGGGCATATTGCCCACCAGTGTACGGCCGTTGAAGTCAAGTATCTTGCCGCGTTCTTTCTGCTGGCTGTAACTGAATGTATAACCCTGTTGAGCCTTGGCGAACAACTCCTCATGACGCACGATCTGCACCACATAAAACCGGTACGCCAACGCTCCGGCCAGAGCAAGACATACACCGGCCAGACACACTATCCGCAATTTTACCTGCTTCAGGGCCTGATTCATGCCTTACCGGTTCTCCGTTTGCGGATTTCTCCGGTTATCCATGGCCAGTTGTCCGGCGGAGACCCGCTGATATTTCAACCGGGTCAGTTGAGCGTTGCTGTAAAGACGGATATCCTGCTGCTGATCCTGTCTGATATAGTGCAGATCCAGATTGAATCTGGCGATCTGCTGCTGGATGAATGGCAAAGTACTGCAATCGTCACGCCGGGTTTTGAGCATTGCAATATCACGGTCAATGGCGATACACTCCTCGTTGATCCGGCGGATCTCGGCATCGGCACTGTTGATCTCCTGATCAAGTTTTATATAAGTATGGAAAAGTGCCCCGAAAAGGAAAATAAACAGTGCCACTTGCCCGATTCTGGCAAATAATCCGCATAACGCATCGAACCCGCTTCCGTGATCTCCGGAGCGGACAACTGTTTTTTTGCGAGTCTTTGAATTTCCCGGCTGGATATTCATAATTCTCTCTTTCCTGTTACTTTAATATGTTCAGACCGATACTTTTTCCATCAAATTTTTTCAGCCGCACGCAATTTCGCACACGCACTGCGGCTGTTGGCAGCAATCTCATCCTTTGAGGCAGATCGTGCCCCTTTGGTCAGCAGTTTCAACTGTGCCTCATGCCCGCAACAACACACCGGCAATCCCGGCGGACAAATACATTGGGTACTTTCCCGGCGGAAATAATTTTTCACGATCCGATCCTCCAGAGAGTGAAAACTTATCACCGCGATCCGCCCACCCGGAGCCAGAATGGAAACTGCTGACTTCAAACCGGTTTCCAACTGCTTCAATTCATCATTCACCGCGATCCTCACCGCCTGAAACACCAGCGTCGGGTGCGGCAGCTGCCCCGGTTTCGCCCGGCCCAGCACCGCATCGCTCAATGCCACCAGATCAGAGGTCATGGCAAACGGCTTTTTCTCCCGGATCTCCACGGCTTTTTTCGCCAGCACTCCGGCTTTTTTTATCTCTCCGTACTCGCGGAAAACTCTCGCCATTTCCGCTTCACTTGTCCGGTTCAGCCATCTTCCGGCGGTCAATTCGCTCCGGCGGTCCATACGCATATCCAACACAGCATCATTACGCCACGAAAATCCGCGCTCCGGGATATCCAACTGCGGCGAAGACACCCCGATATCCAACAGCACACCATCGACGTTATCCCAGTTGTTTTCCACCGCCAGTGCCGCAATATCCGCATAACAACCGCGAACCAGTTTCACCCGGTTCCCGGCAAAACTCAAACGTTTTCCGGCCGCCGATAATGCCATATCATCCCGGTCAATGCCGAGCAATTCCATTTTCGGATACTTTTCCAGCAGCAACGAACTGTGTCCGCCGCCGCCGACCGTACCGTCGATCATGCGTAACGGCACCGACGGATCAAAATCCAACGCTTCCAGCACCGCCTCTTTCAACACCGGGATATGGTTGAATGAATCACTCATTTGCCAAATACTCCTCCCAGGAGACCGCCCAATGCTTCCAAACCATCCACTCCGTCGCTCACCTGCTGGATCTCATTGAGATAAACATCCGGATTCTCCGGCTGTTTCCAGTTCTCAGGGGCGCATATCCTTATATGGGTGACTGCTCCGATCAACTTTAAATTCTTCTTAACTCCGATCGAATCCAGTTTTTCCCGGTCAAGTGCCATCCGCCCCTGTTTGTCACAGCGGCAGCGGCGTGATGCCGAACCCAGATACGCCAACGCCATCTGCATTTTGGGATTCGCAATCGCCAGTTTCCCGGCCTTGCTCACAAAATCCATAAAGGTCGCCAGCGGCAGCAGCAGCAATGCCTGATCTCTGGTCGGGATCATCACCAATTCAGTTTCCTGATCTTTATTCCGCCAGTCACTGGGCAGAGAAACACGCCCCTGTGCATCAAGCACATGGTCATAATTCCCAACAAAAAGTCCGGGAAAAAGATTTCCTGCCGACATATCAGTCATTCCTATTTGCTCCTATTTATACCTTTTCACTCCTATTATACCACACAACATCCCATTTATCAAATTTTTTTTGCCAAAAATCCCCACTTTTTTTCATTTTTTTTGGATTTTAATAAAAAAAAGAGATTTTTGTGGAAATTTCAGCCAATCAGGTGTATATTAATCAGATTACAAGAAACACATTTTTCAACCACCTAAAGGAGGATTCAAGGTTATGAAAATTTTGGTCGTCAATGCCGGCAGCAGCTCGATGAAATTCACGCTGTTCGAAATGGACAATGAAACCGTTCTGGCCAAAGGCGTCTTTGAACGTCTGGGCAGCAACAATCCCAATCTGGTCTACAAACGTCCCGATGGTTTCCAACTTTCCCAGGAGATCCCCGTGGCTGACCACGTCGGAGCATTCACCGAAATCTGTAAAAAACTCGTCGATCCCGAATGCGGCGTCATCAAATCCCTTTCCGAAATCGGTGCCGTCGGTCACCGGGTGCTTCACGGCGGTGAGGAAATCACCATGCCGATGCAAGTGGATGAAAACGTTAAAGCCATCATCCGTAAGTGCATCCCCCTCGGCCCGCTTCACAATCCCGCCAACCTCGCCGGTATCGAAGCCTGCGAAAAAGCGATCCCCGGCGTTCCCAATGTGGCCGTTTTCGATACCCAGTTCCACCAGACCATGCCCCCCGAAGCCTATCTCTACCCCATTCCTTATGAATACTACAAGGAACACGGCATCCGTAAATACGGCTTCCACGGCACCAGCCACCACTATGTGACTTTGGCCACCGCAGAATTCCTCGGCAAAAAAGTCGAAGATACCAACATCATCACCTGTCACCTCGGTAACGGCTGCAGCATGGCCGCCGTTAAAAACGGCAAAGTCGTCGATACCACCATGGGACTTACCCCGCTTGAAGGTCTGATGATGGGGACCCGTTCCGGTGATATGGACCCCGCCGCCGTCATCCGCATGATCGAATTGGGCTCCTCTCCCCGTGACGTCGACAACATCCTCAACAAAAAATCCGGTCTTTTCGGCGTCGGCGGTATCGGTACCGGCGATATGCGGGATATGGAAGCCGCTGCCGCCGCCGGCAATGAACGTGCCGCTCTGGCTATCAAAATGTTCGTCCGCCGGATCGTCAAATATATCGGCAGTTACTTCCTGATGGTCGGCAACACCGATGCGATCGTCTTCACCGGCGGTATCGGCGAATTTTCCGTCAATACCCGTAAACTCATCCTTGAACAGCTCGGCCCCATCGGTATCAAACTCGATGCCGCCGCCAACAAAGCATGCTTCGGCAAAAAAGGTGTCATCTCCACCGCCGACAGCACTCTCAAAGCGATCGTCATGCCCACCGATGAGGAGAAAATGATCGCACTGACCACCAAAAAAATCGTGTTCGACAAATAACATATATTATAAGGAAAAGAAATTATGTCCGCTATTGACAGATTCGCCGAACGTGCCCGTTCCGTGGCCCGTACCATCGTCCTGCCCGAAGGTCAGGATTACCGCGTCGTCATCGCCGCCAACAAGGCCATCGATGAAAAAGTCGCCGCCAAAATCATCGTGCTGGGTACCGAAGCGGAAATCTCCGCCGCCTGCGCCGAAGCCGGTATCACTGAACGCAAATTTGAATGCCTCGATTACATGGCCAGCGATCTGCTTCAGAAATTCGCCGACCAGATGTACGAAATGCGTAAAGCCAAAGGCGTCACCCCCGAAAAGGCCCTCACCATGGTCTCCAGCCGCATCTACTTCGCCGCCATGATGTGCAAAAACAAACTCGCTGACGGTCTCGTCGCCGGAAGCATCGCTTCCACCGCCGATATGCTCCGCGCCGCTTTCCACTGCATCGGCACCGCCCCCGGCATCAAAAGTGCCAGCAGCTGCTTCGTCATGGATCTGGCCACCCCCAGCCCCGCCGGTGATGATGTCCTCATGTTCGCCGACTGCGGCGTGAACCCCAATCCCGATGCCGA
>JAZNEV010000066.1:0-20663 GCA_045588835.1 Victivallaceae bacterium
GCAACCGTAGGTGAGAGTCCGTAAGTGCAAAGCACAAAGATTCAACGCAGTTGAATCAACGGAAGCACCTCAATTTTTTTGCTGAATGACAAATTCAAGCAAAAAAATGGTACGCCCGCACGGACTCGAACCGTGGACCCAGTGATTAAGAGTCACTTGCTCTACCGACTGAGCTACGAGCGCACTTGAATGCCAACTTGTATAATATAATTGTTGTTTACGGATAATTCAAGTGCCGCAGATCAGATTTTTCACCATAAACATGAAAAAAAGCCGCATCATCGCTGATACGGCTTTGTCAATAATGCAATTGCAGAAATTACATTTCAACCGGTTTGGTCTTGGGCAGACCGTAAACCTTCTCTTCAGGGATGCGGCCATCGGCACGCAACACATTCAGACGCTCGTAACGTTTCATAACATTACGGATCTTGCGGATTTTACCGCCGACTCGCAGACTCGGATGCTGGGACATGATATCACCTCATATTTTTATGTTAGATTACAAATCTTTTTCACAGATTACCTAATATAGCACTGAAACAGAGTTTGTCAAGTACCCGACCGGAAAAATTTCCTCAAAATCTGCGATTATACTCCGGCTGTCAGCCGACAGTCGGAGCATTGGTATCATCAGCCGGAGCCGCCGGAGCAGCCTGAGCATTGGCATCGTACTGCTGAGCATACTGGGCATTGGCATCATACTGCTGGGCATTGGCATCATACTGCTGAGCATTGGCATCATACTGCTGAGCATAGTACTGAGCGTAATACTGGGCATAGGCATTGGCATCATACTGCTGGGCAGCTGCCGCACCGCCGCCATTGGCCCGGGAGATCAACTCATTGATAATGGCGATGACCTGTTTGGCTTCCTCTTCAGAAAGGTTCTTGTTTTCAATGATGGAGCGTTTGAAAGAGATACCTTTGCCGACGGCACTATTCGGGATCACACCGATATAGGTGGTTTTTCTCAGGAAGTAAAAAAGAATACAGACGGCAGCCAGGACCAAACCGATAATAATACCGACAATACCACCGGCAAAACCGCCGATAAGGCAAATCAAAGCCGAGATGAAATAAAGAACCGGTTTGAAAAAGCCCATGGTCATATTGCTGATATTGCTCATCGGAATGATCGTGGTCAGATACCCGGAAAGAGATCCGTAGGAATACTCGATGCGGTTTTCATAAACTTCCAGCACGCGGGTGGTATTGATACCGAGGATGGTCAGCAGGAAGTCGAGCAGGCCTGATTTACGGCCGACCAGACGGACATAAAGCGGACCAGACGGATTGATTTGCTTCTCTCTGAGTGCCAGAGCTTTTTCTGCGATACAGGCTGCTAATTCGTGCATTTTCTTTTTCCTTTCTGTTTTTATTGATAAGGAACACCCTCTTTTTTTTACATCCCTTTAATGTATTACACTCCTTTGGGTGCAGTGCCGGATGGATTTCTGACCAAAAGGTTATCGTTTTTCAGAAATTTTGTCATTTAAAAAGCCGGGAAAAACGGTACCCACACCCGACCACACAATAATTTAGTTGTGAAATATCAAATGTCAAGCAATCACCGGTGATATTTTTCAATAAATTTCACGATCGGTGCCGGATCGCTCAAACAGTGGGGATGATGTTTGGCCCCGTGTTTCCAGATCACTTCGATATTGCCGCCCAGAGCCCGGTAACGTTTTTCCAGAATACAGGTATTTTCCTCCGCCGGAACCAACTCGTCGGCATCGGCACACAAATGCAGCACCGGGATATGGTTGCCGGCAAGTGTCTGCAGATCATCCACCGGATTTCCGGTAAAGGCCATGGCCTCATCCTCGGTAAAGTTCCATGCTTCAAGACAATTCTGCCACTCCTGAACTCCGCCGGGGCCGATGCCTTTGCCGCCGGGCCAGCTTTTAAAGTCGCACACCGGATTATCCAGGTACAAGCAGGAAACTTTTTCCGGATTGAGCGAAGCCCAGCGGTAAACATCCAGCCCGCCCCGGCTGTAACCGACCGGCACACATTTTTTATTGAATCCGCAAGACACCATGAAATCGTAGAGCAGATCCATACGGCGCATACACTCATCATTGCCGTAAAGTTCATAAACTTCGATATTCACAACGTGCCAGCCCAGTTTGAGCATGGCAAAATCCGCATCGGGGAATGCTCCGAAAAAGTGGACCCTCCAATACCAGTCACGATTTTCATTGGCTCCGGCAGGCGGTTTGACCATCCGGCAACGCAACCCCTCAAGGGTGAATTCCAAACACTCAAAGCCGTGCCATTCGACACTTTTACCCGGATAATCAGTATTGAATTTTTTCATATTCCCCCTTTTCGTTGTACGGCAGCGGCATCCTGCACACCCACTGCTTTTCAGGAGCGGTGGAATTTGAATGGCCGTACCGCATTGTCAATACCGTAAAGGTACAGCGGCAAAGCCACCACAAAACAGGAAGCGGCAATGTAAAACACTCCGGAAATCCCCATTCCGGTCATCACCACTCCGCTCAAAACTGCCGCCGTCATACCGCCGAAACTCTGGCAGGATGAAGCAAAACCGAAAACCGATCCGCGTTTCCGGGCCGGAGTGACCGATGAAAGCACCTTTTGCACCACCGGCTGAAGCCCTCCGGCAGCGATATAGAGCATGACCCGGCCGGCGGCAAAACACCAGAGATTTCCGGCAAAGCCCTGCAACACCAGTGCAGCTGACGAAATCAGCATCACCGGAATAAGTATTTTCCCGGCGGGCAGACGATCGATCAGATATCCGGAAACCACCCCGGAAATGATCGCCGCGGCACAAACCGCCGCACTGGTGATACCCGTCCAGAAAGCGGCAGTATCGGAAGAGGTGAGTTCCTCGATTTTCAAAGCGATGTAGGCCGTTTCAAAGTTGCGGATGATGCCGAGCAGAAAGAATAATCCGAGCATGATCCAAACCGCGTGGCTGAAGCGGGGAAGTATGGAGGAAATCCCATACTCCCGATGGTGCAATTTTACCGGAACCGGCTTGATCTCGCCGTCACGCGTAAATAAAATGGATATGCCGCCGACCGCATAGAGTGCCCCGCAGACCCAGAATGCCACTGTATAATCAAAATAGTGGATAAGCAAACCGCCGATCACATAACCGAGCATCCCTCCGCCCCAGATGGCGGTGGTCAATACACCGAGGGCAAAGCCCTGATGCTCATCCGGGGTATTGCGTACTACCATGGTCTGACTGGCGGCCGTCGTTCCGGCACAGGCGGCGGAAATGAAACGCAAAAGCACCAGATAAAATACCGTATTGGAGTACGCCATCAGAGGGAAAAATATTCCGGTGAGAAAAGTGCCGCGCAACAGCATCGGCTTCACCCCGTAACGGTCAGCCAGCACCCCCCAGACCGGATTGAATATCGCATAAGCCATCGTGCCGAAAAAGTTGAATGCGGAAACCGCAAAAGCCAATTCGCCCTTATCCACGATACCCAGTTCATTTTTAATAAAGAGCGGCACAAAGGGAATCAGTGCCTGAAAACCGGCCAAAATCACCAACTGGGAAAACCACAACATTGCCAGATTGAGTTTCCACGACACCGGACGGGGCATTTTTCAACAACCTTATACTGAATTTACGGAATTGTCAATTTGATAATATACCCTGCCGGAGAGTTTTTTGCAAGCCGGAAAAATATTATTTATACTCATTGATTCCAAATTAAAAAATCCACAATGCAATACATCGGATGAAAGATTTTTGACAAAAAATTTAAATTCAATATTGACAACAAAAAAATATCAAATGCTATATTGTTTACAGGTTCATCTGCGGCCGTTGCAAAACGGTTTTGCAACGCCCCCCTTTTTTGTTACGGCTTACAGATAACAAGGTTGTGATCCAAAGTTTGCCGGAAAAATTTCCCCGCCGTCATCCGTTGGCGGTCAAATCCGGACTGAAATTGACGGCAAATATTTTCTCTGCCCTTCCCCCATTATGAAAAGAGCGGCAGATCGGAAAATTCACTGTTTTCTGCCGGAGCGGCGGTCAATGGCGGCATGGCAAGAAATTCATCCAGCGAAACGATCTTAACGCCCAGTTTACGGGCGTTTTTCAATTTGGAACTTGTATCATTCACATCAGCGGCCACCAGCAAAGAAAGTTTCGCCGTCACCGAATCCATGGGGGCATAACCTCTTTGAATTGCCAGTTTCTCGTAAAAGGAGCGTTTTTCCGGCATTTTTCCGGTAAAACAGATCCCCGGAGCATCGCCGGAAGCAGCTTTGGTGCGGATGGTGACGGCATTGAGCAACTCCTCAAATTCCTCACGTCTGGCCTGCAAAGTTTCACAGACGGCCCCGGCTCTTTCCGGGCCGATACCGGGGATTTGAGCCAATTCATCAGCCTTGACCTCCGGCAGAGTACCGAGCGGGAATTTTTCCAGGATCAGTTTGGCGATATTCGCCCCGATACCGGGAATATTCAACGCGGCCAGCAATTGATGATCATCCACCTGCCGGGCCTTTTGGATCTCATTGAATAAATTGGCCGCACTTTTACTGCCGAAGCCCTCCAATTGCAAAAAATCCCCGGCCGTAAGATCGAATAATTCACGCAAATGCAGAACACCGAATTTTTTCATCACTTTGGCCACTGTCGGTTCACCCAGCCGCTCGATACCCAGATTGCGTACCGCCGCCGCCAGCAGCTGCAGACGGGAACCGGGACACTCTTTATTCGGACAGCACAACTCCGGCCCCCGGCGGATAAGTTCCGTATGGCACTCCGGGCAGTGCGTTATCAGCGGTGATTCCCGGATAAGTCCCGGTTCGGAAGCGGCGATGAAAGGGATCACATCCCCGGCCCGCTCCACCGTCACCGTATCACCGATCATCAATCCCATGTTGATAATATTCTGCACATTGTGAAGTGTGGCCCGTTTGATGGTGATGCCGGATAACTCCACCGGAGCCAATTCGGCCACCGGGGTCAGGCAGTTCTTGCCGAAACTCCACTCCACACCGAGCAAGGTGGTCTGACAACTCAAGTTGGTGAATTTGTATGCGATCTCCCCTCTGGGGTGATGGACGGTACTGCCCAGCGATTCCCGGAAAGTTTCATCGGCAAACTTCAATACGATCCCATCCATCGGATAGGGCAAGGCGGCGAAACCGGCTTTGAGTTCCTCCCACCGGGCAGACAATTCAGAGAGTTTCACCGGCCTGGAAACAAGCGAATAATCCACCAGAGTCAGTTTTGCTCCCTGCATGAGCATCGGGGCGATATCTTTGAGTGTCATGATCCCGGCTACGGCATTACGGGAGTTTTTGTAAGTGCCGCCATCTTTTTTGCGGATACGGGAATAGATGTTTCTGAAGTCATCATCCCGGATGACGATCTCCCCCCGGACCGGACGATCCACTTTGCCGCAGTAGCCGGGGGCTTCCAATTCAATAAGCGGCAGTTTGCCGGAAATATCTTCCCCGGTAACTCCGTCGCCCCGGGTGGAGAGCGTTTCTCCGTCAAAATTGGCCGATATACCGTCGTACTTCGGCTCGACCAGCAGCAATTCATCGGGAGTACGGGCATATTTTGCCCCCCACTGGAGCAATGATTCCAGCGAATAGGCCTTATCCAGAGAAAGCATGGCTTTGGCATGATGCACTTTGCCGCCGGAGGATACCTGCGGAGTATTGATGCGTTCAAGCAGAGGATGTTCCGGGGCAAGTGAACGCAATTTTTCCACGATACGGTCGTAATCGGCATCGGATATGACCGGTTCGCCCTCCTGCCAGTAAAGGCGGTCGTGGTAGGCAAGAAGTTCAGCAACCGCAGTTGCATCCATCAGATCAAGATCAAAATTCACATAGTCCATAAGGCATTTCCGGCAAAAATTATTTCAAAAAACACTATATAAGATAATATGCCGCATTGCATTTTTCAAATTGTCCATTATATTATATCGGTTGATTGTAAAAAAATACCGGAATATTCCGGAAAAACATCATAGATCACAAAGAAAGAAAAAAATTACTATGGCCAAAGAATTCAATGTCGCAGTCGCCGGTGCCACCGGTGCCGTCGGTGTCGAAATGATCAAAACCCTGGAAAAACGCAATTTCCCGGTAAAAAATCTCAAATTGCTCGCTTCCGCCCGTTCCGCAGGCAAAACGTTGGAATACAAAGGTGAAAAAATCGTCATCGAAGAGATGACTTACGATTCATTCAAAGGCGTGGATATCGCTCTTTTCAGTGCCGGCGGCAGTGTTTCCAAAGAGTACCGTCAGTATGTGGTCGATGCCGGTGCGGTGATGATCGACAATTCCAGTGCTTTCCGTATGGATGCGGATGTGCCGCTGATCGTGCCGGAAGTCAATGCCGAAGATGTCAGAAACCATAAAGGCGTGATCGCCAACCCCAACTGCACCACCGCCATCATGCTGGTGGCCGTCGCCCCGCTGCACCGGGCCAAAAAACTGCGCCGTCTGGTGGCTTCCACCTATCAGGCCACTTCCGGTGCCGGTGCCAAAGGCATGGCCGAACTTATCGAACAGACCCGTCAGATCCTCAACGGCGAAGCGATCGCCCCTCAGGCCTTCGCCCACCGGATCGCATTCAATTTGATCCCGCACATCGACAGTTTCACCGAAAACGGTTACACCAAAGAGGAGTTGAAAATGCTCAATGAGTCACGCAAAATGCTCCATCTGCCGGATCTGCCGGTCAGTTGCACCTGCGTGCGTATCCCGGCTTTGCGTGCCCACTCGGAATCTCTGAATCTGGAATTTGAAGAGGAGATCACTCCGGATGAAGCCAGAGCCATTCTGAATGCCGCCCCCGGCGTTACCGTGGTGGATGATCCGGAAGCCAAACTCTATCCGATGCCGGTCGATGCCACTGAAAAATATGATGTGCTGGCCGGCCGTATCCGTCAGGATATTTCCCGCAATGACAAACGCGGTCTGGAAATGTTCGTTTCCGGCGACCAGTTGCTCAAAGGTGCCGCTCTCAATGCGGTGCAGATCGCTGAATTGCTCTAATCAACCCAAAAAATACCGGAGGTAATGGATCATGCGTATTCCGACTGTTTTGATTTTGATGTTGTCACTTTTTGCAACCATTCCGGTCATTGGCGGTCAGAATACAGTTGCCCATCTGGAGCAGGAAAATACTCTGGAGTACTCCATTACTTCCGGCAGAAACTTACAGGTGCTTCTCGACCGTTTCAATGCGGCCATGGAAGCGATGATCTGGCAGGAAGGTCTGACCCCGGCCCAGCGGCGGGAACTGATGAGCCGGGTCTCATATTTCCATCTGGCCCGTGAACTTTCCGGAGTGAATTTCATTTCCGGCATCGGCCGCAGTTCCACCGAAACTTCCCCCGGATTGTTCCACAACCGGATGTTTCTGGCTCTCGATCCGGCGGCCGCCGGATTGCTCAATGCACTGCCCGCCGCTGAAAACAATCTGTATCCGGCTGAACTTATCAGCGAACTGCCGGCCACGACGGCATTGGCCGTTGCCGTGGATATGCGACCGGAAGCACTGCTCGATGCGCTGGCCCGGAGCGGTTCGGCACGTGACCGGTTCATCAGCCAATTCCCCGAAAATTTCCCGATGCAGGAGATCCATCAGAGAACTGCCGGGGTGTGGCATCTGACCATTTTGCAAAATGGTGCGGTCAGATTGGATATCCCCGATCCGGACAGCCACCTCTTTGAATTGGCCAAAAGATTCTCCGGCGGGGACGACGAAGATGAGGAAGGTGAGGAAGGTGAGGAGCAGGCAGATGACAACCGGATCAATACCGGATTTTTCACCATCATCCGCGGCAGCAACCGCCTCACATTTTACTTTACTGACAATCCGGAAGAATTCACCTCCGGTGCCAAAATCACCCTCACTGCCGGACAGCAGGCAGCTCTGACCAAACTCCCGGAAAAGTGTTTCGCCTTTGCCATGCTGCTGAAAGCAAAAGACGATGTGACCGTCGGCGGAGTACCGCTTTTCACCGGCGATATGCCGGAGATCTTCACGCTTTCCAGAGAAAGCGACGGCATTTTGTTTACCTGCAACAGCTCTAATACTTTCACCGGTATTGACCTTTTCATCAGTCAGTTGATCACCGGATTTCTGGAAGACCTCTCCGCCATACCGTGTCTTGAAAGCGAAGATGAGGAGGAAGAGGATGACGACGACGATATCGAAAACAAAAGCATGAGCCGCGACACCGCCCGTGATGATGAGGAAGCAGAGGAAGAGGGGGAAGATGACGGGGAGGATTCGGAAGACCGCTCCGGCAGAAATTGTATTGATGCCGGCGGGGATGACAAAGGCCGGGGCAGAAATACTCTTACTCCGGTACGTGAAAGCTCCGGCAAAGAGGCTCCCGATTCCGGCGAACCGGGAAGGACCCCTGACCGCGAAGACCGCTCCGGCAAAAATTCCGGCGGCGATAAAGATGCCGACGGTTCCGAAGTTGAAGTGCAGGATACTCCGTGTCAGTGCGAAAGTACCCTCAATGCCGCCAAAGCGGCACTCGCCGCCAATCCGGATCTGGAAACCGGCTTCTATGTTGTCCGCAATGATTCCCTGACGGCGGCAGACGGCAATGAACGTGACCGGATCGCTTATTTCGGCAAAATCGAATCGGAAATCCCGGTGCCGGTATTCATTGCCATGCCTCACGATCAACGCAGTTTCTGCGTGCTGTTTTCCGATGGCACGATCCAGCGGATGCGTCTGGATAAGGCAGACAGTTTCCGGCGGATCGTCGGATTTATCCATACTGAAAAAATGTATGATGAACAGATATTCCGGACCTTGATGGAAAAAGCCGCCGGATTTGATGCCAATTAAGTGGAGAAAATCCCATGTCAGATAAGCACGAAAAAAATTTCAATAAAGAGCTGCTCGATATTATCGATAAATGTTCCGAAAATCTCTCGTTTGAGGATATTTCCCGCCTCAATGGTATCCGGCTGGAGTTGCTCCGCCGCTACATCGACCGGCAGGCCAAAAATATCCGCAACGAAACCTGGGACAAGATCTATCCTTTGCTCAAGCCGTATCTGGAAGGCCCGGAACCGATCAAAGAACCGCCGCCACGGCTGGGAGCCCCCTACCGCCGTCACGCCGAATTGGTCGAAATGCTCAGTGAACAGAAAGTTCTGCTCGATGAGTTTGCGATCTTCGGCGAAAAAGAGAAACGCCGGATCATCAAAAAATTTGCTTCCGTTTTGACCGAAACGGCCCGGCCCACGCAATACACCAGTCTTTCCGCACAGGAAAATGAGTTGATGGGCAACTTTATGGCCATGGATAAGGAATTGCGGGATAAGATGCTGGGCGAATTGACCGCTGAAGCAACCGCCGAGGCCCGCCGTCAACGGACACTGCTTTTCTGATGAGTCAAAAATCTCTGCTCTACCCGGAAAATGCTCTTATAATGGCCCCCCTGTCCGGCTTCACCGATCTGGCCTACCGGCGGGCGGCATACCGTTGCGGCTGCCGTTATGCTTTTACCGAAATGGTCGATGCCGCCAGTCTGGCCTATGCCAATGGCAATGGCGAAGTACTGCTCAAACGCGGCAGTGAAGAAGATTTCCTGGCGGTGCAACTGGTCGGAGCGGATGAAAAACTTCTGACCAAAGCGGCTCAAAAACTCAATGAAAGAGATTTTTCATTGCTGGATTTCAACCTCGGCTGTCCCGTACCTAAAGTGGTGAAAAAGGGGGCGGGAGCGGCTCTGGGGCAAAATATCGATCATGCTCTTGATTGTTTTGCGGCGATCGCCGAAGTCAGCAAATATCCCCTGACCGCCAAAATGCGGATATTGGATGAAACCGATCCGGAACCGACTTTGAAACTCTGTGCCGGGCTGGTCGACAGAGGGGCTCAAGCCCTGACGGTCCACGGCCGCACCAGAAACCACTTTTACACCGGCAGTGTAAGTTTTGACATCATCCGGGCAATAAGAGAAGCCTTTCCGGATATTCCGGTGATCGCCAACGGCGGAGTCAATTCACCGGAAACATATCAGGAAATGCGGCTGAAAAGCGGCTGTTCACAGGTGATGCTGGCCCAGGGGATCATGGGAAATCCGTGGCTTTTCCGGGAATTATCCGGCGGTTTGCCGCCGACTCTGGATGAGTGGAAAGCCGTCGTGCATTTCCATGTATCAGAGATGATCGCTCTTTACGGGGAAGATTCTGCCATGCGTCAGGCCAGAAAAATTGTCCATGATTACCTCAAAGGCCGGGGATTCCCGGCGGCATTGCGGGCAGAAGCATCCACTCTATCCACCCTTGCCGGTCTGGAAAAACTGCTCGACAAGGCCCGGCCGGCAGTTCAAACTTCCGGCACGATCCGCAGAATACTCAACTGACCATCGGAAGTCCACCGGAAAGGTTCGACCCTGCCCTGACGGAGCAATTCAAGAATCAATTCATTCAATTTCACGGCATCCGGTGAATTTTCCACCGCCTTATCCACATCGGTAAGCGGTTGGCGGATAACCAGATAATCGTAGTTCTGCAAAAAGGCATAGAGCGTGTCGGGATCCTGCGGTGCGGGAGTGAGTTTTTCCTGAAATCCCGGAGTGATGATCTCAACATTATCCGGCAGGTAAAGAGTACGTCTTTCCCAGAGCAGAGCCACTTCATATTCCCGCAACTCCTCCAGTTGAGTGATCAACTCGGCATAGGATAATTCATCATGTACCCACGCGGTGAAATGACCGGGGTTTTTTCTGGCTTCTCCGACCGTGTTCCAGGCGAGAATATAGTGTTTGAATTGTGCCATTTCCACATAGAATGTGATCGCCACGGCACCGGCAAGAAGCATCAGGGCGATCTGCCGCAGTTTCAAAGAATACACACTTAACGCATAGACCGTTAAAAAGGCCAATGCCCATAACAGCGGATAGAGAAAACGGGTCTGCTGTGAAGTGAAATTCCAAAAGATCCAACCGCCGGCCAATGCCGCAGTGCAGCGCAAAAGCATCTTGTGTCTGCCTTTGCTTCGGATCACCGCCGCAATTATTATACCGGTGAATACCACAAATTGACATCCGAGGGTGATGCCGTCGTAATCACTTCCGGCAACGGAAGCTGACAACCAGTTGAAAAATACTCCCGGCAATGCCCCCATTCCGTAATTACTGCCCAATGCCCGGTAGAAATTTTCAACGGCGATTGCACTGTCTGTATTGTTGAAAATCACAGAAAAATAGGGGTAGAACGGATTGCCGCACGCGATCCACACCCGCAGAAAAAACGGTAAAGCCGTGATTACCGCCGCCCCGGCAAAACACCACCACCAACGCCGCTGATCACGATCACTCAACAGCAGAATAAAGAGCATCAATGACACCCCGGCTCCGGTCAACTTCACGGCAGCCGCCGCCCCGGCCATCACTCCGGCCGTAATAATGTAATATATTTTCTGATCTTTTTTACAGTTGAAAATCAACAGACAACCGGCAAAACCGAAAAATGTGATAAAACTTTCAACGTAAAAGGCCCGGAGCATATTACACGCAAGCGGCGAAAGCATCACTGCCGAAAGTGCCAGTGCCGCAGTATATTTCCCGTAACGGCGGCCAAGCATGAAAAATTGACCGGCCATCAGACAATTCAAAGCCCAGACCGTCAGCAAAGGCACATTCAAACCACCGAAAAAACACCCCGGCAAAGTGAGCAGTTGTCCGAGAGACGGATATGCCGAATAGGGGTTATTCGGCAGCACATCCGTTGAATTCAATGCCAGATACCTTTTGATCAGAGCGATCTGATAAACCTGTTCATCCCAGGATGACGGCGGTAAAAACGCCGCCGGAAGCAACGTCAAAAACAGCAGACCGAAAAACAAAGCATATTTCCAGTTGGCTTTCAAGGCTTTTACCGCGAACCAAACACCGGGCAAAGCGGCGGCGGCCAATGCGTAAAAAAGCATCTGCACCGGCAGAAAGAGTGTCAGAACACCGCAAAGGATCAAACCGCAGGCACAAGCCGGAATGACCTGGATATCTTTCTGTTTGTACAACAGCAATTTACCGGCACCGAAACTGCCGAACAGCAAAATCAGCATACCGGCAAAATTCATCATCATTTCCAGAGGGATATTGCTGCCGGCATTGTGATCTCTGCGGACTTCCGGAGCAAAAGCGGCATCATCCATTTCCACACTCCAGTTGTGCTGGATATCCGACACCTCAATTCCCCGCATCCGGCACAACTCCGTCAAATGCTGATCGGCGGCATTGATCACCGTGTCATCCATCCCCGCTGCCCGAACCAGAAAACACTGAAAATGAGCATTGATCACACTGAAAGGAGCATTGATCATCTCCTGATTCAGTGCAGTTACCGCCGATCCCATATCGCCGGTTTGCAGTGCGGCAACGGCTTTGAGACGCATGGTGTGGCGGTAGTTGGTCATGTGCAACTCATTTTCCATGGTCCCGATCAGTTTCAGGGTGTTTTCCGGCCGTTGTTTCACCAGATACAATTCCGCACTCTGATAGAGGGCATGGAGCGTTTTTTTCTGCCGCATGGAATCGAGATATCCGCTCAATGCTCCATCGATATCGCCCCGCAGAAGTTTCATATCCCCCTGCCGGATAAAAGTCGTCACCTGATAATTGACCACCGCATCTGAAACGGCCGTCAGGAGCAATATGATCCCGGCAACCATGCCGGGTATCGCCAGCCGGCAGGGAAGTGCAACTGGTTTGCGACCTTCAGGCATCAGCAGTATTCCGGCGGACAACGCCAGACAGAATCCCCCGATGACCGTGATATTGTGCTGATCGAAACAACCGCAAAAGAGCATGACCGCAAAAATCCATTTGGCCAGAATATCCTGACCGCTTCTTCCGGCACGAACAGGCAGAATGGTGAATACGGCGGCAAAGTAAAAAATCGCACCGGCGATACCGCATTCGACCGAAATATTGAGCAGATCGTTATGGGCGTGATCGATATGTCCGGTCGCAAATTCGGTAAAGTAAAATGTTTCGTAAAGGTTTTCCCGGATGATTTCAGCAAAATGCCCGGCTCCGGCTCCGGTCAGCAATTTGCCCGGCAGGAAATTCAATGCTCCGCGCCAGATCTGGAACCGGGTATCAGGTATATCGAATACACTCAAAGCAAAAAAGAATATTCCGGCGGCAATTCCGCTGACGATCACCAAAGTACGGTAAAAATATCTTTCCGGCAGCCGGTTGCGTAAAAAAATCACGCTCCAGGCCGCCAATGCGGCAAAGAATGCCGACCGGGGAAATCTTTCCGGAGAAGCCAGAAACCATACCGCAAAAAACAGAATAAGAGCGGCAGTCGAGTAATGTTTCCAATATTTATACTTCCCGGCCAGAAAAATACCGGGAATCAGGGCGGTCAGGATCCCGCAATTCCAGTTCCAGTTGCCGGGCAGGCCGGTAAAATTTTCCGAAGTGCATCCGCTCCAGAAAAGCAGTAATGCCCCGACTGCGGCAAAATACGGCAGACAACAACGTAATTCCCGGCCCAATGCCGCCGCCGCCAGCGGTCCGGCGACCCAAAATGCTCCGCCGAGCCACTCCTCAAAGGTGATGTATCCGGCAAAACACTGCCATACGATCAACAGCGTATACACTCCGGAAGCGGCCAACAGCAGTTTCAGTTTTTCATTATGCCAAAGTTGCTTCAAATCTTCCGGAAAAGCGGCGATAACTGCCAGCGAAAGCCACGTCATCACCGGCAGAGTCACCCCTTTGACCAACCCGAAAAGCGGAACCGGCAAGCCGCCGAATCTGCCGAATGCCAGAGGCATCGCCAGCCACGGGGCAAGCATAAATATCACCGCTGCGATATACCGGCTGATCTGCCGGAACTTATATAAATTCACATCCATTGGCAAATCTCATCGACCGGCAGTTTGGGAACGTGCAAAGTGTCATTCCCGTCCAGATAGTAAGCGACATCGCCACCGGCAGCCTCCTCGGTCACCGGGGTTTCTGCGGGGAAACCGACCGCCACCAGATAAAGCACCTTGCGTGAATCATCCAGATCAGTGGCCTCTCTGACGATCTGCGGATCGAATGAGGCGAACCAGCAGCACCCCAACCCCCTTTCCCATGCGGCGAACTCGATACTCTGGATCGCCGCCCCCGCATCGGCAGTGAGAATCGCTGAAGCATCCTGCGGTACAGTCACGGCGATAAAGGCCGGCGGAGCATTTACACCCCAGACGGGATTGCGGCGGGGAGCGACCATCCCGGCCCAGCGGGTGCAGTCAAAAACTTTTTTGACCGTTTTCCTTTTCCGGATGATGATATAACGCAAAAGTTGTTTATTCGATCCGCATGAGGAAAAGCGGGCCATATCGATCAGATGTTTCAATTCAGCATCCGGCACGGCATCCTGCCGGAAACGGCGGATGGTGCGGCGGGCGGGGGCGAGTTTCTCAAAATCCATGATCATTTCCCTGATGTTTTTTCACCTGCCGGTGATGTTGACAATATAATCCGGTATTAAAATACACGGTCAGAATAAAAAAATCAACCCGATGTTGACAAAAAGGTGCTTTTGTGCTATTTTATAAGCATTGTATTTGAATATTATCAATATATTACAGAGGTTGGATACCATGGGGGAAACTCGTGAACATTTTGCATCCAGGATCGGATTTATTTTTATGACGGCCGGATGTGCCATCGGCTTGGGAAATGTGTGGCGTTTCCCCTTTATCACCGGCCAATACGGCGGCGGACTTTTTGTACTGCTGTACTTCGTCTGCCTGCTGGCATTCGGAACTCCCTTACTGCTTATGGAACTGGCCGTCGGCCGGGCCGGTCAAAGCACTCTGCCCGGAGCATTGCGTAAATTGCAGAATCCGGCAAGCCGCTTTGCATGGCACAAGCCGTCGTATGTTTTCTTTGCCGGAAATATGATCCTGCTGATGTTCTATGTGGTAGTTACCGGGTGGTTGCTCGATTATGCAGTAAATTTCCTTCTGGGAAAAGAATCGGTCTTTGAAGCGGCAAATTTCAAAGATATGCTCGGCTCTCCGGTCCGTCAGATCATTGCCGCTATGGGCTCGCTGTTACTGACCGTGGCCGTATGTTTCGGCGGCGTGCAGAAAACCGTGGAAAAGAGCGTGAAATATATGATGGGCGGATTATTCATATTGCTGATAGTCCTTGTCGCACAGGCGCTTTCCCAGCCGGGAGCCTCAAAGGGCGTAAAATTCTTCCTGTCACCGGACTTCTCCAACTTTGCCGGCAAAAGTTTTATTGAAACGCTCCATGCCGCTATGGGACAGGCCTTTTTCACTTTGAGCGTGGGCATCGGCAGTGTGGTGGTTTGCGGCAGTTACTTCGACCGGGAAAGATCACTGTTTCAGGAAGGCGTATGGATCATCGTGCTTGATACGGCGGTGGCGGTGGCTTCAGGCCTGATCATTTTCCCCAGTTGCATGGCCTACGGCATCGATGCCGGAAGCGGCCCGGAACTGATCTTTGTCACTTTACCCAAAGTTTTTCAGAATATGAGTTTCGGATATCTCTGGGGCACGCTGTTTTTTGTCTTTCTGATGGTGGCGGCCCTCTCCACTCTGATCGCGGTATTTGAGAATCTGGTGGCCTTCGGCATGGATGAATTCAAATGGAACCGCAAAACGTCCTGCAGTATATTCGGCACGGCCCTGGCGGTATTGTCCCTGCCGTGTATATTCGGATTCAATATCTGGAGCAGTTTCCATCCGCTGGGCGGCCAAAGTACGATACTGGATCTGGAAGATTTCATCGTCAGTGCCAACTTGCTGCCGCTGGGTGGAGTCTATTTGCTGATATTCTGTTTCAACCGTTACGGTTGGGGCGGTGCGGAACAACTCTATGCGGAGTTGAATTGCGGCAAGGGGTGGAAGTTCCCGCTGTGGGTGAAATATTATATGAAATATGTCATTCCGGTACTGATCTTACTGCTCTGGGCGACCGGAATCCGGAAAATTTTCAACTGAAACTTGCAATTTTTATTTAACGGCATTATGTTATATTTGCTCTGCAAAACAGGCACTTTAAAACAGATAAACAGGATTGATTGAGAGATGGAAAAATATTTTTCCGAAATGGTTGAACGTTACCCGGTTCTGGCAAAGGTCGCCCCGACCGTAAAGAAGTTGGCAGAGGAACTCGGTGAATCATTCAAACGGGGCAATACACTTTTTCTGGCCGGTAACGGCGGCAGTGCCGCTGATGCTGAACACATTTGCGGTGAATTGCTCAAAGGCTTCAAATCCCGCCGGGAACTTTCCACAGAGGATAAGGCCGTTTTTGAAAATATCGCAGGCGATGACGGCCGGAAGATCGCCGGAGCATTGCAGTACGGTCTGCGGGGCATTTCACTGCTTTCGCATCCGGCCCTGACCAGTGCATTCGGCAATGATGTCGATCCGGAACTGGCCTTTGCCCAGCAGTTGTGGGCTCTCGGCAGACCGGGAGATGCGGTCATCGGCATATCCACCGGCGGCAATGCCGGCAATATCCGCAAACTTTTCATCGCGGCAAAAGCAAAAAATATCCGGACGATCCTGCTGACCGGTTGCAAAAATGGCTGCTGCCGGGAATTCGCCGATGTGGTGATCGATGTGCCGGAAAGCGAAACTTACAAGATCCAGGAGTTGCATCTGCCGGTGTACCACACGCTGTGTCTGGCTCTGGAATCCCAATTTTTTAAAATGATGGAGTAGTATTCAGATGTTCAAATTTCGGATTATCGGTTTTATCCTGCTGATGGCTCTGCTGGGCGGGATCTTTTTCTGGAAAGCAGGCGGGGTGTGGCTCTTTGTGGCTGCAGCACCGGCTATGGTGGGGGCGGCGATCGGAGAGTGTTGTTCCATGCTCAACCGTTCCGGGCGTCAATGCTTTACCCTGCCGGGAGCGCTGACCGGCTGGTTGATCGCGCTGGGGATCGTGACCGGCTTCGTTGCCCCGGTGGCATTTTACAGCACCCTGACATTGACGGTTTTACTGATCCTCGCCGGTTGCGGCAGTTTGCTGACGGTGAAAAGCGATACGATGGAAAGGCTTTTCAATACAGCCGGAGTGATCATTGTCTTTGCTCCGTCACTGATACTGCTGCTGTGTTCCTACTTCATCCGGCCTTTCGGTTACTGGCTGCTGTTCCTCTGTCTGGTGACCAAAGCGACCGATACCGGCGGATATATCGTCGGCACTCTGACCTCCAAACTGCCCGGCGGAAACCATAAGATCGCCCCGAAAATCAGTCCGAAAAAATCCTGTGAAGGTCTGCTCGGCGGCCTGATCCTTTCTCTGGCCGTGTCATGGGCGTTTTACCGTTTCGGCAATATGGATACTCCTCTGTGCTGGCATATCATTGCGGCATTGATTCTGTCATTCGGCAGTTTTTTCGGAGATTTGACCGAATCGGCAGTAAAACGGATTTGCAATATCAAAGATTCCGGTTCATTTGTTCCGGGCATGGGCGGGGCATTTGATGTTTTGGATAGTTTCATTTACAACGGTTTGCTTTTCTGGCCGTTATATTTTGCAAAGGATATTTTATGAAAGACCGAATCATTTCACTTTTGCGGAGCAATGCCCGGCTCTCTGCGGCTGATATCGCTCAACAGATCAATGCCGCTGAAGCCGACGTCGATTCCGCGATCAAAGCCATGGAAAAAGAGGGCGTGATCCGCGGATATGCGGCGATCGTCACCGATGAAGCACCGGGAAGTGAGACCAGAGTAAAGGCACTGATCGAAGTCAAAGTCACCCCCAACCGGGATGGAGGTTTTGACCGGGTGGCCCGCCGGATCGCCAAATTTCCGGAAGTGACCGATCTGTGTCTTTTATCCGGCAATTACGATTTGCAGTTGACTGTTGAGGGCAGTTCGTTACAACAGGTGGCCAACTTTGTTTCTGCGAAACTGGCTACGATCGACGGAGTTATTTCCACCTCGACCGCGTTTCAACTCAAACGCTACAAAGAATCCGGAATGATAATGCAAAGTGACGAAGAATATGAACGACTCAAAATCTGTTTCTGAAAAATTCATCGCCCCGCATATCGCCACTCTGCCGCCCAGCGGAATAAGGAAGTTCTTTGATCTGGTCAACTCCATGGATGACGTGATTTCGCTCGGCGTGGGTGAACCGGATTTCACCACCCCGTGGACGATCCGGGAAAGCGGCATTTATTCTCTGGAACGCGGCCATACCGGTTACACTTCCAACCTCGGCACTCCGGCGTTGCGCCGGGCGATCTGCGACTATGTGGAAAAGAATTACCGTGCTTCTTATGACTTCAAAAGCGAGTGTCTGGTCACCATCGGAGTAAGTGAGGCTCTGGATCTGGCTTTCCGGATGCTTCTTTCACCCGGTGATGAGGTGATTTATACTGAACCTTGTTATGTATCCTATCCGGCGGAGATCCGCATGGCCCACGGTGTTCCGGTGCCGGTAACGACCAGAGTGGAAAATGAATTTGCAGTCGCTCCGGAAGATATCGAAAAAGCCATCACGCCCAAAACCAAGGCCATTTTGCTCAATTTCCCCTGCAATCCGACCGGAGCGGTCATGCCGGAAAACAAGTTGCGGGCCGTAGCGGAAATCGCCAAAAAATACGATCTGTGCGTATTGACCGATGAGATTTATTCCGAATTGAATTACGACGGGAACCACGTTTCCATCGCAAGTCTGCCGGGGATGAAAGAACGTACCATTTTTCTCCACGGTTTTTCCAAAGCCTTTGCCATGACCGGCTGGCGGGTCGGTTATGTTTGCGGTCCGGCACCGATGATCGCGGCGATGATGCGTATCCACCAGTATTCGATCATGTGTGCCCCGACCGTGGCCCAGGAAGCCGCATTGGAAGCTATCAAAAACGGCGGTCAGGCAATGTACGAAATGCGGGAAAGTTACCGCATCCGCCGGGATTTCTTCGTCAAAGGCTTGAATGATGCCGGCTTGCAATGTCTGATGCCCCACGGAGCATTTTATGCTTTTGCATCGGTGAAAAATACCGGCATGAATTCAACGGAATTTGCCGAAGAATTGCTCAAAGCCGAACATGTTGCGGTCGTGCCGGGTGAAGCATTCGGCCCCGGCGGTGCCGGTTTTATCCGCTGCTGCTATGCCACCAGTGCCGATGAATTGCGTGAAGCACTGGTGCGTATCAAGCGTTTCGTCGGAAATATTTCCAAATAACGATTCCTGACAATACGATCTCAAGGGGATGTTGCAAAACCTCAAAAAGATTTGCCACATCCCTGTTTTTCTTTTATTGAGATAATTTATCAAATCAATAAAACGGTAATGTCCAAAATTTTGTGATAATGTTATAAGCGTTCGTAAAAAACATTATACGGAACCGTAATGAAGTATATCACTTGAGTCGTGATTGGTCAAACCGGTAAACGCCGGTCAGATCCAACCGGTGCATAACGAAGACGGAAGTAAAGATTTTTCACAAAAAACCGGACTATAACCAATAAAACAATTCAGCGATATTGCGTTGAAAAAGTTTTATCACTTTTTAATCGTAAAAAGAGGGAATTGCTTTTATTGTGCCAATAAAAGCAATTCAACAAAAGGTTTTGGAAAAAGGGGTGCGGGGAAAAAACTTTTGTCCAAAAGGTTTTTCCACGCAAAACGATTTTGCGAAGGCCCCTTTTTTTGCCCCCGGCACATCCCTTTTCCGGGTATTTCCCCGTGACATTCCGCATCCATTTCCCCGTTTCATAAACCAATAAAAAAAAGCCCCGAAGCGATCTGCTTTGGGGCTTTTTCAGGTTTTTCGGTGATTACTTACCGGAAACCACACCGTGGACTTTGAATACACGGGTCGGGACGAATTCGCCGAGCTTGTGGCCAACCATGTTTTCAGTCACGAAGACCGGAACGAAGGTTTTGCCATTATGCACATTGAAAGTATGTCCGACAAAATCCGGAATGATCAGCGAACGACGGGACCACGTTTTGATCGGGGTCTTGTTGGCGACATTCATCTTTTCGACTTTGTCGATCAGATACTGATCCACAAAAGGACCTTTTTTGATGGATCTGGGCATTACTTCTTCCTCCGTTCAACGATGAATTTCTTTGAACCTTTTTTCGGATTACGGGTGCGTTTGCCTTTGGCAAGTTTGCCCCACGGTGAAACGGGATGTCCACCACCGGACTCACGACCTTCACCACCACCCATCGGGTGATCGACCGGGTTCTGAGCAACACCGCGGACATGCGGACGGAAACCTTTGTAACGTTTCTTACCGGCTTTACCGAGTTTGGTATTCATCAGATCGAGGTTGCCGATCTGGCCGATCATGGCACGGCAGTTGACGTGCAGCATACGGACTTCGCCGGAGGGCAGTTTGACCTGGGCGTAGAGTTCCTCTTTACCGCGGAGAGTGGCGACCTGTCCGGCAGAACGGACGAGTTTGGCACCGGCTCCGGGCTGCATTTCAATACAGCAGATCTCGATACCGACGGGGATATCTTTGAGTTTCAGCCAGTTGCCCGGTTTGAGTTCAGCTTTGGGGCCATTCATGACCACATCGCCGACTTTCAAGCCGACCGGGGCGAGGATGTAAGCTTTTTCGCCGTCAGCATAGCTGATCAGAGCGATATTGGCGGTACGGTTGGGATCGTACTCGATAGTAACGACCTTGGCCGCAA
>JAZNEV010000067.1:0-48795 GCA_045588835.1 Victivallaceae bacterium
CTTCCAGAAACTCCTCCGGCGGCATATTGGCCACTTCAGGTGTGAAATCGATGAATCCGCAAAAATCCGCACCGGCTTCTTTGAGTAAACGCACTCTTTCATTTACCGGCAGCAGCAGTTGCGGCGGGGAATCCGGAGTGAGCAGTTGCCGGGGGTGCGGCGAAAAACTCAATGCCAATACTTTGGCCCCGTTCCCGTTTGCCCGTTTACGGGCCTGCCGGATGATCTCCC
Organism: Victivallaceae bacterium; assembly: GCA_045588835.1. Taxonomy (GTDB): domain Bacteria; phylum Verrucomicrobiota; class Lentisphaeria; order Victivallales; family Victivallaceae; genus UBA1784. The sequence goes on from JAZNEV010000067.1 coordinate 232, forward strand.
GGTGGCCGGAATGAACCCCGTCAAAAACTCCGATTGCTGAAATTGTTTTGCAAAATGAGGATAATTTGAAATTTTCAAAAAAATAGATGAAACTTTTCATATTTTCCTGTAATTCTTTTCTTTTTGACTTTGCTTTCAGTTTTTCCACATGTATATTATACATCAACACGGGACAAAAGTCAAAGGGAAAGCCATGAAAACTGTATTATATCCCGGGTCATTTGATCCATTCACCAATGGTCACCTCGATTTGGTCGAACGTGCCGGATTGTTGTTTGACCGGGTTATTGTCGCGGTGGCAGTGAATGCGGCCAAATCGCCGATATTCACCATGCAGGAGCGTTGCGATCTGGTCCGCGAAAGTTGTGCTGCATTGGATCATGTGGAGGTCGTTGCCATTGATGGCTTGCTGGTCGATTCACTGGAGTATTATGGTGCGGATGCGATTTTACGCGGTCTGCGGGCTTTTTCTGATTTTGAATATGAGTTGCAGATGGCTTTGTTGAATCGTAATCTCAAACGTAAGTGTGAAACGATTTTCATGATGCCGACCTTGAAAAATTCATTTGTTTCGTCTACATTGGTTAAAGAGGTTGCCCGGCTCGGCGGTAATTTTGAGGAGTATGTACCGCTTCCGGTGGCCGACGCATTAAAGATAAAATTGGGAGTCGCAAAATGAAAAGTTCACTTTTAGCCAAAGCCGGAGCCGTGCTTGAAGCGGTCTGTTCAATGGATCGTCCGGTGGCGATCAAGGAATTGACACAGATGCTGGGGATGCCGTTGCCGACAGTCAGCAGACTTTGTGCCGATCTGGTGGATTTGCGTCTTTTGGAAAAAACTGATTATCACCATCTGATCCCCGGTATTTCGCTGATCCGTTACGGCAACCGGGCACAGGGACTTTCACCTTTGATCTCCATTTTGCAGCAGCCGGTGAATGATTATGTGAATCTTTCCGGTTTGAATGCGGTCGTTTACGGTTTTGACCGTGATTGTTTCTTTCATATTTACAGCAGTGATCCGGATAATACGGTTCAGTCTCCTCTGCGTTACACCGGGGCATTCATCGTGCTGATGGTGGCTGCCGGAGTTACCGCGGAACACGCACAGGAGCTGGTCTCCTCTCTGTATCCGGATATGCCGGTAACGGAAAAGGTGATTTGCGACCGGGAGTTCAGCGTGGTTCAGCATCAGAAAATATTGACCCGGGTCGAACAGAATAGAAAGTGGATGATCACAATGCCGTTCTATTATGAGAATATCGCCTGCTGCCTGTCATTCTATGGGCAGGGCAAGGAAGAACGCACGGTCGAAGCTGAACTTTTTGAAATTTCCAAAGTGCTTTCCCGTATCCGCACCGGACTTGACCGCATCGGTAAAGGTGAGGAGTAAGTTGCATGGACAGAGTAGTGGAATTCCTCAAAAAACACGCTGACGGCACAGCTGCGGCGTGTTTGTTCCTGGTGACACTGCTCTTTTTTCTGCCCGGATTGTCTTATGAACCCATACCGCTGGATAACAGTGCGTATGTGGACCGGGAATATCTGCTCTATCCGACATGGCAGAATTTTATCTATCATCTGAAAACTCCCGTACTCCATTTGTATTCACCTTTAGTGATGCACTCATTGATGTTGGATTACTGGGTGTGGGGCAAAGAGTTGTTTCACGCCGGCGGTATACTGCACAACATTATTCTGCACGGCCTTAATACGGTGCTTTTCTTTGTTTTACTGCGGCAGTTGAAACTTACCCGATTGAATCCGGAAAACCCTTTCACTCTTTCGCTTTACGCCTCATGCTTCGGAGCATTGTGTTTTGCTCTGCATCCCCAGCGGGTCGAATCGGTATTGTGGATCGTGGAAAGAAAAGATGTGCAAATGCTCTTTTGCGGTTTGCTGGCCACGCAGATATTCATTTGGGCATGGCGTAAAAATAACGTGCTTTTATCTGTCGCCGGGGCCGTGGTCTATCTGATTTCATTCGGGGCGAAACCGACATTGATCACGCTTCCGGCGGTGCTGATTTCCGGCATCTGGGTCTGTGCGGAGAAGTTTGACTGGAAAAAAGTTCTGAAACTTTCAGCTCCTTACTGGCTGGTGGCCTGCGGTTATCTGGTTTTCAATGCAACTCAGGCCGGAGAATTTGCCGGAGCCAGTGTCGGCGGTCTGGTTTCAACTTACCGGCTCCGGGTGGTGGCATTCAACTACGCGAACTACTTTTTCAAAACGCTGATCCCGACGGGGATCCAGCCGCTTTATCCGGTATTTGCAGTTGATAGCGGCAGTATTTTATTGGTGGTCTGCTTCTGGATGATGGTACTTGCCACGGTGATCGCTGCGGCGGTCAAGTGGAAATACCGCAAACTTTTCCTGACTTTCATCACTCCGGTCATGCTGGTTTTCATGGGAGTCGTGTTGCCGATGGCCGGATTGAAAAGTATCGGCAATGCGGAATTTGCCGACCGTTACAGTTATATGCCGTCACTTTTCGTCATTGTATTGCTGGCGGCGGCTTGTGAATTTTATTCGCCGCGCCGGGTGATCTGGCAATTTGCTTTCTGGGCGTATGCCGGATTGATCGCCATTCTGGGATTCTGCTATATGCAAACGTGGCAGAGCCGGGAATCCTTTATCAATGCCGCATTGGGGGATGGCAAAAATATCCATCAGGCGGCGTTGCGTATGGCGGCATGGAGTTGCTTTGAGAATAAAGATTATGATGCTTCATATAACTTTGCCCGTTACGCCGTGGAAAACTGTACTCCGGAGGAGTTGCCTGGAGCAAATTTGTATCTGCTCGCTTTGGAAGGCATGATCGCTCTGGAACAGAATGATGCTGCCGGATTGTTTATGATCGACCAGGCGATCACATCACCGCAGTGGGGTGATTTCCGTTTCACCAATCCGGGATTTTCAGAAAAGGTTTTGCTCAAATCAGCAGAAATACACGAAATGATGTGGCGTTTGAATCATAATCCGGCCGATTTGGCATTTACCGTACAGATCTATATGGTGCTGTCAGACTTGAGTATGGACAGTGATCCGGCCAAAGATCTCGCCTGTCAGGCTTACGCCGCCTATCTGCAGCAGGATTACCGCCGGGCGGAGCAACTGACTCTGGAAGCATTGCAGTACGCTCCGGGGGATGAGAATCTGCTCAATAATTTGCAGAATTTCCGCGATCTGCTCAAAAACCCTCCTGAAGCAGCAGCATCGAATTGAGGAACTGCCGGTCTTTGGCTTCACCTCTGACTGACGGCAGCCGGGAAAGATCCATCTGCACCCGGTAATACCACTTGCGGTAACGCCAGATATTTTCAGGGGTGGGATCTTGCATGGCATTCTGCCGGGCCGTTTGCAGATACGGCATGGATATATGAAGCGAGTAACTTGCGGCCATGTGTATGACTTCCTCAAGCAGACAATCCGGATAAAAGTTTTCATCGGCCATCTTCTGCCGTCTTATTTCATCGGGCAAACGGTATATGGCACTGGCAAATTGGAGTGCTTCTGCCGGGTCTTCGCTGACCGGGGCGGTCAGGGAATCCGGCAGAAACGGCAATCTGTCTTCCACCAGAACCAGCCGGATATCCGGAATATCTCCGGAGGGCAGGCCGCCGCACAGTGAACTTAATTCACTGGCAACTTCCCTTTCTCTTTCCTTCTGGGCCGGGGTTTTCCAGATGATTTGATCGAGGTACTGTTTTTCCGCAAGGAGAAGTGCGGTGCGGCAGAGTATCTGACTGCGGCGGAAATTGCGGATGAAATAATCCGGATCCCGGACAAACTGCACATTGCAGTATTCGACACTCTCCCAGAGCAGATCCCGGATCAATCCGGCGGAGTTTTCATTATTGTTTTCCCGGATATACCGGGCCAGATCGGGCAGATCCATCCGGTGGGTGCGACCGGCGGTACTGCGGGCCAGATTACGCAAGGCGACCGCCGTTTCGCCATCCAGATTGCGTTTCAATGCTTCATTCTGCCACACTTCCAGACGGCAGGTTTCCGGCGGCGTGTCAGTTGACCGGCAGCCGCAGAAAAACAGGAGTATTGCCGGCAGGATAAGCCGTTTCATTGAAATGTATTCTCCGGAGCGGGAAAGATCCCCTCTTTCACCTCTTTGGCGTAAGTTGATAAAGCCCCGGTGATCAATTCACCGGCATTGAGGTAGCGTTTGGCGTGTTTCGGGCAGAAGTCCATAAGTCCCAGAAGATCGGTTATCACCTGCACCTGACCGGAACAGTATTTGCCGGAACCGATACCGATGGTGGGGATATCCAGTGCTTCAGTTACTGCCTTTGCCAGATTTTCCGGGATGCACTCCAATACCACGGCGAAAACTCCGGCTTCCTGAAGTGCCCGGGCATCACGCATCACTTTGGCGGCACTTTCCTCATCCCGGCCGACGATCTTGTAGCCGCCGCAGACCTGGACTCTCTGGGGCATCAGGCCGATATGTCCCATCACCGGGATACCGGCATCGGTCATTTTACTGATCAATGGAGCATATTCGGCTCCGCCCTCAAGTTTGACGGCATCGGCCCCGGTGGTTTTCATGGCGATCCCGGCATTGTGCAAAGCGGCAGCTTCACTTTCCTGATAACTCATAAAGGGCATATCAAAGACCACGAATGCTTCCGGAGCCCCCCGGCGTACAGCTGCGGTATGGGCGAGCATATCTTCCATTGTCACCGGCAGAGTATTGGCGTGACCCAGATGGGTCATGCCCACCGAATCGCCGACCAGCATGAAGTCGATGCCGGAATCAACGCACAAACGCGATTCGATGGCACTGTAAGCGGTACACATAACCAGTTTTTCACCGGCGTTTTTACGTTTCAAAAGCGTGGTGAGGGTAACTTTTTTCATTTCAGTATCTCCGGGAAAATATTCAAAGCAGTTGTTTACTTCTATAAGATAGCCTGCAAAATAATATTTTTCAATAATTTATCCATCAAAATTGTGTTTTTGTGCTTGATTTCGGGGCGGGAAAGAGGTATTTTAATTCCGGTAACGGATAGAACCGGTCAGGAAAGGATGCTGCCATGTTGAATAAAAAAGATTTTTATATTTCATCTCTCGGGGCGTGTACCATCGCATCTCCAATTGCCGATATGACTTTTATCGGCGATGATGAATGTGTCAGTTATTACAATGATCCGGCAGATTTTGCACCATTCATCCGCAATAATGAGCAGGTGCCGGCGTTTGAAAAGGCCGGACCGCGCAAGATGATCTATCACAATCCGGCATGGTGCCGGGCGGCGATCCTCACTGCCGGGGGGCTTTGTCCCGGATTGAATGAAGTGATCAAATTTCTCACGATCTCACTCACAAGGGATTACGGAGTCAATGATATTCTCGGTATCCGTTACGGCTACCGGGGATTGGATCCGGCTTCCAACCTGGCTCCGGTGCGTTTGACTCCGGATGTGGTGGATGATATCCATGACAAGGGCGGTTCCATACTCGGTTCCAGCCGGGGCAGTGAAAATGTTTCCGTATTGGTCGATTCACTCAAGCAACTGGGGATAAATCTGCTCTTTTGTATCGGCGGCGACGGGACCAGCCGTTGCGCCCATGAACTTGCGCTGGAGGTCAATAAGAGAAATCTGCCGATCAGCGTGGTGGCGATCCCCAAAACGATCGACAATGATATCTGCTTTATCGACAAGACATTCGGCTTCAGTACGGCAGTCCGTACCGCCGGGGAATTCGTCAGCGGTGCGCACAACGAGGCTCAGGGAGCTTACAATGGTCTGGCTCTGATCAAGGTCATGGGGCGTGACAGCGGTTTCATTGCGGCATATACCACGCTGGCCAATCCTTACATAAATTACTGCCTTATCCCCGAAGAACCGTTTTCACTGGATGGCAAAGACGGCACCAAGGCGCTGCTGCCCAATCTGGTCGAACGCATGAATAAAAAACATCATGCTGTCATCATCGTCGCCGAGGGGGCCGGGCAGAACCTCTTTGAATCTACGGAACGTCAGAAGGATGCTTCCGGAAATATTCTGCATAAGGATATCGGTATTCTGCTGAAAGATGAGATCAAGGCTCACTTCAAAAAACACAATATCGAACTCAACCTCAAATACTTCGATCTGGGGTACACCATCCGCAGTGTGCGGGCGGAGGGGGAAGATGCGGTCTTTTGTGCGATGCTCGCTCAGAATGCGGCCCACGCCGCCATGGCAGGCAAAACCGATGTGATGGTCGGCCACTGGTCAGGTGAATTCACCCATGTGCCGATCGCTCTGGCCACCAGAGAACGCAAAAAAGTCGATCTGCATACGCCTTTGTGGAATTGCGTGGAGTCACTTACCTGTTTCTGACGGCAAAGCAGTTTGAGATTTGGATGGCAGTTGTACGAGTACCACCGCCGCAAAGATCATGACGCAACCGGTCAGATTAGCCGGGGAATAAGTTTCATTGAGCAAAAGCCAGCCCCAGATCACCGCAAATACTGAAGCGGTACTTAAAACGATGGAAGCCGTTGCCGGATGCACATATTTCTGGGCCGCGATCTGGATCGTACAGGCGATGCCGATGGCGATCATGCCGCAATAGATCAATGGGTACAAGGTGCCGGTGATGCTTGACCATGAACAAATTTCCCCGGATAACGGTGCGGCCGCCCCGGAGATCACTGCCACGGTGAAAAATTGTACCGCCGCCAGTTGCAAAGCATCCGCACCGGGAGCGAATTTCGCAATGGCGATGAATTGAAAGGCAAAAGACAGGGCACAGATGATCATCAGGATATCGCCTTTGTTACCGAAGGTATTGAGCGAACCGTCGGCACAGAGCAAGGTGGTGCCGATCAGGGAGATGAATGCGGCGACCCAGATTTTCCACTCCGGCTTTTTCCGGCTGAAAAGAGCGATCAGCGGGATCATTATCACATACAGAGCAGTCAGAAATCCGGCTTTGCCGGCGGTGGTGTAGAGCAAGCCGAATTGTTGTAATATTTCGCCGCCGGCCAGAAATATGCCGCAGATGATGCCGCCGGTGAAAAGCCTTTTATCCGGAGTTTTTTTCCGTAAAAAGATGATCGGCAGCAGCATGATGCCGCCGATCAGATAACGCAGAAAGACGAAGTACAATGGAGTCATGGTATTCATGGCTTCAGATTGGGCCGAGTAGGATAATCCCCAGATGACAGCGGTGAGCAAAAGCAGTAAAGTTGCCGTGATGTTTGATTTATTCATTGTTGTAATCCTGTGAGCATCAAATGATTTGAATTTTGCAAAATATAGCACCAAACTGCAGAAATTCAAATAAAAAATCTGTTAAATTGCTTTTTATGAGTTTGCCGGGCATCCGGAAAACTTGCTTTTGACCGATGGGATTGCGTGATAAGTTTAAAAGAAAAAATGGCGGCTCGCTTTCTTTATCGCCACCCGCCATTCTGAACCGCATTTTGAGGCAGAAACTTCAGAATTTCGCTGTGAAATAAATTTCTGAAAATCGCTTCACTTTGATTTAGACAAACTCAGAATACTTGGAACTTATGGAGCTTGGGGGGAAAGTTTTATCACTCCGAAATCTGATTTTTTCAACCCATCTATTGGACCTTCTTGCAAAACAATGTGCTTGGGAAGATATCCATCTTTACTTATATGGAGTTTTCTTTCGGTAACACAAAGCCAATCCGGAAAAGGATAATGACCAGGAGAACCGATATAAACTATATAATGCCATTGCGTGGGAACTTTTGTTTGAAAGTATCCGTTTTTATCACTTATGGCAAATTCAGAATATTGATTTTCTGCCTTGATTGTGTAGGTAATTTCAGCACCACATATACCCTTACCGGAACATTCATCTACTATTTGTCCTTTGATTGCCGGAGCAACTTCGGTTGTGTGAGGAAGAAATAGACAACCTGACAGGAATAATGAGAGCAACAACAGCAAAGCGTTTGTAAAAATAAATTTAAATCTTCTTTTCATTTTTTATCGCCTTTTGCCGTATTGATTGACTTTATCAGCATTACCCGGATTTGAGAACACGCTGTGTCAAGTTCCTGATATTTTGCTTCATCAATATAATTTGTTTTCAGCAGAAGTTCCAGCCAGTAACTTGTTTCCTTGGCTTCTTTGAGGGCGATTTGCAGTTTGGCGATAAAATCCGGTTTGCCGTGAGCATATTGTGCTTCGTGGATGTTTGCTCCGATACTGGTTCCGGCTCTGCCGATTTGATTGGAAACGATCGTTTCGTGCTGACTTTTCAGGAATTTCACCAGATTGAGTATCTGCACGGCAAAGTCAATGGAAAGTGTACGCAGTCTGCTTTCAGCCATAAGATTATCTCCTTTCGGAAGTTAATATATCACAGCAAAACAAAAAATCAAGGCGGCTTGCCGCCGTGTAAGCGAAGCGCAGTAAAAAGAAACACTTCCACCCGCCGACAAGTGGCAACTTCACAAGTGAGCGAAGCGGCCTTCTTCATCCACCTTCGCACAAGGCTACGGTGGACAAGCAAGTAAGTCTTCTCTGGAGTTTGGTGAAGATGTGAAGAAAACCTTCGTTTTTGAGTGAAGAGCTTTTGTTGGCACAAACGCGTGAAGAGAAGACTTACGTCTTCGTTCGCCATTTTTTTGGCAAAAAAAATGGCGGCTGGAATTTTTTCTCCACCCGCCATTCTGAACCGCCTTTTGAGGTAAAAAATTCAGAATTTCGCTGTGAAATGAAATTCTGAAAACCGCTTCACTTTCTGTCAGAAAAACTCAGAATCACTTCAAGGGTATCATCAAGATTGCAACCGAATTGAGACGATGATTCATTAAATAATTTATATTTCAACATATATCAGAAAATCTGAATCCAAGAAATATCCATGCAAATAATAGACAATAAGATAGAACTGAATACAAAATCAGCCACAATACGAAAAAAAGCGTCCGCAAAAATTTTTTGCATGGCAGGGCAAATATGACATTACTATTGCTATATATCAAAGTAATAGAGAAAAGTAAAATATAGAGCAGAAAAAATATCCCTGAGATGTAATTTCCAGAAAAAACTGCCATGCCCAGAGTTATGCCACCCCCGCTCAACGCTGAAATCAATATCAATATAAAAGTTATTCCAATGCTTCGTTTCAATGTTTTCGTCATTGTTCATCGCCTTTTGCTGTATTGATAGATTTTATCAGCATGACTCGGATTTGAGTGCAACTGTTGGTTAATATACTACTATCTGTGATGAAGTATTGCAAACCGGAACTCTCATTTTTCATTTTTACATCATATGAGCGAAGCGAATGCTTCATATTTGGAGTGAAACGGAAAATGTTTCATAACGAAGTTGCTTCATCTGAAAAGGCTGGTCTGGATTGGGTGAAGCACGCCTGTCGGCGTATGAAGCATTTTGCGGCATTGCCGCAAAATATGAAGCACCGCAGATGCGGTATGAAGCAAAGCCTTTTCAGGCTTCATGTTTTTTTTGCCTTGAAATCAAGGCAAAAAAAATGGCGGAGAGAGAGGGAAACTCCACTATTTTTATCAAAACAACCTGAAAATAAACAAGATAATCTGTTTTTAATCCCATCTGTTTTGTGCTTCACTTTGTGTACCAGTTTTTTATTTTGAGTTGATTTGACACCGAAAAAGGGAGAGCAAAAGTCAATTTCACTCTCCCTCTCTGAAAAATTATCCGACTTTCAGGCAGGGCGTTCTAAAAAAACTTGCTTGATAAGCAAAAAAATATCCCTTGGGTGCTTTAGTTATACCGTTGGTAATCTCACATCAACTTGCTGCTTTCAAGTGCAACGTTTGCAATCATCCTTAAAACAACTATTGCTATCGCGATATAACGTTGTCCTTTTGATGCACGGACAAAAAGAGCATAAATAATTGTTGGCAGTATCAAAACCGGAACAAAACATGCACCAAAACTTAAAAAAATTGCTAATAATCCCCATGTGTTCGCTTCATACTCAATTTTTTCTCTCTTCTTAAATATCGTACGTTTATACCACGGAACATTTTCAACTTCTTCAATATCGTCATATGCAAAATCTTTTTGAGGCGTAATTGGGCGTTGCGACATTGCCTGAAAAAAATTGCCACATTTAGAACATTTTATCGCTTTTGCATAGTTAAGTGTGCCACACTCTGAACAGAATTTTGCTTTTTCACAAATAAATTCTTTTTGGCACACCGAACATTGGAGAGTCATTCCCAAATATTCATCAGGTGTTTCCGGAAATTCTTGTTTACAGTGAGGACAGATTGTTTTCATCGTTCAACATCCTTTCTGTTTTCTTGTGGCGTCAAAAGTGAGCATAAAATTATTCCCAAGACTGGTAAAAAAATCAAAAGTAAAATCTTGCTTGTTTCATTCTTTTTAAGAGCTTGCATTACATGCCATCCCCAAAAGCAAAGATAAAAAATACATGCAATTATTAACAACTCATTTAACTTATGAATCAAACTATACACCATGAAGAAAACAATTACGCCCTGAATGACAATTGCTTCAATTCCAGCATAAATATTTAACTTAAAATTCTCTGCGACAAACAAATTTGTTTTGTCTTGATGACACAATATCGGGTGGATGGGGTGTCCGCAATGGGGACACGCTCCGGCTTGTGATGAAATCTTGCTCCCGCAGGCGGGGCAGTCAATCAGTTGAATACTCATGATGTCTTTGCTCCTGTTTTATTTTTCTATTTTACCTGATGCGGATAAAAACGGAAAATCTTACGCAACTTTCAGAAAATCGGAGCAAAAAAAGAGGTGCCCCGCTTCACACTTGCTTGAGGCACCGCTAAGAGCCATAATTGTGGATGTAAAGGGGACACCAGTACACAAACGCGTACTGCCCTTCAACGACAATCCACAATTGCGAAAATTAGCGGTTTTCAAGCAAATTGGTTGTTGAAAGTCAAAATATAAAAATCTGACAATGTTTTATTTTTTCAATATCGTTTTTTCTGTTTATTCGTTCCTCCTGATAAAAACACATGATACACCGATAATTTACACCGGATATAGTGAAAAGTCAAGTCCCCCGATGCCATTCCGACAAAATTACCGATGATTTATCGATTGCAGAGTAGAAATACACAAAATAGCATTTATCTGCGTTTTATGCAGTTTTACGCTGATTTATGGGGCTGTTATTCCGTTTTAACCACCTTTATCCATACTTTTTGATTCTGTTTATCAATCAAAAAAGGTGCAGTTTTTCTTTTTTGACATTCTCCGGAAAAGGTGCGGAAAATCATTTGTCTATAAGGGGGTGGTGTCGAAGACGAAGTCGAGACGGCAGGGCTTGCCCGGTTTTCTTTCAGACAAAAACATAAGCAGATGCGTACAGCAATAAACAGAAAGAGTAAAAGAATAAAGAAAAGAAAGAGGGGAAAGCATCAGTCATGTTTTTTCTTTGGTCTGCCACCTTTTTGATTCTGCCGTTTGACAACTCCGGAGTGTTGAAGAAATGCAAGGTCTGACCGCAAAGTAGTTTCAGAGATTTGATAGCCTTTATCTTTCATCATGGAAAGCAATTCGGTATAAGAAAAGTTTTCCGGTTCTAACCGCAATAGAGCCTCTCTGCGTTCGATTATGGATTTTTGTTTATCTGATACCGTCAAAAATTTTCCTGCCTCCTGAGGGCGTAATTTCTGCAATTCCAGGCGTTCTGCAGTTTCTTTGTCAATTTTCCAGAAATCCACCAAAACAGCATTGCTGAAAAGTTGCGGAGCACCTTTTTCTTGATAAAGAGCCTCCACTATCTTTCTGACCGGAATATCGTTTATCTCTCTTGCTGTCGGGTATGGCGGTTGACAAAGCGTTGCCAGTTGTTCCAGAGAGGTGATTGTCTCTGCTTCAGGAACTCCGGCGTAACGCTTGAATGCTGCCAGATACCGCAGAGAAAAATAGCGTTTCCCTTTTTTGATAAGACGGGCGTTGAAAAGCTTCTCTGTATCAGCAATCAGATATTTCATGCGGGCAATATGTCCCGCTTTCCGTTTCGGAGTGGAAAATGGCTGTTTTGCAGATTTGAAGATTATTCTTTCCGGTCGTGATGTGTCCGGTTTACTGCTTGCTATGCCGAAAAAGTCCATTATCTCCTGAAGCGTATATATTTTTTCAACCTCATCCAATGCGGAAGGACAATAGCAAACTCTTGTTCCGGTTGATGTATGCCGTGAGCCGTGAATACGCAAAATTCTCGCTCCATCGGTCGCGGCGGGGTCTCCGGGTAAAACAGGTTCTCCCAAATCTCCTCTGACAGTATTCAAAAGTGCTTTGTTGCAATTCTTGAAATCATGTAAAATCCACTCGTTTTCAAAGTGGTAAAAGACAGGTTCAAGCAACCAGAAAAGATAAATTCCTCTGCCACTGCGGGCGTAAATGCTTACAGGCGGAATAATGCCTCTTTCTTCCAGTATCATTGCTTGTAAAAGAGCTTGTTCCCAAGAAAGACTTTTGCTTGCAGGTTTGCTTGTCAATATCTCATCCGGCAGAAGTTCAGGACATTTGCTCCCAAGCAGATATTCATCTTCACACCCGAATCGTCCCACATCTATATCCACATAACAAGCGTTCAACCATCTGAGGTTAAACTCTTTTCTTGCTGAACGTGCAAGATAGGTTGATTTGCGGGGGCTACCAAGACTGCGGCAATAGGAGTTGACTGTAAAATAGACATTATCTCTCAAAGCCTCCGGAACGTGTTTGTAGAGGCGTTCCAAATGTTCCTCTGTTTCATCAAGGGGAACTGCACCAACATCGTGCATCCGTTCCAGTCCTTTGCGGATGAGACAGAAAAAGCCGTCTTTACGGTGAAACATCCTGAAAAATGCTCCATCTGCTTTTTTGGGTTGTTTTTTCAGGTTATCCATGACATCATAAAAACGTTTTTTCAGTTCTTCATAAGGCTGAATCGCAAACGGAATACCGTCTTGCATTTCCAATGCCTCCCGAAAGTAATTTTCAGGAGTTTGGTAACGCTTCAAACGCAGAAAATAATCTTCCTCCATGCTCCCCCTTATCTTTTGGGTAACTGCTCTATCTGTTCAGCAATGAACTCTGCCGAAAGAGGCGTTTTCCCCAGTATTTCAAAAATGTCAAAACCATAGTCAAGTTTCATCATACTTTCCAACATTAATGCCGGATTGAACTCTTTGCCGTATCTGCTGAATGTCATTGAGTTGACAGAGTGTCCCACAATTTCAGCAACCATGCTTTCCTGAACGCCCTGCTGTTTCAGATTATTGGTGAAGCTGTGCCGGAAACTGTGGAAAACTTTCTTTTCATCTGTGGTGATGTATCGGCGGTTGAATCTGCCGAAAAATTTCTGAAAATCGTGTGCATATCCGTATTTAGCCTTGAACTCCAAAGAAAGCCAGAGACGTTTTGCTTCAAGCCGTTTGGAGCGTGAATGTTTCCGGCGTTCCAGAACAAAGCCGAGAAAGCCAAGCTGCACCAGTATCGGATGCACTGGAATGATACGCTTGCTGCTCTCTGTCTTCAAACGGGCGTTTTCATCTGTTTCGTCGGTAATCTCTATGCAGGGTATGCCTCCGGCGTTGAATATGTTGTCAATCTGCAACTGGCAAATTTCATTTTCTCTTGCTCCGGAATACAGTGCAATCAACGGAATCCAGAGTTTGAACGGTTTCCATCCGTGAAGCCGGTCTTCCCGCAAATTGATGAAGATGTTTTTCAAATCATCTGTTGAAAATGGCTTGCGTTCTGAACTGGCTTTATGTCCCAATGGCAGTTTCAAATTCTTTGCCGGATTACGGTCGATATATTCATGGTCATGACACCAAATGAAAAACGCTTTGATTTTGTCAGTCATCAAATTGACTGTTTTTACTGACAAAGTTTCTCCGGAATAATTGGCAAGCAATTCTGCCAGAGGAAGGTTCCGCAGAGATGGAGAACTTTTTCTGTTTGGCGGAAGTTTTCTCAAGACACCATCCCGGAAGTCTAACAGATTTTGGTGTTTGATTGCCTTTATATCCGTTTCCGGCGAAAAATACTCCATAAAGGTTTCAAAAGTGCTTTTTACGGAATCCCGCATGGAATCACCCCAAACCGTCGATTTTTCGGCGTGATAACGTGCAAACAACTCTCCAAGCGTAAGAATTGTTTCCGCCTCCATTATTTCCGCTGCGGTTCGGTAATTGCCATTGAGTATTTCGTTGTAGTCCTGTTCGGAATACGTTGTTGAAAAGCGTTGCCCCAGTAACTCTTCCCGTCTTGTCCGTGCAAGATAGAGTTGTGCCCGCAGATATTCCCTTGCTGTACGGAAAACATCGTTGGAATCGTGTTCAATGCCTTGTAAAAGTGAATTTGCTGAAAGTGTTGCGTTCATTGCCGACAAGTCATTTTCAAGCAATGCTCTTTCAATGAATTGTGCAAGTTTAAGCATATCATTTGCACCGTCAAGCCGAGAGTGTTCGCAAAGTCTGCCATAAGAGGCAAGCAACATTTCCCGGTCTTCCAAATTTTCACGGATGAGTGAATCTGCAATCATCCGGCGTATTTCCTGCAAAGGTATCATCTGCCAATTCCCCGATAAGATACTATCCAAACGCTCCGTTGCTAATTTACAGGCGTTTACGGCTTTTTTCAAGTCGGAAGTCTTCAAAGAGATTTTAATTTCCCCAGAATAATCAGGGAGACGGCTCCGGAAGTAATAGGTGTTACCACGTTTGACAAGGTTTTTGACAGCAATTTCCATCTTTTTCTCCGTGTGGCACACTTTGTGTCCCATACACAGAAAAGGGCGTAAAAACAGAATGTAATGGTAAATCGCTTATTATCAGGAGTTTAAAATAAAAATGGCGGAGAGAGAGGGATTCGAACCCTCGGTACCTTGCAGTACACCACATTTCCAATGTGGCGCCTTCGACCACTCGACCATCTCTCCGCTTAAAGCAGTTGAAACATAATATAGCCCCGGAATGGAAAAATACAAGGCGAAATCCGCAAAAAGCCGTAAATTTTCTGTTTTTTCCGGAAAAATATCACTGTCTTTATTACTTTTTTCTGTTGCAGTACTGATTTTTTCCGGTACTGCTCTGACCCTGACAACGGTTTGGTACCGCAAGCATAAAGATGAGCCGGATTTCAGTTGCGATACAATTTCCCGGCGGCTGAAAATGACTGCAAGAATTGTTGCATATGGCTCGCTTGTCACCATTCTTATATTTGTCTGTTTTTGTCTGTCTTGAATGGCTTTCTCCTTGAAAATATCCCGTTTGCATGGTATTTTATGATCAGGGAGAAAACGATTTATGGATTTATCAGGGAAAAGGGTATTGATCACCGGGGCGGCCAAAAGGATCGGTTCTGAAATCGCCTGCCATCTGGCTTTGGAAGGGTGCCGGGTGATCATTCATTATCATACTTCGCAAAGTGAAGCGGAAAAACTGCTTTCCGCTTTGCCGGGAAACGGTCACACCGTGATCCGGGCGGATCTTGCTTCGTCAGAGGGCGTGGAATATTTGCTTGACCGGGCCGGAAAATTTGAGTTGCTGGTCAATTCGGCGGCACTGTTTTTCCGCCCCGGTTCGCCGGAAGATATTGCGGCCGCTCCACTTTACGAAAAGGTCAATTTCCTTGCTCCGAAACGGCTTCTGGAGTATTTCGCAAGTCAGGATCTCCCCGAAGGGGCGGCGGTGAATATCTCCGATGCTTTTGCCCTTTTGCCGGGGCACGGAGCATATTGGCAGAGTAAAAAATCCCTCAATGAATTGACCAGATCTCTCGCTTTGCCGTGGGCGGAGAAAAATTTGCGGATCAATGCCGTTGCCCCCGGACCGGTGCTGCCGCCGCCGTGGGCTCCTGAATCCCGGATGGAGAAGATCTTACAGCAGGTCCCCTTGAAGTGTCCGGTGAAAGCGGCGGATATCGCCGGATTGGTCTCTTTCCTTTTGCGTTGTTCCGCGGCAACCGGTAATGTCATTCCGCTGGATGGGGGAATTACAGCCGGATCATGAAAAAAATATACTGTTTTGCGGCATTGTCTGCCGCCGTTTTCCTGTTTTGCGGCTGTGTGGTAAAGCCGGGGTTGATCGATGGCAGCGGCGGCAATGATGCTTTGGGGCATCCGTGTCAAAGTGATATGGTGCTGGAGTATACCGGATTCACGCTCGGTTACAGTTATACGCACCGTCAGGCATTGTGGGCAAGTTATATTCTTTCCGGAGAAAATCTCCGCAATCCGGTCACCGGCCGCACCGGTCAGTTTGTCAGTGATCCGCAAGTGCCGCAGGCCGTGAAACCATCGGACTACCGCAACAGCGGTTATGACCGCGGCCATCTGGTGCCGGCTGCCGATGTTGCTTACAGTGCAACTGCCATGCGGGAAAGTTTCTTTATGACCAATATTTCACCGCAATTTCCGGAATGCAACCGCCGGGTATGGCTCGATGTGGAAAAACTGGTACGCCGCTGGGCTTTGAAAGAGGAATTTTTGTATGTCATTACCGGGCCGTATTTTGCCGGACAATGCGATTTATTATCCGCCGGCGGCGTGGTGGTGCCGACCGGATTTTTCAAAGCGGTGCTGGATTTGACTGAACCGTATAAGATGATCGCTGTTTATGTGACCCATGAGCGATCCGGCGGGGAAATATGTTTTATGAGTGTGGATGAGTTGGAAAGTATGCTCGGTTACGATTTTTTCGACCGTTTGGATGACGGGGTGGAAAATATGCTTGAAGCATCTTTTGAATCAGATTTGTGGGAGGATTGAATAAAATGTTCATAGGTATAATCAGCGGTTTTGCCGCTGCATTGATCAATTGTGCCGGATATCTTTTCAGTGCCGGATTTTTACTGCATTATAAAAGTCCGGCACGGCTGCTGGTGATCTCCGCCACGATTATGATGGCGGTCAGTTTATTTTTCGTCTGGTGGCTTTTTCCATTCGGTATGATCCCGGATATCTGGCGGTACATGGGGCAGGTGGTATTGACCAGTGTGCTTTTTCTGCTGGGACAGGGCAGTTTTTTTGCGGCGATGCGTTATTTTGAAGCCAGCCGGCTTTCTTCTTTGCTGGGGCTGAAAATCGTAGTGCTGTCGGTGATATTCATCATTTCCGGAGGGATGCTCAATCTGATGCAGATTTCTGCGGTGTTTCTGGCGGCGGCAGCGGCAATGATTTTCAACTGGGCCGGTTCCGGAAAAAGTCCGGTACAGGGGTGGCTGCTGCTGACTGTCACTTTATGCTGTTATTCCTGCGTGGATATGCTGGAAACCAGTCTGGTCGTGCAGGTTCAGAAGTATACGCAATGGAGCAATCTGTACAGTGCCATCGCCGTTGTCCCGCTGCTCTACGGCACATTGGGCGTGCTGGTTTCACCGGCTCTTTTCCGGTATAAACCGGATGCCGGACAATTGAAAAGAGCATGTCCCTATGCACTTTTGTGGTTGAGTTCGCAAGTTCTGCTGCTCTGCTGTTTTGCTTTTCTGCAGCCGGTTTTCGGCAATGTTATTTTGGCGCCCCGGGGGATTTTTTCAGTATTCATCGGTATGCTGCTGCCTTATTTCGGCCTGGCGGCACTGGATTCCAGAATATCACGGTCGCTGTGGATCCGGCGGGCGGTGGCGGCACTGGTGATGCTTGGGGCGATCGTTTTGTACTCATTCGGTTCGATGTGACAAGTCGGCTTTTTTCAGCATATTTACCGTGGATGTCACGCCGGGGAAATCCCGGAAAAGCCAGCACCTTTCTTTAACTTGCGGAGCATCGGCAAAGAGGGCTTCAAATGCTTCATCATCTTTGGCCAGAGCCCGGTCGATACCGAGCAGCAGCGGCAGATCCGGGCGGCGGGCCAGCAGTGCTATCCGGCGGGGCAGTTGCGAAGCGTGCCAGCGGTGGAACAACTCCACATGAAAGATTTTGCCGCCGTCATTGGAAATAAATGAAAGATCGGGAAAGATTATCTCCTGATCCCCGGCATCAATGAATGGTGCTTCTCCGGTGATTTGCCACACACATTGTTTGTCATTGAAACTTTTATGGTAAAGCCGGATCTCCGGGGGGATGAATCCGGCCAGATCCCGGTAGTGGGAAACGAGGGCATTTTTATGGGAAAGATTCAAGGTCAGCAGACGATCCTTGAATTTCAATTCTGCGGTCAGTTTCCATTCGCTTAAATTGACGATCGCCGGGAGGATATTGGCCAGATTGAGGGCATATTTCCCCGTGGATTCAAAGAGGGCATAAGGGCCGGAAATTTCCACTTGCATCACATCTTTCCGGGGCTTGAAAAATTGGGCGAGCAGGCGGAAAAATTTGACCGCCTTGAAAAATTTACGCAACTTGGCCGGATCGCTTTCTTTGATGGTCAGCGTGAGCGATTTCGCATAAAAAAGCAATCCCTGGGCCTGGGCGAGATTGTAGCGGTTGAGCAATTCTGTTGCTGATATCGGGGCAAAAGCGGTGAGATGTTCCCACTCCGGCAAGTCGCCGTAAAGGTTGATGCCGTTCTGAAGAGCCCGGAGTCCGGCCACCGAAAAATCCGGCTTGCCCAACATTTTTCCCGAATTCAGAAAACACTCCCGGCGAACCGCCGGATAATCCGCCTGCTCCGGCATGGAAAATTCACAGCGGTCGAGCAGCAGTTTATTTAATCCGGAAGCGGTTTTGATATCGCCACACCCTCTGATAAAAGGGGCGGTCAACTCCTCCAGTGCCTGCCGGGACATCGAAACTGCCGCTGCACTGCGGTAAAGAGCGATCAATCCGGAGGATAATTCCTGCAGTAACGGTTGAGCGGGATCGACCAGTTTCGGTTTGATATCCTGAGTTCTTATCCGGTAGGCGAGGTGTTCTTTTTTCAGCATGGGAATTTCCTTTTGTAAGCGGCGTGTTCCCGGCGGCGGTCACTGATCGCCTCCTCGGATGTGTTGGCACTGACCAATTCATAAAGGATCGCCTGATATTTATCCGGAGTATGCCGCAATATTCTGCCCAGCCGTTGAACGTGTTCCCGGACACTTCCGCTGCCCGAAACGATGATCCCCACCGATGCCTGCGGCACATCCACCCCCTCATTGAGGACTTTACTGGTGACCAGTACCGGGTATTTGCCCTGCCGGAAAAAATCGAGGAATTCTTTTCTTTCAGCGGCTTTGGTGTGGTGGGTCAATACCGGCAGCGTGAAGCGGCGGCCGATAGTGTAGGCGGCGTCGTTGTCGGCGGTGAAAATGATCATGCGTTCTCCGGCATGGCGGTGCAGGATTTTTTCGATCATATCCAGTTTGGCTTCTCCGGCCCGGGCGATATGCCGCTGGAGCATGAATGAGTGCAACGCCTCTTTGCCGCCGGGGTAACGGGCACAGGCAATGAGAAAGTCGCTCCATGAATTCTTTTGCGAAAAATCGATCGCCGCCCGGCGGAGAAAGGCGGTGTATACCGCCCGGTGTTTGCGGTATTCGGCTTCTTCTCCGGCGGAAAGGGCCACTTTGACTCTTTCCACTTTGTAATTGCTCAGAATATTTCCGGCCAATTCGGAAATGGATATATTACAGCATAACGGCCCCATCAGACCATGCAGAATATCCCGGTACTCCTCATTGAGTTCCGGGGTGGCCGACAGGCCCAGCCGGAATGGGGCAATGGCCATCGAAGCACAAAGACGGTTTTCCGGTGAGGGCAGATGGTGACACTCATCGGCAATCAGAAAGGCGAAGCGATCCCCCGCGAATTCGATATTGAGCAGGGCCGAATCGTAGGTGCTGACCGTGATATCGGTGATATCGTGACTGCCGCCGCCGAGCATTCCGCAACGGACATTGAAAAAACGGCCGATCGTGGAACACCATTGGGTCAAAAGGTCGATCGTCGGCACCAGTATCAGTGTCGGCCGCCGTAAATAAGCAATAGCCATCATTGCCAGGATGGTTTTTCCCGCTCCGGTGGGCAGAGAAACCACGCCCCGGCAGCCGGCGGATATCCATTGGTCAAGTGCCGTTTGCTGGTGCGGACGGGGGATGATCTTTTCCCGGATGGAGAAATTTTCCAGTTTCACATAATTTTTGGCCCGGTCGGTAAAGGGGATCTTTTCCCGGATGAGGGCCAGAATGATGGAAGCGTAGTCGCAACTTCTGGCCCGGAAAAGCGAACAACGCGGATCGAACCGGAGCAGTTTTTCCACCGCCTGAGGCCAAACTTCTGCTCCGGAAAGTGTCAAAGTTCCGGCATCAAATGAGATATTTATCATGGATACAGCACAATCAACTGACGGGAAACTTTCTGGGCGACTTTGACCGGTATCCAGCGGGGGGCGATGTGGCTCTGGCCCCATGAATTGGTCACTGCGATCTCATCCGTTTCCCGGTTGTAGCCGACGATCAGACAAACGTGACCGCGGTCATTGCCGCGGGGGATGTCGATCTGACGCAAAGTGCGTTTCCACTCTGCCGGGGTGGCGGCATTGCGGCGGTTGGCGAAACTGAATGAGTAGACCTCTTCCAATTCTCTGGTGGAATACATCTGCCAGACGATCGGATAGCCCCGGTCGATATTCCGGGATATACTGCGGATGCTCAATCCGGATATCTCACTGGAACGCAACCCCGCCCGGCGCCGCAAAGCGGCGATATCACGCATCATCCGGCTGGTGTAAGTACCCTCATCCGGATCAGTGCCGCCGACGTCGGCCAGATGGTGCATATCCACAGTTATTCCGTAGTAGAGAAAGACCCTTTCCATCGTGGCCGGTACGCAGTAGCCTTTGGGCCCCTGATCGACCATGGGGACATTGGGTATACAGACATCGCCGAAGTCATTGCGGCGGACATTCCGGGAATAATCTTTGGCGGCCGCTTCCTGTCCGGAGCCCGGAGCATTGGGCGGCAGGATGTGCAGCATGGTGAATTCCCCCTTGTCGCTTTCCAGATAAAATCCGGCAAAACGGCACTGCCACATATCCGCTCTGATCCGCACCGAACCGAGGGATAGATTCTCCCGTCTTTCGCTGCCCAGCAGTGAAGAAAGACGGTTTTTGATCTGCCGCCCGGCATTGCGTATCCGGGAACGGGTACGGCTTGAAGTGTCGCCTTTATTGGCGTAGATGACGGTAATGCGGCTGACGGTGCGGTCATTGTTTGCGGTGTAGATGACCAGTTCCACGGCGGCCGCTCCGGCGATCTGCCGGTTCAATCGTGCGGAATAACGCCCGGTACTGCCGGTAAAGGAGAGACGCAATCTGGAACGCATACCGGCAAATTGCCAACTGTTTTGCGGAGCAAATATGTTTATTCCCAGCATGGTATTGAGCGAAGCCGGAGTGACTTCAGCACCGTGCAGGGCCAATGTGCCGAACAGTGCAAACAGAAATAATAACCGTTTCATGAGCGTTTTTTTGCCGGGCGTTGAAATCCGCCGGTGATAAAGCCGACCAGACCGCAGAATGCACCGAAAATAAGTGCTTTGATCAAACCGGCTCTCATGGCGATACCGAGCGTGAAGCCCAGTCCCAGAGAAAAAAGTCCGATGAGTATGGCTTTTTGTTTATCGAAACGGGCCAGTTTGCGTTCTTCGGCTTCGGCGGCCAATTCGACTTCCAGCAGTTTTTCCCGGAGTTCGGGGGGGAGTTTTTCTTCTTCCATGGATCAGGAGCCTTTCTGAATCATAAGTTGTGATAATTCATCCGGCAATGCGGCGGAAAATGCGATTTTTTCCCCGGTCGCCGGATGGATGAATTCCAGAAACGATGAGTGCAGAGCCTGACGGGAAATCAGAAGTTTCTGCCGGTCATCTGCGGATAATTCACCGTTGCGCTGTTTCAAATAAAAATTCTCATCCAAGCCGTAAAGTTTATCTCCGGCTACCGGATACCCCAATGAATGAAGTGTGGCCCGTATCTGGTGCATCCTGCCGGTGTGCAAAGTGGCTTCTACCAGTGACAGATCGTTGGCGAAAGCAATTTTGCGGAAATCGGTGCCGGCATTTTCAAAGGGCGGAGCATCGGGCATTTCAAAGATGAACCGGCGTTTTTTACGGACTATGGAATTGGCACTTTGCAGGAAACCCGCCGCACTCAAATTTTCCGGAAAATTTCCGTGGACTATCACCTGATAACGTTTGGCCGTGATACTTTTGCTCAAGCGTTTGGCACTTTTGGGGTCTTTGGCGGCCAGCAGCAGACCGCTGGTTTCCCGGTCAAGGCGGTTGACAAAATGGATATTGCCGTATTTTGAACAGAGCAAATGCCATAAAGTATGTTTGAAAAACGGCCCGGCCGGGTGCATACATAAGTTGCCCGGTTTGTCGATCACGGCGATCTGTTCATCCTCGTATATGATCCGGTAATCAAGATCCGCCGGCGGTTCAACGATGTCACCGGGGCGGTACTCCAATTGATCGTGGAGAGCAAGGCGGGTTTCCGGGGAAACGGTCAGACCATTGAGAGTGATCTCCCCGGAAACGATACGTTCACACCACTCGCTTCTGGAGCGGTAGGTGAATCTTCCGGCCAGATAGTCCGCCAGAATCAGATTTGCTCCGCTCCAGTCGATCGAAGTACGGATTATGCGTTGTGACAGATCCATTTTTTGTGCTGAAAATCAAAACATTGATCAAAAATCATCATCCAGAATGGACATCTCATCTTCCACGAATTCCAACGCTTTGGCGTAGGCATTGGCCCGGTGGCTGATGCGGTTTTTCTCATCTTGAGTCAATTCGGCAAAACTTTTGTCGAATCCGTCGGGCTGGAAGATCGGATCGTAGCCGAAACCGTTTTCGCCTCTGGGGGATTCAAGAATGGTTCCGGTGACTTCCCCCTCAAAGGTTTCGATCACTTCACCGTTGGCGGCGATGGCGATGACGCAGACGAATCTGGCCCGGCGGTTCTCTTTGCCCTCCAGTTCTTTGAGCAGTTTGGCGATGCGTTCGGCATCGGTGGCGGCGTAGCGGGATGAGTGGATGCCGGGGCGGCCGTCGAGGGCCTCGACTTCCAGCCCGGAATCATCGGCAAAGGCCGGCACATCACAATATTTGCAGGCGGCAAGGGCCTTGATTCCGGCATTTTCTTTGAATGATGAACCGTTCTCCTCCGGTTCGGGGTAGTTGGGGTAGTCGTTGAGGGACTTGAGCTGGATATTCTGATCGGCCAGCAATCTGGCGTACTCCTCAAGTTTGTGTTTATTGCCGGTGGCGGCGACGATATAAGCCATGATCTCTTACTCCAAAAAATTTATAACTTCTGCGCCTTGACAGTTGCATAACGGCGCGGCAACGCTATATTATAAAGCATATAAGGGATAAATGCAAATGGATTATTCAATTTTTTCACGCTTTCGCAACTTTAAAGTCTTTGCCGGATGCTCCGGCGGGGCTGACAGCACCGCACTTTTGCTGTTGGCTTCACAGGGGGCAAGGGAGTATGGTTTTGAATTGACTGCGGTACACTTCAACCACCATTTGCGGGGAAATGAATCAGATCAGGAGGCCGCCGGTGCTGAAAAACTTGCCGCAGATCTGGGCGTGAAATTTCTGAAATTCGATCTGGATATCGCTCCGGGGGGCAACCTTGAAGCCAGAGCGCGGGCGGCCCGGATGGAGAAATTTACCGAACTTGCCGGTAATGATCCGCATTCGGTGGTGCTTCTGGGCCACCACGCCGATGACCGGGTGGAAAATCTCTTTCTGCGGCTTTTCCGCGGATCGAATGTGTCGGCACTGACGGCGATCCGGATGGATTCGGTCATCGGCGGCGTGCGTATTTTCCGGCCGCTGGTCAACTTCACTAAAAGCGAAATAGAGTCGTTTCTGCGTGAAAACGGCATCGTCAGGTGGGCAAATGACAGCAGTAATTTTTCGGATGTCTACGGGCGTAACTTCTTACGCAACCGGGTGCTGCCGGTGATTTCAGAGAAGTTTCCCCATGCTCCGGAAGCGTTGCGTATCTCTCTGGAAAATCTGGAATCCGATGCTGACTTCATCGAGAGTGCCGCTCAGAAAATATTTGAGGGAACGGATCATTTTCAGAGAAGTTTCTGGCAGAAACTGCACCCGGCTTTACTGGTACGCTGTTTGCGGATGTTTCTGGATGGGGAATTCGGTGAAGATCTGCCGGTTTCCCGTGATTCGGTCAACCGCTTCAAAGAGATGCTGGCTTCCGGCACGACCGGTAAGTTGGAATTCGACGGCCGCCGGGTGCTGATCCTGAATGAAAACCGGGTCATGCCCCTCAAAAATATTCCGGAAAAAGTCTGCTGGCCGTGGCGTGAAAAAACGCAGATATCATGGGGCAGCTGGTGCTTTACCGCACAAGTATTGCCGGATATGCCGCCGGAAATATCTTTGGATACGGCCTGTTTCGAATTGGAAAATTTTCCGGAAAAACTCATCATTTCCGCCCCGGAAGCCGGAGAAAAAATGCGGATATTCGGCCGGAATTGTGAAGTTAAGGTCAAAGAGTTGCGAATCAAACGCAAAATCCCCGCTTATCCGCCGTATCCGGCTGTACGCAGTGCAAATGGAACGATCCTCTGGCTGCCGGGCATCCGCCATTCAGGATATCACATCTGCCGTCCCGGAAACCGGGTATTGGTACTTTCCGCTGAAAAAGTGTGAAGATTTGAAGATAAAAACTTGCAAAAAACATATTTTGGTGATATAGTTTCAACGATTGCACAAACTTGAATCGGCTATGCTCAAATCAACCATAAAAAAAGGAGTGAAAAATGAGAGCGTATTCCAAAATTTCTGCTGACTGGTGGGATTACACGACCCTTGACCGGGAGATCCTCGATGCGGCATCACGCATCACCATCGACAATCTGAAAAGTTTTGAACGTCCCGGATTCAAAATCAACCTTTTCGATACCTTCCAGGAGTTCTACTGTGCCGAGGCTCTGGAATATATCAACTGCTGGAAAAAAGCCACCGCCGACAATCCCTGCGGTATCTGCGGTCCCATCGGTCCTACCGAACAGCTGCCGCTGGTCGCCCAGATCGTCAATGAAACCGGTTTGAGTCTGAAACACGCCCACTTCTGGGGCATGGATGAGTGGGCTCTGGATGGCGATGTGCCGGCCGGTATGGATTTCCCCCTCGGTTTCGCCAAAGCCGACTGGGATCTCTGCTTCTCCCGCATCCGTCCGGAATTGCGTATGCCCATGGAAAATTTGCACTTCCCCAATGGCGACATTGCCGCTTATGAGAAATCCTATGACGAAGCCAAATGTCTGCTCATGCAGGGCGGTCAGGGCGAAACCAAACACTGGGCTTTCAACGATCCCGTCCGCCGCGAAGGTGCCTACAAAGACAATCCGCCGAGCCCGGAAGAGTACCGCAAACTCGGTACCCGTCTGGTCGATCTGCACCCGATCACTCTGATCCAGAATGCCCGTACCTCCGGCGGCGGCACGGTGCAGAATGTGCCGAATCGTGCTTTCACCGTCGGCCCCGTGCAGACCTGGAAAAGCGACCGTGTTTCCATCTGGCATCCCGGTCACCACGACAATCCTTTCGGTATGCGTCTGACCACATTCATGATCTCTCAGAAGATCGCTGACAGCAGCGTGCCGATGTCATTGTTGAGCGACCACGACGATGTGGTGTTCAACTTCTACCGTCCCGGATTCGGTGTTTGTGATGTGGAGATGCATTGATCATGGCTAAAAGAGCAATTGCGATCGCCAGTCATCCTGACGATATCGAATTCATGATGGCCGGAACTCTGATCCGGCTCAAAGAGCTGGGTTACGAGATCCATTATATGAATATCGCTGACGGTGCGTTGGGCGGAAATATGCTCAACCACAGTGAGTTGGCCGCCCGCCGCCGTGAAGAAGCCATGGCGGCGGCCAAAATGGCCGGTGCGATTTTCCATGAGTCGATCACTCATGATTTGGAAGTTTTCTACAATACTGAACAACTTACCAAAGTGGTGCGGGTCGTCCGTGAGGTCGATCCGGAGATCGTGCTGACCCACGGACCTTTTGACTATATGGAAGATCATATCAACGCCGGCCGTCTGGCGGTTTCCGCCGCTTTCTGCCGGGGCATGGGCAACTTCCGCGGTGCCGAAGATATCGCTCCGGTGATGACCGATGTGGCGGTGTACCACTCTTTGCCGCTGTCACTTAAAGATCAGTTGAATCGTCCGGTGACTCCGGATATTTTTGTGGATGTCACTTCCACCATCCCGCTGAAACGTCAGATGCTCAACTGCCATCAGACCCAGAAACAGTGGCTCGATGAAAGTCAGGGCATGGATGCCTATCTGGAAGATATGGTTTCCCGGGCCAAAGCGATGGGCGACCTCTGCGGATTCTGTGACTATGCCGAAGGCTGGATCCGTCACAATCCCAATGGGTTCTGCCCGGATAACTTCGATCCGCTCGGCGTCATTGCCCGTCCGGCGGTGAAATAAATCATGATTGCAGATCTGGGGGTGATCATTGCCGCCGGGGGCAGTTCCCGGCGGTATGGCGGAAAGGATAAACTTTTGGAAATGCTTGGCGGTATGCCGGTATTCTGTCACAGTATTGTCAATTTTCTGCCTTTGACTGCCCCCGGAAATCTGATCGTCGCCGTCCGCAATGAGGCTCTGGATGAGTACCGGAAATGTGCTGAAAAGTTCCTGCCTGCCGGTCATGTCCGTTGGGTTCCCGGCGGTGACGATCGGGTCGCATCAGTGCGTAACGCATTGATGCAGCTTGATTTGAGTGATGGCCTGGTGGCTATTCATGATGCGGCAAGGCCGTTGGCCACTGCCGGTTTGCTGTTGAAAGTCGCCCGGCGGGCCAGACTTTGCGGCGGGGCGATCGCAGCCAATAAAGTGTCAGACAGTTTGAAACTGGCGGATGAAAACGGTTTTATCAGAATGCCGGTCGATCGCACAATGGTCTGGCACGCTGAAACGCCGCAGATATTCGATCTGGCAAAGTATCGTGCCGCCTGTGAGAAACTCAATGGCGTTGTGCCGACAGATGATGCGGAGATCATGCGTTTGGCAGGTTTTCCGGTGGAGTTGGTCGAATCCGGCCAATGGAATATGAAACTGACTTCACCGGAAGACCTTGCGAAATTATGCAGTTGTTTTACAGGGAGTTTGCATGGCTAAAAAGGTGATTCCGGCGGGCAGCGATGGAGATTCCGGTGCGCTCAGCAGTTATCTGCGTCAGCTTGGGGCTATTGATGTGCCGACGGCTGATGAGCAGCAGGCTCTGTGCTGTGAATTTGAAAAAGCTGCTTCAGCCTTGCACCGGGCGGTGAGCCGTTTCGGCTTCAGTGCCAGAGAGATGGTCATGATGCTCGATAAGGGCATGGCCGGTGAATCTGAACTTACCGAATTGTTTTTGCCATCCTTTTTTGACGGTGGTAAAGTGCCGGTTCCCCACTTTTTCAATCCGTGGCGTCAGCAGATCGCTGAATTACTGAACAAACTGGAAAAGGAGTTGTCCGGCGGAAACAGTACCGCAAAGTGCCGGGATGAATTATCTGAAGTATTGCTGAAATACGGCATCCAATCCGGTGTGGCCGAGGAGCATTTGAATATCATCTGCGGCTATGTGCGTATGCTGATTCCGGATTTTGACTGGGACCGGCCATTCATACCGGAAAAATTTTCCGTATCCGGTGTTTCAAGTGACAGATTGGAATTGGTCACCGGTAAATTGATGATGCCGGTGGAGGAATTACCCGGTGAACTGGCTCTTTTATGTCAGGCGGCAAAGAGTTATTCCGAATTGCGTAATCAGATGGTGGAAGCGAATTTGCGTCTGGTGGTGAGCATCGCCCAGAAGTTCCGCAACCGCGGTGTGGCATTCAGCGATCTGATCCAGGAGGGCAATTTGGGGTTGTTGCGGGCTCTGGAAAGATTCGACTTCAAACTCGGTTACAAATTCAGCACCTATGCCAGCTGGTGGATCAGGCACAATATTTTCCGGATCATTGCCGAGCAGTCAAGGGTCATCCGTCTGCCGATGCACATGATCAAACTGATCCAGGATATCCGCCGTCAGGAACAGAATTTTTTGCAGCTTTACGGCCGGGAACCGGAAAACAGCGAACTGGCCAAAATCATGGAACTGCCCGAAGCACGTATCAGTGCAGTGCGTAAAATGGCGATGCAGACCATCAGTCTGCAAACCCAGATCGGCAGTGATGATGACAGTACGGTTCTGGAGGAACTCATTGCCGATGAATCGGTTTACGAACCGGGCAGAGAGTTGTCAAAACGTTTTCTGTATGAGCGTTTCCGGGAAATGCTCAATACTTTGCCGGAGCGTGAACAGCAGATAATCATTATGCGGTTCGGACTTTTCGGCAATAAAGTTCAGCCTCTGGATGAGATCAGCAGACAACTGCATCTGACCAGAGAAAGAGTGCGGCAGCTGGAAATAAAAATATTGGCGACTTTACGTTCGCCGGAAAAATTGAAATATATTGATGGATGTATTCATCCGGGAGGATTTTGAGCAAAATGGCATCGGTATTACTGGAAAATATCTGCAAAAGTTTTGTGCCGGGCAAACCGGTGCTTGACGATCTGTCACTGGAAGTCCGCAACGGTGAATTATTTTTTCTGCTGGGTCCTTCAGGTTGCGGCAAATCCACACTTTTGAGGATCCTTGCCGGATTGGAAAAACAGAATTCCGGCACGATCCGATTTGACGGCGTGGAAATTTCCGCCCTGCCGCCGGAAAAACGTCAGGCGGCAATGATGTTTCAGAATTACGCTCTGTGGCCGCATTTGACGGTCTTTGAGAATATCGCATTCGGTTTGCGGATATTGGGCAAAAAGGGAGCGGAGTTGAAAAAAGAGGTGATGTCCGCACTTGAAGCGGTCCAACTGGCTGATTGTGCCGAGCGGAAAGTCCCGTCACTTTCCGGCGGTCAGCAGCAGCGTGTGGCACTGGCCAGAGCCCTGGCCGTGCGTCCGGCGGTGCTGCTGCTGGATGAGCCGTTATCCAACCTGGATGCCCGTTTGCGTGACTCCATGCGCAGTGAGATCGTGCGTATCTGCCGTGAACGCCGCCAGACGGCCATCTATGTCACTCATGACCGGCAGGAAGCTTTGAGCATGGCCGACCGCATGGCGGTACTCAAGGATGGGCGGATCAGTCAGTGCGGCACGCCGAGAGTTTTGTATGATTATCCGGTCAACCGTTTCACCGGCGAATTTCTCGGTGATATCAACTTCATCGGCGGCCGGATCACCGGCAATGTGCTTGAAACCGGTTTCGGTAAATTTGCCCTCTCCGGAGAATCCGGCGGTGCCGTATCCGGAGCGATCCGCCCGGAACACATCCGCTTCGTGCCGGAAAACCACCCCGGAGCATTCCCCGCGGAAATTATCAGCGGAACTTTTCTGGGGGATTCCGGAGAATGGATCTGCCGGGCCGGGAATATGGAAATTTCAGTCAAAGAGTCCGCTCCGCCGCCCCGTAAGGCCGGAGAAAAGGTTTTTCTGGCCTTTGATGACGGTTTTTTACTGGCAATGAAGTAAAGGGATTTCAGGAATATGTGGATCAGATTGTTGATTTGCATGGTTTTGCTGGGAATTTTGCTGGCACTGCCGTTTTACTTCCGCAAAGAGGAAGCACAAAGTATATTCAATGATGATGCCGATACGGTGGTGGTCATCTGTGCCCACAACAAAACGGTGCGGGATGAGTACGAAAGAGCCTTCGGGCAATGGTATAAAGAGCGTTACGGCCGGGAAGTGCGGATCGACTTCCGTTCACCCGGCGGCACTTCGGATATCACCCGCTATATCGAGGATCGTTTCCGGGCCGAATTCCGGCATTATCTGGAAAGTAAAGGTATTGAGTGGGAAACCGCTTACGGCGATATATTCAATGATGCCCGTCAGAGTGACCACTGGGTGCGTCAGATGTTCATGGATTCGGATGTCGGCATCGGCATCGATGTTTTCGCCGGCGGCGGCACTTTTGAACACAGCCGTATGGCCGATCGCGGATATGCGGTCGATGGCGGCGTGCAGCAGCGTCACCCGGAGTGGTTCGCTCCGGAGATCATCCCTGCCGGTTTCGGCGGAGACCGGCTTTATGATCCGCAGGGCAGATATTACGGGGTGGTGCTTTCCACATTCGGCATATTCTACAACCGTGACCGGGTGAGTGAATTGAGTGATCCGGAGCCGCCTCAAAGATGGCCGGAACTCGGTGAACCCGGATTTTTCAATGCACTGGTACTGGCTGATCCGACCAAATCCGGTTCGGCCAATAAATGTTATGAGATCATTGTGCAGCAGTGTATGGCCGAAGCGGGCAATCCGCAGGATGGCTGGCACAACGGATTGAATCTTTTGAAACGTATATTCGCCAATGCCCGGATCATTACCGATTCGGCTTCCAAAGTCATCGGTGATGTCAGCAGCGGTGAAGCGGCTGCCGGTATGGCGATCGACACTTACGGATTTACCGGGGAATTGTGGAGCGAACACTGTTTCGGGGAATCCAAAGTGGTCTATGTCATGCCCAGGGGCGGTACCGCCGTCGGAGCTGACCCGGTGCAGATATTGCGCGGTGCCACCAACCGCCGGGTGGCTGAAGCATTTGTGGATTTTCTGCTCTCTCCGGAAGGGCAGAGATTGCACGCATTCAGAGCCGGTACTCCAGGCGGCCCGGAAAAGACCACATTGAGCCGGGCCCCGGTGCGGCGTGATCTTTATACCGGAAGCGACCGGCAGTATCTATTCAAGCCGGATTACAATCCTTATGCTCCGGAAAACACCTTTGACTACAATCCGGCACTGACCGGCAAATATTACACGCTTTTGCGGCAGGTGATCAAGGCTCTGATGCTGGATCCGCACCGGGAATTGCAAGAGGCATGGCGGGCGATAATCGCCGCCGGCGGTCCGGAAAAAGTGCCGATGGCCATGGCGAAATTCAACGAATTGCCTTTTGAATACAGTCAGGCGGATCAGGCGGCGCGATCTCTGCGTATCGGGGATGATAACAGTGCTTCCGAAGTTGCGGCCACTTTGCGGCAATGGAGTGAAAATATGCGGGCAAATTACCGGGAAGCCGCCCGGTTGGCCGGGGAAGGGAAATGATATGATCTTTCGCAGAGTTGTTCAATATATGCTGATGCTGGCGTTGCTGGCATTTCTGACGGTTTTTCTGATTCTGCCGCTTTTTACGGTGGTCGGTGAGGGATGCAACTGGGAGTTGATCTCTGAAGTTTTCCGTTCACCGGTCTACCGCGAGGGATTGGTCAACAGTCTGTGTATCGCACTGGTAACTACCGGCATGGTGGCAGTGATCTCTCTGGCACTGGCACTGCTGTATGACCGTTATGACTTTCCCGGCAAAGAATTCTGTCCGGTGCTGATGCTGCTGCCGATGATTTTGCCGCCTTTTGTGGGGGCATTGGGATTCCAGCAGATCCTCGGGTATTACGGAGTGGTCAATACGGTGCTGACCCAGTGCGGTCTGGCGAGGATCGACTTTCTGGGCGGTTCCGGGAAATTCTGGTCGATCTGTATTATTGAAGCACTCCATCTCTATCCGGTATTCTATTTGAATATGATCACGGCTCTGGGCAATATCGATCCGGCGCTGTCCGATGCGGCGGCCAACCTGGGGGCTTCCCGGTGGCAGAGATTTTTCCGCATCCGTCTGCCGCTTTTGAAAAGCGGTTTTCTGGCCGGCGGCAGTATCGTGATGGTATGGAGTTTTACAGAATTGGGCACTCCTCTGATGTTCGGCTACAACCGGGTGACACCGGTACAGGTATTCAATGGTTTGCATGAGTTGGATAACAATCCGCTGCCCTATTCGCTGGTGCTGGTGATGCTTGCGGTGTCGGCTGTGATCTATCTGGTCATGCGGAGGTTACTGAGTACGCCCGATGGCACGGCGGCAGTCAAAGGCAGTATGGGATCCCGGGCGGAAAAACTGACCGGATTCAAAAGATTTCTGCCGTCGGCAGCCTTTGCTCTGGTGGCTCTGCTGTCGGTTCTGCCCCATCTGGCTCTGATCGGATCGGCATTTTCGTTGCGTTGGTATGCGACGGTACTGCCGGAAGTTTTCACTCTGGAACACTTTGACAATGCGTTATCCAATCCGCTGGTATTGCCGTCGATCGTCAACAGTTTGCGTTATTCGGCACTGGCGATGATCATTGCGGTATTCTGCGGCACTTTGACGGCATTGATTTCGGCCCGCTGGCGTTTGAAATTTGCATGGCTGCTGGATTTGCTCTCGATGCTGCCGCTGGCGATCCCCGGTTTGGTGATCGCTTTCGGATTTCTCGGCATGACCAGTGAATATGCCTGGGCCAGAACGGTTTTCAATCCGGTGGAAAATCCCCTGTGGCTGTTGGCGATCGCCTATGCGGTACGCCGGATACCCTATGTGGTGCGGGCGGTGGGGGCCGGTCTGGAGCAGACCCCGGAGGAGTTGGAAAATGCGGCCAGAAATTTCGGAGCCGGTCCGGCCAGGACATTGTATAAAATAACGTTCCCGCTGATCGGGGCGAATTTGCTGGTCGGCGGTTTGTTCGCATTCAGTTTTTCGATGCTTGAAGTATCCGATTCGCTGATTCTGGCTCAAAAGAGTGCCTTTTTCCCGATCACCAAGGCGTTGCTTGAATTATCCCAGATACTCGGTTCGGGGGCGGCTTCGGCTTCGGCATTCGGAGTGTGGGCGATGGCATTTCTGGCGGTGACGCTGATTTCGGCCGGGATTTTGCTGGGAAGGAAGATCGGTGCAATATTCAAATTCTGAATCACATTGCCATATGATCAGATTTTTCACAAAAAATCAGACAGTATCTTGAATTTGTATTCAGAGTCATGTATCTTATAAAAGAGGAAATTTTTTGTTAAATGCATCGGGTATTTTGTACAGACATTCCGGAAGCCGGAGAGTATGCGGTTTTGGAAAGCCGTGAGGCGGAACACCTTTTCAAGGTATTCCGGGCCCGGCCGGGCGACAGTGTGGAGTTGCTTGACGGCCGCGGGGGCCGGGCACAGGGAGTGGTCGAAAGCGGAAAAATGCTGAAAGTTCTGGCCGGAGAAGTCCTGCCGGAACCGGAGGAAAAATTGCATCTGTGCTGTGCTTTGCCGCGTAAACAGAAACTGGATCAGTTGCTTAAACAGGCCACTGAATTGGGGGTGTGGAGCATCCGTCCGGTACGTTGTTTGCGTTCAGTGGCCGAGGGCGGTCCGCGGGAACGCTGGGATCTGTTACTGCGGGAGGCTTGCAAACAGTCGGGCAATCCTTTTCTGCCGGTCATTGAACCGGAAATGAAATTGCCGGATGCGTTGGAAAAATTGCAACAGGAAAACATTAAAATATATTATGGTTCGGTTGTGCCGGCAGAGCATGGCGGGGGTTCCGCCCATGAAAAAGCGGTGGTGATCGGGCCGGAAGGGGGCTTCGCCCCGGAGGAGTTGGAAATGATGGAGAAATGTAACGCTGAACCCTTGAATCTCGGACCCCATGTCCTGCGTCTGGAAACCGCTGCGATCTGTGCCCTGGCGGTGTTGCGCCGTCTGGGGATCGCCATGATGATGTGTGCGATGATGCTGATTGCCGGATGCTCTTGCGATTCTGACAGCAACCCGATGCTGACCAAAGGTCAGGCTTTGTTGGAAAACGGTGATACTGCCGGTGCCCACGATTACTTCCTCAAAGCGATCGCCCACAATCCGGATGATCCCAATGCTTATCTGGCTCTGGCCAAACTTTGCGATGAGCGGATCGATGAACCGCTGGAAGCCATCTATGCTTATACCATGTATCTTAAAGTGCTGCCCGACGGGGCCGAAGGACGTGCCGAAGCATCAGCCGCCCTGGAAAATCTCAAAGAACGGGCCGTCAGAGCCTTTGGCAACGGTGCTTCATACGGTGCTTCCGATGCTGAAGTTCAGGCATTGAGAGATGAAAATCAGAGTTTGCGGCAGACGGTCAATTCCCTGCGTCAGCAGGTGCAGAACCTCAACAACCGCAACAATACTCTGGTCAGACAGTTGCGGAGCAGACGATGAAATATTGCCGGATACTCTGTCTGCTGGCAGGCGTATTGATCCTCTGTGCCGGGTGTTCGCACACTTCCACTTTGACCTGGGAGGCGGCCGCACCCGGTCAGCGCAGTTCCAATGGCAATGAGGTGTTGTGGAATTTGACAGCGGTGAACCGGGGGATGTATCTTTTCAACCTGATCCCGCTGTGGTCAGGTTATGAGACCCGGCCGAACCGGCACGAATACAAAATCGGGGAAAATATGCTTACCCGTCCGGCTATGCGCCGGATGATGGATGTGCATCTGGATAAGTGGGATGCGGATAAAGTGGAGGATGTGGAGATCACAGAATCATCCAGCGGGGCTTTTTCATTGTGGATAGTCTGGCACAGAACGATGATTGCCACCGGTGTCGCAGTGAAAGTTGTGCCTGAAAGTGAAAAAACTGAAAACACGGGCAATAAATGACTTGACATAGAGCATTTTATATGCTATATTTTCCTGTCTGCACAAAAGTTTTGTTTGCAGACGGATTGTGCTTTTAAATGCCAATAAAATAAAAATATCAACAAAGGGAAGAAAAATGAGCCGTAAAGTGATCATTGCCGGTAACTGGAAAATGAATAAAAATGCCGCCGAGGGCAAAGCCCTGGTCGACGATCTCAAGGCGATTTGCAGCAATTGCTGCTGCTGTTGCGAAGCAGATGTGGTCGTCTGCCCGCCCTTTACCACCATCGCCACGGTGGTCGAAGCGGTCAAAGGAACGGCGATCAAAGTCGGTGCCCAGAATATCCACTGGGCTGACAACGGTGCTTTCACCGGTGAGATCTCCGGCGATATGCTTAAAAGTGCCGGTGTCGAGTATGTTATTATCGGTCACAGCGAACGCCGTCAGTATTTCGGCGAAACCGATGCCACGGTCAATGCCCGTCTGAAAGCGGCTTTGAAATATGATCTGATCCCGATCGTTTGTGTCGGTGAGTTGCTCGATGAGCGTGAAAGCGGCAAGACCGAGGAAGTCCTGACCCGTCAGATCCGTGGCGGATTCGAGGGTATTTCCGCTGAAGAAATGGCCAAAACCGTCGTCGCTTACGAGCCGGTTTGGGCCATCGGTACCGGCAAGACCGCCACTCCGGATATCGCCCAGGCGGCTCATGCTCATATCCGCAAAGAGATCGCCGGTATGTTCGGTGCTGAAGTTGCTGAAAAAGTCCGTATCCAGTACGGCGGCAGTATGAAAGCTTCCAATGCCCGTGAATTGGTCGCCCAGAAAGATATCGACGGCGGTCTGATCGGTGGTGCCGCTCTTAAAGCTGACAGTTTTGCTGAATTGATCAAAGAGGCTTTGGGCAAGTGATTCTGACGGTTGCCGCCGGTCGGCGGCGGCAGTAAAATAAGGTTAAGAGGGTAAAATGTCAATTCTGACTGTGTTGCTTTATGTGATGATCTTCGTGGTCGCTTTACTGTTGATCGCGTTGATTTTGATTCAGCCGTCGAAATCCGGCGGCATGGGGGCGGTTTTCGGCGGTATCGGCGAATCAGTTTTCGGCGGTAAGGCCGGCAGTCATCTGACCAAAACGACTGTGGTGCTTACGGCAGTGTTTTTTATCGTGGCTCTGGGGCTGGCGGCTGTGATTGGTCATTCTCAAACCGGAGAAAACGATGATCTTCGCAGTAAGATTTCTGAAAAAGCCGCTGAAGTAGAGGCGGTAGAAACTCCGGCAGCAGAAACTCCGGCAGCGGAGTAAGTTGATCCCGGCGGAGTAACAGGTAATGCGGGGGGCAAAGTGGGCAGCCGGTGTCTGTGTGATGCTGATGTCGATTGCACTTTTTGCCGGAAAAAATGATATTTCGGGGGTGAAGATCGTGACCGAATTGGTCGATCTCCCGGAAATTGAATATCGGCGGGCTGATGCTCCGGCGGTAAAAAATGATGCAGAAAACCGCTGGTTGCGGATCGGTATAGAGTATACTCCCACCGTGATGAGGGAGGAGCCGCCGGCACTTTTGCGTGAACGCGGTAAGTTGCGTTTGGAACGCAGCGGTTTTTTAGACGGTATGAGTGTCAAACTCCGGGTTTTGATCGATACCGGTATAAAATTGGGGACCCGGCCGGTGTACGGAATGTATACCGGGGAAGTAACTTTTTTCACGGTGAAACGTGACGGTAAAAAGCATCTTATAGAGATGTTTGTGCCGGGGAAATTGATTGACCGTTTCAGTCTTACGCCAAACGGGTCAGTAAGGCGGGTGTCAAAAGGGGATTTTGTCACAGAAGTGATTTTTACTGTGGCCGGCCGGGAGATCGGGCGGTATTACAGTGGAGTTGCCAATAACCGGGCTTTCGCCGCAGCGTGTGAAACGGTTCCGGAAAATATGGTTTTTATTGGTGGTGTCTTTCCCCGTTCACGGACTCCGTGGGCGTTGCTTGGTGCAGACAGTTTTGATCCGGAGATCGGGTCACCTGCCGGCAGGGATTGATGCCGGTGGAGTCAAGTTTTGAAACGTTTGGAATTGGAAAATGGGTAAAGAAAGCAATATTCTGACGATTGATATCGGAAGCCGCAGTATCAAAATGGCGGAGTTCTGTGTTCAAGGCGGCACTCTTTTGTTGACGAAGTTTCTTAACCGGCGTATTGAAAAATTGCAGGATGAGTCGGTTGCCGCATGTTTTGAACGCAACTATAACGAAATGCTTGCCGAGGGCGGTTTTACTGCCAACAGTGTCCGTCTGGCTTTGCCGTCGAGTAATTCATTCCAGCGTTTGAGCAAATTGCCGCCCATGCTCGGTAAATCGGATACGGTTTCCAAGATCATCGAATTTGAAGCCGCACAGGCTGTGCCCTATGCCATGCATGAGGTCGAGTGGGGGTATCAGTTGCTTCACCACGAGTGGGAAGAGACCAGCGAAGAAAAAGATGATGACGGCAGTGTAAAAGAGGTCAAAGTCAAGAATGAGGAGTATGAAGCCCTCTTTCTGGCGGTGAAAAACGAGGATGTGGTCTGTTATACCGATGCGATCGAGCGTTCCGGTAAAAAATTGATTTCAGTGGAACTTTCCGCTTTGTGTCTTTTCAATGCGGCAGTCGTTTCGCAGGTGAATGAAAATGAGTGTGTCATGATCCTGGAAATCGGCGGACGCGGCAGTTGCCTGATGATCGCCGACCACCGCCGTATATTCATGCGTAATATCCCCATCGGCGGTGATGCGGTCAATATTCAGATTTCCAAGGAATTCGGGGTCGGTGACGAGGAGGCCGAGGAGATGAAACGCCGTTACGGATTCGTCGCTCTCGGCGGAGCCTACGATGAGCCGGAATCGACCCTGGCTTCGACTATCTCCAAGATCGCCCGCAATGTGATGACCCGTCTGCATGGCGAAATCAGCCGTTCAGTCAATGTCTGGCGTGCCCAGCATAATGGCAATGCCCCGACCAAGGTCCTGTTGGCCGGTGGCGGTTCGACCATGCAGTATTCGGTCGAATTTTTCAATGAAAAATTCCGGCTGCCGGTGGAGTATCTCAATGCATTCGGCCTGATCACTATCGGCGGCACGATCGATCGCGGACAATTGACTGCGGCCGCTTCCATGTCGCAGGCGATGATCGGTATGGCTCTGCATGCCATCGGCAGTTGTCCGGTGGATATTTCACTGCTGCCCAGAGCGATCAAACAGCAGTACATCCTCGATGCCCGCAAACCTTATTTCTATGCTTCGGCGGTGGCTCTTATAAGTTGTCTGCTCATCAGTTGGGTGGGTATCCGCCAGGTGCGTAACTTTGAGAAGGAACGTGTGGAAAAAATTGAAGCTGAGGTGAAAATCGGGGAAGCCGAGGTGACAGCCATCAATGGTGTGAATGGTCAGTTGCAGACATTCATCGGTGACTTCAATCAGGCCGCCAAGTATCTGGATGCCAGAAATCAGATCGGCAATCTGATGAATAAGGTGCAAAGTGTGTTGCCGCAGGGAAAGATGTGGTTGATCTCCTTTGAGCCTTATGTGGAAAGCGAAGAGGGTGACGGTTATTCATCCGGCGGTGAAAGTGCGGCATCTGCCGCCGCTCAGAAACGGGAGCAGGTAAATCCGCTTGATCCGGCTTATCAATTGAAGTACAGTAATATTACTGAAGTTACCAAGTTGCGGCTCGCCGGTTATGTGCTTACGACTAAAGGTAAAGACGGAAGTTTGGTTTTGAGTGAATTTGAAGACCGGATCAAGGCGGAAGAGGATGTTTTCGCCGGGATCGAATTTTTGCAGAATAGGCCTCACGGTGACAGCAATCTCTACTATTTTGAAGTCATCCTGACACTTAAAGATGCGTTGAAAAAGTAACAGGAGAACAGAGAAGTGAGCAAAGTTTTCAAAAAGAATAAAGTTCTGATCCTCTCCCTTGCAGCGTTGGGAGTGGTTGCCGTCGGTTTGATCGGTGTGGTGGTGTTCGTATTGATCGACTGGAGCGGATACCGGGCACAGACCGAAACTCTCCGCAACAAGGTGCAGCAGTTGCGTACTTCCAAACCGGCTCCCGGTAAGGAGAATATGGATCGGATCCAGCGTGATATCGAGTTGTATCAGGAAAAGAATATCGGTTTGGTCGACAACTTCAAATCTCCGTTGCGTCCGGCGGTGGAGGCTTTTCTGGAGGCATTGCCGGCTCCGCTGGCTGACCAATTGACCGAGGAGGAGATCGAGCAGTACAAGGTTGAGGGTACAGGTACAGAGGGTGATGATGAGAATCCGGCCGTGCCGTTGCAGATCCGCAAACTTTCCTATGAAGATTTCCGTAAATTTTTCCCGGAGCGTTTTCAGCGTTTTTGCGATGAAAACGGCATTCCGGATGAGAGAAGATACTCACTTTCAGTGCTGACCCAGTTCGTGGCCAGATGTATTCAACTTTTCCCGGCCGGTTCCTGGGCCGGAGCGGTGAGTGTTTTTGAAGAAAATGCCCGTTCTTTGACCTGGGAAAGGATCGACAATGCCAACCGTCTGGCGATCCTGCTTGGTGCATTCGGTTTGCCGCGCCGGGTTGCTGATGATGTAAGTGTTTTGCAGTCACAGGTTTCCGGCATGAAAGACGCGGTTAAAAGCGAAGTCGGTGAAGATTTTTTTGCTGACGGGGCATTGGATTTTATCGGTGGAGCCACGGTATCCGGTAATGCCGGTTCATCCGGCGGTTCATCGGGACTTTCCTATCCGGCGTGGACTCCGGCGGATTATCCCTATGTATTTTTCCACTGGGATGTTTTCGGTGATATCTGCCGCCGGTTGAAAGTTTCCGGTGCCCATCAACTTTTCCGGGTGATCCCCCGGTTGAAGTCCGGAGATGAACAGAACAGTCCGGTCGTTCTGGCTGAATCATTTGAGGAAGACGGCAACTATAAGATCTATCACTACACCGTGGTTTTCGACGGCACGATGGAATCATTGCGCCGGGTCATGGATAACTTTGACTCCGCATGGCAGGGCACTGACGGTCGCGGCCGCAGAATGTATGTTATTCGCGGGGTGGCGATGTTTGCCGGTCATGACGGTGCCGGTGATTTGATGCAGCAGAGTCTGGACAGCCGGGAAGGCGGTCAGGAAGATCAGCAGCAGAGTTCCGCTGCATCCCGCCGTCCCCGCCGTACCCGCAGACAGCAGCAGGTGCAAAGAGAGCAGTCTGCCTCTCAGGGAATAAGCGGTACGGCTTACCGCGATGCAAGTTATGCTGAAAGACGTGCCAGATATTACGAGGTTCACCGTCGGCTCAAAGAGGAGGAGGAAGCCCGGAATAATCCTGTCCGTACGGTTCGCCGTCCCCGCCGTCCGCGTGACGGCGAAACAACTGACAACACCGGGCGCAGTGCTTCACAGGAGCGTCAGTTGATGACTCCGGAAGAAATCGATGCTTATGAGAGCAAGTTGCCTTTCAACCAGCGTTTCGGTTATGCCGAAGCATTGGTGGGCAGCAGAATGTGTATATTCTATCTCGACATAGATTATGTGGTTTTGGAACAGAATCAGTGAAGAGTTTTCCGGAGGATTGAATAGTGGATTTTATCAAACGACATTATGAAAAAGTCATTTTGCTTGGACTTTTTGTGGTCTTTATCGGCCTGATGTTTCTGGTTCAGTCGGTAATCAGTTCGACCAGAGAGGTCAATGAAAATGATTTGCGTTTGCCGAAACGGATGCCGGATTATGAGAATATCGATCCGGAAAGTCCGGAATTTGATACTGCCGCACGTTGGCAGAACAGCCGTTTCCAGTGGGCCGCTGTTTCTGCTCCGCAGGATGGTATTCCGGCGGTGGATTTCGTCAGTATGTTTGAATTGGCTGATTGTCCATTCTGTCACAAAGACGATATCGGCAAACGGACACTGATCCCGAAGTTCTTCTTTGATCTTGAAAACGGCAAATGTCCGGAGTGCGGCAGTGATTTGCTCGCTTCGCTGAATATCGACGTGCAGGCGGTCGAGGAGCGTTTGGCCAGTGCCGAGGAGATCGAGCGTGAACGCCGCGAAAGAGAGGAAGCCGAGCGTCGTATCGTTGAGGAAGAAGATAAAAATCTGCGTGAGATCGCTGAAAATATCCGCAAAGAGGAAGAAGAGGGAGCCAAAGTTCTGGAAACGGTCGCTGAAAGTCTCCGCAAAGCTGATGAGGACGAAATCAATATCATGGTGGAAGTCGCCAGTGCTTTGCATCAGCGGGAGGAAGAACGGATCAAAGCGGAAGAGGAAGCCCGCCGTATCGAGGATGAAAAAGATAAGGATGATGACGGTGTGCTGGATGAGATCGAATCGGTCTACGGCATGGATCCCAACGATAAATATGACAGCCGTTATGATAATGACGGTGATGGTTTTGCCAACCTGTTTGAGTTGCAGACTCCCACCGGCGGTGAAGAAAGAGAACACTTCAGACCCAATGATCCGGCCAACCATCCGCCTTTATGGTGGAGATTGCGGGTCAAAGATATCCGTCAGATCGAACTGCCGATCCGCTTAATGGCTCTGATCCACAATGACAGTCCGGATAAGAGTGGATGGATGATGCAATTCAACCATCCCGACCCGCGCCGTCCCGGTCGTACGATCAGTACTTACCGCAATATCGGCGGTACGATCGACGTCGACGGCCGCCCGTACCGGGTGGAAGATGCCGAGCTGGTCATCACCGAGCGTAAGCGTGCCGGCGGTAATCTTGATGCCGGTGATGTGACGGAGAAGATCGATGAATCCAAAGTTGTGCTGGTGGAAGTCGTTCCGGCCGGAGAGGATCGTACTCCTGACCGTCTGGTGCTGACCATCAACCAGAAAACCTATTCCAATGACCGCCGTCCGGTGTTGGTCGATACCGGCAGTCTGGCCCGCAAAGAGTATATTCTGCGGATCGGTCAGACTATCACGCTGGGAATATTCCCGCCGCGAGAGGGCGGCAACGTCACTGCACTTTCCAGAAATCAACGGCGTGCCCAGACCCGTACTTACCGGGTTAAATTGGTCGATCCGCAGAGCGGCAAAGTGGAATTTGAGGAGGTCGTAAACGGCGATGGAGAGCCGGAAACTCCGGGTGTTTTTGTGGTTGACCGTCAGGGTAAAGTGCCGGAAAATATGTGGCCGATCCGTAAAGTCGAGCGCAGCAGCGAGGATGAGCATGATCAGGGCCACGTCGGTGATATGCCCGGTGCAGTTCCGGGAGCCGGCAGACCCAGAAGATAACGGAAAAATGATGATCGTAGTTACAGATATTTGAATTATTCCGACTGCGGCATTGGGTTTTGCTCAATGCTGCCGTCTGTTGTCTTTGAAATTTGGTATCCGGCAGGCGATGATGAAATGTGAAGAACCGGAAAGATGGATCAGGATTTTACGCAACCGGTGGTTGCTGAAAAATAAAAACAGATTGCAAGAAAGAGAAAATTAAGAAATTGAAAAATTCATAATGTATACAGTGGAAGGAAAACCCGAATGAAAGTAGAAAGAACATTTGCATCAAGTCTGTTCCTGATCTGTTTCGCCGTTGCCCTCGGGGTAAGTTGTGCGATCCCCGCTTCAGGAAGTGAAATGGGCCGTGTGCATGAAAGTGCCATCACCCGGATGTATGCCGATCAGGATGCTGAAGCCGCCCGCAGCCGTACTTTGGCCGGAGAAGCTGAGGCGTTGGCCGCGCAGGGAAAACTTGCGGAGGCTTGTGCAAAATATGATGAAGCGATCAAGATCCTCAAAGAAAATGTGATCGATCAGTTGATGGATGAGGCATCCCGAGTTGACAGTTGGAGAAGCCGTCAGCGTCTGGAAGAATTCACTGCCGAGTTGAATCGTTACAAAGCCGGATACGGCAATTTGAAACTGAAAATGGCTGAAAATGCTCTCGCCGCCGGTCAATTTGATACGGCGATCGCATTGGCCAGTGATGCGATCATTATTTCTGAAACATTCCGTGAGCGTGCCATGCAAGTTCAGGTGACTGCCCGCGGCCGGAAAAGTGCGGCTGCCCGCCGGGATACTACCAGTGCTGAAGTTTCCGATCCCGGTTTGCCGGATCGTACTGCCGAGGTCAGATTGCTGATCGCTCAGGCTCAGAACTACTTCCGCGAGGGGTTGTACGACAAAGCGTGGGAAAAAGTCGAGGCGGTGTATGTGATCGATCCGTACAATGCCGAAGCCAGTTATCTGGCAAGCCAGATCTATGTTAAATTTTACGAAGCCGGTGTCCGCCGCCGTCAGGCTGATTTGCAGGCTCAGATGGCTTATGAAGCGTGGCAGTGGGTCGAACCGGCATTCCCGATCCGCCGCGAATCCGGTGAAGGTAATACTCCGGGCAATGACGAAAGGGTTGCCGACAACCCCAATGACTATGCGATCCAGCATAAGTTGGATGCGATCATTTTCCCGGTCGTGGACTTTAACAAGACTGACTTTGAAGCTGTGGTGCAGTTTCTGAACAACAACAAGAGCATGGATCCTGAAAAAGAGGGCGTAGTGATTTCCATGATGATGCCTTCACGCCGTAAACCCCAGGGGGAAGATGGTCAGGAAGGCAACCCCGGAGATAATCCGGTACCCGGTGGTCCGGAGAGCGGAGAACCGGCGGGTTATGATGCTGATGGCGGAGATTACGGCGAAGAAGATTATGGTGAAGAAGATTACGGCAGCGAAAATGACGGCGAAGAAGGTGCTGCCGGTCAGAGTCAGGGTGGTATTTCCGTTACGCTTCAGTTGCGTCATGTCACCTTGCGTCAGTTGCTTGATTATATCTGCTTTGTGACCGATCTGACTTACTATGTGCGTGAAAACGATGTGGTGCTCGGTATTGATGATAAGCATATGATCTCATCTGAATACGATATTTTCAACAATGTCAAACTGATGATCGTCGATGGTGTCGGTGCAGTTCGGGGGGGTGCCCCGGAAACTGATGCCGGCGGTGATGAATTCGGCGGTGATGAATTCGGTGGTGATGATGAATTCGGCGGCGGTGATGAATTCGGCGGCGAGGATGTTCCGGCCGATGAGGCGGAGGCTCCTGCCGGCGGGGCGACTGCCGGCAGAGCGGTCAAGGATGATGAATTGACCGAAGCCAAACTCAAAGAGTTTTTCTCATTGTACGGTGTCGAGTTTCCCGAAGGCAGCAAAATCGGTTATTCCCGCGGCAAACTGACGATGTACAATACGGTCAAAAATCATAATGCCATGCTTGAGGTGCTGAGCAGAGTCAACGTCGAAGATCCGATGGTCGAAATCGAAGTCAAAGCGATCGAATTGAGCGAAAACGATATGGAAGAACTCGGATTCAACTGGGCTTTGAGTGCATCCGTCGGTGATACGACTTCCGGCAGTCAGTGGAATGTGGGCAAGGGCAGCAACACCAGAGAAGGCGGTGCCCTCCGGATGTTGGATTCCCTGCTGAGCGGCGGAACCAGTCTGATCAGCGGATTGAATATTTTCCCGGATCTTTTCGGTTCATTCAAACCTTTCGGCATCGATCAGACTTT
The DNA here is from genome assembly GCA_045588835.1 of Victivallaceae bacterium. Lineage (GTDB taxonomy): Bacteria > Verrucomicrobiota > Lentisphaeria > Victivallales > Victivallaceae > UBA1784. Next base: position 44,155 of record JAZNEV010000067.1, read on the forward strand.
TAATCTTACTTTGACGATCAATGCTCTGGATCACAGTGACCGCACCGAGCAGATCTCTGCTCCGCGGGTGTTGGTGGCCAACGGTATGAAGGCGAGCATTTCAATGAATAAAGCCTATTTTTTTCCTGATGATTGGGAAGAGGCTGAGTATGAACTGGATGAAGCCGGTGACAATGGTCAGCCGGTGATCACCAGTACTCCGCCGTCACCGGAATTTGCCGATGATCCGACCAACATCGGTACCACGTTGACTGTTACTCCGACAATCCTTGAGGGTAATACGGCTATCAAGTTGGTACTCAATCCGAGAATCACTGCTTATACCGGTAACGATCAGTATGAGATGGTTGTGCGGGTGTGGGATCAGGATTCGGATGAAAACGGCCGTTTGGAGCAGCATTATGTCTGGCGGCCGGTGATCGCCATCCGTTCCATTGATACGACTGTGGTGGTCAATCACGGTGAAACGCTGGTTATCGGCGGTTTATCCAACAGTATCAGCAAGCGGCGTCTCGACAAGATCCCGATTCTGGCGGATATTCCCTTTATCGGCAGACTTTTCCAATCTCAGTCTGAAAATTCCACCCGCCGCAATATGCTGATCTTTGTGACTGCCCGGCTGGTGGGTAATGACGGGGTGCCGTTGCCGATGGCCGGAAATGCCGGTTCCGGCGGTATTCCGGGGATTGTTCGGTGATTAAGAAGCGGAGGATATAACGATGATAAATAAAAAATTCTTGTTGCTGGCACCGGGTGTGGTTTTGGGTGCCGTGGTAATGGCATCAGATGCGGTATCTGCTCCGCAGGCAGCTCCGGTCACTCAGGGCGGAGCTGCGGTTTCACCGGCGGAAGCCCGGGAAAATGTGGGCCGTCAGGCGTTGCTTTTCCGCAGTTCTGAAATGGTTGCTGAAGCCAACCGGCTGATGTTGGATGGCCAATACCGTGAGGCGATCGCCAAATACCGGGAAATCATTGCTCTGCTCACTCCTTCCACCGGCGGAGCCAGATTTGCCGACAAGGTGGAATTCTGCCGCCGCCGTATTTCAGACTGCTACTATCAGATGGCGGAGAGTTATATGCTCCGGGCTGATGAGTCGGCTTCCAGTTACGACTTTGAACAGGCGATCAGATATTGTGAAGAGGCTTTGGAATTCTGTCCGGAGCGTCAGGCCGAATTGCAGAGCCGGATCACCTTTTACACCCAGCGCCGTGATGCCGCCCGCACCCGGGAAAGTGCGGATGTATCCAATCTTGAACCAGGTTTGCCCGCCCAGCGTTACCAGATCCAGCTGCTTATCGAGCAGGGCATCGAACTTGCCCGCCGCAATGAATTGATGCAGGCCCGCCGCAAGTTTGAGCAGGTGCTGTTGATCGATCCGTATAATGATGCTGCCATGCAGAATCTTTACGGTGTCAATACCCGGATTCGGGAAGAAGCTGAAGCCAGAGCCAATGCCACCACCCGTAGATTGGTCGGTGAAGTTGAGTGGAGTGCTGCTCTGCCGATCGTTTCCGCCCCTCCGGCGGCTACTGGTGACAATCAGTTGGAAACTCCGGTCGCCCAGCCCGGCGAGCATGCTCTCGAACAGATCCTCCGCAATCTTTATCTGCCCAACTACGTGTTGTACGATGATTTGCAGACATTCAGCGAAGCGATGGAAGATTTGCGTGTACAGGTCAATGAGGCTCAGGCCAGTAAGCAGAATGCCCGGCCCGTCAACTTTGTGATCCGGGATATAGTTTACAGCGATCCGGCACAGGCTCCGAAACTTGCCGGTTATGCTCCCAACCGTGCATCTGTGTATGACATTTTGACCGGCTTGAAAGAGCGTGGCGATCTGGACTTCAAAATCGATGAAAATGCGGTGATCATCGTCGCCCGCGGTTTGCAGCTGGAAGCGATGACCACGGAATCTTTCCGTTATTCGATGGGGGGCAGCGAGAGTATTGAATCACTTACGAGTGCGTTGCTGGGTGCCGGTGTCACCATCGACAAAAATAATGGTGCCTCCATCACCTACAATCCGGTGCTTAATGAGGTGATTTCCCGTAATACTCCGACCAATCAGCGTAAGATTGCGACCTGGTTGGCTGAACATGGTGATCAGGGTGATCCGATGGTTCAGATCATGTTCAAATTCATTGAGGTTTCCCAGAACGATCTGGATGAATTGGGCTTCAACTGGACCTATTCCCGTATGGGCCACACTTCATTCGGTGTCGGTAACAACTCTTTGCTGCGTCACTACTCCGTGGAAAGCGGCGGTGACCGCTTCGGCGGTGCTGCTGTCGGCGGCGGTACGGTCGGTGATGATGCGGATGGTACTTACAATTTCAATTGGAGCGATGACCATAACCAATTGAGTGCCAGCGTTTATGCCTTGGATTGGGCCGATTCGACCGATTTGCTTTACTCTCCGCGGGTGACGACTCTGGCCGGAAGTACCGCCCGGGTGGATATGACCGAGAATCACTACTATCCTGATGAATATGAAGATTCTGAATATGAAGTAACTTATTACAACGGCAGAAAATACGGTTTTTACTTCGAAGTTCCGCAACCGACTATCGAGGATGAACCCGAAAGACTTGGTATCTCATTCGACATCACTCCGCAGGTGGATGGCAATTTGATCCGGGCCGCGGTCGGTTTCAATATCAAGCAGTTTGATTCATGGATGATCATTGACAGCCGTACTCCGCCGAACCCGATCCCGTCTGACGATGGTAATGACGATAGCGATGACGACGGCGAATATCAGAAAAAACCGGTATTCACGGTCCGTTCGATCTCCACTCAAGTCGCATTGCGGGATGGTGAAACAGTGCTTATCGGCAGCGTGTCACAGGATTTGACGACGGTATTGCATGACCGGATCCCGATCCTGGCGGATATCCCTTTCATCGGCAGACTTTTCCAGTCCCGTTATACGGTGAGCAAAAAGGCTAATCTGCTGATTTTCATGACCTGCCGTCTGATCAATCCGGATGGTACTGCGATCAATGGCGGCAGTGTCAGCGGTGAGCCCGGCCCCGGCGGCCGGCAGGATGGTTTGCCGCAGTTCCCGATAAATCAGTAAATCGATCACCCGCCCCGGTTGTCTTGGCCGGGGCATTTTTTGGTTATGGAAAGAGAATCGTTTGAATTCCGGCCGATCGGGGTGGTTCACTCGTTTCAGAAGTACCGTTATGAAACGCCCCGGCAGGGAGTTTTTTCCGGATGTGACGGAGAAATTGAATTATTCAGCAGTTTTGCCGGTGATGCGATCGCAGATCTATCCGGATTTGACCGGATCTGGGTGATATTCTGCTTTCACCTGAATTACGGAAAAACGTGGAAGCCGAAAGTGCATCCGCCGTTTCCGGCCGGTGGTCCGTGCCGCAGTGTTTTTGCCACGCGTTCGCCGTACCGCTTCAATCCGATCGGTTTGAGTTGTGTGGAACTATCCGGAATATCGGGCAACCGGTTGCTGGTAAAACATATTGATATGCTTTCCGGTACTCCGGTACTGGATATCAAGCCGTATATCCCGGAAGCGGATAGTTTCCCTCATTCGGCTACCGGATGGCGTTCGCAAGTGCCGGCGGCGGAGGAATTGCAGTGGAATTTGGAATATGATGATGAATTTATCCGGCAGGCCGGATTCATTCTGGATAATTCCGGTTTGGATCTGTTTAACTTTGTCCGGGTGCAATTGGGCTGTGAACCACTGGATTCCAGCCGCAAAAGAGTAAAGCAGATCAATGAAAAACTTTGGTGTCTGGGATGCCGGACATGGCGGATAAACTTCGAGCCGGATGCACTGTGGCGTAAGATCAAAGTACTCAATGCGGAGTCAAATTATCTGCCGGAAGAACTTCTGCCGGATGCAGAAGACCGTTATATGGATAAGGATATTCACCGGAAATTCATCCGGGAGTTTAACTGATACAAAAAGAGGTTGATTATGAAAAAAATTGTGAAACTGGGAATGATCGGTCTGGGGGCCCGGGGCGAAACGCTTTTGGCAACACTCTTTTCTTTCCCCCGGGAAGATGTGTTGGTCACTGCCATTTGTGATCTCAATCAGGAGCGTATCGACAAGATCCTGCGGATCATGAAAGAACACGACTATCCTGTGCCGCAGGCCTATACCAATTACAAAGAATTGATCGTCAGCGACAACGTTGATGCCGTTCTTATCCCGACTTCATGGAACAGCCATCTGAAGATCGCTGAAGAAGCCATGGCCAACGGCAAATATGCCGGTATCGAGGTCGGCGGAGCATCATCCATCGACGAGTTGTGGCATCTGGTGCGGGCGGCGGAATCCACCGGTGTCTCCTGTATGATGCTGGAAAATTGCTGCTACGGCCGTAATGAATTGCTCTGCCTGAATCTGGCCAGAAAAGGTCTTTTCGGTGAGTTGATCCACTGCTGCTGCGGTTATGAACATGATCTGGCGGAAATGGCCAATATGAATAACCGCGAGGAGCGTGAAGTCCACAACTTCAAACGCAACTGCGACCTTTATCCTACCCACGGTATCGGACCATTGGCTAAAATCCTGCGGATCAACCGGGGCAACCGCTTCATGACTTTGACTTCCACCGCCAGCAAAGCCCGCGGTTTTGCTGCCGCCGCCGAAAAGGCCGGCCGCG
>JAZNEV010000068.1:0-12355 GCA_045588835.1 Victivallaceae bacterium
GAAAACCTTTTTTCTCGTGAAAAAATGTTTCCCCCTCCCCCCGGTTCATCGACTCCGCTTTATCCGTCAACGGGCCGGCCTCCGGCATCGACTTTTTTGCCGTTCTTATCCATGAATCCGGTCAGAGCCAATCCGGCGGTAAGTTTTTCCACCTCCCAGACCGGAGCGGGGGCATAATTGCCGCCGGCCAGATATTCAGTCAAGACCCGGAGCATATATTTGGCTCCCGGATCATCGGCATCAAACCGCCAGCCGCTGATCATCAGACGGCCTTTGCCCACGGCAAATTCCGAAAGCATGGATTTGTGTTTGACCATTTTGAATGAGGGGATCAACTCAAAAACCGGAGCGAATTCCGGCATGTCTTTGCTGTAAAGCAATGATTTGCTTTGAGTCATCATCGGGAAAAACTGCCAATCCATGAATCCGGCATGAGGGAATTTTTCCCAAACCGGGTGATCGTTGAGCAATGCTCCGCCGTGGCCGGTGGAGCGTCCGGAAGTAAAGGAGCGGAAGTTCTCATTGCAGGCCAGAGCCGGGAAGTTATCCGTCAGCAGCACTTTGCCGCCGTCTGCGATGAACCGGATCAGATTTTCATCAAGTTTGTTTACGATCTTTACTGAATCGTCAGGCGTGAATTTGCAGTCGGGGAATACCCAGAAGTACCAGAAGTTTTCCCATGATCTGTCCGGGGCGGTCAAGGTGACTTTGAGCGTGGCGGCCAGACCTTGCTGCACATCCGGAAGGGTGAATTTTACTTCTCCGGCGGCGGCGACTTTACCGGGCTGGAAAGTGGCACACTTGTTTTCACCGGAAGCGATCACCGTACCGTCATGAGTTTCAAAACTCCACGCCAGAACCGCACCGGCAAGCGGTTTTTCCTCAAAACAGGAAAATTCGATATTCTGTTTGAAAACGGCATTGGCATTGAGGTTGCGGCGGTTCCCAGCGGTACAGAGCAGGATGCTCTCACCGCAGTAACGGTGTACGTCTGCAACCGTTTCTCCGTATTTTTCCTCATAGAATTCATTGAATATGCCGCAGGGGTAACCGATCAGATGCCAGTGGGTGTCGATATCGCCGAGGTAATCGAAACCGGCGACATTGTGCAGAGAACGGATATTTTCGATCAATTGTTTGCGGCAACTGGAGATAAAAGGAGTATTTTTTTCATAATACTGCCGGGCTTTTTCATAGACGCCGTGTCTGGTCATATGTTCCCTGGCGGCTTGGAAAAGATCAGTGCCGATGAAAGTTCCTTCATAGCGTGATTCCAGAGAAAAATCCAGATAACCGCCTAAAATGCCGGATTCGTGGAAGAGGCACGGGCGGTCATAGACGGCGTTGCGGGCCTCCACGATCTCACGGCCGGGAAATTCATCGTGACCGTAGCTGAATTCACCGGCCAGATTGCCGAAACAGTCGGATATCCGGCGTACCCGGTCGAGGCGTACGGCATCGTGGGGCATGGGAGTCGTGGTGATTTTGCGTTTGGGGTCAAGTTGATATTCAATGCCCCGCATGGCAGATTGCGGATTGAAAAGCATACCGGGGGCCATCCGTTGAAGCATGGCGGCCAGTTTTTCCAACCGGATGATGGCGGTTTCATCGATGATTTTTTCGTTGCCTTCGCAGAGGATGACCGCCGAGGGGTGGCGGCGGATCTGCCGGATGATATCGGCGGCTTCATCAAAACTCCAGACCGAGGGGAATTCAGTTTCGACCAGGAATCCGAGTTCGTCACAGGCATCGTAAAATGCTTCCGGCGGACACCAGGTGTGGCAGCGGATGTAGTTGAATCCGGCGGCCCGTATCACGCCGAGTTCACGCAGATATCTGGCCTTGTCGCAGTGCGGGTTGGTGGTTTCGGCGAAGTAACAGTGTTCTGTAACTCCCCGGAAAAAGGTGGGGATACCATTGATCAGGATCTCCATGCCGTTGACCGTCACTTTTCTTGCTCCCCAGCGGAAATTTGTCCGGTCGGTAACCGTGCCGTCAACTTTGAGGATCAATTCGATATCGCACAATTCCGGGTGGCGGTCGCTCCACAGGACCGGCGGAGTTTTGGAAGTGAATTCCGCTTTGCCGTCAATGGGCAGAAAACCGGAATCAACCGTTTGGCCCTGATAAGACAGCGACCACTCCAGCGTGGCTTTGCCGCCTCTGGTTTCGACGTGCCAGAGCGGAACGCCGCCGGCAAAGGTGATGCAGTGATCGGTCAATTCGGCTTTGGGAGTAAGTTTCAGGGAAACTCCGCAGTTGATGCCGCCTCTTTCCGACTGATAGCCCTGGGCGGCCAATCCCCGGTGCTGTCCCGGACGGGTTCCGAAAGGTATGCCGTCGTGAGAGGTATCCAGCCGGTGATATGCTCCTCCGTCGTCATGTAAATTGCAGACGGCGATGATGATCTCATTTTCCTCACCGGCTTTGAGCAGATCATCGAGGATATAGGTGCTGGCCGTGGAATATCCGGTGGTGCTTCCGGCAAACGAATTGTTGCAAAATACACTGCATCCCCACATCGCCGGGCCCACAGTCAGTGTGGCACAGGAAAATTGCTCATCCACCCGGAAACGTTTGCGGTAAAATCCGGTTCCGATCAGAAAACTGCTGGATGCATGGGGCAGCAAGGTACGGCCCATGGGGAAGTGCGGTTTGCGGTAATCGGGGTTGAATCTGGCGGTCAGACCGAAAAAATCCTCTTCATCAAAAAGTTCATAATGGTCATCCCAGTAGCCCGGAGTGACCATCCTGCCGCAGAACTCCTCCGGAGCGGGCAGAGGGGTCGACAAGTTGGTGAATTGTTGCGGAGAATAGAAAAAATCCCATTCACCGTCAAGAGAGATATTGAGTACAGTTGTCATAATGTCGCATTTCCACGAGGTTAAAAAAACACATTTTCACATACTATAATGTCAAGCCGGTGAATTTTCAAACCTGATTTCCCGGAATATTTGGTAAAAACAGCCGTTTCAGTTGTGTTATCCTTGACAAACGGTCAAACCGGTGCTTTATTTATGTCAGTGACAGAAATAAAAGCGGATGATCTATGAGCAGACGGAAACTTCAACATCACCGGACATTGCAGACCTTTATCAGCGGCCACCGCAATCCGGATATCGATTCTCTGGCGGCCGCGGCGGCATTGGCTGTGTTGCGCAGCCGTCATGGAGAAGGTGAATTTATTCCTTTGTGTCCGGGGGTGCTTCCCGACCGGGCGAAATATCTTTTTGACCGTTTCAAAATACCCTATCCGGTCAGCCGCAATGATGTTTATATCAAAATTTCCGATCTGATGAGCAATGTGCCGGTCATCCGCGGGGAAACACCGCTTTTTTCGGCGGTGGAAAAGTTGCGGGAAACCCGGCTGCCGAGATTGCCGGTGACCGGGGGAAACGGTTGCTATCTGGGAATGTTGAGCGGTTTGACACTTTTGGATAAGTTATTGAGCATCGGCGGTGATGGTGACGGCGGCAGCGGTTTGACCGGGCGCCGGGTCTATTCGTCGGCAGCTTTGATCAAAGAGGTGCTTGATGCCCGGATACTGACCGGGAAAAATCTGGATGCCGAACAGGATTTTGAAGTGTATGTGGCCGCAATGAGTGCGGAAACTTTTGAAAAACACCTGCCGGATTGCAGTGAAAAACTGGCGGTTATCGTCGGCGACCGTCCGGATATCCAGTTGCGGGTGGCAGAGCGGGCGATCCGTTTGATGATCGTTACCGGCAACCGCCCGGTGAGCAGTGAAGTATTGGATGCCGCCCGGAAAAATTCGGTGGTCTTACTGCTTACCGGTCTGGATTCTGCGGCGGCGATCCGCCGTTTGAAATTCAGTGTGCCGGTGAAATTTGCCGTGAAACAGGATTGTGACGAATTGACCGTTTCCCCCACTGACCGTTTGCGGGATGTGAAACGCAAAATACTTGACCATTATGAAGATGTGATTCCGGTGGTGGATGGAGACAATGCTTTGAAAGGGGTAATACTCAAACATGTACTGCATCAACAGCCGCCTTACCGGATGATCCTGGTGGATCATAATGAGATCGATCAGAGTCCGCCGGGCGTGGAAGAGATCCCGGTGGTCGAAGTGGTCGATCATCACCGTATCGGCATGATGCCGACGGCGGTTCCGATACGTTTTACCGGCGATGTGGTGGGCAGTACCTGCACGCTGGTGGCAATGATGTACCGTAGTGCCGGTGAGCGGCTCACCCCGGAAATGGCGGGGCTGTTGCTGGGCGGAGTGATCGCCGATACATTGCTTTTGAAGTCTCCGACTGCTGCCGATGCTGACCGGCGGATGTGTGACTGGTTGGAAAAACTTTCCGGAGTAAGCCGGGATGAATTGATGGCGGAATTGCTCCGTATCGATTCTCCGCTGGCGGTCAAACCGGCACTGGAAGTGATCAATGGCGACCGCAAAGATTATACCGACGGCAATATCCGTTTCGCCCTGTCGCAGGTGGAGGAGAGCAATTTGGAATTGCTTCATCAGCGGCGTGAGGAATTGGCATCGGCAATGAGTGAGATCATACGGACGGAAAAACTGCACTTTTTCGGTCTGCTGGTCACTGATGCAGTGCGGGGGAATTCCGAATTGCTGGCGTTGGGTGACCGGGCGATCCGGCGCAGTCTGCCTTACCGCAGTGAAGATGATGAAATCTTTCTCCTGCCGGGGGTATTGAGCCGTAAAAAACAGTTGTTGCCGCAGATGCTGTCGATCACAGCATCATTGCAGGAAAAATAAAATGGGAGTGTTATGATGAAAAAACGACTCTGGATCCGGATGATTTTGATGTTTTTGAGTGCATTGTTTTTTTGCGGGTGTGTCTGTTCGCATACTCATGTGCCGGGACGGGAGGTGAATCATCCGGCTGAACCGGATAGTCTGGATGCCTTTTTTTGCGTGCTGGATTATCTGCTTTTCACTCCGGATGGTCAGTTGCGGGAGGAAGAGACCCGGGATGCCCAGATCCGGCAGGAGCAGCGTGAGCGTGAGGATTATGAACGGCTCAATCAGAATCGTCTGCAAAAAAACTGAATGAGTTTTTATGAGCATAGAAAAGAGTAAGGCTCCGCGTAACCGGACGCTCCGGGTGGATAAGGCGGAGGAGGAAAATCTTCTGTCCGGCACGGTTTTTCCCTCCGGCAGTGATCTGACTTGGCCGGAACTGGAAAACCGGGTGGTGTGCGGCGATATTTTTGCAGTGGCTCCGTTACTGCCCCGTAACTTTGCCGACCTGATCATCGTTGATCCGCCGTATAATCTGACCAAAAGTTTCAACGGCCGTATTTTCAAAAGTACCGGGCAGCAGGAATATGAAGCCTACACCCGCAACTGGTTGACGCTGATCGCTCCGCTGCTGAAAAGTGACGGTTCGATATATGTGTGCTGTGACTGGGCCAGTTCTCCGGTGATCGGCCGGGTGCTGGGCGAATTCTTTGAATTACGCAACCGGATCACCTGGCAGCGGGAAAAGGGCCGGGGGGCGGCCGGAAACTGGAAAAATTCCTCTGAAGATATCTATTTCGCCACCGCCGGTAAAAAGTATACATTCAATCTGGAGGCGGTGAAAATCCGTCGCAAGGTGGTCGCTCCCTACCGCTGTAACGGCCGGCCCAAAGACTGGGTGGAGTGTGAAAACGGCAATTACCGTGACAGTTGTCCGGGGAATTTCTGGGATGATATAACCATACCTTTCTGGTCGATGCCGGAAAATACCGATCATCCCACTCAAAAGCCGGAAAAACTGCTGGCCAAACTTATTCTGGCCTCAAGCAATGAAAATGCGGTGGTGTTTGACCCATTCGGCGGAAGCGGTTCGACGGCAGTCACGGCTAAAAAACTCCAGCGGCGTTATCTGACGGTGGAAATCGACCGCACTTATTGTGCCCTGGCGGAAAAGCGTTTGCTGATGGCTGACTGTGACAAAACCATTCAGGGATTCGACGGCAGGGTTTTTTATGAACGCAACACGTCACCTTTGAAAAAGTCCGGAGATATCCGCAGTCAGTAAGAGTCGGCTTCCCGGATCAATCCCCGGTAGAGTTTGAATATATCCGTAGCGGAAACGAAACCCATGAAGCGGCCGTTTTGATTTTTCACCGGCAGATGTTCCTGGCGGCTTTTTTCCAGCATATTCATTGCTCTGGCCAGATCGTCATCCTCATTAAGCACCCAGCGGGGGGCTTCCATCAGGTCAAAAACCAGCATACTTTCGGCAAATTGAGGATCGAAAAGAATGGGGGTGATCTGTTCAAGGCGGACTATCCCGTTTAATTCTCCGGCTTGATCCAGCACCGGGAAAAAGTCACTTTTGGGGGAATTTTCGATAACCTGCCGCAGTTGCCGGATGTTGAGTTCCGGGGATAAGGCAGTATATTCCGGGGTGATACATACCCTCACTGAAAGCGTACGCAACATGGCCAGATCCCGGTCATCGGTCAGAAGATCGGCTTCGGCCAGAGCTTTGCGGTAGATGGAGTGCGGTTCAAAGAATCTGGCAACCGCATGGGCCACACTGGAAACGATCATCAGCGGCACCAGCAGAATGTAACTGTAAGTTACTTCAGCGATCAGAAATATGCCGGTCAAGGGAGCCCGCAGAACCGCCGAAAAGACTCCGCACATGCCGATCACCACAAAATTGGCTTCGTGCAGTTCTGCCAGACCGGAAAGGTTGATCATACGGGCAAAGGCAAAACCGGAAAAAGCTCCGATGAACATCGCCGGTGCAAAGATGCCGCCGTCGCCGCCGGAATTTACCGTAAGTTCCGAAACGGCCGCTTTCAGCAGGATCGCCGCCGCCACGATTATGGCTAAAAAAACTGCCGGCGGCATACCGGATAAAACAGGGCAACTTTTCTGTAATGATTCCATATCCCCGTGGAAAAGATGGGTGATGAAGTAGTAGCCCTGACCCCGCAAAACCGGAAATACCGCCAGAATAATGCCCAATAGAATTCCTCCGGCGATCAGACGTCTGCCAGGGGCAGGCAGGGATTTTTTCAGCAATGCGGAAATAAAGTAAACACTTTTGATGACAAAAACTCCGATGACCGCACAGAATATGCCGCAGAGAAAGTAGTAGGGGATCGCATCCAGCCGCCACTGGGGATTGGTGACAAATAACGGCGGTTCATGGTAAAACAACGCCCGGGAAACCACCATCGCCACTGCACTGGATATAAGCATCGGGATCAATGCCGCCACACTGAATTGCGGCAGAAGCACCTCAATGGCAAAAAGCACGCCGCCGACGGGGCTTTGGAATATCGCAGAAATGGCGGCGGCCGCACCGCAACCGATCATCAGCATTTTCTGCCGCCGGTCAATGCCGAAAAATCCGGCGGTATTCGCTCCGATCGCCGCCCCGGTCAGCACACTGGGGGCTTCCAGACCGGCCGAACCGCCGCAACCGACCGACAATGCACTGGAAATGATATGGTTGAATGTTTCTTTAAGAGGAATGCTGGTACGTCTGCGGTTGAGAGAGAGGATGAGCGGACTCAAACTTTTGGAGTAACGGTTGCCGCCGAAAAGCCGCTGCGAAAAGTAAGAGAGTGTAATACCGGCAACCGGCATGAGCGTAAAAACCGCCATCGCCCAGATGGAACCGTGATTTTGAAAATATTGACTGCAATGTTCCAGTAAGATGACCAATTTATGCAATATGGCGGCTGCGATTGCGGCGGCCACCCCGATAAGCATGGCCAGAGGGACCGTCCTGGAGCGTGAGCCAAGGCGGTCATCCCACTGGCGGCGCAGTTTCAAAACCGATTTGCGGCGCAATTTAAGTAAAAATCTGCCCATTTTACCGTCAAACATCCTGTAAATAATTGACTGACAATTTCATAATATAGCACAAAAAATCTGTTTTTACAAGATGTTTTTGATTGGAAGTCGGCTTAAATTAAGAGTTTGGATAAACTTTCGGCAATGGATTTGCCGGTGAGGTTTTCGCCGGGGAGTTTGAGGATTTTCACCCAGTCATTTTCTTCAGAAAGAGTGATCAAACCGGCATTGGCCGCCAGTGTGCGGAGCAAAGAGATTTTTTCCTTTTTCAAAGCGGCGGAGCAGAGAATGAAATCACAGTCGATATCGAGGATATACGGGGGGGCGGGGAAATTTTCCGGCAGCAGCGGTGCCAGAAAACGGTCGCTTAAAACACTTTGCAGAAAAGACCGGGAGCATTCCGGAGAATTGAGCAATGTTTGCAGATCCGGCGTTTCCGGATGGTTGATCACCGTCAAAGCCGGATGCTCCGGCGGCACTGCACCGGGGGAAAGGGCGATGATCACCGCCCGGCTGATGATCCCGCTCCTTAAGGCCCAGTCAAAATGTTCATCGTGGTGAAGCACCTTCACCGCTTCGGCGGCACTGTCGGGCAGGGGGATGTTTCTCCGGCGGCAGTCAAGCGTGTCAGTGTGGAAATCCAACGACAATACCTGCGGGGCAACGGTACACTCTTTCCGGAATTTTTCCCACGCTTCAAGCACCTGATGATGCAAAGAGACTGTTACGCACTTATTCATAAAACCAATCAGCCGGCTGACGGATCAACCGGCTGATATTCAGCGTGTTCTGACTTGGATCACATCACTCTTTCGAGGGTGATCTCCGGGTCGAGTTCTTCACGCAGGATCCGTTCCAGACCCTCTTTGATGGTCATGGTGGCGTGGGGGCAGCTGCCGCAGGCACCGCGCAGACGCAGTTTGACCAGTTTGCCCTCGATGGAAACGATTTCCAGATCGCCGCCGTCGGCTTGCAGGCAGCTGCGCAACTCATTCAGACGGGCTGTGATTTTAGCGGTAAGATCATCCATAGTTATCTCCTCCCTGGATCAAGATTTTTTTACATTTACGGTCAAGCGGATGACACACTGTCAAATATAGCCCCTTTCAGCAACAAAAACAAGTCATTTATGCAAAAAAAACCGTGAATTGTCTTTTATATATAAAAAACGCAACTTGAAAAAAGCGGATGCCGGTGGTAAATTATATAATCAGGTCTTTATAAGTATATTCAGTATGCGGCATTGCAGAAGGAGTCGTTTTATGGCAGAGGAACTTCAAAGCCTGCTTGAGAAGATCAATCAGGATGGTATAAAGAAAGCAGAAGCTGAAAAAACACAGATCATTGCGGCGGCCGAAGCCGAAGCGGCACGGATCATCGCTGAAGCCGGAAAAGAGGCGGAAAAGATCATCGCCGATGCACGTAAAGAGGCCGATTCGATCGCTCAACGTACCGCCGGGGCATTGGAACAATCCCGCCGGGATATCCTGCTGCAGCTGCGTGAGGAACTGGCCGCCCGTCTGGCAGAGGCCGTTCAGGATGCCGGAAGTGCGGCACTTGCCCCGGAATTCATGGCCTCGCTGATCAGGGAATTGGCTCTGGCTTTCAGTGCTTCTCCGGAAACTCCGGTCTGTGTCCGCTGTGCGGTGAAAGATGCTGCCGGACTTGATGAGGCTCTGCGCAGTGCGCTGGCCGACTCTTTTGTCAAAGCACCGGAAGTTTTTGCCGGCAAAGAGATCGCCGGAGGCATGGAGGTCTCCTTTGACGGCGGCAGATGTTTCTACGATTTCACGCTTGATGCGGTTTCCGATCTGCTTGATGAGTATATCGGTGATAAACTCGGCAGTATATTCAAGGCGAAGTGACGATGATCTACTCCTTTTTCAGTGCCGTTTTGCCTGTGCTGATGCCGGGAAATGTGCCGGAATTGACTGTGGCGGAATTCGATGCCATGGCTCAGGAGGAACTTTCTGCCGGAAAGTTCGCTCAACTGCTCTCCGCAGATGATCCGGAAACTCCGGTGGCCGTTTACGCTGCCATGCGGCAATTCCGGGAGTGTTTGAATTACCGCATCGCACTTATCCGGGCTGAAAAACTCAAACTCAATGAAAATTTTGAGATGCCCGGCGAGTTGTACGGGGAAATCGATTTGGCGTTGAGTTCCGCAGTATCGGCACCGCCTCCGGAAAGGGAAAAGATGATCGATGCGGTGCTGTGGTGTAAACTTGATGATCTGGAAACCGGTCACGAAATGGATTTTGAACACCTGTGCATCTACCGGATGCGTTTGCAGATACTGGAAAAATATTGCGGTCGCAGTGTTGAAGCCGGCCGGGGAAATTTTGAAGCGGCTCTGGAAAATCTGGCCGGAAACTTCAATGAACCGTAGTCCTTATTTACAGGGAGTTGTTTGTGTTATGGAACAGGATAAATTTTTAGAACCGATCGTCGGTGTCAACGGCAACATGATCACCGTTGAGTACACCGGCCGGATCATGCAGAACGAAGTGGCTTACGCCGCCGTCGGTGATGCCCGGATCAAATGTGAAGTCATCCGGGTGCGGGGCAAATATGCCGATTTGCAGGTTTTTGAAAGCACCAACGGCCTCAAGGTCGGCGATATGGTGGAGTTTACCGGAGAATTGTTGAGTGTGGAACTGGGCCCCGGTCTGCTCACTCAAGTCTATGACGGTTTGCAGAATCCACTGCCGCTGCTGGCCGAGAGATCCGGTTACTTCCTGCAGCGCGGCATCTATTTGCGGGCTCTTGACCGGGAACGGGTCTGGCACTTCACCCCGATCGCCAAAGCCGGGGATAAAGTTCAACCGGGCGACCGTATCGGTTTTGTGATGGAAGGTGTGGTCAGGCATTACATCATGGTGCCGATGCGCTGGCGGGGGGAGTTTATTTTGCAAAGTGTCACTCCGGAAGGTGACTTTACCATCGACGATACGATGGCCGTGGCCGAAGATGAATCCGGAGATACATTCGATATCACCATGACCCAGCACTGGCCGGTGAAAATTCCGATCTCCGATTACGCTGAAAAACTGCTCCCGGAAACGCCGCTGATCACCTGTCAGCGCACGATCGATACCTTTTTCCCGGTGGCTACCGGGGGCACGTTTTGCACTCCCGGACCTTTCGGGGCGGGCAAAACGGTGCTTCAGCACGCCATCAGTCAGAATGCCGAAGCCGACGTGGTGGTCATTGCCGCCTGCGGTGAGCGTGCCGGTGAGGTGGTGGAAATTCTCCGGGAATATCCGGAATTGACCGACCCGCGTACCGGCAGATCGCTGATGGATCGCTCCATCATCATCTGCAACACCAGCAGTATGCCGGTTTCCGCCCGTGAAGCCAGTGTGTATACGGCGGTGACTTTAGCCGAATATTACCGTCAGATGGGTTTGAATACTCTGCTTCTTGCCGATTCCACCAGCCGCTGGGCACAGGCTTTGCGTGAAATGTCCGGCCGTTTGGAAGAGATCCCCGGTGAAGAGGCCTTCCCGGCCTATCTTGAATCTTTGATCGCCAGTTTCTATGAGCGTGCCGGTCTGGTCAGACTGCGCAGCGGTGAGACCGGTTCGATCACCATCGGCGGATCGGTTTCACCGGCCGGCGGTAACTTTGAGGAACCGGTTACTCAGGCTACGCTCAAAGTGGTCGGAGCCTTTCTGGGACTTTCCCGTGAGCGTTCCGATGCCCGGCGTTATCCGGCGATCCATCCGTTGGATAGTTGGAGCAAATATCCCAGCATCGTGGATAAACAGGATCTGGCCTTTGCCCGCGGCATACTGCACCGCGGTTCCGAAGTCAATCAGATGATGAAAGTTATCGGCGAAGAGGGTACGGCGATGGAGGATTTCATCGTTTATTTGAAAAGTGAATTTCTCGATTACACCTATTTGCAGCAAAATACCTTTGATGCGATCGACGGAGCGACCCCGGCTGAAAGACAGAAACTTATGTTCGGTGATGTGGTGCGGGTGCTGAAAACTGCTTTTGATTTTGAGGATAAGGAAACGGCCCGTAAATTCTTCCTTGAATTGCGTCAGCTTTTCACCGACCGCAACTATATGGCTCTGGATTGTGCCGAATACCGTGACCAGAGTGCCTTGATCGAAAAATTAATCTCCACAGGGAGCAGAAAAGATGCGTAAGGTTTATCACAAGATCATCAAAATTTCCGGCAACGTCATCACTGTCGAGGCCGAGGGGGCCGCTTACAACGAACTTGCCGAAGTCACTTCTGCCAGAGGCGTCTCTCTGGCCCAGGTGATCCGGCTGGATGGCAACCAGGTTTCTCTGCAGGTTTTCGCCGGAGCCAGAGGTATAAGCACCGGTGATCAGATCCGTTTTCTCGGCCGGGAGATGACCGTTTCCGGTTCGGATGCCCTTTTGGGCCGGGTTTTCAACGGCCGCGGATTGCCCCGTGACAACCGGCCGGAGGTCAATGATGAACCGACTGCCATCGGGGCCCCGTCGGTGAATCCGGCCAAAAGGATCATTCCCCGGAATATGATCCGTACCAATATCCCGATGATCGATGTATTCAAT
>JAZNEV010000069.1:0-13198 GCA_045588835.1 Victivallaceae bacterium
ATGGCGGCGTTTATTCTTGCCAACGGACTTGCTGCCTCTGGAGCGAAAGTCAGTATTTTCTTCACGTTCTGGGGGTTGGCAGTTCTGCGGAAAGATCCTGCCCCGAAAGTAAAAAAATCTCTGATTTCAAAAATGTTCGGATTCATGCTTCCAGGGGGTGCGGAGAAACTGGCACTTTCCAAAATGAGCATGATGGGTATAGGCGATGCCATGATGAAATCGGTGATGAAGAAAAAGGGCGTCCTTACATTACCGGAACTTATGCGTTCTGCCAGAGAAGCCGGAGTCAGATTCATTGCCTGTGATATGGCTATGGACATTATGGGGATATCGCGTGAGGAATTGATAGAAGTCGATGAAGTTGCGGGGGTCGCGACTTTTGCCTCACTGGCAAAGAACAGCAATAACACCTTGTTTATCTGATATTCTTTCTGCCCCGATGCAGGTCAAAAACTGTGCCGGATCAGAAATTATCCCGTTCCCCGGGGCGTGTCGCGGCAGTTGTTCTCTTGGCTGGCGGTGGTCGGATACGCTCCTGATTGCCGCCAGAGTTGCCCTGTTTTTGCGTTTGTCCAACTCCGTTTTCAGCAGATTGTATATGACCGTTCCGCATAGACCCTTGATTTTAAGGTAAGAGTTCTTTCGCTGAAGTAGCCAGTTGAGTAATAGCGGCAAGCCGAAATTCGGCATATTCAGTTTATAGCGTTATTCAGCCTTGCAGAATATGCTTTTTGAGCAGAAAAGTATGGTTTTCGGAAGTCGGTAAACAGTCCTCTTTTCCATTCTCCACAGAGAAAATTCAGAAGAAGCAGAAAAGTTGCAAATCCCTTTGACACAAGCACTTTTTACGCAGAAAATAAAAAAGCCCGAATCAAAGGGCTGACTCGGACAGAGAATTTATAATGGGGTGGTAGACCGGACTTGAACCGGCGACCTTCTGGGCCACACACGAGGGCGGCACGCCCGAAGTGAGCCCGAGCGCAGGCGTTTTACGCCGCAGCCGGGCAACCACTGCCCCGGCGGCAGGAGGTGTGCGATTCAAGGCGGGTCACTCCCCGCCTTGAATCAGCGGCGCGTGGCGTATCTCCGATTTTTTTTGCTGAAACTTCAGTTTCAAAGCAAAAAAATCGGAGATATGCCAAAGCACACCTCCGTATATTCGAAAAATGGGGTGGTAGACCGGACTTGAACCGGCGACCTTCTGGGCCACAACCAGACGCGCTAACCAACTGCGCCACAACCACCATTTTGTTACAGTTCCTTAATATACCTCCGGTGTGCTGTTTTTTCAAGTGATTTTCTCAAAAAAAGACAAAAGATGTAAAAAAAAAGAAAAATATGCAGGAAACGACTTGCATTTTTCACATATGTATGTTCCATTATACGCAGAGAAGTTATAAACCGGGATTTTCACCGGGAAAATAAATTCAGGAGCGAGTTGATGAAGTATTATACCGAGGACCATGAGTGGGTCGAAATCATTGGCGAAATTGCGACGATCGGTATTTCGCAATATGCCGTCGAACAGTATGGTGATGTCGATTTTATTGAATTGCCGGAAGATGGAGTCGATTTTATTATCGGCGATCCGCTGTGCAATATGGAAACCGACCGTTACTCGGTGGAGTTGTGTGCTCCTATCAGCGGAGTGGTGGCTAAAGTCAACGAAGCACTGGAAGATGAACCGGAATTGCTCACCGAATCCCCGGAAGAGAAAGGTTGGATCTGCAAATTGACCGACTTTGATGCCTCGGAACTTGATGATATGATGAATGAGGATGATTACTTCAAGTATCTTGACTCATTGGAATAAGTTGAAAAGATCACCGGATGCACGGTGCCTGTGGGGGTATTATGCAGCAGAGAGTGGTTACCATCCGTAATAATGCGGGGATTCACTGCCGTCCGTCAGGGGTTATTCTGACCACGATAAAAAACGAGTTCCCGGATCACCGGGTGGAAGTGCTTACTGCCGACGGTTGTATTACCGAACTTGACGGTATGTTGGCCCTGATATCGCTTGCATTGAGCAAGGGAACAACGGTGACGCTTCAAATCGAGGGGATCGATGAGGAACGGGCGATCAGGCGTATCGGTGATCTGTTTGAGTACGAATTTGATTTCCCGCCCCGCTCATGATCAAACATCTTTTGGAAAATTTCCGTAATCACCGGGAAAACTGGATATTCTGGAGTATCGCCGCTGCCGGTCTGCTGTTGCGGATGGTATATCTGTATCAGTACACCGGTCTGGTTCATTGTCTATTTGCCATCGGTGCTGATGTGCAGGAGTATGACCAACGGGCACATGAGATCCTGCAGGGTATCTTTTTCCCGCCAACGCCGGAGATCCACGGGCCGTTGTATTCGTGGTTCCTGGCTCTGCTTTACCTTCCGGGTAATGGTTCGGTGATCGTTGTCAGGGCAATTCAACTGATTTTGAATTGGGGGGCATGTGTCGTTGCCGCCAAACTTTTGTGCCGTTTCAATGCACCGGAAAAACTGCCGCATATTTTTCTTGCATTGGCAATGTTTGTGCCGGTGTTTTTCTTTCACCATGCTGAATTGATCTCTGAATCACTGATTTTTCCCCTGTTTGCCGGATTTCTCCGGCTGCGGTTCCAGGCGGATGAAAAGCATGACTGCAAACTCTTTTTCGCTTCCGGCCTATTACTCGGATTGATGATCCTCGATCACGGTATAATGACTTTATTTGTCATCGTTGAAATCATTTGGGAAATGCTCCGCAAATCGTTCCGCAATGCGGCATTTATATTTTCCGGAGTCATCCTGATCATTGCACCGGTGGTGATCGCCAAAAGCTGTTATTACGGTAAATTCTGCTGGGTGCAGGATAATGGGGCGTACAACTTCTGGATCGGTTGCAATCCCGATGCCACGGGAGGATGCTATCTGCGGCCCGGTAAGGCCTGGAGCAGACCGCTGGAAGCCGGAAAAGCCGAAGCCGCCGCCCGCGGTGTATCTGAAAGCCGGGTGTTTCTGGAAAAATCCGTTGCCTTTATATCTGATGAGCCGGGCAAGGCCCTGCTTCTGCCGCTTAAAAAATCCGCCTTGCTCCTCGCTCCATGGGAACCGGTCGCCGGTGCCGACCCGGAAGCACTTATCCGGCGAACTGCGATCCAGCGTTACGGGGCAGGGGCGTTTGCCGCCTTGCTGATCCTCGGCGGATTCGGAATATATTTTGCCATCCGCAAAAGATACAATTCATTTATCCACTTCTATTTTTTATCTGCCGCTGTCACCGTCACTTTGCTTCTCACCGCGGTTTCCGGCCGCTACCGGCAGGGATTGATGCCCGGTCTGCTCCTGCTTGGAGCCATCGGCACTTATCATCTCGGCAAAAAAGCATGGGTCATCATTATTCCCTGTATCATTGCCGGTGCGGTTATTTTTCCGATCACGGATCCCGCACTTTCCGGTACCGCCGAAGCCGCTTCCATTGAGGGCGAGGCATATTACCGTCTGGGAAATTACGAACAGGCCCGGCACCATCTCCTTATTGCCGCTTCATCCATTGACCATCCCGCCCGTTTTGACAATATGCTCGGAGCCATTGCCGAAAAAAATGGCGATGCAGAAACTGCATTGCAACACTATTTGCGGGCAGTGGCAGATGATCCGGAGAATGCCGATTCGCTTTTGAATCTCGGTCATCTGTACTTTTTCCGCTTTCCGGAAAAACGCCGTGAGGCATTGCTTTTGCTGGAACGGGCACTGGAAATGAATTCGGCTCTGCCTTCGGCCTACGATATGTTAGGAATACACCTGGCCCAGAGCGGAGATATCGCCGGAGCATTGGAAATGTTTGAGTTGGCTTTACGGTATGAGCCGGAAAATGAGTTATACCAGAACAAAGTAAATTTGTGCCGGGAACTTCTGGCACGGAAAAGAGGGGAAAATGCACCTTAATCCAGTGATCATAAAAACGGTGATCTTATTGATCTTATCCAATTGCTTCATGACCTATGCGTGGTATGGACACTTGAAAAATCTCAATTCCAAACCACTGATAATCGCTGTTTTGATCAGTTGGTCGATCGCCTTTTTTGAGTATCTTATCCAAGTGCCGGCCAATCGTATCGGGCATGAAGGGCATCTGTCACTGGCCCAGTTGAAAATCATGCAGGAGGTCATTTCCCTGTCGGTATTCGTGCCATTCAGCGTGCTTTTCATGGGGGAACAGTTGCGCTGGAATTTCCTCTTTGCCGGGTTGTGTATGATCGGTGCCGTGTTTTTTATATTCAAAGGCTGACGGTAATTCCGGCAGAATGGAAAACGGGACGTTGCAAAATTTGAATGATTGCAACGTCCCGTTGTAGTTTTCAATGGTTTATTTCAGAACTTTTTTCAGCACCGGAAGCACGCATTTATACATCCGGTAGAAGCCCAGATCGTTGGGGTGACAGCCGTCAACGGTACAACAGTCACGCAAATCAGTGCCGAAAAGTTTTTCACCATCGATGAAGTAGACATTTTTATCTCCGGCGGCCACGGCATTCAAGTAGGTCTGCCGGATGATGTCTCTGCGTTCGCTGTGGGTGTCGATGGTTGCCTGATCGATATATCCGAAATCGCATTTGGAAAGCATTATGACCGGCAATTCCGGTTGGATTTTCCGGATGATTTTGAAAAACGGTTCATGAGTGGCCCGCAGATGTTCTGCATCCGGGGCGTTGTGATCGTAATCCATGACGAATGCAGACAGTTTCAGCGAGGCGATCGCTTCTGCCACGGCACTTTCTCCTCTGGCTGAACCGGAAAAACCGAGATTGATCTGCGGAGCATCCAGTGCCCGGCAGAGCATGGAAGTATAGACATTACCGGGCCGGGAGGCACATCCGCCCTGGGTGATGGATGAGCCGTAAAAGAGTACCGGATCAGCCACCTTGTGGGCCAGAGGCGGAGCGATACGGCTGCCGGCTTTCAAACCGATCTCCACGGAATCCACGCCGCCGTAAAGGGGGAAGTTGACCACCCATTGGCAGAACTTACGTTCCGGATTCGTCCCGGCCGCAGCGGTGATATCCGTCTGACCGGGAGAGGGTTGTACGGTACGGTTGTAGAGCAGTTTTCTGCCGGGCATTTTACAGAAAGTATCAAAACCGGCACTGCCGGCCCGCGGCATATGATTCATGTCGCAACTGTTGGAAAGTTTCGCCCGGATCATGATCTCATCTGAATCCGAACGGAATCTCACACAAACCCCGGCCATGTGGAAACTCAAACTGAGAGCCCCCTCATTGACCTCATCTTTGCCCATGGTTTTGGGCAGACGGTAGTAGGCTTCTTTGTTTTCTTTGTACCATGGCAGGCCCTCAAGCACGAATGGGGCTTTTTTGACATCGCAGAAAACAAAACCGTTTTCATCTGCGGGGAGCGAAGAAAAGTTTTTATCGATCCGGGTAATATCCATTTTTTTCACCTTTATATTGTCTTACCGGGGTATGATGTAAAATTTACAAAGTTCCGGCCCCGATCAGGTTTGCCGGTACAGTTTCATACTATATAGGCAAATGGATAAAATGCAACCCCGGAACCGGGGAATTTCCCGGAAATCAGTGTTTTTGCAGCAAACGCTCCAACTGGATGACTGCCCGGCGCAGAGAATCGTCGCTTTCACAACGCTCCGGAATACTTTTTGCGGCATGAAGCACATTGGCATGAGTTCTGCCGAAAATATCTCCGATATCATTACTGGAAAGCCGCGTGAGTTTGCGGCAGAGATACATCGCCACCATCCGCGGATCGGCCACATGACGGGCCCGGCATTTGCCGATGATATCGGCTACGGAAACGCCGAAGTGATTGGCCACGGTCTGCTGGATGGTTTCCGGGCGGATATCCCGGGCCAGACTCTCTTCGGCCAACTGGGCGTGGAGCAGATCTTCAGCTTCGGAAATTGAGAGATCCTCGGTACCGCTCATTTCAGCATAGGCGGAAAGACGCAAAAAACAGCCTTTGAGCCGGCGGACGGAACTGGAGATGTTTTCCGCAAGGAATTCCAGAATGGAATCCGGCAGAGCGGGGTTGGTCAGGTGGGCCTGACGCCACATCCGCAAAATCACCAGACGCTGTTCATATTCCGGCATACCGATCTGACAGGTCATGCCCTGCTCAAAACGGCTGCTGATACGGCGGTCGATGCCGGATAATTCACACGGCTGACGGTCACTGGTCAGCACGATCTGCTTGCCCTGCTGGTACAGCACGTTGAATATATTGAAGAACTCCTCCTGCAACGCGGTCTTTTTTTCAAGACGGTGGATATCGTCGATCAACAACACATCCACATCGCGGAAAGAGGCCCGGAATTCGGCTGCATTCTGATGTCTGGTGAGCAATTCGTAAAAGTCATTGAGCATCTCATCGCAACTGACATTGCGGATGACCGTTTCGGGTCTGTCAAGCGCGATCTTACCGGCAATGGCCTGAAGCAGATGGGTTTTTCCGATACCGTTGGTGCCGTAGATAAAGAGCGGATTGTAACACTCGCCGGGGGCTTCAGCGGCGGAACGGGCCATGGCATAAGCGTGACGGTTGCAATTTCCGCAGATGAAGTTGTCAAATGAGTAAAGCTGGTTGCGCCGTTTGGGAGCAGCACTTTTGGGGGCAGCTTTAACGGCTTCGGGAATGGAAGTTTTTCTGACTTCTGCAACCGGCTGGGGAGTTACGCCGGTTTTCAACTCAAAGCGGTAACTTTTGCCGTGGATATTGCCGAGGGCATTCTGGATCAGATCACCGTAATTATCAAGGACCATATCCCGGAAAAATTCGTCAGAAACGCCGATGGTCAGCAAATCACCATCCAGCGTCAGTGCGGTCATCTGTGAGAACCACTGACGGTAGAGGGATTCACTGCGGCTTTTCAAGCTGCTGACGGCGAGATCCCAGATCTCCTCCGCCCTGAATGTTCCTGACTTTACCATAATTACCGAAAACTCAATAGTTAAACACTTTAAAACTTCATTCATCCACCGGTTTCAGACACACGGGCAATTTCAAAAGTTCTCAAAAATTCCGCTTGCGATCTGAAAAGGTCCGGATGTTACCGCTTGAGTCTGCACCCTCAAATCACCTTTTCTATCGCATCAACGGCACTTTTCAATCTTTGCCGATCGACTTTTGCAATTGCTCCGGACAAAAAAAACTGTCAGCAAAAAGAGTTATCGATCTGCTGTCAGATTTTGGTCTGCCGGCTTTTTCCGGGAGGTAGTTTCCCGGAATCCGGCGGCAGTTTGTTAACAAACCACCAGATTTTATTTACCGCAAAAATGTTTTGCGACATCCAGTTTCAATACAGTGCATAATATATGCCGGATAAAGCATTTTTGCAAATGGTCTTTTTTAAAAAACATACGGTGTACTGCGGATAAAAAAGCGTAAGCAAGTGTTATCTCAAACAGTTACAGCAAATAAAAATTTTCAGGAAATTTTTTTAAAGAAAAATCACCTTTTATACAACCATTTACAAATATTTTTGCAGTCATGCGGCAATTCAATGAGTTACAGAAAATACGCTGAAAAATTATTGGAAAAAATCAAAAATAAGGGGTGCCGATGTAATTTTTTGCTAAAAGTTCACAAATGTTTTTATACGGAAGCGTATTATAGTTTTGTAAGTTTGATGAGCATAGGGAAGAATCAGGAGTTGCAACAAAAAATACCATTTGAGTTAAAAGTTATTTACAACTTATTTACAAGTTGAAAGAACAAAGTGTCAAAGCGGTTTCAATGCTCCGGCGGTTCTGGCCAAAGTCCGGGCGATGACGACAACGGAGATCTGTGCTGCTCCGGCTTCGAGCAGTTTACCGGCGGCAGCGGTCAGTGTTGCACCGGTGGTCAGCACATCATCAACGAGGATGATATGTTTGCCGGAAATGTCGCACTTTTTACTTATGTAAAATGCGTTCTTCATACCCCGGTGCCGGGCTTTGCGACTGAGTGCGGATTGTTTACGCAGAGAAAATTTCCGCCGCAGGAGCCGGGCATCCGGGATCCCGGTGTGCCGGGAGATCATTTGAGCCAGCAGGGCGGACTGGTTGTAAGACCGGCGCAGAAAACGCAGCGGATGCAGCGGTATTGGTACGATCAGATCGGCCTTATGACCGCTGGCCCGGATCAGGTCGGCGGCCAGACGTCCCAGCGGCCGGGCCAATTCGGGCCGGTTGCGGAATTTGAATTTGCGGATGATCTCTCTGCCGGTTGAGCGGTAGGCGAAAACGGCCAGAGCCTGCTGCCACGGGCGTTTTTCCTCGGCCAGACAACGGTTGCAGAATTCGAGCATACCGTGATTTTCTCCGCCGCATCCCGGGCAGCGGTAACGTTCATCGAAAAAATAGAGTTGCTTCATGCACTCCGGACAAAATGGCGTATGTTCCGGATTGGGCCCGGAACAATTGAAACAGGTATTGAAAAACAGTTTTTCACTGAATCCCGGTTCGGAATATGGCGGCGGAGCGGAATCCGGCAACTCCAATGGCGGCAGATCGGGCAGATATCCGTGATGGATTTTGATTTCCGGCAGAGATAATCCGGGGTAAATGGTCACTTCGATCAGATCGAATCTTGCCGGATGCCCGGTTATGTCAAAACTTTTCAGGTAAAGTTTTGCGGCATTGAAGTTGCGTTTCCGCTGACGGTAAGAGAGATTTACCATCGGCGGGAAACCCGGTTTGAAACGCCGGGTCTTCACTTCGGCAAAGACGATGGTTGAACCGTCGAGGGCGATGATATCCAATTCACCGGCTTTGGATTTCCAGTTGTATCCGAGAACAGTCATGCCGGAGGCGGCCAGAAATTCACCGACGGCTTTTTCGCCGAATTTTCCGGTGGCCGCACTTTTGCGGCGGAGAAAGGCGGATATATTCATTTGAACATCCCGGAAACGAAGCGGTCACGGTCACAGAGGTCACGGATGATGCCGGCAGTCAAACCGGCACGGCGCATGGCAGCGGCGGCGGCCGGGGCCTGTTCCGGAGAAAGTTCATAGATCGCTCCGCCGCCGCGATTCAGATGCCGGGGCAGAAGGGCGATGCTTTGCAGTATCAGTTTCAAGCCGTTATCCGGGGCGGTGAGGGCCAGTTCCGGTTCAAAATCTCTGACCTCTTTATCCAATGTGAGATATTCTTCTTCGGTGACGTATGGCAGATTGGCTCCGATAAAGTCGAATTTCTGATCTTCCAATGCGGAAAAGAGGTCGCTTTGGATAAAGCGGATATTGTCAGTGCCGCAGAGCCGGGCATTTTCCCCGGCCAGATCGAGGGCATCGGCACTGATATCGACGGAAGTAACTTGCAGATCGGGCCGTTCTGAAGCGACGGCGATACCGATTGCACCGCTGCCGCAGCCGAGATCGAGGACATGGCCGTTTGCCGGGGCATTTTCAATGAGCCATCCGGCGAGCAATTCGGTTTCCGGCCGGGGGATCAGCACCCGGCGGTCGACTTTGAGCATCAGATCGCGGAAAGGGGCGGTACCGAGGAGGTATTGCAGCGGTTCACCGGCACTGCGGCGGCGTGCGAGTTCGATTGCTGATTGCGGTGAAGCGGATTCTTCAGCGATCCAGCGGGCTTCCTGACGGAAGTTTCCGATATTTCCGGCTTTGAGGATATCACACAGCAATTGAATATCGTGTTTCATAAACAAATTCTTTCTCTGATACGGTCAATGTAATAATATAGCATCACAGAAGCGGCACTTCAATAAATTTTCATTACCGGCTATTGAAAAATTGCGTGCTTATGTTATATTGTCTGAAAGTCAAAATACCGGAGAGAGGATATTTATGGTTCAGGCTGTGGCAAAACAACTTTTTTTACGGGATTCCGACGGCGGAGTTACTCCCTTTGATACGGGTGAATTGCAGACCCGGCTGATCGGCAGTTTTCTGGCGACCGGCCTGCGTGAAGAAAGTTTCATGTCCGAGGAGATCGTCTTGGCATTGGAGTACACATTGCTCAATTCCCCCCGGATGGAGCCGGTATTTTGCAGAAGTGAGATCGATGCGGCGGTGATCAGATTGCTGGAAAGTATCGGTTTTCCTGAAGTGGCCCACGTTTTCCGTCGCAACGGTCATGAACAACTGGTGCGTATCATTACCGATGAGGTGACTGTTGCCGGTTTGCTGGTGTCGCATCTGGGGTGTTCATCGGAAAGGGCGGCACACATTGCCCAACTGGTTGCCGGAGCGATGAAGCAATTGGGTTTTGAGAGTGCTTCGCCGCATTTGATTCTGGAAATGGCCCGGCACTATGAGCGTGATCTGGCGGAAGAGGATTTTCTGGCGGATAACACGCTTTTGCCCGGAGTGCCGCAGCAGACGCTCACCCGCAAAGATATTTATGAATTGCTTCCCCCGGCTCCCCGGAAACTGGTGGATGCCGGAGTTTTGCGGATCAACGGGATCACGACCTTATTCCCCAGTGTGCGTTTTTTCTTCTTTATGAAAGAGTTTGCCCGGTCGGAAAAGTTGTCTTTCCCGGTAACTGAATTGGAGATAGAGCCTTTGCTTTACAGTGCCGGTCAGGCATTGGAGGAGGCCCGGCTGGCAATCGCTGAAAAGCTGCACCACCCGGAAGCTCTGCCCTGCTGTCTGGCTCTGCCGGATATTTTCGACTTTCTGGAATCATGTGCCGGAAGTGCGCCGGATCAGCATCTGGCAGCTGAATTGGCTTCAGTGCTGACTTCGGCACTGGATTGCGAACTTTATCATCTGGCTTTTGATTGAAATATTTTCCGGATTTTTATTGCCGGAGACTGGAAAACCGGATGGAAACGGGTTATATTAATCTAAAGTATTTATACATAATTAGTCAAGGAGATATGAATTATGAGATTTTCAGTAGACAGACTTAAATTGCAAAAAGCCCTGCAAAAGGTCAGCAATATCATCGGTTCACGTTCCATGCTTCCTCTGCTGGGCAATGTTTTGATCAAAGCCACGGATGAGGGGCTGGAGTTGAGTACCACCGATCTGGAACTGCGTCTGGTGACCACTGTCGAGGCGGAAGTCAGCGAAAGCGGAGTGACCACTTTGCCGGCGAAAAAACTGGTTTCGCTGATCGGCAGTTTCTCTGCGGAAAAGGTGGATTTTGTCATTGACGACAAAGATTTCGCCCGGATCACCTGCGGTACGGCCAAATTCACATTGCTCGGCCTGTCGGCGGCGGATTTCCCCGAAGCACTGGCTTTTGAAGCGGTGCATACGATCAGGATCAAAGAGAGCCTTTTCAAACGGATGATCGGTTCGATCGCTTATGCGGTGAGTGTGGATGATTCCCGCAAGGTGCTTACCGGGATTCTTCTGAGTTTGCGTGAAACGGCGATGACGCTGGTGGCGACCGACGGCAAACGTATGGCGATGCAGGAATCCTGCCCGGAGAGCATCACCGGCGGTGACGGAGATGCGATCATTCCGCTCAAAGCGATGTCCGAGATCCGCCGTCAGCTTGACGGTGACGAATTGCTGACCATTGAGATCGGTGAAAAACTTTGCCGTTTCAGTTGTGCCGGAGTGACTTTGACCAGCAAACTGATCGAGGGTGCGTATCCCAATTACCGTCAGGTCGTGCCTGGCAAGTTTGCCAGCGAGGTGGAATTGCCGGTGCAGGCACTGTTGTCCAAGATCGAAACGGTCGCTTTGATGATCGCCGGAGCAAACAGTTCCATAATTTTGCGTTTTGCCGACAACCAGTTGCAGTTGCAGGCTTCCAGTGCCGAAGTCGGTGAAGGAAGCGACCTTTTGGAAACCACCTTTGAGGGAGAACCTTTTGAAGTATCCTTCAACCCGGTATTCCTGGCCGATCCGCTGCGTAACACGGATGCGGATATGGTGAGATTCAAACTCAATGATCCTTTGAGTCCGGTGGCGATCGAAGCCGGCGAGGGATTCATCTATATCATCATGCCGATCCGTAAAAAGTAAAAGTGGTTATCCGATCCATAGCATTGACCAATTTCCGCAACTTTGAGTCGCGGAAATTGGTTTTTTGCAATCGCAACATATTTTTTGAGGGTCCCAATGGTTCCGGCAAGAGCAATTTGCTGGAAAGCATCAGTTTTGCCAGTTTGTTGCGTTCATTCCGGGGGGCACCGCCGAAAGAGATGATCCGCATCGGGGCCAGGGAATTTCAGATCGAAGCGGTTCTGGAAAGCCGTATCGCTCCGGAAGTGCTGGAAATTTCCGAAAGTATTTCCGGCAAAAGGAAACTGGCCATCAACGGTACTCCGGTACACCGCAGCAGTGATTTTATCCGGGAATTCCACACGGTGGTTTTTTCCCCGGAAGACCGGGATATCGTGGCCGGGCCGTCAGGCAGCCGCCGGAGATTTTTTGATATACTTATTTCGGAGATCGAGCCGGAATATCTTTTGCGT
Organism: Victivallaceae bacterium; assembly: GCA_045588835.1. Classification (GTDB taxonomy): domain Bacteria; phylum Verrucomicrobiota; class Lentisphaeria; order Victivallales; family Victivallaceae; genus UBA1784. The sequence continues at coordinate 12,396 of JAZNEV010000069.1, forward strand.
TTATCCAGATATATCCGGGCATTGCTTCAGCGTAACCGGGCCTTGAAATTTGCTCCGCAAAGTGCCGGGGCATTTGAGGAGGAACTGGCTGAACAGGCCCCTTTTATCGCTCAAAGACGGCGTTTTTACGCTCAAGTGATCGCTCAAAGAGTGACACAATTGCTGGGGAATCGGGGCAGTTTTGAGGTGATTTACCGGAGCGATGCCGGGGAAACTCCGGCGGCTCACAAGGCCCTGCTGCAGAGCAAAAAAGAGAGCGAATTGCGGCGGCAATGCACGCAATGCGGGATCCAGCTGGATGAATTCGATCTTATTTTCAACGGTAAAATTTTGCGAACTTACGGCTCTACCGGACAAATCAGATTGATCTCATTACTGCTGAAACTGGCCCAGTTTCAGGTGGTGAAAAGCAATTCTGCCGCACCGGTAGCGGTGCTGGCAGATGATGTTACCGGTGAATTGGATGAAAATAATCTGTCACTTTTCCTCAATACCATTTCCGAAGCCCGACAGGCATTTTTCACCTTTGCCGAACCGCCCCGGTTCTCGTTGCCCGACAGTGTGACCATACCGGTAGGCAAATAAATGCCGGAAAGCGGCTGTCAACCGTCTATCGGCCGGCCTCCGGCATCGACTTTTTTACCGTTTTTATCCATGAAACCGGCGAAAGTGAAGTACTCGCTTGCACGGGTAAGGATGAGTTGATTTTATAAAATTAAAGAGCCTTGTGTTTCCTGAATGTCAAAAATATCCCGCTTTTTTTGAAAAGGGATGGGGGTTCGGGGGAGGGGGGAAAACTGTTT
>JAZNEV010000070.1:0-37726 GCA_045588835.1 Victivallaceae bacterium
CGTTGCCTCTGTTTGACTTCGACCTTGCCGCATACTGCTTTGTAAAAAATAAACCGATCAGGCCCCGGATGTAATCCGGGGCGCGACTTTCCGTTTTTCTTTTGGTTACTTTTCTTTTTTCGCAAAAAGAAAAGTAACTTATGCAAGACGGGCTTCGAGAGCTTCGAGCTGTTTGACGAGCTCGGCGGGCAGACGATCGCCGAATTTGGCATAGTGTTCTTTGATCATGGCCAGTTCGTTTTTCCAACCGGCGACATCGACTTTGAGCAGTTCGTCGAGATCGGCGGCGGAAACTTCGCCTTCCAGACCGGTGATATCGATGGCATCGGTGGTGGGCAGGAAACCGATTTCGGTTTCTTTGGCGTTACCGGTTCCGGCGCAACGGGCGAATACCCAGGCCAGCACGCGGCTGTTATCGCCAAAGCCCGGCCACATGAATCTGCCTTCGGCACTCTTGCGGAACCAGTTGACGCAGAAGATTTTCGGCAGGTTGCCTTTGGCTTCGCCTTTTTTGCCGATTTCGAGCCAGTGTTTGAAGTAATCGCCCATGTGGTAGCCGCAGAAGGGCAGCATGGCGAAGGGGTCACGACGGACAGTACCGGCTTTCACGTCGAGAGCAGCGGCGGTGACTTCAGAACCGACGGTGGAACCGATAAAGACACCATGTTCCCAGTCTTTGGCCTGATAGACCAGCGGCAGAGTGGTCGGACGGCGACCGCCGAAAAGGAATGCACTGATCGGCACACCGGCGGGATCTTCCCATTCCGGAGCGATAACCGGGCAGTTGGAAGCACAGGCGGTGAAGCGGGCATTGGGATGGGCGGCTTTGACGGGTTTGCCATCGGCATCGACCATATCGGGGGTCCAGTCATTACCTTTCCAGTCGATGAGGTGAGCCGGAGCGGGGGTGCCGATGCCTTCCCACCAGACATCGCCGTCATCGGTGAGTGCGACGTTGGTAAAGATGGTATCTTTGGCACATGAGAGCATGGCATTGGGGTTGGACTTCATGCTGGTACCGGGAGCAACGCCGAAGAAACCGGCTTCCGGGTTGATGGCACGGAGTTTGCCTTCTTCGTCAAACTTCATCCAGGAGATATCGTCGCCGATGGTCTCCACTTTCCAGCCGGGAAGCGTGGGGATGAGCATGGCGAGGTTGGTTTTACCGCAGGCGGAGGGGAATGCGCCGGTGACGTATTTGCTTTCGCCCTGGGGATTGGTAAGTTTCAAAATGAGCATATGCTCGGCCAGCCAGCCTTCATCGCGGGCCTGGACGGAAGCGATACGCAGAGCGAGGCATTTTTTGCCGAGCAGGGCGTTGCCGCCGTAACCGGAACCGTAGGACCAGATCTCACGGGTTTCGGGGAAGTGGGCGATATATTTTTTATCCAACGGGGCGCAGGGCCAGATGCCGTTGTCGGATTCGCCGGCGGCCAGCGGTTTGCCGACGGAGTGGACGCAGGGGACGAATTCGCCGTCGCCGAGAACGTCAAGAACTCTGGTGCCGACGCGGGTCATGACGTGCATATTGATCACAACGTAGGCGGAATCGGTGATCTCAACCCCGATCTTGGCGATCGGAGAACCGACCGGACCCATGCTGAAGGGGATGATGTACATGGTACGGCCGTGCATACAGCCTTTGTAAAGACCGAGCATGGTTTCTTTGAGTTCTTTGGGGTCGATCCAGTTATTGGTCGGACCTGCATCTTCCTGCTTTTCGGAAGCGATAAAGGTACGGGCCTCGACACGGGCAACGTCAGACGGATCGGAGCGGAAAAGCAAACTGTTGGGGCGTTTGGCAGGGTTGAGGCGGGTGGCCAGACCGGATTCGACCATCTCATTGCAGAGGCGGTCATATTCGTCTTTGGAACCATCGCACCAGTAAACGGCATCGGGTTCGCAGATTTCGACCCAGCTGTTGACCCAGGCCAACAGTTTGGCATTGGAGGTCGGAGCCTGATTGAGCATCTTTGTCATCATCTCTTCCTTTCTGTTATGTTCTGACAAAAGTATATTTTTTTGATTTTACACAAGCGGATTTTTCCATCTTGTGACAAAAACCGGAATTAACACTTAATATAGCATGCCGCAAGCATTTTTTCAATGTAAAAAAGCGGTAAAATGTATGTAATTTCCGTCAGAGTATATTATTGTTTCCCGGCGGAAGCTGCAACTTTTCCGGAGAGGGCGGCGAGGGCGATGACGTTGGGCAGCACCATGAGTTGATTGAAAAGGTCTTGCAGTTCCCAGACCAGATCATTTTTGACCAGAGTGCCGAGGTAGGTGAATCCGAGGGCACACACGGAGTAGAGCCACATAACTTTGCCCCGTGAAAGGTAGTGCCAGTTGATCCTGCCGAAAAAATTCCAGCTGATGATCGTGGAAAAGGCAAAGAAAAGCAGGCAGACTGCAACGAAAATATTGCCGATACCGGCGGATGAAACGGATGAAACGGCGATCTGCACCAGATTGGTTTTGGTCAGACCGGCATCGGCGATAAGTTCAGAATAGTTTTCTCCGGTGGCTTGAGCCAACGGCCCGTCGCCGGTGTAGATGGTGGAAATGACGATCAAAGCGGTCATGGTCAAAACCACTGCCGTATCAATGAAAACTCCGATCATGGCGACAGTGCCCTGTTCATGAGGATCTTTGACATTGGCCAGAGCGTGGGCGTGCGGCGTGGACCCCATGCCCGCCTCATTGGAAAACAATCCGCGTTTGACACCCTGGCTGACGGCGATTTTCAGAGCCGTACCGAATGAACCGCCGATGAGTGCTTCAGGGGTGAAGGCATATTTGAAGATCAGACCGAATGTTTCCGGCAGACAGTCGTGACGGCAGATGATGATGATCAATCCACCGGCAAGATATAACAGAGCCATGCCTGGAACCAGTTTTTCCGTGACTTTGGCGATGCCGGAAACTCCGCCTGAAAAGACCGCTCCGGCGGTAATGACGATCAGGATCCCGATGATGTAAGCGGGGATCCCGAAAGCATTCTGACAGGTTTCACCGATGGAATTGGCCTGTACCATACACCCCATCCAGCCCAGGGAGATGATGGTGGCAACGGCAAAACAGACGGCGAGAATTTTACCGTAAAGATTGGGAAATGCGTGCTTGATGTAGTAACACGGGCCGCCGTGAAATTTGCCGTTTCCATCGGTTATCCGGGTTTTCAGGGCGAGAACTGCTTCGGCGTAACTGGTGGCCATGCCGAAAAAGGCGATCACCCACATCCAGAAGATCGCTCCCGGACCGCCGGTGAGGATCGCTCCGGAAGCACCGACGATATTGCCGGTGCCTACTTGAGCGGCAACTGCCGTGGAAAGAGCCTGAAATGAACTCAAACCGTTTTTGGAGTTTTTACCGTGGAGCGAGAAGTTGCCGAAAACCCGTTTGCAACCTTCCGCAAAGCAGCGGACTTGCACAAAACGGGTACGTATGGTGAAATATATACCGATGCCGCCGAGCAGAAAGGTGAGAATGTAATCTGACAGATTGCGGTTGATCAGTGAAACGATATCCTGCAGTTTATCCATGATGCTGTTCCGGGGTCAGAGGTCGGTTCTGCCGCTGAATGCGGCTGCGATAGTTGCCCCGTCGGCATAAGAGAGGTTCGCCCCGGCAGGCAGACCGAGAGCGGGACGGGTGATCTTTACCGGCAGATCCTGCAGCAATTCAGCGAGAAATGCGGCCGTCGCCCGTCCTTCAACATCGGAACTCAATGCGAGAATGACCTCGTTGACCTCCGGCAAAGCGGCTTTTTTCAGAAGCAGCGGGATATTCAGTGATGAACCGTCTTCACCATCCAGCGGTGAAATACGTCCGCCGAGTACGAGATACCTGCCCCGGAAGTAGTTGCCTTTTTCCACGGCGGATAACTGGGTCATATTTTCCACTACGCACAGCAGAGAAGCATCCCGCCGCAGATCGGCACAAATTTCACAACATTCTCCTTTGGGGGCGATCGCACCGCACTCCGGGCAGGAGCCTACGGTATCCGGTAAAGCGGCGATGACCGCTCCGAAGTTACGCAGGCGGTTTTCATCCCACTCCAGCATGGCCAGAGCCATTCTTTCCGCTCCTCTCCGGCCGATGCCGGGAAGCAGTTTGAAGTATTCGATCAGATCGTCCAGTGGTTCCGGATAACGCATTGAATTTTCCCGTATTTTGATTGATTTCAGATAATATATATTGCAAACGGCAAGTCTGCAAGCATTTAATATACGGAAAGAGTGATTTTTTACTTGTAATTTACTTGAAAAAGTGTTATATTCATCGGGAACAAATATTATAAGGAAATATTGAACTTATGTCCTGGCACAAAATCTTGATTCTTCTTGCGGTGATCGCCGCCATTCATCTGGTGGTGATCTTCGGTTGCATGAGTGGTGGCAGCGATGTCCCTCCGCCGGATCCCTATGCTGAGGCCAGAGAAACTTTCTTTGAGCGTTTATTCGCATCCGGCGGCAGCGGCACTTCCGGAAGTGCCGTATCCGGAGTGCGGCCGTGGGATTACAGTTGTAAACTTGATCTGCCCGATGCCCTGGCGCAGAAGGCACAAAAAGCATCCGGCGTGATCGTGGTCGAGTTGGATAGCCGCCGGGTGTTGTGGGAAAAGAACTCCCGCAATCCGGTGGCGATCGCATCACTGACTAAATTGATGACCGCCTTGCTGGTCGCTGAGAAATTGGAAAATGATCCGCAATTCAAACTTGATGAAGTCATTACTTTGAGCAGTACCGCCACCGGGGTGGAATCGCATAAATTCAATGCCGGCACCCGGCTTACGGTACATGACCTGATCCTGGCAATGATGATCGCTTCGGCCAATGACGCTGCCACTTCGTTGGCCGAGAGGATCGGCGGCACGGTGCCGGAATTTGTGGAAATGATGAACCGCCGGGCGGCACAGATGGGGCTGGAAGCGGCCAGATTCAACAGTCCCAGCGGTTTGCCGCAGGGCCGGGAAAGGGAGAATTCCTATGCTTCTGTATCGGATATTCTGCACTTGTGCGAGGCATTGATGAAATACCGGGTGATCATGGATGCCTGCGGTGAAAGTTATGCAAAATTGAGCAATGACTATCCGGTTTATACCACCAATGGTCTGTTGCTTCATCCCCGGCCTAACCGTCCGTATTACCGCAAAGTACCCGGCCTGATCGGGTTCAAAACCGGTTTTACCAATGCTGCCAAATGCTGTCTGGCATTCGGTGTGATACGCAATGACCGGATCATTATCGGTTGCGTGACCGGATTTCCGTCGGCCGCTGACCGTGAACGTTTTTGCAGTGAATTGATTGAGTGGGCATTCACCGTTTTACAGGAGTCAAATTGAAAATCTGTCATGTTATCACCCGGATGATCGTCGGCGGGGCACAGGAAAATACGCTGTTGACCATCAAGGGACATTTGGAAAAGGGCCATGAAGTGGAATTGGCCACCGGATTTTCTCCCGGCAGAGAGGGCAAACTGCTGGAAAATGCCAGATACGGTACTTTCCCGGTGGTGGAGTTCCCCGATCTGGTGCGGGAAATTTCTCCGTGGCATGACCTGAAAGCTTATTTCGCTCTGAAAAACTATTTCAAAAAGAATAAATTCGATGTGGTACATACCCACAGTTCCAAAGCCGGTATCATCGGACGCATGGCGGCCCGTGCCGCCAAAGTGCCGGTGATCGTGCATACGGTACACGGTCAGGCGTTTCATCCTTATCAGAGCAAACTGAAAAACCGCCTTTTTATCTTTCTGGAAAGGTTCGCCGCCAAAAGATGTGATAAGATCTATGCCGTGGCACAGGCGATGATCGATCAGTGTGTGGCGGCCAAAGTTGCCAAAAAAGAGAAATATATGGTCGTTTACAGCGGTATGGATACTGCCGCATTTGACCGGGCACAACGGAATGAAACTCTGCGTGAAACTCTGGGCATTCCGGCAAACGCCCCGACCGTGGTCACGGTGGCCCGGCTGTTTGCCCAGAAAGGTTACGAATATGTCATCCCTGCGGCACAAAAGGTTTTAGCCTCAAGACCGGATACCCATTTCCTTTTTGTGGGCGACGGGCCGATGTACGACGAATTGACTGAAAAATTGCAGTCGGCCGGAATTTTGCAGAATTTTCACTTCGCCGGATTGGTTCCGCCGGGGGAGGTCGCCTCTTATATCGCCCAGGCGGATATGCTCTGGCACTTGTCACTGCATGAGGGATTGCCCCGGGCGGTCGTTCAGGCTCTGGCAGTCGGTATTCCCGCGATCGGCTTTGCACTGGATGGCACTCCGGAAGTGATCATCGACGGCGAAACCGGTTTCCTTACTGCCGCCGAAAATATCGATGCCGTCGCCGAAAAATCGGTGATCCTGCTGGATGATCCGGCCATGCGTTCCCGTTTCGGTCAGGCGGGCAAGAAAAAGGTGCTTGATCAGTTTGCGTGGCGCAAAATGGCGGATATTCTGGAAGATGAGTATGCTTCTTTGCTGAATCGCAAATGAATGTCTGGGGATAAAAAAATCCGGTCGATCGTCAGATCGACCGGATTTTTACTTTATTGGAATTACTTATCGGCTATAACGAAAATGGCAGTATAAGCGGGCAGATCACATTCGATAACGAGATTGCCGTTTTCCATGGTGAAATTCACCGTCACTTCCCGGTCTCCTTCCGGATCGGCGAAGTAGACTTTTGCATTGTTTTTGACATCTTCCATGCTCCAGCCGACCGCGGCAAATGCCTCTTTATCCAGAGTCAGGCGGAATTTCTGCGTGGTGGCGGCATCGTTGTAACCGGCCAGACGGAACATATTGGTATTGCTGTCGGCCCATGCACAGGCGCAGAGATTGCCGTCGCTATCCAAGCCATTGGGGAAGCGCAGGGCAAAACTGGTATCCATACGGATAATGGCGTTGGTGTTACTGCACATTTTGATCATGCTTGGCGGCACGGGTTTGCACTCTTCCATGAATCCGGCCGGTGCGCCCAGCGCAAGATCTTTGTAATACCAGGTCATCTGCATATGGTGTTCCAGAGTATTCTGGTTGGCTTTTTCTTTCAACTGCGGATATTTGGTCGTGATGTAGCGCAGATAGCGGAAACTCCACTCTTTACCGTAGGGGCGGACCCAGGTGCGTTTGTTGTAGAGGAAAAGTTCCACGATGGCTTCGGCCAGATTGAAACGCTCCAGACAGGTGATCGGGATCGGTATGGCACGGGCGACTTCAAAGTCGTAAGGGGTCTTGCCGCCGAAAAATCCGTTTTCGATCATCGTCCAATCCAGATAAGCGCAGATGGGGCCGACGCATTCATTGCCGACGACTCTGGTTTTGTAACCGTTGTTGCGCAGATGTTGGGTGACAGCGGCAACGGCGAGGAAATCTTCCGGGCCGAATCCGGCGCAGTCCCAGCCGATGGCCCACGGATGGTAGAAGTCCACGACATTCATTACCCGCCGGATGACGTAATCCAGACAGCCGGGCTGGAAGGTGTCAAGCATACCCCAGACGACCTCTTTGAAACCGGTGGCATCGGCAACGTGTTTGGGCAGTTGCACGCGGTAGCCGCCGCCGTAGAGTTGCAGTCCGCCGCCGGCGGTGCGTCTGGTCCAGTTGGCCGGATAGCGGTCACCGGCATAGTCGAGGTTGCAGAAGGTGCGGACATAAGCGATCACGGAAAGACCGAGATCTTCCTGACAGTGGCGGATGTGTTCTTTGAATTCTTCGGCGGTATAGGGTTTCGCCCAGCCGTTACTGCCGCTCCACCAGGAGCCGGAGGTGGGGAATTCTTCATTCGGCACGTCATGCCAGCCTTCCCAGATGGCACTGCCGGGGAAAAGGCGGTCGATACGGCTCCGGATCATACCGGTAACGGAACCGAAAGGCCCGTTGACTGTCACCCGCGGGCCGGGATCACGGACGGGAATGTAGGGTTTGAGTTCGGGGCGGTTGGTGTAGAGTTTGAAAATCTGATCTCTCCACACGTCACGGAGCATGAATTTACTGCGGTCAAAGAGGTTGATATTCAACTCAAAACGGAACTTATCACCTTTTTTGACACTCAAGGGGTTGCGTTCCAGAGCGGCGGCGTAACCGGCCGGGATATTGGGGTGGAATGTCACCGTATCATCGTAGTTGTGACTGGCGATCGCCAGATAAGCTGACGGGCCTTCCATGATCTGCAGCGGCATGATCACGCCCTGATAGAGATCGAGTTGGGTCAGATTGAGATCGTTGGCATCGCCGCCGTAGGTGAAAACGGTGCTTTCGCCAAACGGGATCACCCGCACGGGGAAAAGGCCGAAAACCTGATTCTGCCAGTCGGCAGCTGCCAGACCGTGACGCACGCCGATTTTGAATGGGCCTCTGGCATCTTCGGTGGCCTCAAAGGTGACGATCTCCCGGAATTCGCCATTCACCCAGGCGTATTCGACCGTCGCTTTGAAAGGGAAATTTCTGGCGGGGGTATTTTTGCCGTTGAGGAATTCCTCGGTATCATTCTGCTGAACATAGATGACCGATGATCTTTCGGCGGCGGGGATGATGACTCTGCCGTCGATGGTCAAACTGGCCAGAATTCCGGTTGCGGCATCGATTTTTGCCGTACCGCGCTCACTGCTCACGTCAGTCGTCGGTGCCGGAGCGGCGGCTTTGGCGGGGTCAAAGGGGGAGCCGGGGGCGACCGCTTTGTGGACGGAGACTTCGTCAATGTAGAATTGATCGCTCGCTTTGAGGTTGCCGGAGCAGATATAAATCAGGATTTTATCCGTTCTGGGGTCGGGGATGAAGGTCAGTTCCCGGTAAGTCCACAGATCGTGATCGAGGGGGAAGTGCAACTCGTTGCCGAGGATGTATTCACCTTTGGGCCCCAACTGCTGAACCCGCAGATAGACGGTTTTGGTCGGCCCCGGCTCCTCTTTGACTTTACTGCGGAACTGCAGAGAAAGTCTGTAGGGTGTGCCGGTTTCCAGTTTGGGCAGCGGCTGATTGAGGATGATGAGGCGGTTGCTGGTGTTTTCGACGTCACCGGTGATTTCCAGACAGCGGTTGCCGAAAGGCGTATCGCCGCTCAAACTGTGGATCGGCCGCCAGCCGCCGCCCTGCTGATGGGAGAACCACGGGGCGATACCCAGTTCAAAGCCGCCGTTGACGACCAGTCCGCGGTCGGCGGGATCGGTTTTGGTGATTTGGATGTCGTCGATCAGCACTTTATCGGTGCTGGAAAGGTTGGCAGTTTCGATGTGGAACCACGCCGCCTTGACTCCCGGCATACCGGTAATGATAAATTCACAATTCTGCCAACCTTCTTTATCATAGAAGAAGTATACCGTCTGATTGTTGAGCAGTTTATTTTGTGCATCATACTGCGCTACTTTGATTTTCAGGGTTTTATCTTTGTGCGGATTGGTGATGGCGGTTTTGTAGCGGAATTTGACATAACAGGTTTCTCCGGCTTTGACATCATGCACCATTGCCCCAAGCACGATACGGTTGTTGGCCGGATTATCCGGATCACCGGTGATCTCCAGACAACTGTTGCCGTTATCCTGAATTATCCGGTGAAGCGGAAATTGACTTGCATCCTGCTGACTGCAACGCCACGGGATGAGCCGGTCAAAAGTGCCATTGATCCCGAAGTTGGGAGCCGCCGGCAGCGACAGCGCAACTGCGGAAAGCAATGCGGTAAAAGTTTTTTTCATGTTTTTTTATCTCCTTTCAGATTGAGTTGTATTTGCAAATTTTAAGATTTATTTATCGGCACTCAACATCAATGCGGTGAAACTGCCGAGGCGGAATTTGAGAGTGATGTACTGCTCATTTTCCGAAAATTCCACGCTCATATCGCTTTCGCCTTCCGGGGTGACAGCTTTGCAGACGGCATCACGGATATCGGATAAAGTCCAGTTTTCGCTGTTGAAGTAGTTTCGATCCAGCAATACGGTGAATTCTTTTTCCGTAACGTCATCATTGAATGCGACCAGACGGAATTTCTCATCGTTTTTCCATGCGGAAACGATCTTGTATCCGTCAACGTTGCTCCGGTTGGGGAACATGACCGTGAAACTTTTGTTGATCATGAAAAGTCCGTTGACTTCACCGGCGACCGTCATGAGTGTCGGCGGGACCGGCCGGGCCTCTTCCATATAACCGGGGCTGGCTCCGAGGGCAAGGTCGAAAATACTGGCCCGCAGCTGACAGAGCCGGGCGATCTTGATTTTGTCATCTTTGATATCCGGATGTTTGGCCCGGATGTAGTCAAAGTAGCGTTTGTTTTCCCGCAGACCGCTGTCGGCGAGCCACACTTTTCTGCCGGTGGTATGGGCATCGAAAGCCAGCTGGAAGATATTGAACCGCTCCAGGCAGACCAGAGAAGTGGTGAATGCCCGGTTGATCTCAAAGTCATAGGCACTTTTACCGCCTAAAAGACCGTTTTCGAGCATGACCATATCCACGTACAACTGAGTGGGGCCTGCACCCTCATTGGCCACGGCTTTGACGTGACCTCCGGCGTTGCGCAGTCTGGTGTAGGTTTCGGCGATGACGGCAAATTCGTCGAAGTCCGAACCCATATCCCAGCCGATGGCACGGGGTTTGTAGAAGTTGATCGCTTCAAAGATCTCTTTGAGGTAGAAGGCACGGAAATCCGGATTGGCGAAGTTGTGTTGACCCCACTGGATGTAATCGTAACCGACTTCAGCGGCGACATGGGGGCGCAAGCGGACTTTATAACCGCCGCCGTAGAGGTGCAGTGCGCCGCCGGGGGTGCGTTTGTACCACTCTTCGGGGAAGGCACCGCGGTCGCGTTCATGCAGATTTGCCAGCTGACGCAGATACATGATGAGGTTGAATTTGCGTTCAGTCTGCAACCGCTCCATGTAGGCTTTGAGGTATTCGGCACTGATTTTTTCCCGGTAACTGTTGCCGTCACTCCACCATTCGCCGGAAACGGGGTAACGTTCACGGATGTTGTCATGCCAGCTGTAGAACCAGATATTGGCACCGTCGGGGGTGCGGTCTTCACGTTCTTTGAGGAAGTAGGTGTGGGCACAGAAAGGACCCGGATAGAAGTGTCTGGGTTCGGTGAATCTGGCGGGCAGGAACTGCTGCAAAACCGGATTGTTGGTTTGCAGATGCTCGATGTAGAATCTCCACACATCGCGGAGCATGTGAGTTTGACGGCTGAAAAGTTTCCAGTTGGTTTCAAAGCGGAAAGTATCGCCTTTTTTGATGGTTTTGGGGTTGCGCTGCCATGAGGGGAGATAGCCCATCGGCCGGTTGGGGGCGAGGGTGACGAATTGATCGAAGTTGCGGGAACCGGCGATCAGGTAGTGATTCTGCCCCTCAAGGATCATCAACGGGTAGGCACAGTGCTGGTATTGGTCGAGAATACCGGGATTGAGGTCATTGGTATCGCCCAGATAACTGAAAATGGTCGGCTGGTCGATGGGCAGCACCCGGAGCGGACGCAGGGCGCCGATGTGTTTTTCCCACGGGGTGCGGTCGAAACCGTGACGCACGGAAAGTTTCACCGGGGTGTTGAAATCCTGCAATGCTTCGACGATGATGACTTCACGGAACATGCCGTCGGCGAAGTCATAAGCTGCCGTGGCCCGGAAGCCGCCTGCCGGAGTGTTTTTGCCGTCAAGCATGGTTTCGGAACCGTCTTTTTCCACGGCGACCACGGTGCTTTGTCCGGCACCGGGCTGGATGGTCACACCGTCGATGGTCAGACTGTGCAGTAAATTGCGGTCGGTATCGATCCGGGCGGTCACACCGCCGTCAGTCATGCTCCGGGTCGGCACTTGCACTGCGGCGGCGGGGTCAAAAGGGGCGGCGGCATCCTCATTGAGGCGCAGCACGATGTTATCCACGGCGGCGAGGTCGCTGCTTTCCAGACCGGAAACGATGATGTAGAGTTGGAAAGAGGCGGCGAGTTTGGAAGGTTTGAACATCAATTCCAGATATTGCCAACTGTCATCGGAAAGGTTGGCAGAGAGGGTGACGTAATTGATCGTGCGCCCCTCGGCAGTGACCTGACGGACGGCGACTTCGACTTTTTTGCCCTGAATATTCTGCAAACCGGCGCGGATGCGGGCGGAAAGGATATACTCTTTGTCGGAATCGAGTTTGGGCAGATCCTGAATCATGGTGATAAAGTTGTTGTAGCGGTGATTTTTGTCACCGGAAACGACCAGACACTGACTGCCGAAAGCGGTATCGCCGGAGAGTTGGAAAAATTTGTCATTTCTGCCGAGGAAGGCACTTTTCCACGGGATCAGCAGGAAATGTTCAAAGTTGCCGTTAAGCACCAGATTGCTGCCTTCCGGTTGGAGTTCCGGCACCGGGCCGAATTCGACATCGTCAACGAGGATGAATTCATCATCGCCGAAATTGGAACTCTGGATATAGAGTTGAAATTTGACCCCTTGCGGGTGGGGAGTGAAAACAAAGGTGTAATCTTTCCAGGTATTGTTGCTCAAATCGACGGTGATACCGGAGTAACCGAGACCGCGGCCGTTGGCATCGGCCTGACGGATGACGATTTTGGCATATTTGCCTGCGACATTCTGCAAACCGGCTTTGACTTTGGCTCGCAAAAGGTATTGTTTGCCCTGTTCGAGGTCGGGCAGATTTTGAACCAGAGTGATGAAACCGTTATATTTGTTTTTGGTGTCGCCGGTAATTTGCAACTGACCGTCTTTGATGGTATGCACTTTTTTGTAACCGGTTTGCGGTGAGACCCACGGAGCGATACTGCTCTGTGAAAAGTCGCCGTTACGCAGGAAGTTTTCAGCGTATAACGCCGAAGCAAACAACATCCCGGCGATCAGCAGAAGTGATTTTTTGAGCATGATTGGAACCTTTGTTGATTTAGAAGTTTTAAGACAATAATCCTATCAGCAGAGTTGCGGCATGATGCCGCAACTCCGTTTTAAGTAAGATTTGTAGATGTTACGTAGAATTTACCTGTCAGGGGATGGCAATAGTCATCTGTTGTTGATTGGTCTGGCCATTCCAGACAACACCGTTTCTGTCGCAATCGTAGACAACCCGCGCTTTTTCCCAGAGAACAGCTTTACCGAATTGTTCGGCGTGTCCGTCTCCGAAAACCGCATTTCCCATGTCAGAGTGGACTCTGTAGGCGAATCCTCTGGTGGCATAGTTGAAAAGATAGTAACGGTAACCGGTATATTTGTCATCATTACCAACGCTGTCAGCATGGGTCGGATAATTGGAAAGATTGTCCATTTCCTTAACCCACATATAGCCCTGACGTTTGTGAGTAGTATCATCTAGATGCCATGAAATTTTTGTGGTGGTTGAGTTGTCCGGATTGTAACAGACATTAACTCCGTAGATGCTTGAACCGCTTGTCATTGCCTGCGGACTGGCCTGAATTGATTGACAGGTTGCAATTGGGTGGTAGTCACTGGGCAGATAACCGAGTTTTGCAAGATATGATGCCCATGACCAACCGTTTGCTTGTGCGTTGCTGTTGACCGGGATAAAGCCATTGGAATCATCACAATACTGGGCATTGGCCATGCCGATCTGTTTAAGATTGTTGATACAACTGGCACTGCGGCCGCGCTCACGGGCGGAGTTGAGTGCGGGGAGCAGGATTGCCGCAAGGATCGCAATGATCGCAATAACTACGAGCAACTCGATCAGGGTGAAGCCCATGGGCTTCCTGTCATGCAGATGACAGGAATTACTCTTCAATGTAACATTTCTCATAACTTTATTCCTTTCCTTTTAATGGTGAGTTGAATTATTATTTCTCAGTTTGTCCGGGCGATTTGACCATTGGCTTTGCCGTTGGAATAACTGTAAACGATCATATTTTCATCGGCACAACTGTAACCGTATACGCTGTACCAGTTTTCACGTTGAACCGCTTCAGCGTGGCCGTCGGCAAAAACGGCATTGCTTTTACCGGCATGGATACAGAAGGGCATACCGCTTTTATAGCCGTCACGGTTAACTATTTGATAGTAGGCATAGCCCCGGTAATAGGATTCGACATCCGAGTTGCCGACCGTGTCGATATGAGTCGGGTAGGATGAGGGGGTGAGCAGCTCTTTTCTGCAAACATAACCGCCGAGTTTAGTGGTAGCATCCTGCCCCCATGAACCATGGTTATTCGGATTGTTTTTGTGGACCCCCGATATGGTATCTGACATTTACGCCATAGCCCCCGATGGAACTGCTGCCGGTCGGTGAAACCTCAATGGATGGACAGCGGGCAACGTCTCTTTCCGTCGGCAGATAACCGAGGACACTGAGTACATTGAACCAATCATATTTGGCTCCGGAGGATACATTGGTATTGTCCGCACTGACATGATAGTAGTCATCGTGATCACTGGCATACATATCCACCGCCGAACCGATCTGTTTCAAGTTGTTGATACAACTGGCACTGCGGCCGCGCTCACGGGCAGAATTGAGTGCCGGGAGCAATATCGCCGCCAGAATGGCGATAATGGCGATGACTACGAGCAACTCGATCAGGGTGAAGCCCATGGGCTTCCTGTCATGCAGATGACAGGAATTGCTCTTCATTGTAACATCTCTCATGAATGCATCTCCTTATTTTTTTATGGTTCTTTATATGCCTTTTCTGTTTTTGCCGTCCGCCCGGCGGCAAATGTTATTATTTTTTTATTTTTTTATTTAACAATTCCAGCCGGTCACGGTCAATTCCGTACCGCCCGCATTGCCGTAAAATTCGACGCACCGGGTCGCACCGGGTTCGATGCCGAGATAGTTGTCGGTGAATATCACCGTCTTATCCGGCAGACCGTTGAATTCCATTTTGACATTCACCGCCACACTCTTACCGGTATTGGCAACGGTGATGAAATTGCCCTCACGTTTGATTTCCAGCGTGGTTCGGGGCAATTCAAATGCCGCCTGATAATCCGGCACACCATAGTAACGCACACCGGTACAAATGTCATTCAAATAGAAAAATACCGCCGTAATGCCGTCGGGCAATGTTTCATCAACTTCGCCGAGCAGCGTGGTGTTTTTTTCATAAGTGCCGCAAAGTTCTTTGGCAAAAAGTTCTCTGCCGGTCGCGCAGTCAAAGGCCTTATACGCCGCTTTGCCGGTAAAACCATTATCCGCAGTGATATACCATTTGGCTTTCAGCACTTTATCCGCACAGCACCATGAATCATCCTCAAATGAGAGCAATGTGGTCGCATTGGCCTGTTTCATGGTGTAGACCGCCTGTTTCGGTACGCCATAGTAATCCAGAAGATTGAATGAACAGGTCGGCCACGGCTCATTGTACTGCCAGAAGATCACTCCGGAAGCTTTCGGGAAAAGCCGCCGGTAGTGTTCATAAGTGTATCTGGCGGCATCCGCCTGTGAGAACATCGAAGCCTTGCAGAATTTTTCCATATCATTCATCACTTCCGGAGCGAATTTTGCCACCGGTTTGCCCAGATCGTAGACATTGACCCGGTTGTAGAAGTGATACTCCAGCGCCGGGCCTTTCATCGTCTCAAATTCTCTTTCGGGAATGAAACGCTTGAGCGAGGAAAATTCCGGCATGCCGTTACAGCCGACTTCGCTGGCAAAACAGCGGAAGTGACCGTTCCAGAAACTGTGTTCGGCAAAGTGCCACGGGCCGTGGTGTCTTTCCCCCGGACGGGAAAGATCCGGACTGGTCACTCTGAATGGCGTGTACGGCAAAATTTCTTCCACCGCCTTGCGGTAGTCCTCAAACATCGGACTGTTGGGGATCTCCCCGTAATACTGCGACTCATTGCCGCCGCAAATCAGCGTGATGCAAACATAATTTGCCAGTTTTTTGAGGATCTTGCGGCATTCGATGCGTTTGAATGCCAAAAATTCCTCATCTTTGGGTGCATTGGTGCATCCGTGCATGAATTCCTGATGCACCATCACTCCGTAACGGTCACAGGCATCGTAGAAATACTCTTTTTCGATCAGACCGCCGCCCCAGCAGCGGAAGTAGTTGAAACCCGCCATCGCCGCTGTTTTCACCAGATGATCGTAATCCTTTTCCGCCGCCCGGCTGATGAGGAGATCTTCCGGTACATAATTCACGCCCCGCACAAAGACATCTTTGCCATTGATATTGTAAGTGAGGTTGTTCGCCCCTCTGGGGGAATCCGGATTACGCACCATTTTGATCGTTTTGAATCCGGTATTCAGCGTATAAAGCGTACCGTCAATGGTGATTTCCAGCGTGTAAAGCGGCTGACTGCCGTAACCGACCGGATACCACAACTGCAGATCATCGGGCAGCGGCATTTCAAATGAATAAAAATTTTCTCCGGCTTCGAGGGTCAGTTCTGCGGAAAAACCGGTGCATTTGCCCTCAAAATTACGGGGTTTCAAACGGCACTGCATGGGCAGTTTTTCATCTTTACGCGATTCGATCTCCAGTTTGACCAACGCTTTTTCGCCGTCAAAAATCAGTTGCTTTTCAGTCAGCAGCACCCGGTCATAGGCGGTGAGGTATACGCTGTCCCAGATGCCGGTCGGCACGATGCCGCGTGACCAATCCCAGCCGAAACCGATATTGGTGCGGTGGAAATAAGCGAAATCCGCCGGTTCATGGTTGCGGTGGTCGGGGGAGCCTTTGGGAGCCTCATCAAAGACCAGTGCAAGGATGTTTTCTTCGCCGAATCTGACAAACTGCGTGATGTCGATCGACTTGGGCACGCACTGACCGACATGGGAATCGATCCACTGACCATTGAGGAAGATCACCGCTTGGTAATCCAGACCTTTGAAGTCCAGCTGGATCTTCCGGTTCTGCCACTTTTCCGGCAGGGTGAAGCGTTTGCGGAATGCCCATGAGTAGTTTTCCGCATAAACGGTATGTTCCAGATTGCGGGCGTAAAAGGGATCATCGCACATGCCGTTTTCCAGCAGAAATGTACGGTCGCATCCCGGCACCGTGCCGGTCATCGCCCCCGGTGCAGCATCTCCGCTGACAAAACCGGCACTCTGGGCACTGTTGCGGAACATATTGAATATGACCCGGTGCTGACCGGTCCATTTGAAATATTGCTGTTCCGGCAGGAAATAGTCTGCCTCCCAGTCGTTTCCATCCAGATATATGATATCATTCATTTTTACTGTTTGCAACCTCCCGATTTTTCAGGGTCTGCCGGGCGGCTATCCGCACCGGAAGCACCCGGTTTTCCATAATATCGTCTTTGAGCAGTTTCAGCATCAATTCAGCGGCGATCTCGCCCTGTTCCCGCTTCGGCTGCCATATGGAACTTAATGTCGGCGTGGTCAACTGACACAAAATACTGTCATCCACCCCGATAACTTCCAATTCATCCGGAATCTTTCTGCCGGTCTCCGCTGCCGCTTTGACCACCGCCGCCGCCAGAATGTCACTGTCGGCAAATACGGCGGTGACTTCCGGATGCTCTCTGAGCAGTTCCCTTGCCGCTTCCAAAGCCTGATCAAGATAGTTTTTGGAGTATGCCGTGATCAGGTTTTCCGGTGCGACACCGGCTTCAATCAGAGTCCGCCGGTATCCGGCGGCATTGGATGAGCGGTCATTGGCCACATGGGCATAAACGCGGTGATTACCGGCATTCAATGCCTGCACCGCCAGTATTCCGACATCCTCCCGGCTGGCACATACGGAACTGGAATGCGGCAACTCTGAAGCACTGCCCACAAAAACCTTTGCCACCCGGTTCCACATCGCCAGTTTATCCGGAAATTTCTTGAATTCCGTTGAGATGATTATCAGCCCGTCAACTTTGAGCTTCCGGAACATTTCCAGACACTCAGTCAACTCTGTTTCCGTACAATACGAACCTAAAAGCACTCCGTAATTGGTGTGCATGAAACCCTTTTCGATACCGGTCAGGATTTCCGGTACGAATGATGTACTTACGTCATACGCCAGCACCCCGATCAGGAAACTGCGGCTCATCTGCAGGGCTCTTGCATTGCGATCCGGCTCATAACCGAATTTCTCCGCCGCTTCCAGAATCTTTCTGCGGGTCTCCTCCGAGGCTTTTATCCGCCCCTTTTTGCCATTCAGCACCACCGAGGCCAAAGCCATGGAAACTCCGGCTTCAGCACTGACATCTTTCAATGTCGGATAGTTGGACGGCATCTTTACACCCTTGCATAAAACGTTTAATTTTGTTCCACGCTTTAAGTATACCTCATAATATTGAAAAAAGCAATAGATAATTAAAACAAAATGCGAATTTAATTGAATTTTTTCAAAAACGGTCACCGGGGCCAAAGTCCGGTACGGAGCATTTGAGGTTTTTCACGGCATTGTTTTACCGGCTTCAGTTTAAAGTGATGAAACGATTCAACGCCATGCCGCTGAATCGTTTCGTTTGGAAAAACCGTCTCCGTTCCCTGATAAAGCAATCAAGCCGGGAAAGCGGATTTTTCAGTGCGTTTTGCCAGCAGATATTTGAGAATGTAGCATCCCCAGGCGTGACAGTCGGAACGGGGATCTTTGAATTCTTCCGGAAAAGTGGTCAATCCCTCATCCGGCAGATGCTGCCAGCAGGCAAGGCGTTTTTCCGCCAGATCATCCAAACCGCACTTCATACACGCTTCCAGATAATAGTAGGAAAAGTAGATACTGCACGGTTCCAGATCGCTCCGGCGGCGCAGAGCGTCAACGACCTCCGCCGCCGGTGCCCCGGCCAGCAGAGCCAGCACATTGGCATGTTCTGAAAAGTGGTGATGTCCGGCATCAATGGCATAAAGTCCGGCATCCTTATCGTAAAACACCTCGCGGATACGGGCAAACAACCGCCGTGACCGCTCAAGATATTCAACGCTGCCATCCATTTCAGCAACGGCCTGCAATGCCATAAGATAGAAGAAGTTCAGAATACTGTTCTGCTCTCCGCCCGGCGGAGTTCCGCGCTCCCAGTTATCGCACCAGTCGATGAAATTCCAGCCGGGTATGCTTACCAGACCATTTTTCTCTTTACCGGCAAAAAACTTCAGGATCTTCCCGGCACAGGGGAGCAATTCAATGGTCAATTCATCCTTTCCATTGACCTGCCAGTGATCGTGGAGCATCAAAATCCAGATCAGCATGAATGAGGGGATCTGCTGTATGGAGCGTGAGGGGTACTGGGCATTCAACGAACCATCCGGATTCTGGGAAAGCGACAGCAGGCGCAATGCTTTGCGGATCAGGCGGTCATCATCTGTGATAAGCCGGGTGCAGATCGCTTCGAGCCGGGAATCTCCGATATACATAAGTTGTTCATAGTATGGACAATCCATAAATGTTTCAAACGAACAGGCCTGCAAAGTGTCAAAGACCATTTTTTCCAGTGTATTTGCCGGAGTAAAATTACCGTATGGATAACCGGTACGGTAAAATTCCGGAATGCACTCCACTTCGCCAGTAGTGATGATCTGCACATAGTGTCCGGCGTGCCACCAGTAATCGAACCAGTGGAGTTGACCATCGATCTCAAAGGTGTCAAAATTGCCGACCAGATATTGACCGTTGCGGTTTCCTTTATTTCCTTTCAGATAAATATCATCGAATTTGTCGGTAAGGTATGGGGTTTCCGCCCAGCGGATCTTTACCGTACCCTTGCCGGAAAAACGGTAGTTGGCCCAGACACAGAGATAGTCGGGGAAGTAGAAACAATTATTTTCACGCACCTGCGGCACGACTTTTTCATAACGCATCAACGGCAGATCCGGCGGGAAAAGTTCCCGCTCATCCTCAAAGTAAGCGACCGGCTGCCAGATACCGCCTTTACCGGTAAGGATATCCGGATTGTGATCGGCAGTCAGATGTACTCTGGGAAATGCTCCCCAATCGGGGAATGGCGTTTCAAAGGTGCATCCGGATTCGATCTGGCAATCCCAGTTTTTCAAGATACCCTGCGGTTCATCGATCCAGAAGCCGTGGCACACGGATAATTGGGCATACGCCCACTGGTGAAACCCGAATGCGATCACTCTGGCGCAGAGAACGTGTTCACCGGGAACAAGATCAGGGGAACAATTCTGCATATACCAGCGTCGGGTCGCTCCACGCTCCGGGCCGTCGATGATCCGTTGGCCATCCAGAAAAAGTTGACACCGCTCATCGGCACTGAAAGTAAAAGGCAGTGTCATTTTTTCTGCTGTGGCAAAGCGGCAGCGGAAAACTGCGATATAAGGAGTTTCCGGAACTTCCGGAAGTGACATCCAGAGACGTTTCATTACCGGTTCCCAAGCTGCAAGGCGATAGTAAGTAATTCGTTGCGGCACTCCTCGATAATGCTCATATCGCCTTCTGCGCCGCGGGCGATGATCGCTTCGACTCTGGCGGCTTCCGGTCTACCTTGAGCCAGACGGCGGCAGAGGGTGATGAGCCGGGCATCCTGACAACCCATGAAGTAGGCTTCATGACGGCGGCTGAAAATGCCGCGGCCGCTGGAAAAATCCGCAAAGATCGTAGCGTAATCGTTGCGCCGTGAACCGCTGTAATCAAAGGGGCAGAATGCATCACCGCCATCACTCTGATCGACGTGCCAATAGGTCGAAACGGTGGAAAATCCGTGGTGCATATTTTCCCACAACTTGCGGCAGTAAGCCGCCGGAGAATGGAACTTCTGCAGGATGTTGTAAGTCCACACCTCCTTGAATTTCAAAGAGTTGATGTATCGGATCATCCCCGGAGTCAACTGACCGCTGTAAGGAGAGAGAATATCGAAATATTCAGCAAGGCGGGCAAAATTCTTGCGGTGCATGGCGCTATCGGTAAAACCGAATGGATTGGCCATCAGGCGGGCTTGCGGAGTGACCGATTTGATGAAGCGGGCAAAGGCACAGGCTTTATACATGGTGCTTTGCTGATCGTCGCAGTCACCCTGCGGTTCATCGACCGGACACAACACGATGCGCTCCGGAGTGATGCCGTATTTGCTCTGGCAGTGGTCGTACAACTGCCGGAGGAATCCGGCAAACGCGGTCTGCCACTGCGGGGAAAATTTGGGGAAGGGAAAGGTTTTACCATTGTTTTTCAGACAGTAGCCCGGATAATCCATGGCCAGATAGAACTGGAGTTTGATCCGTTCTTTGGGCATACCGCAGCGGATATAGGCATCGATGAGGTTATCCAGATCGGTGAAGTCACATTCGCCGATATTGCCTTCGGCATCAAAGGATGGGTAGATATCCATATCTTCTGCGCCGGGTATGTTGCAGTAGATGTAGTTGACATTGCGGGCGACGAGCATGGAGAGCAATCCGGTCGCATCCGCAGAAAAGGTGTTGACGAAACGCGATTGGATATAGTTGTATAAGGCGGTGTCAGTTTCCACGCTTGCCAGATCCACGGGGAGAACTTCGACTTCCAGCGGGATAACTTCGTTGTCAAATCCGGCAGTGGCACTTTTGATGACGATATTGGTGCGGTAGACGCCCGGAGCGATACCGATACTGGATAAGGTCAGCCATACTGCCGCCGTATCTTTGGCACCGACCCGCAAAAGTTGTCCGAGAGCCAGCGGAGCGAGGGCATCGTAAAAGGAGCGACCGGAATTGTCATCATGCGGGATCGCTTCCCGGAAACCGGCATCCAGCGGAAATCTCTGTGCCGGAGCATTGTCGAAACGGGGAACCGGAAAGGTATCCATGCATTTTATCCGGCAGAGAAAACGGCGGTCGGTCATGTTGCTTACCGCAAAGGAGAGAAAATGGATGCTGTTCTGCGCCATACGCACTTTGAAACTGCGTATCGGACGGGTGAGGAGCGAGGGGGCTATATCATCCTGCCACATATCGGGCCGGGAAATGATCAAACTTTTGCCGGCCAGCGAGTGCATGACAACTTCATTTTCAAAGTTGTTCATATTTCTTCTGGCGGCGGCGAATTTGGCCGGATCATTGCCGCAGGCAGAAATGGAGCGTTCCAGAGAGGCGAGTTTGCCGGAAAGATGTTCGTTGAGGGTGATCCCGGCGATACGTTGTTTCAAATCAGCCAATTCAATAGCGAGGTAGTCGGCCAGCGTGCCGGAGATAACGAAACCGAAAGCGGTGGGGTTGTGAAAATTCTGTCCGACAGCGGCCCAGGTGGAGCGGCCGCCGGCACTTTTGCCGCTGCGGGTGAAATTGGCCCGGTAGACCTTGTTTTTATTTCCCGGTTCAATGCCCAATTCGGAAACCGGAATGATCATTTTCACCCGGTAGGCGGAAGATGTTTCGGAAAATTGCACTTCAAAATTGCTTTGCCAGTCGTTGTTGCGGTTGCCCACACCGCGCCAGGCGATCGCATCGGAGCGGCGCAGGGAAACGTTGTAGCAGAATTGATAATAATTTTGTGCCGCCGGATCGGGCGACCAGAAAAATTCCACCATTTCGCCGCTCCAGAAGCCGGAAACGTCTCTTTCCACCGGGTGAGCCGGAGAAACCGGGCAGATGAATTCCACGATCAATTTGTCATTCTGCAAACAGATTTCAGCGTGTGCCGCATGGTCGGTGAAAACCTTGGCCGCCTGTTGAAAGACCACTCCGGCCTGCAGATCGACATCCAACACCTTGAATGGTGCAGTTTTTATCTTTCTGCCGGAAAGGGTCAACGGCAGGGAACTATCCCCCGCCGATGCCGCCGGGGCATCGGCGGCAGGGGAACCGGCGGGGGCATCATCCATCGGCACTTCATGATCGTAGATGCGAACATCATCGATCACGCCGTCAAGTTGGAAACGGGGTTTGGCGGTGCGGGCCTCGCCGCCGAGCATCAGCATCGGGTAGTAGCGCGGATCATTTCCGGCGGTCAGGTCACTGAAACTTACCGCTTTATCTTTGGCCGCCACCAGCACACCGTCGAGATAGATTTTGAGGTTCCCGCCGGAAACCGATGAGATACGCACCGAATAATATCTGCCCGGTTCAATATCCAGCGGTTTGGAAAGCACCGTGTAAGAGAGTTTTATTTCCCCGGTTCGGCTGTCTTTGGTGAAAAATTGCGCCATCAACTCTTTTTTGGGAGTGATTTTAAAAAGGAAGTCACTTCTGCCCCAACTGTGAAGCGCGTACCACACCAGCGTATTGCCGTTTCTGGAGTTGACCGGATTATCCAGTTTGAATTTGAGATCGATGGTAAACGCCCGGTAGGGCATATTCAATTCGGCAACGAAATTGTTGGATGACGGTCCGCAATCCAACGCATCTCCGGTGACTCCGGCACCGCGGCGGGGCGCGCCGTGCAGCCACTGTTTGCGGCCGGTCGCCTGACAGCTTTCCAGATAGTTGGTGTTGACAACTTTTTCAAATTTCCACTCCAAAACCGGAGTTCCGGCAGTCAGTATGAAACTCCACAATAAGGCAGGAAGAATACAAAAACGCATGAAAACACCTCACTTTCTCCAGAACCAGAACCATTTGGCTGTATCGACATCACCGAGCGTCATATCTCCATGATAGATCGATCCGGCCGTCTGATTCGGCTGCTGCCTGCTGCTGACATGACCGTCGATAAAGAGCATATTGGCAGAAAGCGAGTGCCAACCATAAAGAATACCGCCACTGCTGCTGGAAAGAACTGTTTTACAACCGATTCTATTAGCTCCATTGCGATGATCTGCGTTGATTGTATCACCGGCAAAGAATTGTGAAGAGGGACGGGGAGATTGACCGAATTTAGGCATGACAGCACCTCGGGTCATCGCTTCTGCTCCGGCATATTCTCCGGAATACCCCAGTCCCAATGCCACTCCGTAACCTCTGCCGAGTGCAAAAGCATGCTTTTTTAAATCCTCATAGTCTGATGATGGACAAATCCAAACGCTGCTGGTGGCTCCTTCTGACGGAGCCGGAATGTATCCCAAATGTGCCAGTATAGCTCCTACATTATTTTGAATCGCACGTTCGTTTGAGCTGGTTGCTCCAACCAAGTCGTAATTATCCATAACCGTCCCTAAATCATAAAGCATAATGTAGTCATCGTAATCACTGCCGTATTGCATGACGGCACTGCCGGCCTGCTTGAGATTGTTGATGCAACTGGCACTGCGGCCGCGCTCACGGGCGGAATTAAGAGCCGGGAGCAAGATCGCCGCCAGAATAGCGATAATGGCGATCACGACCAGCAATTCGATCAGCGTGAAGCCATACGGCTTCATTCTCCGGGTGGAGAATGAATCTCTTGTCGATGCACCTGAAAAAAGTTTTTCCATAATGTTTGTCCTTTCACGTTAGGGGTTGTTGAATGTGAACTGTGTTAAATATAGGTAATAAATGGTAAAACCGCCTTGACATTTACGCCATTTGATAGTATATTTACGCCAAATGTGGAGAATCTTATGAAAGCCGAGTATTTATCCGAATTATCCTTTTATATTCCGGAAGGCAAACTGCCGGTCAGTGTCAGTGCGGTTTATGGCGACCATCCGCAAAAACTTTTTCACGATCACAATTACACGGAATTGGTTTTTGTGGCTTCCGGGCAACTTATTCATATTGTGGAAAATGAGTTTTGCAAAGTTTCCGCCGGTGATGTGCTGTTGATCCATCCGGGGATTGTCCACGGTTATGACCGGACGGCGGGAGCGGATATCGTCAACTTGATTTTCGACACCAAAAAATTGCCGATGCCGCAGTTGGATAGCGGTGAATTGAGCATTTTCAAGGAAATTTTTTCCCCGGATAAAAAGTATGTTTCTGCCAGACCGGTACTTCATCTTGAGCCGGATGAATTATCCGGAGTGATCGCTTTGATCACCGCTTTGGATGATGAGTTGAAAAATATCCATCCCGGCAGTATGTTTTTCACTCTGGCACTATTCATGCAGATTTTGACCCGGATCTCCCGTTTGAGCAGTATCCGTCACCCCGGTCAGCGGGTGCGCTTTCTGGTGGGCAATGCACTCAACTATATGAATAACCATTATCCGGAAAAGATCACGCTGGCCAAACTGGCGAAATTATCCTGTATGAGCGAAAGGAGTTTTCAACGGCATTTCCAGCAGGCACTCGGTGCCGCACCGATGGATCATCTGTTGAAAATCCGCTTGCGCCATGTGCAGAATTTATTGATCACCAGCGATATGGAAATCGGTACGATCGCTTTGAATTGCGGATTTTATGACAGCAATTATCTGTGCAAGAAATTCAAAGAGGTATTTCAGATCACACCATCTCAATTCCGGATGAAACACAAATCATCCTGAAAAGAGTTTTCAGACCGCAATCTTACCGTAAATGCAGATACTGCCGGCCGGTCAGTGATGATCAAAAGAGCTGCCCGGAGTCTTTGACCGCTTCAGAAAGGCCCAGTTTTTTCCATGCTTTCGGAGTTGCCACCCGGCCTCTGGGGGTACGCACCAGAAGACCGTGCTGGATGAGAAACGGCTCGTAGACATCTTCCAGAGAACCTTCATCCTCTCCGGTGGAAACGGCAATATTTTTCAATCCCACCGGGCCGCCGCGGAAGTTGTTGATGATGACCTCCAATATCCGCAAGTCCATTTCATCCAGACCGTCGGAATCGATCTGCAGCATTTCCAGAGCATTTGCGGCCACCTCGCCGGTGATTTTTCCATCGGCTTTGATCTGGGCATAATCTCTGGCCCGCCGCAGAAGGTTGTTGGCAATACGCGGAGTTCCCCGGCAGCGTGAAGCGATCTGATACGCCCCGTCTCCGTCGATCGGCACATTGAGGATATTGGCCGACCGCTTTAAAATATCGGTGAGGCTTGCCGTATCATAATAATCAAGACGCATATTCAAACCGAATCTGGCCCGCAGCGGAGCGGAGATCATGCCCAGTCTGGTGGTCGCTCCGATCAGGGTGAATTTCGGCACATTGAGTCTGACGCTTCTGGCCCCGGCCCCCTGTTCAAGCATGATGTCGATGAAAAAATCCTCCATCGCACTGTACAAATATTCCTCAACGGTGGCACTCAGGCGGTGGATCTCGTCGATGAAAAGCACGTCGCCGGGTTCAAGCGAGGTGAGCAATCCGGCCAGATCGCCGGGTTTTTCGATGGCCGGTCCGCTGGAACTTTTCAGTTTAGTGCCTCTTTCATTGGCGATGATGTAAGCCAGCGTGGTCTTTCCCAGCCCCGGCGGTCCGCACAGCAGGATGTGATCGAGGGCCTCGTCACGTTCTTTGGCCGCCCGGACGAATAATTCCAGTTGTTCTTTGACCCGGTCCTGACCGGGGAATTCCGCAAAAGTCGGCGGCCGCAAACCGGATTCTTTGGCCGCATCACGGCGATTCAGAGTGGAAGTTATGAAACGTTCTGTCATATTTTTACAAAATAACTTGTTTTTCTTGCGTTTTAGTGTTACTTTAATAAAGATAACGCAATTTTGGTCAAATTACCAGTTGCAAAACCGGAAAAACGGAACTTTTTTCAAAATCCGTCATTTCCGGCGGCGCAACGCGAACAAAAAAAGGAGATTTACAATGTTCGACTGCAAAATGGCGAAAAAAACAGCGGATACCATCCGCGTCCTTTCCGCAGAAGCGATTCAGAAAGCCAAATCCGGCCACCCCGGTATGCCTTTGGGCTGTGCCGACTACGCCGCCGTGTTGTGGAGCAAATATCTGCGCCATGACCCCTCCACTCCGGGTTGGATCGGCCGTGACCGTTTCATCCTTTCCGCCGGACACGGCTCAATGCTGATGTACAGCTTGCTCCACCTTTTCAACTACGGTCTGGATATGGAAGAACTCAAGAACTTCCGTCAGTGGGGCAGTCTCACTCCGGGCCATCCGGAACTCGGTCACACCGACGGTGTCGATATCACCACCGGTCCTTTGGGCAGCGGTTTTGCTTCTGCGGTCGGTATGTCCATCGCCAACCGTTATTTTGCCGCCCGTACCGGTCTGGATAAAACCGATTTCTTTGCCAACAAAATTTTCGTCATCTCCGGCGACGGTTGCATGATGGAAGGTGCCACCAGCGAAGCCGCTTCTCTGGCCGGCCACCTGAAACTTGATGATCTGATCGTCTTCTACGATGATAATACCATCAGTATCGAAGGCTCCACCGGTATCGCCTTTACCGAAGATGTCGCCGCCCGTTTCGCCGCTTACAACTGGCGGGTGATCCGTTGCGACAACGCCAACGATATCGCCCGGTGCGATGCCGCTCTGGCCGCCGCAGTGGAATCCGACGGCCGCCCGACCATCATCATCGGCAAGACCCAGATCGGTTTCGGCGCCCCCAACAAACAGGGTAAAGCTTCTTCCCACGGCGAGCCGCTCGGCGATGAAGAATTGGCCGCTTTGCGTGCCAACCTCGGCTATACCGAACCGGCTTTCACCGTCGCCGATGATGTCAAAGCCTACTGTGCCGCCTGTGTCGCTGACAGTCAGGCCAAAGCCGCTGAATGGAATGCCAAATTCAAAGCCTTCTGCGATGCCGATGCCGCTACCAAAGAACTCGTTGACAAATATATCAACCAGACTGTGCCGGAAAACATCCTTGAAGAATTGCTCAAAGCCGCTCCGGTCGATGAGCCGGTCGCATCCCGCGCCAGCAGCGGTGCGATCCTGCAGAAAGCTGCTGAATTGGTCCCCGCTCTTTTCGGCGGTGCCGCTGACCTTGCTCCTTCCACCAAGAGCAACATCAAAGGCGAAACCGATTTCGCTCCGGGCAACTACGGCGGCCGGAACATCCACTTCGGCGTGCGTGAATTGGCTATGGGACTGGCCGCCAACGGTATGGCCGCCAACGGTACTGCCATTCCGTACAGTTCGACCTTCTTCGTCTTCTCTGACTATATGAAACCGGCGATCCGTCTGGCCGCCATCCAGAAACTGCATCAGATCTACATTTTCACCCACGACTCATTCTACGTCGGTGAAGACGGCCCCACTCACGAGCCGATCGAGCAGATCGCCATGCTCCGCAGCATTCCCGGCGTGACCGTGATCCGTCCGGCAGAGGCCCACGAGGTCGCCGGTGCCTGGGCCGCCGCTCTTAAAGCCGATGGTCCGGTGGCTCTGCTGCTGACCCGTCAGAATCTCAAACCGTACAGCGAAGAAGCCGCCAAAAACGTCAACGTCGAGCGCGGTGCATTCGTGGTGAGCGACGATGAAGATTTCGATCTCATTCTGCTTGCCACCGGTTCCGAGGTCAATCTCGCTCTGGAAGCCGCTGAATTGCTCCGGGCCGAGGAGGTCAAAGTGCGTGTGGTTTCCATGCCGTCATGGGAACTTTTCCTCCAGCAGGATTTCGATTATCAGGAAGAGGTGCTGCCCAGTTACTGCGGTGCGGTGGTTTCCATCGAGGCCGCCAGCACTTTCGGCTGGGAACGCTTCACCGGTCTGGAAGGTCTCAATATCGGTCTGGATCACTTCGGTGCTTCTGCTCCGTACAAAGTGCTGGCCGAGAAGTTCGGCTTCACCCCGCAGGGTATCGTCGATCAGATCAAAGATTACTTCAGTTGTGACGATGAAGATTGCAACTGCGGCGATGAAGATTGCCACTGCGGTTGCGACTGCGACTGCGAGAAGTAATCCGGAAATTGATTCAACTTCAAAAAACGGGGGCAGGGGAAAATCTCTTGTACCCCGTTTTTTAACTCAGGAAAGGATTTTTGATTATGTCAGGTATTTTCAAGGCCTACGATATCCGGGGCGTTTATCCGGCGGATATCAATGCTGATATCGCCTATGCCATCGGCCGGGCATACGTTACTTTCACCGGAGCGAAAAAAGTCGTTATCGGCCGGGATATGCGACCGCATTCCCAACAGTTGTTCGAGGGCATCAGCAAAGGTATTACCGATCAGGGTGCTGATGTGATCGATCTGGGTTTGAGTTCCACTCCGCAAAGTTATTTTGCCAACGGCACACTCAAAGCCGACGGCAGTGTGATGATCACCGCCAGTCACAATCCGGGCGAATGGAATGGCTTCAAACTCTGCAAAGCCGATGCCGTTCCCATCAGCGGCGCGACCGGCATCATGGATATCCAGAAGATCGCAGAAAATCAGGCGTGGCAGGATGTGCCGGTCAAAGGCAAAATTTCCACTTACGATATTACCGGCCAATACGGGGCATTTCTGCGTTCATTTGCCAAACTTGACCGCAAACTGAAAGTTGTGGTCGATTATGCCAATGCCATGGGGCTTTATGAGATCGCCGGGATCACTGATCTTTTTGATATCGTGCCGATGTACGATGTGATGGATGGCACATTTCCGAATCATGAGGCCAATCCGCTGAAAACCGACACTCTGGATGCCATCCGGGCCAAAGTCAAAGAGGTCAAAGCCGACTTCGGTGCGGCCTTTGACGGCGATGCCGACCGGTGCGGATTCATCGATGACAACGGCGAAATCATTCCGATGGATCTTTTTACCGCTCTGATCGCTCAGGATATTCTTTCCCGCGGACCGGCGACGATCCTTTACGATCTGCGTTCCAGCCGGGCGGTCAGAGAGTGTATCGAGGCCAACGGCGGCAAAGCGATCCGGTGCCGGGTCGGTCACGCATTCATCAAGAATCAGATGCGGGAAAATGATGCGGTTTTTGCCGGGGAACTTTCCGGACACTACTATTTCAAACAGAATTTCACTGCCGAATCACAGGGATTGGCGATGATCATGCTGGCCAATTTGATCTGTGCCAAAAATCAGCCGCTTCACGAATTGATCGCTCCTCTGAAAAAATATGCGTCAAGCGGAGAGATCAACTCCAGAGTTGCCGATGTCAAACCGGTATTGGATGAGATCAGAGCGAAATATGCCGACGGTCATATGTTTGAATTGGATGGTATTTCTTCGGAATATGACCACTGGTGGTTCAATGTCCGCAGTTCCAATACCGAGCCTCTGCTCCGTTTGATCGTCGAAGCCGATACCGTAGAACTCATGGAGGCCAAACGGGATGAGCTGCTGGCCATCATCCGGAAGTGACATGGCTGAATATTTTGACATCTACAATGAGGCGGGGATCCATTTGGGGACCGCTTTACGCAGTGAGTGTCACGGAAATCCGGCTTTGATCCATTGTACCGCCCATGTGGCGGTCATCCATCCGGAAAACGGGATGCTTCTGCTTCAGAAGCGGCGGATGGATAAGGATATCCAGCCGGGGAAATGGGATACCGCCTGCGGCGGGCATCTGGATGCCGGGGAAACCTTTGAAGTCGCCGCCCGCCGGGAGTTGGCCGAGGAACTGGGGGTTGTTCAAGAGGTGGAACTGATCCACCTTTTTGACAGCAGGATCCGCAATGAGGTCGAATCGGAAAATGTCCGGGTATTCGGAACAAGATTATCCGGACCATTCGATTTTCAGCAAAGCGAGATCGATGAAGTACGCTTTTTCAGCGCCGCGGAGTTGGCCGATCCGGAGATCCGGAAAAACTTCACCCCGAATCTGCTGATCGAATTGGAAGATTTGAAAAAGTGCGGCTTTATCTGATTCAATGACGATCCGCCTTGACAAATCCGTCTGCAAACATTATATTAATGTAATCTGACCAAAATAAACAGAATGAGGAAAATCCCATGAGTGTCGCAATTATGATGGGCAGCAAGAGCGATCTGGAGATCGTGCGCAATGCCTTTGATGTGCTGGATGAATTCGGCGTGCCGTTTACCGCCCGGATCATGTCCGCCCACCGCACCCCCCATGAAGCGGCGGAGTTTGCTGCCAATGCTGAAAAAAACGGCTGTAAAGTGATCATCTGTGCCGCCGGTATGGCCGCCCATCTCGGCGGTGTGGTCGCCGCTCACACCACGCTGCCGGTGATCGGTATCCCGATGGCTTCGGAACCATTCAAAGCGGTCGATTCACTTCTGGCTACGGTGCAGATGCCTCCGGGAATCCCGGTGGCGGCGGTAACCTGCGGCAAAGCCGGAGCAAAAAATGCGGCACTTTATGCGGTGAGTATTCTGGCGACCGCCGATGAGGAGTTGGCCGCCAAACTCAAAAGTTTCCGCGAAAAGCAGAAAAATCAGGTTTTGTCGGCCGACAGCGAATTGCAAAATGAACTTTTGGCAAGAAAAAATGCAAAAAATTGAGGATTTTTTCAAAAGTCCGCTTGCAATTTTGCTGAATAGCGGTTATTTTATATAACTGTTATCCGATGATATGTCGGATACATCCAAGGTGGGTTGGTAGCTCAGTCGGTAGAGCATCGCCCTTTTAAGGCGGTGGTCCCGGGTTCGAGTCCCGGCCAACTCACCATTTTTTGTCTGTATATTTTAATTAACTATAACGAGGTAGGGTCATGAGTAAAGTCTGTGCCATCTGCGGCAAAACCAAAGGCAACGGCGGCTGTATCACCCGTAAAGGTTTGGCGATCAAAGCCGGCGGTATCGGTATGCACGTTGTGAAAAACGTCAAACGCAAATTCGAAGTCAATTTGCAGAATGTTAAAGTCAACGAAGGCGGCACCGTCAAAACGGTCAAAATGTGTACCGCTTGCATTCGTACCGGAAATTACGTTAAAGCGTAATCCGGCGGAGTACAGGATTTTGAAAAGAACGGACTGAGTTCAAGTGCTCTGTCCGTTCTTTTATTTTTCAACTTTTTCAGTAAAAAGAGGAATCACTGATGTTGGGTTTGGGAGATTTTTACATTACCGGAGCGGTGCTGGGCAGTATTGCCGCATCGGCATTCGGAGTGATCTACGGAGCTGTCCGTTGGAATAAAGGCGGTGACAGTAAATGAATCTTTTGGGGGCGATCGGCGGATCGGTCAATACTCTGGCGATGGGCGGATTGTTGCTGCTCTATGTGGCAGTGATCAGTTTTCTCGGTTTCCGGGGATACCGCAAGACCCGCAGCAGCAGTGATTATCTGTTGGCCGGCAGATCGGTCAATCCTTTTGTTATGGCCATGAGTTACGGTGCGGCTTTTATCAGCACTTCGGCATTGGTCGGCTTCGGCGGTGTGGCCGGGGAATTCGGCATGGGACTGATGTGGCTGGTATTTATGAATATCGCATTCGGCATCGTGATCGCTTTCATCTGGTTCGGCCGCCGTACCCGCAGTATCGGTCTGGCGCTGGATGCCAAAACCTTTCCTGAATTTATCGGTCGCCGGTTCCAGAGTGAAAAGATGAAAATCTTTATTGCGGCGGTGATATTCTGTTTTCTGCCGCTTTATTCCAGTGTGGTGCTGATCAGCGGAGCCAGATTTTTACAGGAAGTTATGGGTTTGCCCTATATCCCGGTGTTGATGATTTTTGCCGCGGTAGTGGCGGTTTACGTCATATTCGGCGGATTGAAAGGGGTGATGTATGTCGATGCTCTGATCGGCAGTGTCATGGTCGGCGGTATGCTCACTTTGCTTATTCTCTGCTATGTGAAACTCGGCGGCGTGGTCGAAGCCCATCAGACTTTGACTGATATGGCTCCATTGGTTGCAGAGAGACTGCCGGTGGAATACTCTCTGGGACACCGGGGCTGGACGGTCATGCCGGAATTCAACTCGGTCTGGTGGTGGACGCTGGTTTCCAGTCTGATGCTCGGTGTCGGTATCGGAGCATTGGCCCAACCGCAGTTGGCGGTGCGTTTCATGACGGTAAAAAGTGACCGGGAACTCAACCGGGCGGTGATGGTGGGATCATTTTTTATCCTTTGTACGGCCGGAGCGGCGTATATGATCGGTGCTTTGAGCAATGTATTTTTCTACTATTCGGATAAAGGTCTGGCAGAGGGAACGTCGCAACTGGCCATTGAGGTTGCCGGAGGAAATCCGGATCTGATCATTCCGATATTCATCCGTGAAGCGTTACCGCCGGCGGTGCTGTATATATTTGCTCTGACCATGCTTTCGGCGGCGATGTCCACATTATCCAGTTTATTCCATGTCAGCGGCAGTTCGATCGGTCATGACATCTGCGGACAATTGAAAAAATCGGCGGAAACTCCGGCAGTTACCCGGGCCGGAGTATGTGTCGGGATCTTTTTAAGTCTGATTTTTGCCATAATTCTGCCGGATGGGATCGTTGCCCGCGGCACGGCGATATTTTTCGGTGTTTGTGCGGCGGCATTTCTGCCGGTTTATATGGCGGCTCTCTATTGGAAACGGGCGACCCGGGCCGGAGTCTGGGCGGCGATTTCAGTAGGGGCGGGAGTTTCGGTATTCGGATTGCTTTTTCTGCATAAAAAAGAGTCGGCCATGTTGGGGATCTGTGAAAAACTTTTCGGGAAAACCGAATTGATTTCCGTGCATCCGTGGCCTCATGTTGATCCGTTTGTTTACGCTTTGCCGCTGGCGGCAGTTACTTTGATCGTGGTCAGTTTGCTGACATCTCCGCCGGATGAGGAACATTTGAAAAAATGTTTCCCGGATAAAAACTGAAAATCCGGCATACCGGCATTATCCCATCATTTTCAAGGCACAGGCGATACCGTCGCAAGCGGCGGAAATGATGCCTCCGGCCAGACCGCAACCTTCACCGGCACAGTACAGACCGGCAATGGAAGTACGCAAAGTTTCGCGGTCGCGGTTGATCCTGACGGGGGATGATACGCAACTTTCCACGCCGATGAATTTACCCTGCCGGAGAAATCCGGGGATATGGCGGTCAAGATCCTTTACCGCAGAACTCAGTGCTTTATACAATTCATCCGGCACGATTTCGTCGATCCTGCCGGGGGTGATGCCGATCCGGGCAGAAGTCCGGGAATTTTTCAAACCGGCTTCTTTACGCAGAAAATTTGCGGCATCCTGGGCCGGGAGAGTATAGTTGCCTCCGCCGTATTCAAAGGTGCGTTTTTCGATATTTTCCAGCATGGCATCCACCGCCGACAGCGAACCGTATTCATCGGGCATAAAAGTTGAGATCAGACAACTGTTGGCAAAATCCGTGTCGCGGGCAAAACAACTCATACCGTTGGATATGGAACGTTTTTCCCAGGCGGTGGCATTGACCACTTCTCCGCCGGGACACATGCAAAACGAGGCACTGTGCCGGGGATAACGCCGGGAAACCAGATGGTATTCGGCCGCACCCAGGGCCGCCGGGCGGGGCATGTGGTACATGGCCAGACGGACGGTTTTCTGGGGGTGTTCGATACGGCAGCCGATCTGAAACGGTTTCGGCGACCATTCAACTTTATTGAGGATGTTGCGGATCAATTCCCGGCCGCCGAGTCCGGGGGCAAGCAAAACCGCCGGAGCGGAAAGTATCTCACCGGAAACGGTTTTGACTCCGGTACAGCGATGGTTGTTTATCACCAGATCGGTAACGTGGGTATTGAATAAAAATTTTCCGCCGAGTGATTCGATTTTTTTACGCATATTGGCGGCAGTGAGTGTCAGAAAATCCGAACCGATATGGGCCCGTTTCTGCCAGAGTATCTCCGGCGGGGCACCGCATTCGGCAAAAATTTTTTTCACCCATGCCGCCCGGAGATCTTTGGTGCCGGTGTAAAGTTTGCCGTCGGAAAAAGTTCCGGCACCGCCTTCTCCGATGAGCAGGTTGCTTTCGGGGTCAAGTTGCCGGTTTTTCAAAAAATCCTCATATTTCGCCACCCGGCTTTCCACCGGGGAACCGCGATCGATGATCACCGGTTTGCATCCGGCTTGGGCAAGGACGAGTGCGGCGAATATCCCGGCCGGTCCGGTTCCGATGACCAGAGGGGAATTCAGGGTGACATTTTGAGGGATTTCCGGCGGAGCGGGGATGAATGATGCAAATTCTTCGTGTGAAGTTTCCGGCACATCGCCCCCGACACGCATGGTCAAAAGCAGTTTGGGGTTGCCTTTACGGGAGTCGATCGAAGCGGAAAGAATTTCGCAGTCGGCAATTTTTCCGGCGGGAATACGCATGGATTCAGCGGCGATCTTTTCCGGATGAAGCGACCAGTCGGCCGGTAATTTGGCGGCATTGAGTACCAGATCTTTCAATAAATATGCCATATTCAACCCCTCGGATGAAATTTGTGGTGGATCGCCGCCAGTTTGCCCCGGTCGACATGAGTATAGATTTCCGTGGTGGCGATATCCGCATGGCCGAGCATCTCCTGGATCGCCCGCAGATCGGCACCGTTGGCCAACAGATGACTGGCGAAACTGTGACGCAGGGTGTGCGGATGGATATTTTTGGCGATACCGGCTTGAAATGCGGCATCCTTGACGATGCCCCAGATGCGTTCCCGGTCAAGTTTCCGTGAGTGACGGGAAACGAAAAGATAAGGGACAAGCGGAACCAGACCGATCAATTCCTCTCTGGCACCGGTCAGATATTTCTGAATCAGTTTCAAAACTTTGGGAGCCACCGGCACGATGCGTTCTTTGGCACCTTTGCCCTTGACGCGGATGATGGCAGTTTCAAAATTGATATCTGTGACTTTGAGCGAAGTAAGTTCGGAAACCCGCAATCCGGAGGCATAAAGCAAGTGGATGATCGTGCGGTTCCGCAACGTAAGAGCATCACCATTGACCGGGAAGATATTCAGTATGGCACTGACCTCATCCATGGAAAGGTGGTCCGGCAGGATCCGCCACAATTTCGGGGAATCCATCAGGAGCGTCGGGTCGCTGTCCACCAGTTTTTCAGCGGTCAGATAGCGGTAAAACATCTTTACTGCCGTCAGGTGCCGGGCGATGGATGAGGTTTCCATGCCGTTGTTACGCAGAAAATCGAGGAAATCCAGCAGGGTATCCCGGTCAGGAGTACGCCATGAAGTTATGTGATTATCCTGTAAAAAAGTTGACAATGCAAGCAGATCTCCGGCGTAGGCTTTTACGGTGTTTTGGCTCAAACCCCGTTCCACGGTCAAATGCTGAATGAAATATCGGATATAGGTATCCATAGTTGTAAGCAGATATTGTGTTTTATAAAAAATCCGGCTTGCGGCAGCGATCCACGCCCGCTCCGGAATTTTTGCCGTTACCCTGCGGGCTGTGGTGCAACCGACTGTCAGGAATGTTAGAGATTCAAACTATCCAATGCACTCCACGGCGAAACTTTATCAGCGGCACTTTTCACTTCGCAGTTGCACCGGGTTTCATTGAGATCACAGCCGCACTCCGGACAAAGCCCCTGACAATCCGGGGCACAGAGCGGATTCATCGGCAGATTCAAAAGCAGTTCAGCCCGCAACTCCTCATCGACGTCCACGGTTTCCTGACCGTCGGCTAATTCAAAGAAGATGTGCAGATCGTTTTCGTCGAGGGTGAATTCCAGTTCCGCCAGACAGCGGCCGCAGGTGGCACCTACCGGAATGGCGGCCGAACCGGAAAGCAGCATGCCGCCGGAAACCAGCGAGGCAGTCAGGTCGTAATTGCCTTCACCGGCGGCGGAAAATTGATCATCCGGGGCCAGGTCGAGGAAATCTTCCGGCAGGATACCGGATTTATTCACCGGGGCTTTTTCCAGAGCGGAAACTGAAAAAGTGATCACTTGACATCCTCCGGGAAGTTTTCCTGTTCAGAGGTGAATTCGGCAAATTTGGCCACAACATCAAAAAATGTCTGACGTTCATCGGCAGAAAGGGTATTGAGAAAATTTGAGGTCAGGGTATTGAGTTGTTTTTCACATGATTCAAATCTTTCCTGCAACGAATCACCGACATAAAGTCTGACTGCCCGGCGGTCGGCCGGATCACTTTTACGGACGATCGCACCTTTACGGACGAGGGTATCGACCATTTCGCTGGCTGCGGCCGGAGTGATGGAGAGAGTTTCGGCGAGTTCTTTGAGATGAATGCCGTTACCGGAATCCCGGGTCAGAGCATAGAGAGTGTCGATCGCCCGCATCTGGCTTAACGTATAGTGAAATATTTCAGTAGGCACCTGGCGGGAACAGAATTCTTTGATCCTCATTTCTGTACGGCGCATATTGCGGCGCAATTCAATAATTTTTTCATCCATACAGTTTTCTCCGTTTTTTACAGTTGTTTATACCCTGATAATAAAATACTCCTAATAAACTGAAAATACAAGTGCTTTTTCAAAAAAAATGTTTTTAACGGATATTTCAGGGAGAGACAAAAGTCACCGGGCCGACTTGAAAAAAGTTATTGGGCTATTTCAGATGCAAAGTGCAGATATATCGGAAGCCGCGGAAAAATATCTATATATTCTTAAACTCTCCGGAAAGAAATTCAGAATATTCTTCATAAACCTGCCTGTCAATGATCGGAATCGACAAGGATGGCCCGACGAAGAGCCTGAACGGAACAAAGCGGCGATACAAAATGAAACTGCCTTGCAAAAAATAAACCGATCAAGACACGACATTCCGCTTGTATAGCGTTCCTTGTCAAAATTCTCCAAAATCCTTGTTCATTTTCAGAGCGATCTGATGCCGGAGCGTTTTCGGCTGGTTACTTGTCAGTAGCCGCTTTGAACTGCCGGCCTCATCTCATCACTGAAAATGCCCAATCTCTTTTTGATAATTTCGTCAAGTACCGCTTCTTTGCCTACTTTCTTTTCCCGTGAAAAGAAAAACCCCTGAGAATGTTACTTCACAGGGGTTTTTGCCAAGTTTTTTTCAAAAAGCGTTTTTGCTTTGCATTGCTGGCAATCTCTTGTCAAACTATCGGACACCGGCTCGCTCACATACATAGTATGCTCCCTCGCCGTTGCCTCTGTTTGACTTCGACCTTGCCTCGCACTGCTTCGCAAAAAAATCGATCAAGCCCCGTTGGAACACCGGGGCGCAACACCACGCTTTTCTTTGGTTACTTTCTTTTCCCGTGAAAAGAAAAACCCCTGAGAATGTTACTTCACAGGGGTTTTTGCCAAGCTTTTTTCAAAAAGCGTTTTTGCTTTGCATTGCGGGCAATCTCTTGTCAAACTATCGGAC
>JAZNEV010000071.1:0-78733 GCA_045588835.1 Victivallaceae bacterium
CCCCGGATGGACTACCCGGATCGATTTTGCTGCCGACCGGGCAGATATCGGATTGCTGTGTAATCCGCCGCAAAGTGTCATCATCCCATTACAAAGATGACTTGATATATCAATCAAGAAGTCTGTGTTGCCTGATTTTCTGCAATACAGGCTTTTTTAATCTATGGTCAATTCCGAATCTGTGTAGATCAACAAACCTTTGGCGAATGTACACCCCGGTGCAAGTTCCACCCGATGCGGCACATTGGCTTTGAGATAAATCGTATCGTTGGGCCGCAGCAAACGGTTGGTATTATTGTCACAGATGATATAATTCAATTCTCCTTCAAGAAGAATAAAAAACTCCTCGGTATCGTGAAACTTGAATTCTCTCGGTGCAGCCGGAGTGTACTCTATGACAAAAGGATCCATCTTGCGGCCGATGTGACGGTGAGCAAGCGAAAAGTAGCGTATGCCATGTTCTTCGCTGTCGTCCCGGTCAAGTTCTCTGCCATCGCTCAAATTGCCGAATGTGTATTGAGAAGAGGTATCCCCGTCTTCGGCAAAAAGAGTACTCATGCTGACTCCCAACGCATCGGCGATCCTGGTCAGGGCCTTTAATGAGGGAGTTATCCGGAAGTTTTCCACTTGAGAAATAAAACCTTTGGAAAAACCGCTGTTTTTAGCCAGTTGCTCTACGGTCATATCTTGCTCAATGCGGACTTTGCGGATATTTTGAGATAATTCGAGCAGATTCATAAAGATCCCTTTACAATAACTGATTAAATGTTTTCAGTTACTATAACACCGATTCCCGAATTATCAATATTGTCAATAACAATATCTCCGTTTTTTACCGGAAATTTTATCGTTGTCCGGTACAGTTTGTTTAAGAGTGATGGAATTTTATTTTTGGGATAGGGGGCCGTTGTACGCACGGCAATATACGGATGATGCGGAGAATCACTGGGCATCACTGCTGTTACCATACGCCGCGGATCAGTCAGTTCCTGCTGAGCATATACGACGCCCCGCGGGCAACGGTTTCCTGAAACAACTACTTGACCGTTGTGGTTTTCTGCAGTTAAATGACACCCTTGCGGACAACTTATGCAAATGAGTTCTGCCATTTTCAGATTTCCTCCAATTCAAAGACAACTTCGCCATCCAGAGTATTGGCTTTGACTTCTGCAATTATCATCTCTGCCGGACGCACAAAAGCGAGTTTTTTCTCCCAAACCGGTTGGCTGTTTACCATCGCTTTAAGTACCGCCCGATCGGTGACAACCGTCGGACGGAAAAGGAATTTGGTGTCCTGTGCCGGAGCGAAACGGTTGGGGATCACATATTTGAGATTTTTTCGTACTCCGGAGGGATATTCAACACCATTTTTTGCTCCAACCAGATAATCAACAATGCATTTACCGGCGTATTCAGCTTCTTCTGCCACAAAGTCGACCAGATCGTGAACATGCAGAACATTTCCGGCTGAAAAAATTCCGGGGATACTGGTTGAGTACCCCGAATCGACTTCGGCTCCTCCGGTTGCCGGGTTTTCTTTCACGCCAAGTTGTCTGGCAAGTTCCATTTCCGGAATCAAGCCGACTGAAAAAAGTACCGTATCACATTCAAGTGCAAAGGCTCTTTTCATATCCGGAATCCGGTCATCATTCAATGGGGCCGCAACCACACCGGTGACCCGGTCTTTACCCTCGATCCTGACTACTGAAGTAGACAGGTAAAGCGGAATATTGAAGTCATGCAGACACTGCACCACATTGCGGGTAAGTCCGGCTGAGTGAGGCATGATCTCAATTACGGCTTTGACATCAATACCGCTCCAACGCAAACGTCGGGCCATGATCAAACCGATATCTCCTGAGCCGACGATGACGGCTGATTTGCCGGGCAATTTCCCTTCACAATTGAGCAGTTTTTGGGCAGTCCCGGCGGTGAATATGCCTGCCGGACGTCCACCCGGTGTGGCAATCGCACCCCGGTTACGTTCCCGGCAGCCCATCGCCAGCATAATTGCTCTGGCATTGATATGACGGACTCCGTCATGTTTGGATAAAACTCTCAAATCAAAAGTGCCGTCATCCAATTTTTTTATATCGGTGATCGCAGAATTCAATGCAAATTCTGCTCCGGCATTTTTGGCTTTTTGCAGCATTTTGTATGCGAATTCCGGCCCGGTAAGTTCTTCTTTGAAATAACGCAGTCCGAAACCATTGTGGATACACTGATTCAAAATACCACCGCAACGGCTTTCCCGGTCAACTATCAACGTTGAACAAGCACTTGAAGCGGTGACGCTACCGGCAGCCAGTCCGGCTGCTCCGCCCCCGGCAATAACGACATCGTAACGATTCTGTGACATTATTTCACCTCCAATGAACCGAGTTTACCGGCAAGGATCCGGCTTTTTCCACCACGTTTGGTAAGTTCTTCCATGGGGATCCCGCTGTGACGGCTGATAAGTTGCAGAACTTTTGCAGAACAAAAACCGCCCTGACACCGGCCCATTCCCGCCCGGGTACAGAATTTTACTCCGTCAACAGTGGTGTGACCACGTTTGATGGCAGTGATGATCTCCGCTTCGGAAATAGATTCACACCGACATACGATATTGGTCCAGGCCGGATCAGAAGCATGAAGCTCAGTCAGTTGCTGATCACTCAATTTGCGGGATTCAAAATATTCAGGTAAAGTTCCATCAAAATCCGGATCTTTTTCCAGAACGAGTCCGGCTTTTTCCAATAAACCAACGATATATTCACCGATGGCAGGAGAAGCGGTCAAACCGGGGGATTGAATGCCTGCTGCCTGAATCAGGGCAGGGCGGATGGCAGATCGGGCAATATAAAAATCTTCAGATTCATGAACCGGCCGCAATCCGGCAAAACTGGTGATCAAATCTTTTGCAGAAAGACCTTTGACCATATTCTGTGTCAATGCAAGGATCTTGGTGAAGTTGATCTGCGTTGTCTCTGTATCACTTTTATCATCGACTTTTTCAGCAGTGGGCCCGATCATGGTAGTCCCTCCGGCAGTCGGAATCACCAATACGCCTTTTGAGTGCTTTACCGGTACGGGAAAAATTACTCTCGACGGCCGGCCGGCACTGTTTCGGTCAAGCAGATATTCTTCACCTTTACGGGGGAATATTTTGAACTTTTCCGCACCGAGTTTTTCAGAAAGTTCATCGGCAAAAAGTCCGGCAGCATTGACCAGATACCTGGCCTTGATCTCGCGTCCGTCGCCGGCTTTTACACTCCATATACCATCCTGAAACTCTCCGGAAACAACATCAAAATCACAACGCAGATCGACATGATTTTTCAAGGCACATTCGATCAATGCAAAAACATACATATACGGCTCGATCGTACCGCCATGGGGAACAAAAAATCCGCCCACCGCATTATCGGTCAATTTAGGCTCCAATTCAAAGATTCGCTGCCGATCGCAAAATTCCATATCTTTTACGCCGTTATCCAAGCCGCACTGATAGAGTTTTTTTAACGTTTCCAACTCTTCTCCGCTGTATGCGACAACCAGAATACCGCATTTCAGATATGGGAAATGCAGATTTTTTTGGAGTTTCTCGATCAACTCATTGCCACGCAACTCCAATTGGGTTTTCAGTGAATCTGACGGATGGTGAAAACCGCCATGAACGATACCGGAATTGGCCTTGGAAACTCCGGAACATACTTCATGACCACGCTCTAAAAGCACTGTTTGCAGTTTATATTGCGACAGCATATACGCCGTCGCTCCGCCGGTGGCCCCGGCTCCAATTACAGCAACATCGTAGATCATAATTTTTCTCATGTTTAGTTTTTTGTTTACTTGTTTTGTAATAATATACAGCATTCAATCAAAAAGTCAAGTTTTTCTCATCGCATACAATCGGTTTCGTTGAAAAAAACTTATTTTATGCTATAGTATAGGCAAGTTCGACCAAATTCATATCAAAGGAGCAAAAAAATGCCAGATAATAACATTTATATCCGCAGCAGAATCAGCGGTGGTATAGTTTCCATAGAGAGTGACTGTGAATTGAAAAATATGATTATCCGTGATGCCTCCGGGAACCCGGCGGAAACACATTTGCTCTCAACTTCTGTCAGAGATGGAAAATTTACGGCGGTTTTTGATGCTTCCGCATTGAAAATGTGGACACCGGATACTCCGGTGCTTTATACTTTTGAAGCAGATGGCATCAGTGAAACTTTCGGTTATTGTGAATTATCATCTTTTTCCAATACAGACGTTCTGCTTAATGGAGAACGCATTTATCTGCGGGGATATATCCGGGGGATCACCGCTCATGAACATCCTAATATGACCGGTAAATCGCCTTATGATGCCGCCGTGAAAAATATCCGTCAGGCAAAAAAATACGGCTTCAATCTGGTGCGTTTTCACAGCACGATACCCAGTGAAGAATTTGTCCGGGCCGCTGATGAAGAAGGACTTTTTATTCACATGGAGATCGGTTTCGCTTACGAATATGATGAAAAAGGAAATAAAACTTCTCTGGCAATGGATAATGCCAACTGGCGGGAAACGATTTTGAAATACCGCAATCATCCGTCAGTTGCGATTTTCTGCATCGGCAATGAAATGCACAATTCCGGACATCAGCCCGGAGTGTACCGGCTCTATGAAACCGGCCGTCAATTGGCTCCCGGTAAATTGATCATGGATAATTCCGGTTGGGGAGAATATGACCGGCCGACGGCTGATATCTTTTCTCAACACATCGCCTATTATTTCCCGTACAAACACCACCGGGATATGTTTCGCAGTGACGATTGCTGGCATTTAAATGGCTCAACTTACGATTGCCCATTGAAAGAAGATGCCGAAAATGACACGGTATCTGTATCGATCCGGCGCCAGGCAGTACCATTGCGTCCGGTGTTGGCTCATGAAGCCATGCACTATATCGATATTCCGGATTATGCTGCATTGAATAAAAAATTTGATGATTTCTGTGCGATGGCCGGTGAAGAATATCTGAAAGCCAATAACATCAAAAAGCCGCGCTATCTGACTGAATTACCGGAATTGATCGAGAAAAAAGGCTTGAGCAGTAAAATGCCGGATTACATCGCCGGATCACAGAAATTCAAAAAAATGGCGATCAAAACCTATTTGGAAACAATGCGTGACTCAGGTTTGTGCGGTTATGAAATGCTCCAATTGGCAGATTGCTTGAAGTATGAAAACAAAAATGGCATTCTGGATTTCTTTGACGATGATAAATTCATTGATCCGCAATGGATGATGAATATCAATGGCGATGCGGTACTGCTGGCGGCTTTTGATGATGAGTGTTTCTACTATGACACTCCGGTTGAAATGACGCTGAAAATTTCCAACTTCCTCCCGTCTTCGCGTATTGTCGGTGATGTAAAAGTTTATGTGGATGACGAGGAAATTTATCAGGGAAAAAATGTGGCGCTTGCCGGTGGATTGCAAACGATCGCTAAAATCAAACTCAAATTCAAAAAACAGAACCGTGCCAGACAGGTTTACATCAAAGCCGAGTTTGTTTCCGGCGATATGCGTTTGTACAACAATTGGCCGTTATGGCTTTATCCGCACGCTGCTGTAAACAGCATCGGAAAACTCGAAGTACACAATCAGGCATTACTTGATTGGCTGAATAAATATTCTTATTCCGTTAATGATCAGTGCGTGATTTGCGATAGACTTGATGATCGGGTATTTGATCATTTGAATAACGCAAAGCATGTTATTCTGCTCTACCACCGGGATAATCCGGATCAGCAGTATTATTTTCCCGGAGCATTGGAGCGTTTCAAACCTTGCATCTGGGATCGCGGCAGTAACCTCGGCGGTGTGATTGAAAACGAAGAACTGCGTGATGTATTGGCCTCTGATCGTTATTTTGATAAAAATATGCAACCGTTGCTTGAAGGTGGATATAAAATATGCCTTGATAATTTTCCGGTACCGGTGCGTGAGCATATTTTCGGGATCGACAAACCGGTGCGTGACCGCATGAAAGGTTTGATCCACGGCGTTAAAGACTTCATCGCAACAGATACATTGCGCAACTTTTCCCATTTATTCACAGTAAAAGCGGGGCAGGGGATGTTGACCGTATGTACCATGCTCCAGCCGGGCAAATGGAGCGATTCACCGGCAGTTGAAAATTTCTTTGCCGAACTTTTCAACAATCCGGATGATTTCCGCACTGATCAGGAAATCAGCATC
This sequence comes from Victivallaceae bacterium, assembly GCA_045588835.1. Taxonomy (GTDB): domain Bacteria; phylum Verrucomicrobiota; class Lentisphaeria; order Victivallales; family Victivallaceae; genus UBA1784. The sequence continues at coordinate 6,235 of JAZNEV010000071.1, forward strand.
GAAGTCCTTAAAGATTATCTGGTCAACGCCACCAATGCCGGGATATGCAGAGAAGATGTGATGAATCACTTCTGGGAAATCGACAATAAGCCGGTGGAAGATACCCTTTTCTGGGAAGAAGTCAGAGTGGATATGCGTAAACTTGATTAATAAAATTAATTTCAATATAAGTGGGTATGTATGAATAATTTACGGGTTATTTTTCAGGTTCGGTTAAACTCAAGCCGATTACCTGCGAAAGCTATGTTGAATGTACGTGATCTGCCGGCGGTGATCCTTGCGGTAAAACGGATTTGCAATACCGGTATTGCAGTGCTGGTGGCCACCAGCACTGCACCTGCAGATGATATTCTTTGTGATGTATTGGATAAGTATGGTATAAAGTATGTTCGTGGTCCATTGGATGACGTAATGCAGCGTTATGTTATGGCTGCTGAAGGAATGGACGATGATGATATTATATCGAGACTGACCGGGGATAATTTATTGCTTGACGGTGAGTTGGTTGAAAAATTTTATGCCGAATATTTGAAGTCGGGCCGAAAATATATGGCAACCGGCTGGCCAATGATCGATTTGCCCTACGGAATTTCTCTTGAATTTTTCCGGGCAGGGGATCTGAGAAAGTTTGCAGAAAGTGATTTTTCGCCTTACAGCAGAGAGCATGTTACCCCACCTTTTTATCAGAATGATAAAAACATATATCATCCACCGCGGGAAAGTATAACCACCAAATTGCCGCGAGGATTGAAAGATTTGCACTGTACGATGGATACTTTTGAGGATTACATCCGTATTTGCCGGGTATTTCAGAAGGTGGATGATCCGACAAATGCTTCCTGGGAAGATTTGTGTCTTGCCTTGCAAGAGGTCGAAGCGGCCAACTGAAAAACGTGGCTGATAAATGTTGTTTTTTTATTCTTCAGGAATAAAACGGGGATATATTACTCATAATTTGCAATATCTGCTTGTCAATTCGGAAAATGAACTTGTGTACACTTTATTTTATAACAATAGGCACACGACTTTTTCCGACAGCACAAATGTCAGTATAAAAACGGCCGTTTTCGAAAAATACTTCAAAGTATATTTGGCGTAAAGATCGTCTGCGGCCGTTTCCCTGCATCAGGAAACTCTTATTTCTTTGCTGCTGCCGCCGCCATTTCCCGCAAGTCGGTACGTTTGATTTTGCCGCTGGTGGTTTTGGGCAGTGATTCAACAAATTCGATCCGCCGCGGATATTTGTATGGTGCAGTATGAGTTTTCACATATTCCTGAATCTCTTTTTTCATTTCTTCAGTGCCGACCGTGCCTCTGGTCAAAACGATATACGCCTCAACGATCTGACCGCGGATCTCATCCGGTGCCCCGACCACGGCACACTCCAGAACATACGGCATTTCCATGATCACGCTCTCGATCTCAAACGGACCGATACGGTAACCGGATGATTTGATAACATCATCGGTACGACCGACATACCAGTAATAACCATCCTCATCACGCCAAGCGGTATCACCGGTGTGATACATCCCGTTATACCATGAATCCGCAGTTTTATCTTCAGCCCGGTAATAACCACGGAAAAGACCGCAGATCTGATCAGGTTCAGTTTTTACCACGATCTCACCGACTTCACCATCTTTGACCGGGTTGCCATCCGGATCGACCAACTCGATCGGAAATGCCGGAGTAGGTTTGCCCATTGAACCGGGCTTGGGAGTCATGCCGAAAAGGTTGCCCAGCATGATCGGACTTTCGGATTGTCCGAATCCTTCCATAACTTTCAAACCGGTTGCTTTATAGAACTGCTGGAACACTTCCGGATTGAGGGCTTCACCGGCAATACAGGCGTGTTCGATACTTGAAAGATCGTATTTGGAAAGATCTTCCCTGATAAAGAAACGGTACATCGTCGGAGGGGCACAAAACGTCGTAATGTGATGCTCTTTGAAAAGTCCCATGATATCGGCCGCATCAAAACGGTCAAAGTCATAGACAAATACGGCACTTTCATTGAGCCACTGTCCGTAAATTTTACCCCAACTGGCTTTGGCCCATCCGGTATCACTGATCGTAAAATGCAATCCATTCGGGTTGGTGCATTGCCACCAGCGGGCTGTCATGATATGGCCCAGCGGATATGAAAAACTATGCTCCACGATTTTGGGATATCCGGTTGTCCCGCTGGAAAAAAACATCAGCATCGGATCGGTAGCCAACAAATCGGTCGGCCGGGAAAAAGTATCTCCGTACTTATCATATTCCGCATTGAAATCGTGCCATGATTCACGTTGACCGTTGATGATAATTCTGGTTTCCAACTCCGGACACTGAACAGCCGCTTCATCGACAAATTTCGTTACATCACCATCTGCAGTCGCTACGATTGCTTTGACCCCGGCAGACTGGAAACGGTAAACAAAGTCTTTGACCAGTAATTGATTGCTCGCTGGAATGGCAATCGCACCGATCCGGTGCAGGGCATTGACCACAAACCAATACTGATAGTGCCGTTTCATTACCAGCATCACCCGGTCTCCCTTACGGATACCGAGATGTTTCAGATAATTGGCCGTACGGCATGATTCCAGAGCTATATCAAAGAAAGTAAAATCTTTTCTGACATGATCTTTGCCGACCCACGCCATCGCCAGTTTATTGGGGTATTTGACAGCCAGCGCATCGACCACATCATAGGCAAAGTTGAAGTTTTCCGGATATTCAAAACGGCACGAAACCAATTGACCGTTTTCATCAACCGTTTCTTTCATAAACTTTTGACAGATGCGTTTTTCATTCGGATTGACGATCACCTGAGTGCTTTTTACCGGGGTAGGGGGCTCGGCTTTCTTCGCTTCTCCCTGAATGGGGATGGCCAGAAATTCACAGGCATCACACTCATAAGCGACCATACCGTGCGGAATATTACTGTCATAGTAAAGGCTGTCTCCCGGAGCAAGGATTTCGGTTTTGTCACCAAGACAAACCTTGAGTTTTCCCTTCAGAACGTAGTCAAACTCCTGTCCGGGGTGAGTCGACAACGGCACCGGCAAACCGGGGCGTTGCGGTTTGGCCACAACAAAAAGCGGTTCAGTCATACGGGATTTGAAATCCGCGGCCAATTGATGATATTTGAATTCATGACTGCGTTCAATCGCCACTCCTTCACCGGCCCGGTTGAGCGTGTAGTTGCTCAATTTCGGAGTTTGTCCGGTAACAATCGAGTTTAGATCCACACCGAATCGTTTTGCACAATCATAGAGGAAAGAAAAGTGACAATCCACTTCGCCACGTTCCCGTGCGAGATACTGTTCTTCGCTCAAGCCGGTCAACTCGGCCATTTCAGATGCAGGGATTTCCAGAATAGTCCGGATCTCATGCAATCGTTTCCCAATGGATTTTGTTTGTTCGTCCATACTGAATTTAAGCTTTCTTATTATCGTAAAAAAATATGTTATCCTTATAATATAGTCCGACTTGCCCTCTAAAGCAAATAAAAATTATTTTTCGGAACGTCTTCTGCGGAAAAAATCCCGGATAAGGGCAAGCGATTGATCGGCAAGTACTCCGGAAGTCACTTCGCAGTGCCATAATAATCCGGGCACTTTATTGAGGTCAAATGCTCCCCCCATGCCGCCGCCGGCTGGGTCTCCAGCTCCGAAAACCACTCTTTTGACCCGTGAATTTATCAACATTCCGGCACACATCGGGCATGGTTCTTTGGTAACATAGAAGGTATAATCACTCATCCGCCAGTCGTTGGAAAGTTCTTCGAGTTGATGCAACAGCATAAATTCCGCATGAGCAGATACACTGTGAAGTTCCTCCACCTGATTATGGGCTCTGGCAACAATAACTCCGTCTTTGACGGCAATCGCCCCGATCGGTACTTCTCCGGATGCGGCTGCTCTGGCGGCTTCTTTCAGTGCTTCCGCCATAAAGTCGTCGTCACTCATTTTCCTTGATCTCAACCCGGGTCACAAACATCCGGCAGGTGAAGAAACGGAAACGTATGTAGTCGTTTCCGTAACGGTAGGTAAATGTAAAAACGGCTGTATCAGTATCAATACCATCAACTTGAGCATCCCGGTGATAAAAGAGTTTATCCACGGTTGCAGTTTCTCTGGTATAAGTCAAATCGACCCGGCGGGCCAATTCCACCGCGGCTTCGTATTTCTCTTTTGAATTCGGAGATATTTGCGGATCTTTCAATACACGAATCAAATCGGCATGTTTTTCCAATACTTCGATATCTTCAGACGGGAGCCGGTCATCTGTCACACAGCCGGAAGCAAGCAACACCAAAAAACTCATCAGAGTGATTTTGAGAATATTTTTCATTACAACTCCTGGCAAGAATGGTTGAAAAAATGGAGCGGGTGACCGGAGTCGAACCGGCGTCGCCAGCTTGGGAAGCTGGAGCATAACCGTTTTGCTACACCCGCGATTGGTTACCTTATTAATATAATACCGCCTTTTCACTTGTCAAGCAAAAAGGCGGAAAAGTTGCCGATTTTTCCTCAATACATATTGCGCAACCGTCTGACCCGGTCCTCAATTGGAGGATGTGTGGAAAATAATTCATTGACAGCCGGAAAATGAATATACATTGAAGCAAGTTGTTTACTTCCCAGTGATTCAATGTCCCTCTGGGTATATTGCCGGTCGCCGGAAAGTTTTTCCAATGCTCTGGCCAAACCTTCATTGTAACTGCATAACCTTACTGCCACTGCATCTGCCGCATACTCCCGTTGACGGGAAATCGCAGATTGCAACAATGCTCCGAACAACATCGCCAGCGGACGGATCAACAATACGATCAACATGATAATAATTACAGCGGCTCCGCCACCGGAATCCCGGTCACGGTCACGCCGGCGGCCATAAATCAACTCCATGAACCCGAGTCTTTCAATAATAACAACGATCACCAGCAATGAACTGATCAATCCGATCACCAGAGAATTAAGCATTATATCCCGATGGATGATATGTCCGAATTCGTGGGCAAGCACGCCTTCGAGTTCCTGATTATCCATCATATCCAAAAGCCCCTCGGTGACTCCGATGAAAGCGGAATCTTCATTCATCCCGGAAGCAAACGCATTAGGAACATCTGTCGGCACGATGTATATATCCGGCACTTTCCGCAAGCCGGCAGATACCGCCAACCCTTCGGCAAGGTGAAGCAACCGTCTTTCCCTTAAATCATCCGGATCGGCCGGACGCCCGCGGGACATACTCAAAATCATCCATTTACTGGTCAATATCTGTAATGGCAATACAACTGCCACTATTATCAAACCGATAAGAATACCGGTCCGGACATCACCGAGCAATTCCCCCAGAAACCATGAAGCTCCAAAAACTGCCGCCGCAACGACAGCCACCAGAATAAAACTTTTGATGAAGTTTTTGCGGATTTCTTCCGATGCGATTTTCGGAACAGAGTATTCTGACTGATTCATTTTTGCATCATTCACAGTCTGCTTATACGCATGTTATCCGCATCATCACGGGCCTGAGCGGATATCTCAAACATTGATTCCGGAGTCAAATGCATCATGCCGGAAACAATGCTGGCGGGAAACATTATGATATCAGCATTGTATTTGGCCACCGTCATGTTATAGCGGTTTCTGGCATAGGTGATTTTGTCTTCACAGTCGCGGATATCCTCCATCAAACGCAAAAACGATTGATTGGTCCCAAGGGCAGGGTAACTTTCAGCAGTGGCCCTGATGGCAGGCAGCATTGAACTGATCTTGTCGCTGGCAGCCATGGCTTCGGCCCGATTATTGCTGACTAAACCACTGCGGGCGGCGGTCAAGTCAGTCAAAACTTTACTCTCAAAATCCATTTGCATCTTAAGCGTATCGACCAGATTGGGAATGATATTGGCTTTGCGTTTCAACTGCACATCAATACCGCTCCATGCTTCCTGGATGGAAACTTTCAATCTGCGAAAGCCATTCATCGTACTGATCCACCAAAGTGAAATGATCACCACTGCAATGATCGAAATGATTAATCCCCAACTCATGATCCAATCTCCTTTTTTTGGTTTTATGGTAAACTTTTACGGGAAACAACGTAATGTAATATAACTTGTATAGCAGTATTTTTCAAGTAAGTAAACGAGAATTTTATCGGATGTAAACTTGAAAAAACGGCTAAGGGATACTATATTTCTGTAAAGTATGTTACTGAGTTATGGATAATTATTATGAAAAGTGTTGTGTTTTTTTGTCCTCTGCCGCATAAAAGCAATGACCAGGAGCGTGGCATCGCCGGAAAAAAGGTGTTGGAAAAACTGCTTGAACAAACCGGCATTGAAATTTCCGCCGAATTACCGGTGAAAGTACATTTCGGAGAGAAGGGTAACCATACATATCTGAAACCTCCGGTGTATGATCCATTGATCGATTTTCTGCAAAACAAAAATGTGAAATGTGCTTTTTTTGAAACCAGTGTGCTGTATGGCGGTGAAAGGTTTGAAGCATCCAAACATATCCGTCTGGCCCATGCTCACGGATTTACCCGGCTCCCGGTTGAGATCGCCGATGGTGATCACGGCGAATTATCAAAACTTATTCCGGTGCCCGGCAAACACTTCAATAGTGCCTCCATTGCCGAAAAATTGGCCGATGCTTCCCAGGTGCTGGTAGTATCACACTTCAAAGGACATATTTTAGCAGGATTCGGCGGAGCATTGAAACAATTATCCATGGGATTTGCTGCAAAAGGCGGAAAAATGGCGATGCATTTAAGCGTAACCCCTCGGATAAAATCCCGCAAATGCAAACGGTGCAAACTCTGTTTGACCCGTTGCAATGCCGGAGCGATCTCTATCGGTGACAAAGTGATGATCGATCAGGAAAAGTGTGTTGGTTGCGGAGCGTGCTTCGCTATCTGTCCTCAAAAAGCAATATCGGTATTTTCTTTTGCCGGATTGAAAAACATGCTTTTCGGAAAACAACTTTTCCGGGAAAAACTTGCGGAGTATGCCTATGCCTCTCATTGTGGCAAAAAAAATATTTATCTGACTTTTGCCGTAGATATTGCCGCCGGTTGCGACTGTGAACCCCGGCGGATGTCACCATGTACTCATGATATAGGCGTTTTTGCCTCCCTTGATCCGGTTGCAATTGATTCCGCCTGTTATGATGCGGTATTGCAGGCCGGGAAACGTTTCAAGGGCCACGAACAATTGGCTTATGCCGAGAAACTGGGGATCGGTTCAACCGATTATGACTTGGTGCAGTTATGACCGGAACGGAAGATTTTCAAATCTGGCGGACCAATCGCCCGCGGGATTTTCTGCATAATGGCAAAACGGTAACCGTTCCGGAAAACTGGATATTTGTTCCTTCGGGCGATCCGGGACTTACCCGCAGGTTAAAAGCGATCACACCATGCTGGGTTGTTGTTCATAAAAGAAAAAAACGTATTGAATCACTTGGCTTGTGGTGCGATGAAAATATTGTTGCCAAAGTAAAAGCCGATTTGGCCGAAGAACGCAGTAATCCAGCCTATTTACGAAAACTTGAAGCAGCCAGACAGGCCCGGATCGCCAAACAGGATGCCTACGTTGTTGAATTCCGTCAGGCGGTCGTGGATTATCTTGCCTTTGCTCCGAAATATGAAGAAATGGCATGGGATCTGGCAGATGCCGTGACAGATCAAACGATCCCGGTCGGAAGCGGAACCGTGGCCAGAACCGAAAGAATTCCGCTTGCACAACGTGCTGAAGCGGCGGTCATTGCATGGATGCGCCATCAAACCACCGGCTATGATAACATGTACATTGCCCGTATCAAAGGTGAAAGGCGGGCTGTACGCAGGGAATTGGCAGGAAATTCAAGAGAAATTCTGGAAATTTACCGTAAAGGTCTGCCGATTCCGGATGATTGTCCGTTGGCTGCTGCATTGAAATAATCCGTTAATACAATTTGTTTATCCGGTTGACAAAGTTGGCATGATGCGATATATTATGTACCATGCAGTTCATAAACGGAGGACGGTATGGTTTTTTATCAGATCCAAAAAAGAGATCACTTCACCCTCATTGAGTTGTTGGTCGTAATTGCCATAATTGCAATTCTGGCAGCGATTCTGCTGCCGGCATTGTCTTCTGCAAGAGAACGGGGCAGGGTGGCAAGCTGTCTTTCCAATGAACGGCAATTAGCACAGGTGTATCGCTTTTATGCCGATGACAATGATGACTATCTGCCCAGTATGGATAATCTCGGCGGTTCCGGAGTTGTTTCTCCAAAAACATGGCTTAACGGTATGATCAAATATTATTTGAATCATGAAAATGCTTCAGAAAAACCGGCGGATCTGCTTTTTTGTCCCTCGGAAAATTTCAGAGATGGCATAACCACCAATTTCGGCTTGAATTATCTGATCGCTTCGCGTGGAGTCTGCATGGGGATAAAGACCGGTTCGCATCAAAATCCTTCCCGCACTGCAATGTTGGTGGAAAACAGCGGTCATTTGTGTTATTATTGCAATGTGATCAATCCGCTTGGCGGTTTTGATGCGGCATCTTACGGAAATAACCGGGCAGTATTTTTCCGGCATAACCGTAAGGCTTCTGCGGCATTTCTTGACGGACACGTTACCATGCTGGCTCCTCCGGAAGTACCGTGTCTTGAATCATATCCCTCTGCAACTAAAGAAGCATTGGAAAACACCGTATTCAATACCGGAAAAGTTGATACCGCCAAAGATACGATCAGCGGTTTGTGATCACTTCTGACGATCAAGGAAAAAGGCAAAAATTATCAGGTTCCAGAGCAGGTAACTGAAATCCCGGCCATCCTGATGAAGTTTCCAGTATTTTTCCAAAACATTTTTACGGATAAAGCCGTCTGCCGTCAAGCGGGAATTAAACAATTTATCGTATGCTTGCTCTTTCCACGAATCGCGAAGCCATCCGGCGATCGGTACACCGAAACCACGTTTGGGACGCTGAAGCAATTCCGGAGTGATAAATTCAGGAAAGGCTGCACACAGAATATATTTTCTGCGTTTGGCATTAAGTTTGTAATTCATCGGTAATCTGGCAGCGAACTCCACCACGGCAGTATCCAGAAACGGTGAGCGCAATTCCAACGCATTGGCCATGGAAGCAATATCTGCTTTGGGCAGAATATCTCCGGGTAAATAGGTCCTCAGATCCAATTCACCGAGTTTTTCGACCCGGTCTTTGGAAATCAATTCCCAATCCAGAGAGGTAAAACATTGCGAAGAATCAAAATATCGCACTTCATCCAACGCCGGGCCGTACAATTCTTTTTTGATATGTGCCGGACAACGGTCAAGCAGGTTAAAATATCCGATCTTTTCCGGGGCGGCAAAGAGTTTAAGCAGGCGACGGATCCTGCCGCACTTGCTGCGTTCTCCATGCTCCGGAAAAAATGAAGCCATTGTATTGAATATAATTTTTCTGGCGGCTTGCGGTATCCAGTAAACTTTTTCAGCATAACGCATGGCCAGATAACGCTCATAACCGGCAAAAATCTCATCGGCACCATCACCGCACAACGCTACTGATATTTTTTCTTTGGCAAATTTGCTCAAAAGATACAGGGGCATGGCAGACGCATCGGCGAAAGGTTCTCCGAAATGCCTGGAAAGTTTTTCTGCGATCTGAAAATCATCCGGCTTGATTTCTCTCTGGTGATGACGCAAGTTGCCACCGCTGACCCGGTTGATGATCTCCGCCGAACGCTTTGCTGCATCTCTTTCGTCATAATTTGCCTGAGAAAAAGCCGCGGTAAAAGTGTCACACGGGGCAGGATAGAGCAGTTTGGCGGCAATACCTGTGACTATACAGGAATCGATTCCACCTGATAAAAATGTGCCGATCGGGACATCTGACACCAAACGTTTTTCCACGGCTTTTTCAACAAGCGTACGCAGTTTTGCCGTTGCGGAATCCATATCCAGATTGTTATTTTTTATGGAAAAATCAGCTTGCCAGTAACAACGTATGGAAATGTTGTTATTATCCAGGTTCAGTTCCATAACATGACCGGGAAGCAATTTTCGTACCTGCCGGTAAACCGTGTCCGGTTGAGGAATGTACTGCAGTGACATGAAGTTGCTTACAGCTTCTTTATCCAATTGCCGTTGAAGTGCGGGGTGTTGTTCCAAACCGGAAAATTCACTGGCAAAAACCAGAGAATCTCCATCCATGAAATAGAGCAGGGGCTTCTGGCCGAGGCGGTCACGCCCCAGTATAAGTTTTCGTTTGACCTGATCGAAAATGGCAAATGCGAACATCCCATCCAATTGGTTCACACACTCACTGCCGTAACTTTCGTAAAGATGGATCAATGTCTCAGTATCAGATTCAGTTGCAAAGTGATGTCCCAATGCGATCAATTTTGTTCGCAGACTCCGGAAATTATAAATTTCACCATTCAACACCACTGCCAGACGGCCATTTTCACTGACCATCGGCTGATGACCGCTTTTAAGATCAATTATTGACAGCCGGTTGTGAGCAAGTACGGCATCTTCGCACTCAAATATACCGCAATCATCAGGGCCGCGATGACTTTGTTTTTGCATCATGGCGATGATGAGCTCTTTGTAAGAACGGCCGTGAGTATTTACGATCCCGGAAATTGCACACATAAAAAATCTCTATTCCTTTGATTGTTTCGATTTCCTTGATACTAATATAGCACCAAAAATGCTTTTTTTCAATTCCGGCAACTTGCAAATCACCGATTTACGGATTATATTCAGTCAAATATCATCAAGAGGGCATTATATGAGAACAATAATTACACACAGTGAAGCGGAAACTGAAAATACCGCATTTGAATTGGCTCAATCATTATCTCCCGGATGTGTCTTGACCCTCAATGGTGATTTGGGGGCAGGAAAAACAGTCTTTGCCCGCGGATTTGCCCGCGGGTTAGGGGTTACTGAAGCTGTTTCCAGTCCGACTTATACCATCGCCCAGGAATATACTCTGCCCGGCGGAAAAAGATTATACCACCTTGATCTTTACCGGATATCATCGGCAGAATCGGCACTGGCATTTGGCGTAGATGAATTTTTTGACGACCCCAAAGCATTTGCACTGGTTGAATGGCCGGAACGGATCGGCAATGTGATTCCCGATGATGCAATTAAAATATCGATCCGCCATCTTGATGAAAAACGCCGGGAGATATCGATCGATGTTGATTGACAAAAAAGCCGATATGCCATGGAGTAAAAATCTGCCATACGGTCCATTGCGGGCGGTGTGGATTTTTTTGATGTTGATATTCGGCAGTGTGCTTACATCATTGTTTGAAATACCTGCAGCACAGGCGATGCTGGTAATTGAGTTGCTTGCATTGATCGCATGTGTTGGAAGTTATTCCCAACTGGGAATAAGAAATCTTGAGGGCAAAGATTTCATTATAATTCTGCTTTTTTACGCAGCTTTGATCTTGCTGTCTGCATTGGCTTCTTACCCATGGGAATTGTTTTTGGAGAATTCCGGATTTGAAGCAGCCCCTAAACAGGAAGTGCTTAACGATGTAGCCAATGCCGGATGGCGTGATCGTATTTTTATGTATTTGGCAGTGTGTGTAGTTACTCCGGTAGTAGAAGAAGTGCTTTTCCGCAGAATTATTTTCGGCGGATTGGCCGCTGCTGTGCCCCCTTTTGTCGCAGTGATCATAACTTCCTTCATATTTGCCATAGTCCACTTTTTTATCAAAGGTCTGCCTGCACTGTTTGTGATGGGAATGGCATTTCAGCTGATTTATCTGATGCGTAAAAATCTTTTTTCTGCAATATTGCTTCACGCATTGGTGAACTCTGTTGCCTTTTTTGCCAACGTGTTTCCCTCATCGTAAAAAACATCACCGACCGGGATCGTCAACCAAACGCCCCAACTGGCTCAAACGGCTCATCAGCCGCATCCGGCTTTATCTCCGGCAATGCGAGTGGAAGTAAGATATTCTATTGATGGAAAATATTTTAGCGACCGGAAAGATGTCATTGAAAATTTTGTTGATGACTTGAAAGAGTATGGTGCTACACTGAAAGTCATTATTGATTTTTACAAAAAAAGACCAAAACAGATCGGTGATAAATTTTTATTCTGACAGAAAAGCAGAAACCGGGGCTCATGACGTCTCATCCGGATGTATCACCGATCCAAACGTTAATATAGCACAAAACGGGGAAATGTCAAGGCAAAGTGTCAATCCGGAAGAAAGTCTGCGAACCAAAAGGCTCATTGATATGATGCGGCCGCTCGTCGGAGCATTTGATGAGCATGACGGAGCATATTATGCCGCAAAACTCAAAGAGATCTGCAATGTGGAAATATCATCCGAAGAGGCGGAATTCATCGCCCATGAGACCATCCGCATCCGACTCAATGAGGCACAGGCCCGGAGGCGGCGGGAGGCGATGGATTATTTCCGCCAGGCCAATCCTCTTTTTGATTTCTTCATTAATATTCAGATAAGCAAGGGCAGGGGCTCTTCTACCGGATTTTTTTCATCAAAAAAACTCTTACAATCCCTTTCAATCTCTTGCAGTGTCTTTGTACGCCAGCCTTGAAGCCGATGCGGATCAACTGCGTGTGAGATCATTGATGGAAAGAATATAAAGAAAATCTCCTGTAATTCAAACAACATTTGCTGTTAGAGAAAATATTAAAATCTCCTTTCTTGGATTCAAAAAAACGTTTTAAGACGTTTTTTTGAGCGCACTTGCGGTTGAGTCCATCGTAGGTGTGCTTTTTTATTTAATTGCCGTCGAAAGCCTTAAAAACCGCATTTCCGCCCATTTTAGAACGTCGCATAATGGCGTATTATGCGATGTTCTAAAATTTGCAGTCTGCGGGTGGGGGCAGCTGTGGGGGTGAAACCCCCTCAAGCCGCAGAGCGACCAGGAGCAAATATTTTTAATGCAAATCTGACAAAATCCCTGGTTCAATACTTACTCAACACCTCATCAAAAGCACCTACGCACGCGCGTGAGCTGTATTGTTACATAAAGTACTTATATATACTCTCGGTAATATAGGACGATTACGAGCCAAGTTTTTGACAGATTTCTTCGCAAATTTCGTTGCAATCGTAACTCTTTTTTGCCTTGATCCTGATAAGCGGCATTTGAATCTGGGTAAAAAGAGCATCTTTGAATTGATCCTCTGCTTGCCTTTTTGGCGTATTGTGACTTGAATCATCTAACTCTATCGCATAGTCACTGTAACCATTAGCCGGATTCCAGACAACGAAATCAATATGACGGCTTTTGATCCGGTTTCGCTTTGCGGCCCGGCCGGTAGTGCCCTCCGGTACATTCATCAAATCTTCAAGGCGGCTTTTGCAACTTATTTCCCGTTCAGCCGGTATAATTTTTCTTAATTCAGTGTAAAATGCTGCTTCGTTTTTAGTTAAAAAAGCAGTTCTCACTACCTTTATATCATTTCCGTTTCCAGTCGGCACAGCATCTACATTTTTCAGTTTTTTATTCAACATGGCAATAACTAAAACGGCTGCGGCTAATAAAAAAATCAGCAGGTATATCATTTTTGATTTTTCTTTCTTGGTTTTATGCTTTGGTTTTCCAAGACTTCTTTTAAGGATACAAAAACTTGGTTTTCTATGCGATATTTTTTTATTTCAGAATTTCTTGAAATTACCGAACGATCAACTTCTTTGATTCTTGCTGCAGTTGATTCTGTAATCAATCCACCAGTTTTGGCCCATTCTGTTAAAAAATCTTCTTTATAACTCATTTTTTAATTCTCCATATTTTTCATATACAATACAACATCTGTTGTTTTTTCGCAAATTTTTGATTTTGACACTTGACAACATTTGTTGTCTGTGTTATCTTTTGTTCAGACAACATTTGTTGTTTAAAAAAATCTCAATTTTTTATCAAAGGAGTGAAAAAAATGATCACAGTTAGCATCGATGGGATTATTCAGAACTTTACGGAACCTAAAAATGGAAAACCGGGATATGCCAATGTCGTATTTCTTGGAGGTGCGGCAAACGTCCGCCTTTCTTCTTCTCTGCAACGAGATTTGCTTTCCCATGTAGGACAACAGAGAAAATTGGTGATTTCCGGTCGCCCGTATGCTACAACCATATACAATCGTCCTGGATGTGTCATCGAAATGACCGAATTAATTGACATTCAGCCTATTTCTTCAATCAAATAACGGGATTATTTTATGGCATACAAGAAAAGTGCCGCTGTCTCGTCGGGAAACTTGATCAGCGGCACTCAAAAAGTAAGTGTTGGTAATATATCGCAAGATCGGATTAATTGCAAGCCCGATCCTGATTATTTTCTTAATGTTTATCGCAGGTATTTTATGCAACGTGTCAGTCAGGATTTATTGAATTCAAGAAAAATTATACATCCGCGAACTCCATATTTCACCTGTCATCGGTCTTATATTAATTCCATTGTATCGGTATATCGCAATCCGGAAAGTCGGCGTGGATATTTTCATTCAGTGGCTACTTGTGGCAATGTTAAGTCTTGTCCGGTATGTTCTCCCAGGATTCTTGGTACCCGAAGTACAGAAATCAAAAACGCAGTTCATAAATGGTTGAATCTTGATTCTAATAATACTTGTTATCTCCTTACTCTTACATTTTCTCATTCTGCTGGCGATCGTTTAGAAAGTCTTCTTTTTGCTTTTTCTGAATCTGTTCAACGATTTTGGCGTAATGGATCAGTTAAACGTGCTTTTTGCGGTCACGGTTATATCGGTCGAATTACATCCCTTGAAGTTCAGTATTCTTTGAAACATGGTTTCCACCCTCATCAACATGTCTTAATATTTTGTCATCGCGGCTTGTATAACGTTGATGCTCTTCAAAAACATTGGCTTCACGCTTTGGAGAATTCCGGTTTAACCGGTTTGTCTAATATCGCCCTCGATCTGATCGAGGCGCGGTCTGCAGAAGATTATTTGACTAAAATATCTTCCGAAATGGCCTTGGGGAACCTGAAACAGGGCAGGGGAACAGGCCACTATTCTCCGCTTCAAGTACTTGCTGAAGTCTGCCAGGGGGAATCCTGGGCCAAAAATGTGTGGTGTGAATATTTTCAAGCCACAAGAGGAATCCACTCTCTTTATTGGTCAAAACACCTCCGAGGCTTTTTCTTCCTCGATGATTGCAGTGATTCGGATATTGCTGCTGGATCTGACCTCGATTCTTTGGATCTATTCTGTGAATTCCCATGTGAATATTACCGACACTTATCTTCCCAATTTAAGGCTCATTTGCTTTCTTATGCTGCTTGCGGTAATTATCAGGCTGCTTCTGAACTTTTTAAAACTTTAGGATTCCCTATGTGGGAGAAATATACTGGAAATCTTTTATGACGTACACAGAAATTTTTGCTTGGGGATTTGGGATTCCATTGTTTTTGTATTTTTTGGGATGGGGCTTCCGGCATTGTTTTGATCTATGCTTGGTTTCCGATGATTTAGCATGGAATGATCGAGAGCACGATTGATAGCCTTAGTTCTTGACTGAAGTCAAGGGGCTTTTTGAATCCAATCAAAAAAAGGAGAAAAAACATGAAAGGATTCTTCAAAAAAGTTGGTGAGCGTTTTGCTCAGGTCGGCAAAAAGGCAATGCTTTTTGGTGCGGTTGCCCTTGGTTTTTTTGTCAGTGCTCCGGCTCATGCCGCTGCAGCTGATATTGTCACTTACAACACTGAAGGTGGCACTATCACCTGGGACTTCAGCAGCATTTTGACCATGATGTTTTCGGCACTTGGTGCTGCCATGGCTGCTGGTGCTCTTGTATGGGTCGCCATTAAGGGCTATCAGCTTATGAAGCGGATGCTTTCCGGTCGTTAAAACTTTATTTTTTCCGGGATGGACTCTCCCGGATATTTTTTATTATGGATAATTTGTTGATTACTCATCTATTGTTATTGATTTGGGGAAGTTTATTATGTCTCGTTTTTATATTGGGTTTTCGACGTTAGTTTTGTTTTCTGTTATAACCTTGAATGCGGCTTATATATGCCCAGATTGTAAGGTGGATTTATATTATTATGTTCATAATTCAGACGCTTACCCAGGAATGTCATGCGTATCATATTGTGACTTGTGTGGTTATGGTGTGCATTTAAAAGAAGGTCACGTTTCAGGATGCCCAGAGGCTTCTTCTCCAGTTTGCCCGGAATCATCTTCTTGTCAACCTTATTCCTGTGTCAGTTGCGAAAGTGTTTTTTGTTCAGCTTCGGGAGAAGGTCATAATAATAAACACATAGTTTATTCTCTTACGGTTACATCTCCTTGTGGCGTCGAATTTACTTATTTATCTTGCGAAACGGCAAATACACCATCTTATTCATCTAATGAAGCCGCTATTGCAGCGAAGTATGGTTCAGATTATAATGTATGTCAAAATATTACATGTAATAAATGTGGGTATACCCGATGCATTAAACACAAAGATGACGATCATACCACTTGCCCGGGGACGTGTGCTGCCGGCACTGTCGGTTGTACAGGATTGTATCATGGCGAGTATAGACACTATACAAATAATTCTTGCACTTTCACTTGTCGAGTATGTAGTAAAAGCAAAACCGTGACCGGTTCTCATGTCCCTGGATGTCCTGGTGCTGATAACAATCACGATACCAATGATGACAATGATGACAATGATGATGATTCCGGAAATGGTGGTGGCGATTCAGGAGGCTCCGACTCCGGAGATTCTACCGACGATGAATTACCCGAAATGCCTGTGATTGGAGCCGAATATCAACAGGGGATGATCAGTTCCGGATATGAAGATGGTCATGGAACAATTTCGGATCATGGCATCCAAGATCGGTTAAACATGCCTTATTCAGGCGCTACGACTGGTGGTGGGCCTGATGGGGTTGCCCCTGTATTTACCATTCCTTTAGGTGCTGTTTCCGGTGGTTACTTGCAAGATATTGTCGTTGATTTTGATTCCCCGGTACTTTCAACTATTATCAATTTTTTTCGAATGTTTGAGTGTGGTGCACTTATCGCTTTGTCTATTCTTGCATTGAATAAAATATTAAGCAGTTTCGAGCATTGAGGTTATTATGATTTCTATTCATGCTATGAAAATTCTTTTCGAGTGGCTTGTCCGGGAGTTTAGAGAATTTTTTATCGGTCTTTGGGATTCTCTGATGTTCTTTTTTTCCGGCTTGGGTAAACTTATCTTTGATGCTATATCCTGGTTCTTTTTTTCTTTTGGCGAATTTGTATTTGAAGGCGTCTTAATATTACTTAATCGTGCATTGGGGAATTATGATTCAGCTGGAAAAACGGTTGAGTGGAGTAGGGAAGTATGGGTTACTATTAATTATTTTGTGCCACTTGATCTTTGCCTTTCCCTTACTTCTGCGTTGTTTTTGTTTTGGCTCTGTGTTCTTTGTACCAAAGTTGTACTGAAATTGATTCCTACGGTGTACTGATATGCTTAATCTGATTACAGGAAAACAGCGTTCCGGGAAGAGTTATTTTTGTGTAACATTGCTTATTGATTACCTCCGCCAATGCAGTCGACATATTTATACGAATTTGCCGGTCAATCCAGATATTCTTTGTGATATAGCCTGTGGCGGAAGATTGAAGTATCCTGTTCAATATAATCAATATCTTTCCCGAATTCATGTTTTTGTCAATTATGCAGGACGTAACCGGCATTCTTTTAAAGAATTTAAGCGTTTGAATCCTGATTTTTGCAAAATGCATCATTCCTGTTATTCATCCGATTATAAGCGAAATTTGCTTATCCCGGTCGGTCGTGATAATTTCATGATTCGTCAATTTTGGCGGTATACGTATTCCAATGCAGTTATATTCCTGGATGAAGTCTATGAGATTTTTGGTGCAATTGATCAATTATCTAAAGGCCGTGAAATCCGGAAAGAGATGTTATCCTACGCAAAACAACATGGTCACTTCAAGGACGATTTGTTTCTGATTACCCACGATCCGGCTGATATCGATAAAATCATTCGTAAAAGTTTGAATAAACAGTATGTTGTTCGCAACTCAAAGTATCAGAATATTATTGAAAACCGTTTGTTTAAAGGACTTCGGTGGCCTATTCAGTTTTTTATGATCAAAGGCTATGAGTATGGAGAACGTGAGGCCCAGGATCAATTTAATATCTGGCCTAAACAGCGAGTTTTTCAGTGTTACAACTCGTTTAATGTTTCAGATTTTTTGGATAAAGATAGTGCATCCTTTGAGTCAACATCTTCAGATACTGCAATCGATCACGCTGCCAATTGGCGAAATTTTGGCAAGCAGGCTTTCCCGGCATTTCTCATGCTGTTGGGTATTTGTGTTGGGTTTGTTGTGTTGATTTGGGGAGGATTTCAGTTTGTTTCTCAATCTTCTTCAACATCGTCAGTATCTTCTGAATCTGAATCAGAATCTGAATCTGTTGATCAGCAGGTATCTTCTGATATCGCCGACACTTCGGCACCGCAAACGCAGGTGCCTTTTGTCGCTAAAACCATAAAACTTGTAACACCTTATAAAATAATTTTCAGCGATGACCAAACAATAATCATAGGAGGTACTTATCGTGGCTATGTCGTTAAGAAAATTACGCCGGATTATATTATTCTCAATCGCGGTTCTGATTATTATCGTATGTCTCTTTCTTCTTTCGCCAGGTGCCAGGTTGGAGAGGAACACGAGGAACAATCCGCCGGTTCCGGAAGTTCCCGAGGCAATCGGGGACAGCCCATTATCTCCACCAGAGGGCAGGGGAGACGATAGTACCGAAGATGAATCCGTAGCAGATTCAACCGGTGCCGAAGAAAACGAAGGTTCTGAAGAATTTATTAATCCAGAGTTACTTTATGAGTGGTCTGAACATGATGCGGCAGAGGGTGAGAGAACATTTTTTATATCTTGTTCCGGTATGCAGTTGTGGGAATTGTGCAGCGAAATATCTTCTTATTTCAATGTAAATATTCTTGTTTTTGATGATATCAAGGATAAGGTTATCTATGGCGATATTCGAGGTGTGTCACTTGTCCAGGTTTTGGATTCCATTTCGTGGTATTGTGGGGTCGAATATGTTGAACGTGACGGAATTTATTATGTTGGATCAAATACCAAGACAATATTGGTACTGCCTTTGTCTGGTTTAAAAGACAAAGTCGAAACTATTTTTCAAGATGTTCAGGTGCATACTATTAATGATAAGATGTTGATATATGGTACTGAACGTGATGTTGCTCGGGTAAAATCAGTTTATGAGGACCTCGTCCGCCAGTATTATTGCATAGTTCATTTATATGCAATAGAGTTTGTTTATGATAAAAATCTTACGATCGGTATAGACCTTGAACAATCTGTTAAATACGTTTTCTCCTGGGAAAATCTTCTTGAGAACTCTTACAATCCTTTTCAGTCTCTTGCCGTATCACTTTATGCCAGTCTCGAAGCCGATGCTGATCAGTTGCGTGTAAGATCTGTTATTGATACTGATATTGGTATGCTTTCCGGTGAAAAAGTCCGGATCCAGATGGGGCAGGAGGAGGATCGACCGGTTTATACCCAAAGTGAATACGGAAATCAGGTCGTTTCCGGATATTCGACCCAGATGACAGGTTTGCTTATTGATCTTTCTGCCAGTTTTGATCAAAAAGATTGGATTCTTGACTTTCAGATAGAAAATTCCGATGCTCAAAGTTCCCTGGTTAAAACAATCACTAAAATTACATCGAAGATCCGCTTGAATCAGCAGAATCAAGTCGCATTGCTTGCCAAATTGGATCTTTCTTCTATTCGTGAGTCTTACTCCAAGGGAATTCCTTTTTTGTGCGATATTCCCTGGCTTGGTTATTTGTTCCGGGTTTCGTCTGAACGGGAGTATGACCGGCAGATCTTTTTTGTGGTGCATTTGAAGCGTGATTTCGAACGGTCTTCGATTGAAACGGTGTCTCCGGATTTGATCGATGCCAGTCATTTTATTGAAGATATCATGTAAAATCGCTTTTAAGCGGTTTTGAGCGCACTTGCGATTGAGTCCATCGTGAGTGCGTTTTTTTATTCAACTCGCCCCAGAAGTGCATTTCTGCCCATTTTAGAACGTCGCATAATATATGTTATGTTAAATTAAATGTCGGCCTGCAATGACCTATTCACTTTGTATAATGTTGATTATTATAATGTTACAAAATTGTGACAACAGCCTGTTAATAACTTGACAATAATTGTAAGTTATTTTTCTCGTTTACAAATAAAATTGCTCGCATTTATTATCACGAAGAGTTTTTTACCGGTTTAAGATTGACTTTTTTCAATTGAGGACGTATATTTACTGAACGACAAATAAAAAAACAGTAAAGGATACTCTATTATGAAACCGTTTTTTGTCTTCTCCGGTCAAGGTGCACAGTTTGCGGGCATGGGCAAGGATCTTGCAGTTAATTCAACTGCCGCCAAAGCGATTTTTGATACCGCTGATCAAACATTGGGATATGCTTTAAGCGACATAATCTTTAATGGTCCGGATGAAAAACTTACTCAAACTATTTATTGCCAACCCGCCATTTACACAATGAGTTGTGCCGCACTTGCCGCATTCAGAGAGCAATTTCCCGGAATAACTCCCCTTGCCTGCGCCGGATTGAGTTTGGGTGAATACGGTGCGTTGTATGCTGCCGGTGCATTTGACTTCGCTGCCGGATTGAAACTGCTGGCCAAACGGGCCGAATTGATGGATGCCGCTTGTCAAGCAACCAATGGTTCAATGGCTTCTGTCATCAATGGTGATCCGGCGATCATCCGTGAAGTTTGCGAAAAATGCAATGTGGATGTCGCCAATTTCAACAGTCCGGGCCAAATTGTTATTTCCGGTGATAAAGAATTGCTCAATAACGCTGTCGATGCACTGAAAGCAGCCGGGATCCGCAAAGTCATTGTTCTGAATGTCGCCGGAGCATTCCACTCAAGAATGATGAAATCTGCCGGAGATGCCCTGCTCCCGATTTTGGAAAACACCCGATTCGCCATGCCGGTCTGCCCGGTATATCACAACTTTACTGCCGCACCTGCCGCTGATGTCGATGAACTCCGCCGCAATCTGGCAGCACAAGTTGCCGGATCAGTCCGCTGGGAAGAATGTGTCCGGGCAATGGCTGCTTGCAACGCAGATACCATGATCGAATTCGGCCCCGGTAATGTTCTTACCAAACTTTGTTCACGCACCCTGCCCGAACTTAAAACGGCAAACATCAACTCCTGGGAAACATTGCAAAGTTTTATTGCGGAGTAACAATGTCCTACAAAGCATATTTCTTTGATTTTGACGGTACAATCGGCGAAACCGGTGCGGATATCCGGGAGGCATGGCAAAGATCCATCCGGTTATTCGGCTTGCCTCAGGAACCGTTTGACCGTCATTTCCGGATCGGGCCGACACCTTTGGAATCTTTAGCAGTGCTGTACCCGGATATGCCGGAAGCAGACCGGAACCGATTTTTTGAAATATATAAATCGTTTTACGATGATGCAGAGGATTATCAGGCCCTGCCCTATGCGGGAATAACCGGAATGTTGCAAAATCTGCACAATACCGGCAAAAAAGTTTACATCGTTACCAATAAGCGGTATAAGCCTCTGCGGAAATTGCTTTATAAATTCGGACACTCTGATTTGATTGACGGTATATTTTCACCGGATATAATTGATCCGGTCAATCATCTGAAAAAATCAGACAGTCTTGCTCTGGCTTTGCGTATCGCCGCAACTTCCGCAGAAGATTCAATCATGGTTGGTGACACCGACATTGACGTAA
This sequence comes from Victivallaceae bacterium, assembly GCA_045588835.1. Lineage (GTDB taxonomy): Bacteria > Verrucomicrobiota > Lentisphaeria > Victivallales > Victivallaceae > UBA1784. The sequence continues at coordinate 28,065 of JAZNEV010000071.1, forward strand.
ATGTCGGTAAAGTCAACCATATTGCCACCTGTGCCGTAACCTGGGGATATGGAACACGGGAGTCTCTGATAAATGCGTCTCCGGATCATTTGATTGACTTTCCGGATGATTTACCGTAAATCTTGAGATTTATCATAAAATATTTGATTTTTCTTTTTTGAGTGCTACATTATTGAGGTTCACTATCAAAAAAAGGGATATTTTTTATGGAAATCGCTCTTCTTTTACTTGTTACAGCAACTTTGATCTGGGTAATAAGGTTGCATGAAGTATTGCGGAACTTGGGTAACCAAATCGCCAAACTGCAGAGCAATTTCGCTCAAAAACTCCCGGAAAAATCTAACACGGTATTGCCGCCGCCGACACCACCGGTTCAACCCTTTGGCCCGAATCGAGTATGTCCGCCGCCGATGCAGCGTCCCCCCATGCCGGCCACTATCAAAACTGCACTTTTATTGCCGCCGCAACCGGAAGCAGTAAGGAGTGACGCATTGAAAACGCCTGTTCCGCCGGTAACTTCTGTTCAAGAAAATATTCCGGAAGCAAAAAACACTCTGACCGACAAAGCCTTGCAATGGATCTGCGCCGGAGAAGAAAATCCGGCAGAAAAACTTTCCAATGAATACACGACTGTTACTACATGGTTGATCCGCGGCGGAGTACTTGCAGTTTTGGCAAGTATTGGATTTTTATTGAAACTTTCCTTTGACCGGCAATATTTCACCACTCAAACTCTGATCGTTTTATTGACAGTCACAGGCCTGATGATTGCTCTGGGTGGAGCATTGGGAGTTGCTTGCAAAAAAGAAAGCAAATACCGCAATTGGCTTTTGACAGTTTCCGGGGGCGGATTTGCTCTGACATTTTTTGCATTATTTGCCGGTTACGGTATATATCAGGTTTATCCGGAATGGCTGACCTTTGTTTTATTGATCGCAGTTTCTTTTACAGCTATCGTCACCGCATGGAAAACAGATGCCATGAGCATTGGTATTGTCGGATGTATCGGCGGATTTTCAGCACCGCTGTTTTTTGGAGCGGTCAATCTGTCCTGCTTCTCCTTTGTTTGGATTTCGGCGATAAATCTGGGAGTCCTCTGGCTTTCCTATCGTAAACGCTGGGTGCTGCAATATTGTGCTGTAACACTGTTGTATGCGGTTTCCGCACTGTACATTTTCGACACGTTATCCGGACGGTACTTTTTTGCCATCCTGCCCCTGCTCTTTTTGAATTGTTTCATACCATTTCTTCCGTGTCTGCTCAAATGTAAAGAGCATAACTTTTTGAAAGTGCATCTGGCCTGTCATATATTTTCTCTGATAATAATGTTGGCGATGGCCATACCGCAGGCATTGAAAATAAATAATTATTTGGCGGCACTGGTAACATTTATCATTTGTCTTATCAATGCTATGGGCATGTATCGCAATTACCGGAGTGCGATTTTGAAAAATTTCTTTTCCATAGTCAGTTGTGTTATGGTTGCCGCCACTGTTTACTTTTTATTGCAAGGCACAGTATGGTTGACCGCATTCTGGTCATTTACCGCAATTATGATGGCAATTGGTGCCCGCAGATCACAAATCAGAGCATTAGGAGTTTTTTCAGTATTTTTATTACTGCTGACTGTATTTACCCTGCCGGAATTTTTGCCGCCGGAACCTTATTTACCTTATTTATTGCATAACATCTCATCTTATTGGATATATGTATTGTCAATAATTTTTGTCGGCACGGCACTGCACCAAATTCCGGAAAATGCAGATGACGAATCTTTATTTGTAAATATTCCGGGGTTGCTTTTCCTGTTAGGAGGAGTTGCAGCATTTGCCTGTTTGACAGTGGAGTGCTGGCAATTTTTGAATATCTTTTTGCCGGAATTCAGCAAAGGTGGGATATCGATTGTCTGGGGCATAACCGGGGTATTTTTATTGGCTTTCGGGATCCGTAAAAAAATATTGGCCCTGCGTTTGGCTGCCATAGTCATATTTTTGGCTGCCGCACTCAAAGTTCTGATTTTTGACACTGCGAATCTCGGCGGCTTTTGGCGATCGATCGTGATCGCCGCATTCGGAATATTATTGTTGCTTGCGGCATTACTATACATCCGGCGAAAAGATATTTTCCGTATCAAGTGATCCCCTGCCCTGCGTTACTGCGATCCAAATCCATCCCCGGTTGAGACTTATTCAAAAACGGGGATGATTTTTTTGACTCCGGAATTTCACAAGCAACTTGTGCCCCCACCGCAACTCCGCCCTCCTGCCCTTTCCGGTAATGGGAAAATTAGAACAATTCAAGCAACATTCAAAAAAAAATGCATTTTTTTATATTTGCTATTGCTTTTTCTTAAATTATGGCTATATTTATGATTGAATCATTCAATCAACGTATCAAAGGAACCGTATATTATGCAGGTGACAATAAAAGATATAGCATTGCGAGCCAACGTTTCCTATCAGGCGGTTTCAGCTGTTTTGAATAATAAAAACAACTGCCGGGTTTCGCTCCAGAAACGGGAACATATTCAAAACATTGCCAGAGAATTGGGATATCAGGTCAACTTCGGTTATAAACTTATGCATGGCCGCTCTACCCACACGGCGGCAATCGTTTCAGCGATGCATCAGATCGACAATGAAGAACATATCAAAAAAATGGTTCTGAAATTGATACGGGAACTCAATTTACAAGGTTTTTCCACGTATTTCAACAACATGACCGAAGACGCAACAGAGAATGTTCGCCAGATAAGAGAATTGATAACTCGCGGAGCAGAACACTTCGTCTTTATCGGAACACCATTCGGCCATATTGAAATCGAAAGCGAGTTGATAAAAAGTCGCTGTACGTTTATCGGTTGGAATTCATGTTTCAGCCGGAATTTAAGAGCTGATTCTGTTTCTGCATCAATCCAACTGCTATCGTTTCTTAAAGAACAAAGCGGAACAATTCCCACTCTGATTCTCCCCGGTGAAAAAAGTATGTCCTCGGCCCGCTTTGAAGCATTGAAAAAAGTTGCCGGCAATTTATCTTTGGATGAAATCATAAACAAACATGTTGTTTTCACCCCTGCTCTGGAATGGAACGAAAAAGATTTTGAGGCCAAAGCCTTTAACTTGGGATATAATGGTACAGCCCGGGCATTTGCTGAAAATAAAAACCTCCGGGCCATCGCATATTTTACTGACAGTTTTGCGGTCGGGGGTGTATGCTGGTGTCTGCAACATAATCTGAAAATCGGTGAAGATATTTTCCTTTCCGGATTCAACAATACCGATGCCATACGCTTCAATGCATATCCGATCGCTTCTGCGGCTCATCCGATCGATCGATCAATAGAAGTGATCCTTCAGGAGATGTGCAAAAAAGATCCGTTTGAAATCATTTTGCAACTTGATGTTTATTTGCGTGATATCAACAATCATCCCTTTCAAAAATAAGGAGGCTAAAGAGATGAAAAATGTATCTATCAAACGTTGTTTCTGTTACAACTGTAACAGAAAGCCCATGGGCTTTACTCTTATTGAATTACTGGTGGTCATTGCTATTATCGCTATTTTGGCGGCAATATTGCTCCCTGCCCTCAACTCCGCCCGTGAACGCGGCCGCAGTGCCAGCTGTATCAATAATCTGAAGCAAATCGGCAACGCCCTTTTCAGTTATCTGGATGACAACGACAGCTATTGTCCGCATGCGAATTATAGTGATATTACTAATAAAGTCTACTATTCCTGGAACACCAAACTGATGCCTTATCTCGGTTACAGCGGCACAGTTCCGGTTTGGGAAGATAATCCAAATCCTTATGAATTTCCGGTCATGCAATGTCCCAGTCAGCCGGAAGAGGCCTTGAATAAGCTGATGGGGTGGAACGTGTCTTACTGTGTCAACAGCAGTGGCACTTCTGCAACAAAAATCGCACTTTTTCCCAGTACTTACTCTTATTCCGGGATCAAAATCAGCAGTATGAAAAACCCTTCTGCAGTTGCCGCCGTATTGGAATCAACTTTTGTTTCCGGGAAAAAATTTTATCAAAAAGCAAATTTTACCGATTATGAACAAACGAAGGCCGGAAATGAAACCGAACTTAATTTAGTAGGAATTGCCACCCGTCATTCCGGAAATAACAACATGACCTTTTTTGACGGCCATGTCGCGGCTTATCAATTTTCCTATCCGGTGGGGCTCAAATCTGATTTCTGGGGAATTAACGAATTCAAATGAAACGGGTAACTATATTGCGCTGTTTTGAAGCGCTCCTGATGGCACTCCCATTGTTTTTATCAGCCGGAGAAGCATGGAGCAATGCCAATCCATCCCGTTATGGGACCTATTCCACTGATAAAGCGATATGGTTTGAAACATTTGCCAGTGATCAAGTGCCTTTTACAGTAGAATATCTGGATGGCGGTGAAGGTACTGTCGAATTGATCGACTGCGGCGGCCATTCAGAAAAACGGGCATTGCGGGTCATAAAAACCAATGATAAAGGTTTTATTGTTATCAGATTCCTTCAAAAAATCCCGGTGAAAAAGGATGAAAAAATTCAATTCAATGTATTCTATCAGGGAATTGGCGGCAGCACTCCGTATTCAACAGCTTATTTAAGGTTGTGGGCTCCCGGAGAAAAAAGTTTTGCGTACCAAAGTTTTTATCCGGGGATCGACGGCAGCCGGCGTTTACACAAAATATTGCTGACCGCTCCGGAAACATGGGAGCATAAATTCACGCAACGCAAAGTTGCCGATGGCATTGACCTTTTGGAACCGGTTCTCGCAATCGGCGGAGCTGCTTCCACGTCGATTTGGGATGATTTCTATATTGAATTTGAAGCAGATGCCAGACGCAACTGGCAAACAATTCAAAAACCATATTCTCCGGTTGACCGGATGAGCCAGATGATTCCCGGAGAAGAGCTTGACCGCATCATCGCTTCTGAAAAGGACCATACCGGCAAGATCGTTACAATCGATGGTAAAAGCCGAATGCTTATAGACGGCGAAGTGGTTTTCCCGTTGATAAATTCTCCTTACGATCACTTTATAAAAGGGGCAAACTACTCGAATATGAGGGAGTTTTTCAATGCGGGGATATCTATTTCCAAGATCGGCATCAGACTCGGTCAGGGGCGTCCATATTCCATTTCCGGCTACCGGGGGTGTTGGAGCGGAAAAGATCAGATCGATCTGTCCGGTGCGATTGAGCATTTCCGCAACGCTTTACGCCTTGCTCCCAAGGGAAGATTTATTCTGGAAATAAGTTTATTTGCATACGCGGATTTTTGCAAAGATTATCCTTCTGAAACATGGATCGGCAAAACCGGCAAAGCGGTACTTGGCAATGGGATTCATATTGCGGAATCGTTGGATGCTGTTCAGACTGAAAATCGCTATCCGTGGCCATCGTATCATTCAAAAATTTTGCAAAATGAATATAAAAAGCAGATAGCTTGTATTATTTCGGAGTTGCGAAAGGCCGGATTGCTCAAGTTTGTTGTGGGAATTATGATTTGTGGCGGCCATGATGCCCAGATGGCTTCTCCGCATTTGGATTACAGTGAACCGGCCAAAGCTGCTTTCCGGGATTTTTTGCGCCGGGAATACGGATCTGTTGAAGCTTTGCGCAGTGCGTGGCGGGACGATCAAGTGACTTTTGATACTGCTCAAATGCCAATCGTTGACACTGCCACGGATTGCTTTGATCCGGCAACTGAGCAAAGCGAAATCGATTTATTCCGGTTTAACAAATTATCCGGTTGGAGAGTCGCGGATGAGATCGCTGAATATGCCCGTTCATTGATCGGTAAGGATGTTTTCACTGTCCGTTACTGCATGAGTCCATATTCCGGATCTCCCGGAGCCTCCATGGATATCGGTGATTTTCTCCACAATCAGAAGTTCGACTGCCTTGCTGCTCAAGCCCCTTACGGCAGCCGTCCTCCGGCAATGGCCTGCACCTCATTTCTGCCGTTGGCATCATTTCATAAAAATGGAAAATTATTCATCAACGAATTTGATATCCGCACATGGAATGCCGCTGCCGGATATGAAAAAGAGATAATGGCGTATACCTGGGGGATCATGCTGGATTATCCGATGTGGCTGGCCGGACACCGGAAACTTGCCGGATCAATGCTGGCGCAGGATATGGGAATGTGGTATTTGGATATGGCACCGGGCAGATACGATAATCCGCAGATAATAAGTGATATAAAGGATGTTAATATCACAGCACAGCGGTTGATTGCCCGTCCGGTATCATCATGGCATCCGGATACTGCATTTGTCATTGATGAGCAAGGACAATTTCTCCGTAATCTGCTCTCCACACCGTATATGTTCGATGTTACCGGTATTTCACAATATCAACTCTATTTGCTGGGATATTCGGCGGTTCCTTTTGCCTTTTACACGCTGGATGACCTGATTGCAGACCCGGATCTGGCAAAATCTTTCAAAGTTATTGTTTTTGCGGCAATGTATAATATTGACGAAAAACGCAGCATCTTACTCCGAAATTTGCAAAGCGATAACCGGACGCTGATTTTTCTTTCCGGTACCGGTCGGCTGGGAGGGGTGGAAGCAACCGGATTCCAATTAACTGACAACATTCGCCGTCAACGCAATCACCATGTGATTGCAGAGCCGGGAGTAACAGACATCATGAGTTCATATTGGATGATCAGAGGCGAAAGACATCCGGAGGCAAAATCATTTTGGTATGAATCGATTCCCCTGATCAGTGCAGTTGCAAGGCCGGGCGATAAAGTTCTTGCCCGTTTTGCAGTTAATCAGGCCCCGGCAGTATTGGAGCATCAATATACAAATTGGAAGGCCGTTTATATCGGTGAATCCGGCGGTTTATCTCCGGAATATTTCAACACATTGGCGACTGCAGCCGGAGCGTATTGTCTGACTGAAAGCGGATTTCAGTGCGAAACCAATGGCAATTTCATGATGGTTCATTGTATGAAAAATGGAAAAAAGACTTTTAAAATGCCTTTCAAGGCAAATGTAAGGAATTTGGTTAATGGCAAATTTTATTATGGAGTAACAGAAATTACTGTTGAAGCAGAAGCCGGTTCGACCTACTGGTTTGAATTAACCCCGGTTGAATGATAAATCACCAATACAAGGAGAGAAAAAATGAAAATCATAAAATCTATAATGATTACAACCATAAGTATGACATGCTGTCTGCTGTGCGCCAATCCGGTTACCCGCAATTACACTTTTAACTTTGACCGGAATACCGGCGGATGGAGTACGCCGGGATATTGGGCCGGAAAAATCAAATTCGTCACCGGCAATGCCCGTAGAGGCAATGGCTCGATTGAGGTGACTACTACCGAAAAACGCGGACAGTTTTTCGCCAGGGGAACTATTTTCGGTATTACTCATAAATATTTGAGCGGACAAAAAATCAGTATTTCATTTTATGTTAAGGGAACCGGAGAATTTTGTGCCGGAGCCCTGCTTTACGGCCGCAACGGCAGAGGCGGGGAAACGATGAATTTTGTTTATGGTGACAAAGTTCAACTTACTGATGAATGGCAAAAAGTCGAGTATATCGTTGATCTTTCTGAAAAATTTGCAGAAAGAATCGCTCCGATCTTTGAGTTACACGGAAAAGATGCCGTAGCATATATTGACGATGCGGCATTTACCCATATCAGACCGCAAAGCGTTTCTATTTCTGCGACATCTTCACATGTCGTGATCCCTGCCGGCTCCCCCCTGCCGGAATTGATGTTCAACTTTTCCGGGAGCAATGCAAAAATCAATTTCTTTGCGATTCCTGCCGATCGCAGACAACTGCCGGTTTACACCTCGGCTCAATCAGCAGACAACGGCAGTGTCGCTTATACCGGAGCCGCCACGTTCCCGGCCGGAGAGGTCGCCGTTGTTGCTGCGGCGGAGGGCAGACAGGCTTTCTGTATCGCCGAAATATTGCCGGCGGAAGAATTCGCACGCTGGGATGAACTTGCCGCCTCGATAAAATTGGATAATCCCTTGAACATACTTGTTCTGGGGGACAGTTTGAGCGATCTTCACCGTGGTGGGAACCACATCGACAAACTGGTGTTTTGGTTGAATAAACATAATCCCGGCAAAGTTACTCTTCGCAATTCAGCCATTGCCGGAGATTTCATCACCAGAGTGGAAGAACGTCTCAACTGGAGATATGGCAAACCTGATGTGTGGCGTTTGAGTGATTACCGGAATATTTTTGCCCGAAAATATGATCTCGTATTCATCTTTCTCGGACACAACGACACCGTCGCCAGTTCCCGTGATAACTATGCTACACCAGCCAATATATCACTGGCCGATGCCGAAGCATCTTACCGCCGGGTGATCGCAAGAATCAAACAGGAAAGTCCCAATGCTAAAATCATATTGGTTTCTCCAGTTGCCAGCGATGTGACCAAAAGCCGCGCAGTGGCTGAAAACATGGTAAGATGGGGACACGCCGGGCATATTTTCGGTTTACCGGAACACGTCACTCCATTTTTGGCAATGTTGCAAAAAATCGCCGGAGAAACCGGCTGTTTCTATATCGATCTTCACACCCCGACGCAAAATGCGGCCAACCGCCCTGCCCTTTTTGATAAAGGCGGTGTTCATCTCACTCCGGCTGGCAACACTCTGATTGCGTGGGAATTGCTCAGAAGTTTAGCAGCTGAAAATTCACCGTTGAAATAATTTAACCGCAGTAGGATATTATGAAAAAATTATTGTTATGGGCAGTTGTTCTTTGCATTGTTGCCGGTGTATCTGCCGGAGAAGCATGGAGCAGCGCCAATCCGGCCCGTTACAGCACGGCATCATTTGCCAATGCGATCTGGCATGAAACATTCAATGGAGACGGGGAAGCCCCTTTTACCGTTGAGTTTTGCGGTGGAGCAGAAGGAAAAGTTGAAGTCGTAAATGTTGGCGGCCGTTCAGAGAGCCACGCATTAAGAACAATCAAAACCAATGCGCAGGGATATATAGTTATCCGTTTCAAAAAACAGATAGCAGTCAGCAATGGTGACAAACTTCAATTCAACTGCTTTTATCAAGGCAAACAAAATTATTCTCTTTATTCCAGAGCCATGCTGCGTTTGCAAATCCCAGGCCAGCAGGATTTTAAACTTTTCAGTTTTTATCCCGGAATTCTCGGCGGAGATCGTTTGCAGGAAATCATCGCCACCCCACCGGCGACATGGGAACGTAAATTTACTCAACGTAAAGCCGAAAACGGCATGACATATTTTGAGCCGATCCTTATTATTGCCGGTGCGCCGAGCGAGGCGATATGGGATGATTTTTATGTAGAAAATGATAATATTTCCGCTCAAAACTGGAATACATTTTTCAATCGCCGTCAACCGGTGGACCGTACTCCGGAAATGATTTCAGAGGCTGAACTTGACCGGATTATTGCCGCCGAACCGGATCACACCGGTAAAGTTGCAACTATCAACGGCAGATCAAGAATGTTGATCGACGGCAAAATCACTGCACCGATCATCGATGGTCAATATGGCGGATTTGTGCTTGGAAAAAGTTATTCCAATGCCGGAGATTTCGGCGCGATCAATGTCAACTTGTGTAAAGTTTCCCTGCGGCTCGGCCAGGGGCGTCCGGCGGAAACATACCGCGGGTGTTGGACCGGCAAAGATCAGTTGAATATTGATGGAGCAATCCAGCAAATCAGAAACACATTACGTTTGAATCCCAATGCCAAAATAATTCTTTCCATCGGATTACATCCTTATGCGGCTTTTACTGAAGAGTATCCGGATGAGATTTGGATCGGGAGAACCGGCAACCCGGTTGTAGGCAGCGGCATCCATATTTCCGAAAATCTGAATGCGACTCCGTCGGCAACCAGATATCCATGGGCCTCTTATCATTCAGAAGTTCTTATACAGCAGTATAAGGAACAGATCGCCAAGATCATTGCCGAACTGAAACGAACCGGATTGTCAAAATTCATTGTCGGTATTCACATGGGCGGTGGTCATGATGGACAGATGGTTACCACCCACTTTGATTACAGTCAACCGGCATTGCGGGCATTTCGCAGATACCTGCGTGAGAAATACGGTACTGTGGAAAATTTGCGGGCGGCATGGTGCGATAACAGTGTAACGTTTGAAAATGCTCAAGCACCATATTTTACAGGCAGAGATGATTGTCTTGATCCGGAAAACGAACGGCAATATATTGACTTTTTTCACTTCAGCAAAACTGCCGGGTGGCGCATGGCCGATAAGATTGGAGAATACGCGAGAGAACTTTTCGGCAAAGATGTCTTCACCATGCGTTGGTGCATGGGGGCGTATACCGGTGGGCCGGGGGCATCTCTGGATATTTATGATTTTCTGACCAATCAAAAATTTGATATTCTGGTGGCTCAATCACCATATAATTTCCGTCCGCCGTCATCCCCCAGTATTCAACCGCTTCCGTTGGATTCATTCCATTTGCACGGCAAATTGTATACCAATGAATTTGACATCCGCACCTGGAATGCAGCTCCTGGATGGGAAAAAGAAATCATGAGTATTAGTTGGGGGCTGATGATCGATTTCCCCATGTGGCAGGCAGCGAATCGCAAATTGGCAGGAGCAATGTTTGCAATGGATATGGGATTCTGGTATCTTGACATGGCACCGGGGTGGTTCAACCATCCTCAAATACTTGAAGATATCAGGCAAACCGCAGAAATCGGAAACCGTGTTTTTGCCATGTCGCCATCTGATTGGCATCCGGATGTGGCATTCGTGATTGATGATGACGGAATGTTTTTACGGAATCTGCCATCTCCGGAGTGGATGATGGATATAACCATGCTTACTCAACAACAAATGTATCTTCTGGGAGTCAGCGGTGTGCCGTTCGCACGCTATTGCCTGAATGATCTTATGGACAATCCGGAGTTGGCTCAATCATTCAAGGTTTTGGTGTTCAGTTCAATGTATCATATTGATACCAAGCGTCAGGCATTTCTTAACACGCTGAAAAATAGTAATCGTACGCTGATTTTCCTTTCCGGTACCGGCAGACTTGGCGGTGCAAAAGAAGGCAGCACCATTGAGGTGGTTGCCAGTCGCCGTTTGACCAATCACCATGTGATTGCCGCGGAAGGAATGCAGTTCTCGGTACTTTCGCCATGGATGAACAAAAAAGATCCTCATCCTCAAGTAACTCCGGCGTGGTATGATGCGATGCGGATCGTTTACGGCATCGCCTGCCCCGGAGACAAAATCCTTGCCCGTTTTGCCGCGAATAACGAACCTGCAATCATTGAACGGCAATACAAAAACTGGAAAGCTGTCTACATAGGTGAAGCCGGTGGTCTTACGCCGGATTATTTTCAGCATCTTGTTGCTCAAGCCGGAGCATACAATATCGGACAATGCGGCTTTCAATGCAGTACCAATGGCAATTTTATGATGGTACACTGTTTGAAAGGCGGAGAAACTGTATTCCGCTTGCCTTTCAAAGCCGATGTGACCAATTTGGCAAATGGGGAAATTTTGCATGGGGTATCAGAAATACCGGTAACCGCAGAAGCCGGATCGACTTACTGGTTTTTGCTTTCGCCGGCAAAATAATCGTTTGATCGCAGAAATACCGGACAACAAAAAACTTTTGTCCGGTATTTTTTCATAATTAAAATAAAGCAATTTCTTTATTATTGTTTATGCTTGCTAAAATCTGACGATTGTGCTATATTAACTTAAGGTTCACCATAAAGAAAAGGGTTATATTCATGAATCAGGTCAAATTTCTTGTTTTTGCAGATCTTCATCACTACCCCGGCGTGTTTTACACTGATGCCCGTAATAAATTGGCTGAAATCATGAAACGTGCTGAAAATGAAAAAGTTGATTTTGCCGTAAGTCTCGGTGACTTCAATCATTCCTGCGGTACATTTACTGAAATCTTTGAAGATATCAAAAAGTACTCTATTCCGCTTTATCATGTAATGGGTAATCACGATACCGACGGAGCTCCTTTAAAAGAGGTGTTGAAAGCCTATAATATGCCTCATGAATACTATTATTTTGATGTAAATGGTTTCCGTTTTATTGTATTGGATACCAATTACTATGGTTATTCCGGCGGTCAGGTGCATTTCCAATACCGTAACTATTTTGACTTCCCCAAGACCAGAGAGCATATGCCGCAGGAAGAGATGGATTTTTTGAAAGATGCCATCGCCACTGCTCCCGGTCAATGCGTGCTTTTCAGTCATGCGTCGTTGGAGCGTCACCATTCCGGCGGCAGCGGTACATTCAATCAACCGCAAATCCGGGAAATCATCAAAGAAGCCAATGCCAACGGCAGAAAAGTAATTATGTCATGCAATGGTCATCATCACCGCGATTTCCTGCGTATTCTGGATAACGTAGCCTATTTTGATGTTAACTCTGCCAGTTTCGACTGGCTCAATCAGCCCCATGATCATTTTCCTAAAGAGTTGTGTGATGCTTATGATTTGGCTGATCACCAAGCCATTTGGACCAAACCATTGAGTGCTGTTATCACGCTTTGGGATGACGGTACGATCAAAATCGATGGCAGCCGATCGGAGTATCTCTACGGAGTCACCCGTGAGATGTCCCCAAATGCAGTTTGTGATGGAGCCGGCAGACCCTGTACTGCGGAAATACTGTCGGCATCATTCAAATTATTTTAATCATGTGGCTTTTGTTTTTATCAGCATTAGTAATAATGCTGACTCATCTGTTGGAAGGTATTGCCGGATTCGGTGGAGCCGTCATGGCTCTGCCTTTCCTCAACCTTACTATAGGCTTAAAAGAGGCGGTTCATCAGTTATGCCTTTTAGGAACCCTCATGTCAACTTATATAGTATTGCGTTCCTGGAAGTGTATAAATTGGCAGAAATTTGTTTTTATAGCCATGTATTCCGGAATCGGTTTGCCGATCGGATTGTGGCTGTTTGCTTATTTACCGGCTCTGCAGTTATGTATTTTGCTGGGTCTGTTTATGATTGGGGTCGGAATTCACGGCAGTTGGCGTTTGCATAACTACCGATCCTCCGATCCGGCATCACGAACCTTTACAGCCTTTTTTATGCGATTTCTGCTTTTTGCAGGAGGAATTTTTCAAGGTGCGTTCGGTTCAGGCGGACCTTGCATCGTAATTTATTCAGCCAAAAACATTCCGGCCAAAGAACAATTCCGTGCTACATTAAGTTTTTTATGGCTGATGATGAATTGTTGCAGACTGAGTGTTTGGACAATTCAAGGAGCATTCTGGAACATGACTCTTTTGAAAAATTTTTTATTTATCCTGCCTTTTATGTTGCTCGGTTTGTTGACCGGAGACTATCTGCATCATAAAGTGGATGATAAAATTTTCAAAATTGGAATTTATGCACTTTTAACCATTTCCGGTATTTTGATGGTGATCAACAACACTCTGCAATTGATTCAACGGTGAATATCGATCACTTCACCGCTGAATAAATCCAAAGTTTCCTGCACCACAATATTCTTTTTGGCAACCTCGATCAACTCCTGCGGATGTTCATTGGCAATACTCCGTTGCAATTTATCCGGAGCGTAAGATTCTTTTTCCTGTTCCCCGTTTTTCCTGGATGCCATAATCAAAGAGTTGAGCAACTCTTCTGTACGGTCGTTGTTGCCATCATAGATCTCTTCTTCGTCAACATCATCAGTAGTATCAAAATCATTGTCATTGTACGGCGTATTGTCAGAATCTTCAACAACTGCCTCCTTCTCCGACAGACTGTCGCATTCGCCTGAAATGATATCACTATAGCTCTCATCCGGTTCGGCATCCACGGTAACGTCATCACAACTTGCAACTTCTTCATCCGGATATGCATCAACAGATACCGCTCCGGCTTCTTCCGGAATCACTTTTTCATTTACAGCAACTGTTTGAGTTTCTTCCGGGACAACTTCTTTATCAACTGATTGTTGATCTTTTTCTGTCACAGGAGTTTCTTCTGTAACAACGTTTTCCGGCTCTGTTTCGGAGGCAATGACCGGTTCCGGCAACGATGAGACTTCTTCGGAGACGGTTTGTACGGCAGGCTCCTGCAACGTAACGGCTGAAACCACCGGTACGATATTTTTATCTACCGTCGGTAAATTATCCAAAAACTTTAATTCTCCGGCTGAACGCAACTGATTCAAACGTGCAAGGATATCTCCAATACGTACGGCATGGGCCTCCCGCATGGCCTTCAATAAAACTGTTTCCAAGTACACCTGTTTATTCAAAGCATCATGCAACGTACGCCCGACCGGAGCGACATTTTCCAACAGGATTTGAATAGTATCACGGGGAACGAGTTGAGCAAGTTTTCGGTAAACAGCAATATTTTCAGCCGATTCATCAAGCAATTCTGCCGGATCAGCCAATATCAAACACAACTGTATCGCCCGCAAACTGTGAAGCAAATCATCAAACAATGTTTCCAGATTTTTCCCCCGTTTGGCAAGATTGGCAATCCGGGTGACAACTTCTCCGGGATTATTCTGCAATATTGCTTGCAATAATAGATTGAGATCGCCTTTATCAGTCAATCCGAATAAAGACAATACCTGATTTTCGGTAATTTTGGAACCGTCACCGGCAGCAAAAAATGCGATCATTTGATCCAAAAGCGATTGAGCATCACGCATACCGCCATCTGCGGCACGTGCAATAGCATTTATCGCCTCCGGAGCGATTGCGACATTTTCAGTATCTGCGATCAACTGCAATCTTTCAGCAATCAAACGGGTCGGGATCGGCATCAAGTCAAAACGCTGACAACGTGAAATAATCGTTGGCAAAACCTGATGAACTTCGGTTGTCGCAAAAATAAATTTGACGTGAGCCGGCGGTTCTTCAACAGTTTTCAACAAAACGTTCCATGCGGTTTTACTCAGCATGTGAACTTCGTCAATAATATAAATTTTATACTTGCCGCTTACCGGACGGGTGAGAGCATTTTCCGCCAATTCACGCATATCTACGGCTGAATTGCGGCTGGCGGCATCTATTTCCATAACATCCAGGCTTTTTTCAGCGGCAAATTCCAAACAACTGGCACATTTACAGCAAGGTTCACCATTTTCCGGATGCTCACAATTCAAAGCTTTGGCAAAAATACGGGCCAAAGTGGTCTTGCCGATCCCCCGCGGCCCGACAAACAAATAAGCATGGGCAATACGGCCACTGCCGATAGCATTGCGCAAAGTCCTGACGACATGCTCTTGTCCTACCACATCAACAAAACTTTGCGGACGCCACTTGCGGGCAATTACCTGATATTCGCTCATCGGATGTTCTCCAGTATTTCCCGCTGACGGGCAAAAATCTGCTTTAATCCGCATTCAGCAAGATCGATCAATTCATTAAGTTTTGAACGGGAAAAGGGAGCTCCTTCGGCGGTCCCCTGCACTTCAACCAACTTACCGGATTCGGTCATGACCACATTCATATCGACCTCGGCTCTTGAATCCTCCTCATAACAAAGATCGAGCATCGGAGTGCCATCAATAATTCCTACGCTGACCGCAGCAATCAATTCTTTGAATGGATTTTCATTTTCCGGAAAAAGCCGTTTGCAACCAATCGCCAATGCCAATGCCGCACCGGAGATACTGGCACAACGGGTACCGCCATCGGCATTGATAACATCACAATCCAAATAAATTGTACGTTCGCCAAGTTTTTCCAAGTCGACTGTCATTCTCAAAGAACGTCCGATCAGGCGTTGTATTTCCACTGTTCTTCCGCTTTGCTTACCGGCAGAAGCCTCCCGTCTGCAACGTTCTGAAGTCGCAGACGGCAACATGCCGTATTCGCAAGTTACCCAGCCGCCGGAAACTTTTTGATTTTTCATCCATGACGGCACTTTGTCTTCGCAGGAAACGGCTGTCAAAACTCTGGTGTCACCACAGGAAATAAAGACTGATGAAAGCGGATGTGTGAGATAATCGGTTTCTAAAGTAAGCACCCGCAATTCATCGCAGGCACGACCGTCAATTCTTAAAGCACACATGGCGGCGTGATCCTTTCTGTTAAAAAAAGAAAAATGCCGTGAAACAGATTACCCATGGCCTGTCAGAAATCACGTAGGGCTGCTTGGTTCCCCACCTGACCCGGTTGGCGTTTCGGACAACACACGAGGTCCATCTCACGGCACTGTATAATTTATATCTTCTTCTTGAAAATGTCAAGTAAAAAACTTAATTCTTTTCGTAAATTTTTTCTTTCCACGACCCGATCGATCAAGCCGTGGGCTAACAGGAACTCTGCAGTCTGAAAACCTTCCGGCAGGACAGACTTAGTGGTTTCCTGCACCACCCGGGGACCGGCAAAGCCGATCATGGCACCAGGCTCTGCAAGAATCACATCTCCCAACGTGGCAAAACTTGCAGAAACACCTCCGTAAGTCGGATTGGCCATGATCACAATATATCCCAAACGTTTCTCACGGTGTCTGGCCAAAGCACCACTGGTTTTGGCCATCTGCATCAAACTCAAAATCCCCTCCTGCATTCGGGCTCCACCGGAAGCCGTAACCAGCACTGCAGTTTCTTCTCTTTCCGAGGCTCCTTCGATCATTCTGGTAATTCTTTCGCCGACCACAGAACCCATGGATGCCCCCATGAAATCAAAATTCATGATCCCGAGTGAAAAAGGGATCTGATTCAGCGTGGCATGACCACAGCAAACAGCTTCATTCATACCGGATTTCACCTGATTTTCCGTAAGACGCACAGCATAACTTTTGGAATCAACAAAACTCAAACGGTCAACTGATTTCAATGCCTGATACTCTTCCTTGAAACTTCCGGTATCCGTCAACAACTCGATCCGCTGCTTCAGTGGCATGGGCATATGATATCCGCAACACCAGCAAACCTGCAAATTATCTTCCAAACGTTCCGTATAGAGTGTCTGACTGCACTTTTTGCACTTTACCCACGAACCATCGGGGATAACCATCTTATGCTTTACTCCGGATTTCAATGTGGAGTATTTACCTCTGCTGAAAATCGCCATAATGCTGTCCTTCTTACTTTATAAGTCCGGATATCGCTTTGAAATGAGGATTCCTGGAATCCCTGAGCAACATAAAAAGTACCGCTTCACTGCCCAATACCGTTGCTCCGGCCTGCCGTGCCGTTTCCAATGCCCATTGACACTCTTTTTCATTGCGGCTGCCAACGGCATCGGCAACTACGATAACTTCATAGCCGGAATTGCGGGCATCAAGCACACTTTGGAGCAGACAAATGCCCATTTCCACCCCGATAAAAAGTAAAACCTCCCTTTTTCTGGCGGTCAATGCCGTCATAAAAGATTCGTTCTTGAATATTGAAAAAGAACTTTTTTCACACACCGCCGCAGAATCCGGCAACCAGGTTGATATTTCCGGAACGGTATTGCCAAGCCCTTTGGGATATTGCTCGGTAACAATGATATCCACTCCGATTTCAGCCGCACCTCTGACCATTATTGACGCACGGCTGATTACAGAATCCCCATGATCAATAACCGGCATCAAACGCTCTTGTAAATCGACCGCGATCAATGCTGCATTTTCAACGGTTGGAAAAATCATTGTTCAATCTCCACTGATTTATCAAAATTCGCCACAGAGTTTTTTCACTGTTGCCAATTTAACACAGACACAGAAAAGTTTCATTGCCGTCTGTAACTCTTCATTGGCAGGATAAGTCGGAGCTATACGGATATTACGATCACGGGGATCAAGTTTATATGGGAACGTTGCTCCTGCTCCAGTCATGGTAACTCCGGCATTTTTAGCCAATTCCAATGTTTTTTTTGCACAGCCGTCCAATG
This sequence comes from Victivallaceae bacterium, assembly GCA_045588835.1. Classification (GTDB taxonomy): domain Bacteria; phylum Verrucomicrobiota; class Lentisphaeria; order Victivallales; family Victivallaceae; genus UBA1784. Next base: position 45,923 of record JAZNEV010000071.1, read on the forward strand.
TATCAAGAGAAACGAAATAACCACCGCGCGGAGTAATCCAAGTGGCGAAACCGCCATCGGCCAGTTCCGTTTCAAGCGTATTAAGCACTATATCAAATTTAGGCCGCAGGATTTCAGCCAGCTCGGCCATATGTTTTTTCAACGTCGGAGCATCCTTAAGCACACGCAGAGTACGCAACTGATTCAACTTATCACTGCCGATAGTCTGAATTCCCATCCGCTTCAAAATCTCTTTACGTTCAGCAACTGATGCAGCCATCATAGCGACACCGGCCCCCGGGAACGTAATTTTGCTGGTTGAGAAAAAGTAATACGGACGATCAGGATTGCCACCGGCATTGCATGCTTCAAAAATGTCAGCCAGTTTCACCTCCTCGTAGAGGTGATGAACACCATAAGCATTGTCCCAGAAAATCTTGAAATCCGGAGCAGCAGTTTTCATCTTTCCGAGTCTGGCAACAGTTTCATCACTGTAACATACGCCCTGCGGGTTGCTGTAAAGCGGAACGCACCAAATGCCCTTGATTGCCTCATCCCCGGCGACCAACTTCTCAACGATATCCATATCCGGACCATTTTCGGTCATCGGCACCGGGATCATTTCAAAACCGAACTCCTGTGTGATGGCGAAATGACGGTCATAACCGGGACTGGGACAAAGAAACTTGAGTTGTTTCAGATTTTTCCATGCCGGATGCCCACCGGTTCCGAACATCATCAGACGCACAAAAGAGTCGTACATCAAAGTCAAACTTGAATTCCCGCCGACGATGATCTGCTCCGGATTGATGCCGAGTACTTCTCCGAAAAAGTTACGCATTTCCGGCAATCCTTCGAGAATACCATAGTTTCTGGCATCTGTACCGTCTGCGGCATAAGGATTTTCCAAAGTATCCAAGACATCAGTGTTGTGATCAAGCAATGTCGATGACGGTTTTCCTCTGGCCATATTCAATGCCAGATTGCGACTGGCAAACTCAGAATATTCCGCTTCCAATTCAATTTTCAAAGCGGATAATTCCGCTTGCGTCAAGTTGATTACCGGATTTTTCATCGTCCCTCGGTATCTCCATGAATATTAGATTTACAATCAGAAAACACAATGCTGAATTTTAATATACCACACAAAATGACATTTTGCAACTTTTTCTGCATTAAAAAAGTTCACCTTGTATTTCTTTTTCCTCGCTGTCTGTTGTTTTTGAGATGTTTTGAGCGGCAGCAAAAGCAAAAAGATCATCTTCTGCGAAAAGGTCATTTTCCGGGATTTCAGAAGTTATCTTTCCCGGTAATTCTTTAAGAATACTTCTGAATTGATTATCTTCGCAAATTGTTCTGATGGTATCCCAATCCGGTTCTTGGCGTACCGGAGGAGCTGATAAATTCAAATCATCCGGCAAGTCGGTACGCAAACGAATCAATTCACGATTTTTACGGACGACATCCAGGGCCGGCAACAATTTTTTTGCCAATCTGTGCCCCGGATCAATAAGTGCCGGATCATCAAGCCATTTATCGGCAGAACCGAATGTATGAAGGATTTCAGCCGCACTTTTCGGCCCGATCCCAGGTACCCCGGGAATATTGTCGGATGCATCTCCGAGCAAAGCAAGATAATCAACCATTTCCGATGGAACAACGCCAAATTTTTCCACGACTTCTTTTTCTGCACGCTTCTCAAATCCGCCGGAAACCGGAATTAACATAAAAACCCGTTGATCGATCAACTGTGAAAGATCCTTGTCACTGCTGACGATCTCAACCGGCAAATCACTGTACCTGGCGGCGAAACCACCGATCAAATCATCAGCTTCAAAGTTTTCGTATTGCAGCAGAGGCCATCCGAAAGCCTCTGCTATTTTACGGATCAGGGGGATTTGAGACTTTAATTCATCCGGCATGGGTGGACGATTCGCCTTATACTCCGGATTGAGTTTCAAACGGAAGGCAACTTTTCCGCAATCAAATAACATTGCACCGAATTCCGAAGCATGATTCTTTTCCAATTGCAAAAGCAATTTGGTAAATACAAATGCGGCATTGACAACTTCCCCTCTGGCATTGGTCAACCGTCTTATTGCAAAAAAAGAACGGAATATCTGACTGTAAGCATCAACTAAAACTAAAGATTTTCTTTTCATCTGCATGAATCCTCAAAATAAAAAAGTTCAAGACCGGAAGTAAACTTGTCCGCGAGGAGTAATAGAGAAGAGGAGAATTAACTGCGGACTCATGGCCTTACGGTCTTGAACGAGTAATACTATAATTCTGTTTGAAAAATATTTCAAACAGAATTCCGCAGTTTATTAAAAAATTTTCACTCTTTGCTCAATTGCCACATCGTAAATCCCTGTTTTTCCTGCCAACCGAGCCGTCGGTAAAACTCCTCGGTTCCCGGTTCTCCGACCAATGCGATCCAATCAACTCCCATATTCTCTAAATTATCGGTTAACATTTTGATCAATCGCCGACCGATCCCCTGCCCTCTGTATTCCGGTGATACAAATACATCCTGAATATAAGCATCTGAACATCCATCCGAAATCGCTCTGGCACATCCGACGATCGTTTTACCGTCAAATGCTCCGGCCACTAATGCAGATCCGGATAACGCCGGCAGTATAAAAGAGGTGTCATCATCCGGAGTTATCCAGTTTGCGGAAATGTAAAACCCGGCGATATGTTCAAGCATATCACCGGGAAATTCATTTATGATACGAACGTCAACCATCAGAGCAACCCGGTAGTCTCATCAATTCCGAAACGGATATTCATACACTGAATCGCCTGACCGGCAGCACCTTTTGTGAGATTGTCAATACAACTGGTGACGATCACTTTATTGGTGTGAGCATCAAAGAAATAACCGATTTCACAACAATTGGTCATAAAAACATATTTGGTATCAGCACAGCGTTTGGCAGGCAGCACACGGACGAATTGTTCATTACCATAGGCAGCATTCAAAACTTCACCGACCTTTTCCAGAGTGCATCCGGGCATGGCATTGAGCAAGATGGTAGAATTTATACCTCGATTCATCGGAGCAAGATGGGGAATAAAATTGATCTTGACTTCCGGGACACCGGCTGCCGATGCCATTTCCTGCTCAATTTCCGGCAAATGACGATGCCCGACCGGTGAATAGGCTTTGATGCTTTCATTACATTCAGGAAAAATATAAGGAAGATCAACTTTACGTCCGGCTCCGGTACATCCGGAACAACTGGCAACAACTATACCATCCGGAGAAACCAGACCGCTTTTCAACAAAGGCACGGTCGGCAGAATACTGCTGGTCGGATAACATCCGGCACAGGCAACCAGATCGGCCGTTTTAAGTTCTTCGCGATGGGTTTCAGGTTGTCCATAAACAGCCTGTTTCAGCAGTTCCGGTGACGGATGCGGAGTTTTATAATATTCCTCATATTTGGCGGTGCTCTTTAACCGGAAATCCGCAGAAATATCAAAAACTTTCACGCCCTTTTCCAGCAAAGGGATGGCAAACTCCGTGGCTAAACCATGCGGAAGAGCCAGGATCGCAGCATCAAAATCACAATTTTTCATCGCTTCATCGGGAGCAACAAATGTCAACGGCAATCCGGTAAAACGGGGAAACACATTGGAAACCGGTTCACCGGCATTTTTACGGGAAGTAATGGCGGCGATTTCAGCCTGATTGTGACGCAACAGCAAACGGAGCAATTCCTCTCCGGCGTATCCGGAAGCACCAAAAACTGCAACTCTGATTTTACTCATGATAATTTACCTTATTAGAATATTGAAGTACAAATTTTTATTGTTCCATAAAAAGATTCCGGCTGGTAAATACCGGCTCACTGGTCAGATTGATCCCCAGTTTACGCAAACCGGTTTCATCTCCGGCAGGAGGAATATGACTGATATGCATTTCACAACCGCGAAGTTTATCCAGTTGAGCCAAAGCCAGCGCTGCCGCCGGATTGGAAGGAGTACTGACACTCAATGCGGTCAACGTTTCGCTCAACGCCAGAGAAATTTGTTTTTCGGCAAACACATCATGCTTGAGTTTGCCGACTGATTCAATGATTTGCGGTGAAAGCAAATGTAAATCACTGGGCAAACCGGCGAGGTATTTGATCGCATTGATGATACAACTGGAAGCCGCATGAAGCAACGGGGTGTTTTTCCCGGTGATGATCTTACCATCGGCCAACTCAATAGCCGCCCCGCAGAAAATATTGTCATGCCCATACTTTTTGGGATTTTTCATAGCATCAGCAGCAGCCTGGCGGGCCGGAGCAACAACCGCACGATCCATTTCACAGATGCCCTGTTCATCCATGAGCAATTTTATTCTTTCCGGCACACAGGCATCGACCTCACCCTCGGCATAATTACGCATCGCCCGGAAGTGACGGCGGATAATTTCCTGTTTGGCTGCCTGTTGACAAATATCATCATTGGTAATAGCAAAGCCGATCCGGTTCACCCCCATATCAGTCGGTGAAACATAAAGCTGCTCCGGTTCCATGATTCTGGCACAAATCCGCCGGACCACCGGAAAAATTTCCACATCACGGTTATAATTCACCGCAGTTTCGCCTCTTGCTTCCAAATGGAATGAATCAACCATATTGATATCACCCAAATCGGCGGTAGCCGCTTCATAAGCCACATTCACCGGATGTTTCAGAGGCAGACTCCAAACCGGGAAAGTTTCAAATTTAGCATATCCGGCTCTCACACCGCGCTGGAAGTCATGATACACTTGGGAAAGACAAGTGCCCATCTTGCCGGAATTCGGCCCGGGACCGGTAACGACAACGATCGGCCGATCTGTTTCAATATACTCATTGGCCCCATACCCACGCTCACTGACAATGGTTTCAACATCGGTAGGATATCCCTCGATCGGCCGGTGTGTATAAACCTTTATTCCACGGCGGGAAAGACGGTTGATAAAACCTTTGACCGACGGCTGATCACGGTAACGGGTAACCACAACCGCCTTGACATCCAATCCCCAGTCACGCAAATCATCGATCGTACGCATGGTGTCGGCATCATATGAAAGGCCGAAATCAGCCCGCATTTTCTTTTCTTCGATCGCTCCGGCATAGATACAAATGATGATATCGACCTTGTCTTTGAGCCGTTGAAGCAATTTGATCTTTGCATCAGGATCAAAACCGGGCAGTACCCGAGCCGCATGGAAATCACAAATAAGCTTGCCGCCAAACTCCAAATAGAGTTTGTCACCGAATTTTCCTGCACGCTCTAAAATGGCGGCGGATTGTTCTGCCAAATATTTTTCGCTGTCAAAACCGTTTTTCAACATAATATACACCTGATTTTTACATTTATATTAAAATAACACACATAAGGCATTAAATCAATACCGGAAGTAAAAAATCCCGCGATTTGACATAAAAAAAGGACTGCACTTCATGCAAAGTACAGTCCCTGTGCTTCAGATACTCTCAAAAACCGAGCAATGCACAAAGAGCATCATGCTCTTTGCCCCATGGTTGCGGCCACAGAGCGGCCAATTCAGTTTTGGCATCTTTTCCGGCAGCCCATTCGGCAACTGCCGCTTTTGTTCCGACCGCAAACGATTCCGGAGTTATCCCCTGCCCCATGATCAAACGCATGGTTCCGACAGCCCGGTCATCCCATGAAAGTTTGCGTTCCGGGTCACGGGTGATACGATCGATGGCATCTTTGAGAAATGGATTGGTCATACGGACCAGAAGTCCATCCACATAGGCCTTGAATCCGGCTTCAGTAAAGAGTTCATCATCCAAATCCGCATACTTTTTGATCAAAGCCGCACCGGATTCCTCAAAAAACGCTTTACGGGCAAGTTCGATCAATTCAGGATAGGCACGCAACTCATCCATCGTGGCACAGCCTTTGGCCTTGCCCAAAGTAGCCAACAGATAGTGAGTGGCATTGTGACCGTAAAGTTTGGCATCCTCAAAGGGGAAAAGATCATCTTTAACAAAGAGCGACTGCACTTTGCGGTTCTCGATCCCCGGGCAACTGGAAATATAGATCGTACTGAATTCTTCGACCAGATGACCATTTTCAGCATCGGGAGCCAATCCAGGACGATCCGGGGAAGCCGGGACCACACCGCTCATTTTACCGATGACCGTATTGAGATAGTAGGTATTGGGAAATTTTACTCCCATGGCCTTTTCCAGTTCTTCTGCCGCATGGTTGTTGTTTTCGGCGGTGTAGAAAAATCTGGTACGTTCCGGCTGAAGAGCGAAACCGGCTTTCAGCCACGGGGCACAATAAGCATAAAACTTGACACTCGGCAAAGCCGTCGCCAATTCAGATGCCTCCGCCGCAGCCTGAATGAGTTTTTCCTGATCATCCGGATCATTGGGATTATAAACCTCCACATTCGGATATACCTCAGTATACACCCGGTCATCAGCAGCGATATTGACCGTAACGCTGTGACAGGCATTGACTGCCGCTTTAAGTTTTTCATTGACTTCGGCGATAACGATGCGGTCAAAACCGCCTTTAGCCGCACCTGCGAGAAAAATTCCGGTCTGAATGGGACCAAGACCGATTCCGACAAAAGTACTCATTTTTCAACTTCCTTAAATTGAAATTATTTCGCAAAAGCATCAACACCGGCACAGAAGATATCCAAATGCTTGATCAACTGCGGAATGGTGAAATCATCATTGAGCAACTGACCGGGAGCATTCATCTCGGTCCCGGCAAGCAACGGCAGATTTCTGGCGGCACAGGCCGCGACAAAACGGTCAAGTTCGGCAACCAGTTTTGCACTCTTGGTTTCATCAGCAGCTCTCCAGTTGCGGTCTGGGATGAGCGTGACAGCACCGGCACCGTATTTCTGATGGAGATCAAGCAGAGTTTCAACATCATTTTCTCCGGCAGAAAAACCATTGAGCCAGGCAATCGTCGGAGTTGCACCGCACGCACGGGTAAAATTATTCATTTCCTCCAGTGTCGGGAAACTTTCCGGATCGGCTTTGACATAACCGACACCGCCTGACTTCATCGTTTTGGAACGGATAAGGGCTTCCATTGTGACCGGATTTTCTTCAAAACTGCCGATCTTTTCCTGCCAGTAAGCGGCCAACTCGTTTCCGGAATATTTCTTCTCGGCGGCGACGCGGTAAGCACAGCAGACATGACGCTCGGTCACATTGCCGGCAGGGGTGAATTCTTTTGCCACCGCATCGTAATCAATGGCAGTTTCGCTCAAAAGAGTATTGACTTTTTCCACCAGAGTACGGGTGCGGTTGGCGGCTCCATCACGAAGTCTGGCGGCAAACGCTTTTTGCGATTCCGGAACATCAGATGAGGTAAAACCGCATCCCAGATGATATGCGATACCGGGTTCACCGGGGGAATTGATCTCCTTATCGGCAAATTCCGGCACAAAAACCCGGGTTTCCATACCGGCGGCCGCTTTCACGCCGAGGTATTTCGCAGCGGCGAGAAACTCATCCACACCGTCAAGCACATCAAAATCAACCAGCATGATGCCACGCCAGTTGAGTTCTTTTGCTAAAGCGACCAATTTGCTCGGTGAGTAACCATAACCATTATAACTGTAAAAGCTGTGACAGTGCATATTGAATGCACAAAAATCTTTGCGAACTGCCTCAAGAGCCGCTTTGCGAGTGGCGGCATCAAATGAGTTAAGTTGTTTTTCGAGCATTTCTTCCATTTTTTATCCCCTTGTATGTAAAAAACTTTTATTGTCCCATCATCTTGCGGATAACCTTATCCAACTCTTTCTGAAACTCCTCGACATCCTCTCTGGTCGGTTTTTCACCGACGAGATTTTCCAATCCCAGTCTGCCCATGGAATCAACATACCACTCGGCAGTCGATCCGGAAGCAAACTTGACACTGCCGGAAAACATCATTCCCGGTCTGGCAAGCGGATTGACTTCAACGACCGTGCCGGAATTTTCAGCATTTGGTTCTGCCTGCGGCAATTCAGCATCATTTGCCGTGTCCGTTTCCTCATTGCCGTCGGTTGCGGCATCGCTGTCTTTTGTATCATCCGCCTTTTTTGCATTCGGATCAAGCGAACGCCAATCCACATCCAGAGACGATGCCATAATGCGGATATCCATATAGGTCATACGCTGATTGAATTTTTCATTGACAAGATTCTGAATGTCGGACAGAGAAGTACCCTTTTCCAGTTCTTGAGCAATAAATACCTGAATCTCCAATTCCAATTTTTTATCCATGTTTATGCTTCTTTGTTATATTTTGCTGAAAAATGCCGTCAACTCTAAATATACCACGATTATATGCTTTTATCAACCGCCTGAAAACAAAAAACAGCCAAATTCGCACACACTTATTTAGGCAGTACGGCCCGGATCACCCATTCTCCGTCAAGCACAGCCCCATTGAACGAACTGCGGTCATATTGCCGCTGGATATCATAAAGCGCACAAACACGTCCGCCGGATATCGATACGACCTGAATAACCACCCGGCCATCCGGCAAAGGAGCATTCAATGGAACCATGCGCCGGGTGTTTTTCCAGGGTGGCACGGCAGGAAAAGCAAAATGATGAGGCACACCATTTACCAATAACGTTATATCAGCGGCTTCAGAAGAGTCCAGCATCAAACCGAATACGGCATATCTCCGGTTGCCGGTTCTGGCAAATTGCTTGACCATAACACTCCCCGGCTGCAATTCTGCCAGACACCAGCCGCCGAATGGATAAGGTCCGTAATCAAAATGCTGAATATCTTTTCCCTGCATATCAAGCACAATCCCATCCGGATAAATCCAACGGTTGATCACCGCCTCATTCTGCCGGTAAGTATTGTAGGATGCACAGGAAAACCAAAATCCGGCCAGCAAAAATATCGATATTTTCCCCAGCGTAAGCAAACGTTTTTCCGGAATACTTTTCCGGAAATCGTCGATCCACCCAATGATCGCACCTCCGGCAAAAATCGTCAAATACGGGATTGCCGGGGCTTTAAAACGGGAAAGTATGTAAAATACTGTAACTGCAGCATAAAATGACACAAAAAAACCGTAAAGCATCCACAAACGGTGATCTTTTCTCCGGAAAAGTTCCCGGACAAAATATATGAATCCGGATGCACCGAGCGCAAAAATCAGCCAGTTGCGGCCAATAAAAAGCAGTCGTAACACCCATGATGAAGCAATACCGTCAAATTCAAGAGAAACATTGTTTGGTATTTCCCGTCCATCCCAAAAAAGCAATGCTTTGCGAAATTGCAACTCACAGAATGCCAGAGGATCATCACAAAACCAATCCCACATCTGCCGGGGAACAGAACGGGCGAAATCGCCCTCTGTATTCGCCATCATCCGGTTAAATGCCTCCGGATAAGTCATTGCCCCGGCTGGAGCCCCGGGTTCCCTGCCCCCGGCCGGAGCTTCCGGAGTATTGCCGAGGGCCAGAACCGCATTGGCAGCAGTCGACGGCCCGGTCAATTCCCCGAGAGCCGCCGTATTGTGAATTATGAATGGCAACTGTACAAGCAATACCGCAGTAACAAAAATTCCGGTATGAACCAAAAGTTTTCTCCATGTGACCGAATTTTTCCGGCCGGATATAATCAATCCGGCAAGGATAACCGGAATCATCAGCCAGACATTACCTCTGGTTAAAATCGAAATTCCGGCAGCGAGACCGGTCACACCCCACAACCACCATCTGCGTTTTTCCAATGACAGTAAAGTCAATGTCAATAAACCTGCCAAATGAAATGTTTGCAATGTTTCATTTTGGTGAAACGGCACATAAAGAATCAATGATGAAGATACCGCACACAATCCGGCGGCAATCAATCCGGCATTATCAGAGAAGATTTTTTTACCGCACCATCCGGTCAAAAAAACCGTGCCGGCACTTAACAATGCCTGAACGATGATGACCATGTAAAGCGAAGTGCCGCTGATAAGATAACACAATGGCAGAAAAACCGCATAGTACCACGGTTGATAATAAAACGTTTCCGGGAAATCCCCCTTTGCACACGCTCTGCCCAAATCCATATAGGTTGCAAGATCACTGGTGGATAATGGTTGCAAAACATTGTTGGCTCCACCTCCGGCATTGGTCATCTCCCACGCTGCAATGAGGCGGAATATCAAAGCGATCACGGAAATGATCACCAGTTTTTTGACAAAAAAACCGCCGGATGAATCGACTTTACCGGCGGTTTCAGAATTGCTGTTTTTCATCAGACTGTCATCAATTCTTTTTCTTTGGCAGCAAACATCGCATCGACCTTGGCGATGTAACTGTCGGTGATTTTCTGAACGTCATCAAGCATTTTTTTGCGTTCATCTTCGGTCAATTCACCGTTTTTTTCAAATTTTTTGACTGCATCATTGGCATCCCGACGGATATTGCGCAGGGCCACTTTGGCATCTTCGGCACTGGCTTTAGCCTGTTTACTCAATGCAGCACGACGATCCTGACTCAATTCGGGGATCGGCAATTTCAAAGAACGGCCGTCACTCATCGGAGTAATGCCGATATTGCTGGCAAGCAATGCTTTTTCAATACCTTTCACCGCACTGGTATCCCACGGCTGAATCACCAGCAAACGCGGCTCCGGGGCAGTAATACCGGCAGCATCGCGGATGCGGGTTTGAGTTCCATAATATTCAAACGTGATATTTTCCACCAGGGCCGGAGAAGCCTTTCCGGTACGGATCGCACTGAATGCAGCACTCAGTGAATCTTCGGTTTTCATCATGTTTTCTTCCAAAGTATCCAACAAAGTGTCAACGGTATATGCCATATTCTTTCTCCTTATTTTAGTTTCAACTGATATTTATTATATTCCGGTCAATTTTCACTTTCATTATCTGCCACTTTGGCAAGTTCAGCAAGTCTCCGCTTCAACTCCTTTTTGCCGACGGTGCGCAATGCACAAATTGCGGTTTTGGCTTTAGCCCGGGGAGAGACTTTGCCGATTTCCCACATACTCACAGTATGAGTGGAAACGCCGATCAATTCAGCGAGTTTGCCCTGGGATAAACCAAGTTTATTACGGAGTTTGACGATCCCGGCCGCACTCAATCTGACTTTTTTTGTCTCGTCCACAACAGTTCCCGGTTTTGCAGATACCGTTTGAGGCTGGAGCCTTTTTTCAAGTACAGCGACCTGCTTTTTTAAATCACTGATCAAACGCTTCTGCTCGCCCAATTGTTTGATCATCGGTGCCAGAATATTTTTCACTTCTTTGCGGGCAAGACGACGTATTTCATCATTAAGCACCTGTCTGATGTCCGGCATTATGCAACTCCCCGTAAAATGTTATAACCTTAATTGGCGGTATCCTTAAAAACCGCATCCTTTAATTAATGTAACTTTAGCCCGGCTTTTTTTCAAGCAGTAAAAAAAGTTTTTTTCATAAAACCGCATTTTTTGTCATTATACAGTTGTTTTTTCACTTGAAAAGCGTCTTATGTGGTGTATATTCCCCTGATAACATCTGTCAACAGTATTCCACAATGAGGTTTTTACTTATGAAAATAACTGTCATCGGTGACGGGGCCTGGGGAACTGCCCTTGCTTTGAATATGATTGCCAACGGACATCAAGTCCGCTTGTGGGGAGCATTCCCCGAATATATTGATGAAATCACCCGGAAACGGGAAAATTACAAATTCCTTCCCGGAGTAAAGTTGCCGGATGAATTGATTTTAGTTAAAGATCTGAATGAAGCCGTTTCCGGTAATGATATGCTGTTACTGGCAACACCAACACAATTTCTGCGTGGAGTTCTGCAAAGATTTGCCGGTTGTTATGATCGCTCAACTCCTCTGATAAACGTAGCTAAAGGTATTGAAATAAATTCCTGGAAACGGATCAGTCAAATCGTCGAAGATGAACTTGGCGAAGTGGATTTCATTGATCTTTCCGGTCCGAGCCATGCTGAAGAGGTTTCCAGGAAAGTGCCGACGGCAGTTGTAGTGGCCGCCAGCAATCAAGCGTCGGCACTTGCAGTTCAAAAGCTGATGATGAATGAGCATTTCCGGGTATATACATCCAACGATGTGATCGGTATCGAACTCGGCGGAGCCCTGAAAAATGTTATGGCGATCGCCGCCGGTATCGTTGACGGCATGAAACTTGGAGACAACCCCAAAGCCGCCATGATGACCCGCGGCATATCAGAAATGAGTAAACTCGGCGAAGCACTCGGCGGTCAGCGGACCACTTTCTCCGGTTTGAGCGGTATCGGGGATTTGATCGTCACCTGTTGCAGCGGCCACAGCCGCAATCGCCATGTCGGGGAAGAACTCGGCAAAGGCAAAAACATGGATGAGATCCAAAAAGCAATGGGAATGGTTGTTGCCGAAGGAGTCCCTACTGCCAAAGGTGCTCACGCTCTGGCCGTTCAATCAGAAGTATCCACCCCCATCATAGATGAAATTTACAACATTATTTACGAAAACCGTTCAGTCAGGGAAGCCATAAGTGCCTTGATGAATCGTGATGCAAAACCGGAGGATTGAGATTTCATGGATCTTGGAATTTGTACCAGCGTAGGTGTCGCATACGGCGATCCGGAAAATGCCCTGCGGCAAATCAGCAAGGCCGGATTTTCGCATATTCTCTGGAGTCATCAATGGAATACCGATTTTGCTTACGGCAAACATGAACTTGCAGCCATAAAAGCGATGCTTGACCGTTATAATCTCAAGATACAGGATATACACGGCTGTGCCAATGCAGAAAAAAGTTTTTTTTCTCCGATTGAATATCAACGGAAAGCAGGGATCGATTTGATAATCAACCGCATTGAAATGATGAAAGAATTATCGGCATCCGGAGTTTTGGTCATGCATCAACCGCGGATCAGAGATGATTCCACTCCGGAACAAATCGCTTATAAACGCACCCAATTTGAGTCGCTTTTACGCAGCATGGATGAGTTGATCCCGATTCTGGAAAAAATGGATGCCCGGATCGCATTGGAAAATATGCCGGGAGATACATGGGAATTCCAAAGTTATCTGTTGGATAATTATCCGGAAAAATATTTTGGATTCTGTTTTGATTCCGGCCATGCCAACATCAACTGGCAACTGGATAAATGTTACAAATACCGCAAACGTATTATCGCAGTCCACTTGCATGATAACGACGGAAACAGCGACAGACACACCGCTCCATTTTCCGATTCGCTAGATTGGGATTTGACCGCAAAAATCATCAGAGAATCCGGATATCAAGGGGTATTGACCTATGAACTTCACATAAAAGAATCCGGTTTTATGAATAAAGATTTTTCACTGGATAAACAACCGGAAGAAAATACTGAAGCGTTTTTAAGAGATGCGATTGTACGGTGCAGAAAATTTGCGGAGATGTGCGGCAGATGAAAATCTCTCAACTTTTGCAAACTGTTCACGACCGTCTGTTTGACATATTCGGCGAGTGCGAATGTCCTTTGTCGCATGATTCTCCATTTCAATTACTGGTCGCAGTCATGCTCTCTGCACAATGCAGGGATGAAAGAGTCAACAGCGTTACTGGGGAACTTTTCGCCATGGCCCCGGATGCAGCGACCATGAGCAAACTGCCGGTTGAAACAATTGAAAAAATAATCCGCCCTTGTGGTTTATCCGGCAGTAAAAGCCGCAATATACATAATTCGGCCGTGTTGATATCAGAAAAATTCAATGGTAAAGTGCCAACCACAATGGAAGATTTGACCTCCCTGCCCGGCATCGGGAGAAAAAGTGCCAATGTCATTTTGGGCAACTGTTTTAATATTCCGGGTTTTCCGGTGGATACTCATGTAAAGCGGGTATTGAACCGGATCGGCGCAGTAAACAGTGACTCTCCGGAAAAGATTGAAAAAACAGTAAATGATCATATATCCCCGGATCTGTGGACCAACTTTTCACATTTGATAATTCAACACGGACGCAAAGTCTGCCACGCCGGCAAACCGGAGTGTAATTCTTGTATACTGAAATCGATCTGTAAAAATAAGAAAGTCAAATAATGGGTAAACTTAAACAAAAATTCCGTCAGGTGAAAAAATTGCCGATCTGGATTTTCTGGTTTCCGGCAATATTGATGAAAATATCATTCAAAATATTTTTCCGCTACCGTATCATCGATCCGCATCACATTTTGGATGATCCTCACCGGATCATCGGTATTACCTGGCACAACCGCTTGATGTACCTCTGCCCATCCCTGCCTAAAAAGGTGTTAAAAAACACCTCGGCTGTAATCAGTGCATCCAGAGATGGTCAGTATCTTGCGGATTTTATGAGTTTTTTTGGAGCAAAGGCATTACGCGGCTCATCCAGCAGAAAAGGTGCCAATGCCCTGCTGGGGGCAATCAGGGCGATAGAAAACGGACGCAATGTGGCATTTACTCCGGATGGCCCCAGAGGCCCGGTTTACCAAATCAAAATCGGTCCGGTTGCCCTCGCTTCCAAGACCGGCGGATTATTGGTTCCGTTTGTATTAAATTCATCCCGTTGCTGGAAACTTAAAAGTTGGGATAAATTTCAAATCCCCAAACCGTTTTCCAAACTTACGCTGGTTATAGGAGCCCCGATAACAGTACCGTACGACGCAGATGAAGAAACTCTGGAAAAATTCCGGATCCAGGCGGAAAATGCACTTTTGACAATCACTCAGGATCCGGAATAACACTTCACCTCAAGGTTTCATGTAAAACATAAAATCCGCTGTATTTCCATGCCAGTTGAACCACGGAACAGCCGATTTGAAAAATACCCCAACATACCATGATCAAAATAAACGTGCGGGCATTTTTCAATATCGCCGCATTTTGCTGTCTGGCAGCAATCATTCTGACGATCCACCAGACATTCAGGATCAACAGCAGATCACAAATTCCCAGCAAAATCGCCTCCTGACCGGGAATGGCATCTACCGGACAACCGATCAAACGGCAAAAACAGCCGATGATCAGCAACGGCAGGTAAGCCGGCAAAATCAGAAAACAAAGAGCAAAGCCATTGATTGACGGTTCGCTGAATTGATATTCTCCGTTAATGCCGGTCAATACGGCCAGAAACACCAGAATGATATAAGCGATCACCGTGTTACGCAATTGTCTGGCAGCACGACGCATTTTTTCCCCGCCGCGACGCGGAGCGTCACCGATATTTCTGGAGAATTTTTTCATTTTCTTTGCCATAATCAACGCCCCTTTGAATTGCGGTTACGCGGAGCACCGATATCATGCACCAGACGATAGGTCACAAATCCGATAATGACCAGCACTACCACCAGAGCAGCATACGCATGCGGCCACCAGATCCCTTCAGTCATCATGGTAAACTCCGACATTCCACCCAAACCGGTGATAACCGTCAAAGGCAGGAACACGATATTGATCACAGCCAAATATTTCATGATTGTCGCAAGGTTGTTACTGGCAACAGATGAACGGGCTTCAGACATATCCTCAAGTGTTTCCGCATAAATTTTGGCCAGGTTATCACATTGTTTGTTTTCAATGCCGATATCTTCCAAAAACTCCAATTCATCCTGCTTGAAGCCAATTCTGGCAGCATCATCACGCAATTTACCCAACAGCAATTGATTGGCACTGGTGGCTGATTCATAATAAGTCAGACTTTTTTTCAAAGAAAACACATTAACCAGTGATTTATTGGTTACAGCATATTCGATTTTTTTCTCGATCTCATCTGATATATTGTGGATCAAACGTAAATGCTGCAAAAAGTGTTGAGTTGCATGATAGAGCAAGCGAAGCAACACTCCGGCAATTGTATTTCCCCGTAAAGGCATACGCCCATGCTTGAAAAGCGAGGTCGATTCTGACTGCACAACAATAATACGGTCTTTGAAGAGAAACGCCCCCAGAGAAGACACCCGGAAAGCCATCCGCCGCTCCACCTGAATATCTCTGGGCCGTTTCATAATGATCGCCACATGATTATGCTCATACTCTATACGGCTTATCTCATCTTCATCCAGAGCGGAATTCAGAGTATGCTCATCAATACCGCATTGTTCGATAAGGTAGTAGCGTTCTTCATCGGTCGGGGCACTGTAAACCTGGATCATTCCCGGCTGTCCATCCGGACAACGGGTAACCCGCCCATCAATCAAATCATAACATTTAAACATCTTTTGCGTTCTCCATTTTTCGGGATACCGGATTCAAGAGGATCACGCAAGTGCAATGTTGCACAAACGGGGCTTTGCGGCACAGATGAAATATGGTCTGTCAGAACTTCGGTTCCGGGACTGAATTCATCTGCCGCCCGGCGACATTGCACCGCCGAGGTCCAGGATCATCGATACTGCTCATAAAATTCAGCCTCATGTTAACCAAAGTACAAAAAAACGACCCTTCCAGTGTACTGGAAGATAACATAATCTTAAAATAGCATGAAAAAAATATTTTTTCAACCCTTGAAACTCTGAAATTTGCATTTTTATTGTCTTGAGGGTATAGTATGTGCGTGAATGTTCAAAAACGGCCATGCGGCCCCGGAGATTATTATGTTGTGTGATAAGTGTAAAAAAAATGAAGCCACGGTCCATATCCGTGAGTTCCATAATGGTAAACAAACCGATATCCATCTGTGCAATGAGTGTGCCGGTAACGCAGAAAACGACACTCATCTGCCGGGAATCGGATTTAATTTGGCAGAAGTTCTTTATAACGTGAATAAAATCGCGGAAAAACTCTCTCCTGATCAAAAAGACAAAACAGACGGTTCAAGCTGCCCTGTATGTGGATGGACGGCCGAAAAAATCCGGAAACATGACGGCAAACTCGGTTGTCCGTCATGTTACAATACCTTTGACAATCTGGTAAAACAAGCTTTGGCTCAAGTCCAACGGGGAACTTTGCACCTCGGCAAACGCCCCCATGGTTCCGGCGGAGAATCTCCGGCGATCAAACGCAGTGAATTGGATAACTTGAAAAAAGAACTGCAAAAACTTATCAGTAAAGAAGAATATGAAGCCGCAGCCCTTTGCCGTGACCGGATAAATATCCTCAAGGCTGAAATCGACAACATGGAGGCTGAAAAATGAAACAGACTTCTGTTGATGAATTGTTGAAAAATCCGGTAAGTTTCCTTGATGATTCCGGTCCGGATGATGACATTGCCATATCCAGCCGTATCCGTTTGGCCCGTAATCTGAAAAATTATCCGTTCCCGATCGCCGCCGATCCGGATGCCCTGCTCAACATTTGTGACACCGTATCTTTTGCCGCCGGCAAAACCGATGCTCTCGGCGGGGAAAACATGCTGATTTTCATGCCGGAAGACATGAGCGAACTTGACCGGGAGATCCTTTTGGAACGGCGTTTGGCCAGCAAAGAATTCATCAATACTCCGCAAGCAAGACGGCTTTTTGTCTGTCCGGATGAAGGATGCTCTTTAATGGTCAATGAAGAAGATCAGTTGCGAATCCAAACCATCCGTCCCGGATTTCAATTGCATAAAGTATGGCAAGATATCAATTTTATCGACAACGAATTGAATAAAAATCTGGATTACGCTTTTGACGAGCAACTGGGATACCTGACCAGTTGCCCGACCAATGTCGGTACCGGAATGCGTGCTTCTGTCATGCTCCACCTGCCGGGACTGGTTCTTTCCGGACAAATCGGCCCGACGATCCAGGGGATCAGCAAACTTCATTTGGCCGTAAGGGGTATTTTTGGAGAAGGTTCCGACAACAGCGGTAATCTTTTTCAAATTTCCAATCAAAATACCCTTGGAGAAAGCGAAGCAAAAATCATTGAAGAACTTGATTCGGTGATCAATCAACTTATCCAGCAGGAAAAACACGCAAGACGGACCCTGCTCGAAAATGACCGTTTCAGCATACTTGATCACGCAGGACGCTCATACGGATTATTAAGGCACAGTTACCGCTTGAATTTTGAAGAAGCCCTGCAATCGCTTTCCGGTCTGCGTATCGGTGTGGATATGGGATTATTCAACACCATCGACATACACAAAGTCAATGAGTTATTTATAGGTATCGGCCCGGCCCATCTGCGGAAACTGGCAGCCCGGAATGCAAACTCAGATGATCTGGATGTATTCAGAGCTGCGGTGTGCCGCGAAAAGATGCGTCAATTATCCTGACCTGATATCTTTCTGGCGTTATCCAACAATGCCAGAACTTTGCGACTTTCATCCGTCTTTACCAAAGGTTCAGCACCACAGTAAAAACTGACCCGCAAGTTATCATAAAATCCTGCGGTATCATAATCAGGGAACACAAAACCGGTTTGCCAATCGACCCGGTCACTGGGATAACGGCGGCCGTCTGCGGCCAGCGTTTTCTGCATTGTTCTTTGAACCAACTTGTCATGCCCGGTATAGCGTATCTCCCAATTGCGAGTCAATGAAGAATATTTCGCCGTACCCAAATCGCCCTCAATAAACCATTCATTGGTCGGGAAAGCACAACTCTGGCTGATCTCCACTTCCACAGACAAGTCGTTTTCACGCATGATCACCTTTACGAAATCCTCGGCATCACCGAGAGTATTGATACAACGCAGATCACAGTATTCACAATTGAATTCAAAGTTTCCCAGAGCAAAACAAACCTGATCGATGTAATGAACACCGTAATTATTGAGCATTCCTCCGGCATAGCAACTCAAAGCCTGCCAGTCATTCCGCCGGGCAAATCCCCTTACATTGCGTTTCAACTGATGGATTTTACCCAGTTTCCCCGATTTGATGATCTCTCCGGCCTGGAAACAATCTTTATCCAATCTCCGCGGCTGATAAACCATCAACTTACGCTTTGATTCTTCGGCCGCCGCCAGTACTCTGTCACATTCGTCAAGTGTGGCTGTCAATGGTTTTTCAGCAAAAACATCTGCTCCGGCCCGGAATGCAGCAATGATTTGAGCCTCATGAAAGATCGTTGGAGAAGCGATCACCACCAAATCCGGCCTCACCTCATCAAGCATCAATTCAAAAGATTCATACTTCAGGTATTTGCCCCATTTTTCCACGGCCTCATCGAGTCTTTCTTTTACCGGATCCACAATTGCAGATAATTCATAACCGGAGTGAGCCGTCAATTGCGGCAGATGAAATTCCCAGGCGATACGCCCCAAGCCGACCAATGCTGTTCTTATTTTTTTCATTTTTTACACAATTCAATCATTATCAGCCGGAATTGCAATGCCATCGACTGAACCATTTTTTATAAACTTCCAAACTGCAATTTTATTACCGGAAATTGTCATATTCCGTATTGAAACTCCGTCGATATAACGCATGGCGAAAGGAGTGGAAGGAAAATTCACATGTCCCCAGATATTAGGATACGCTCCGGGCTGTGAACTCAATTCTCCGATAAAATCCAAATTGATATCATTCATCTGCAATCCGCTGATAAAGTAATCTCCGGTACTGCCGATAAAACTTTCCTTGAGAGCAGTACCTTGAATATTGCTGATGGTAATGTTTTTTATCTTCGCCTGATACCCCGGTACACCTTCATCATTTCCGGCACGGATAAAGAACGGACGATCGACATCACGCATTACAAAATTTACAAATTGCATATTTTCGATCGGTGTACCTTTACATATTTTTGTGAATTTAACATCTCCGGGAGCGAGCGACTGCATGGCAATACCTTTGGCACAATCACGGCAGACGATCCCCTGAAAAATACAATCACGGATAACACCATCTCCCTCATAACCGATACGGATGGCACAAGTGGATGCAGAAAAAATACAGTTACTCACCACCACATTTTCGCAAACCGCCTCTCTGCCGAGACGGCACAGATCCGATTTCAGAGCAATGCAGTCATCTCCGGAAACGATATCGCAGTTGGAAATACGTACATTGCGGCAGCAGTCTATATCCAAAGCATCGGTATTCGGCCCCTGCCGGTCATTACGGATGGTGACGGAATCAATCACGACATCATCACAACCAAGCATCCAAACGGTATAAGTCGCGGAATTTTCAATGCGGATGTTACGCAAAGTAACATTTTTGCAATCAAAGAAATACATCGTGGTCGGACGTTTCTCTTTGGCTTTTCTGGCGGTGGTATTGCAAAACTCATCCTCCCAGAAAACATCTCCGGTCCCATCGATTACCCCATCCCCCTCTACGGTGATATTTTCCACATTGTGGGCCTCGATCATATAAAATCTCTGGCAGTTATAAACAGCATCGACCGCAGGGTCTTCTTCGTAATGTTCCATTGTTTCCGGACTTTTCAGACGGGAACCGCGGCTCAAATAAAGTGAAACGTTACTGCGCAATTTCAAACTGGCGATCAGATACACTCCCGGGGGGACGATCACGGTGCCGCCTCCGGCGGCATTGGCGGCATCCAGAGCCTGCTGGATCGCCGGAGCATCAAATGTGACCCCGTCACCGACCGCACCATATTTACGAATATTAAAAAACATATCTGAAATTCCCCCTGTTAAAATAGCTTAAAATAACTGCCGGTGATCGTAAAACGGTCACCTTGTTTAATTCGGATAACTTCATCTTTATGCAATTTGATCGTGCCATCAGCACTTATTTGTTCAATCCGATATACTCCGTCACGTTGTCCGACAAAAATCATATATTCTCCGGAAACTTCAAACGGTACCCCCCCGGAACAGGATGTTTTTATTGTCAAATCAGCAGTATTAACAGAAACCACTGAACCGGAAATTTCAACTGTGCCACGCATCACCTGATCGCCATAACGCAGCAACGTACTGCCAGTCATATACATCGAATATAGTTCACCGTTTTTCAAGGTGATCACTCCGTTTTTTCCGGCAAACTCCACCGCAACGCCATCCACCGATGCAATTATTTTCTCATTGTTTCCTGAATTGTCAACTATTATAATGTCGGTGTATTCTCCGGCGGCAACCACTACCATCGCCGCCTGTTTTTTATCCAGAGAGATACGGCGGCAGTTTTGGATCAATGATTCACCTTTGAATGCATCAATAACGCTTACAAAATGCGACTCCGGACCATTGGTACGCCAAATAACCGGAAACATCCTGACATCAGCAGTAGGAGTTCTGCGATTACGCAATCCTGGAACATTCAACTTGATCAATTCAGCAACCCCGGAATTAAAAAAATAAATTTTTGAAATGATTTTTTCTCCGCCTTTATCAGATTGCCAACTGCAAACAAAATCTCCCTGAATATATCCGGAATAAGCCTCAAAAATATAATTGCTGCCCGCTTCCGGTTTGGCCACAGAAACTTTGTCCATCGGGGAATAATCCAACTCCGGAGCAATTAATGCACCATCACCGTGGATAATAAAACTATGCTGATTACCGCCGGCAACCAGAAATGTGTCTACCAGATAAGAATTTTCTGCCGAGTGACAAATCATTACCGTACTGCGCCGGAATGTCGAAATTTGCGGATAGATATTTTGAGCTGATGCCGAAACTGACTGAACCGGAAAACTGCCGGAAAAATACTCCAATTGTACCTTGCGGCCCCATGTTTGCGGATTACCGTCAACAAAAACAGTATTATGCGATAAAACTGATTGTAAAAAAGGTGTCCACTTGTGAGGATAACTCAAATAGCCGAGATCAGTCAATAATTCCCGGTTGAATTTATAATACGTCAAATTCAATGAATCCTGATGTCCATGCGGAGCAGTGCCATTATGGTAAAATGCCAATGCCGTTTCCGGCAGAGTATTATCCAGTCCGCCGAAACGCAACAGGGCAACTTCACGGCCGGGCAAAATCATACTCTGCCGGACAAATTGCGGCAATGCCATTGCCGGATCACTTTGTATCCCCGGATCTCTGAAAAAGAGAGACTCAATCCATCCTCCGCCTCCGGTCTGCAAAGCCATATTCAGCAAAAGCCGGTTTTCATCAGTAGTAAAACTGCGGTATACGATTTCAGCATCTGCGACCCGGTAGGTGCTTGTTTCATCAGAGTCCCCGATCGCCAAAGGATGTCCGGAGGGCATCAATGCTCTGGCCACCGAACGAAAAAGTTCTTTAAGTTCCGGTACTTCACTCAATACATCAAATTCACTGCCGCTCAAAGCAGCGACCACACCGGCCAATGGACGGGTAGACATATTGTTATAAGCCGGAGAACTTTCTGCGGATGAACCATCCCGCTTAAAGTAAGTACGGATAAAGTGTTTGAAACCATTTTGTCCATTGAGTACCAGCAACAACAGATCCCGGTCATTGAGCAGCAACGCAGTATAAGTCGAAGCAATAAGATGAGCGGGAGTACCATTTTTAGTCCAATCGCCAAATTCAGGCAAGGCTGAAATCATCAATTCACGATATTCCCGAAAAATGCCATTTTCGATTTTTACTTTATCTTCATCACTGTAACAACCGGCATTTACGGTAAGATCGTAAGCAATGGCCAGATTACTGATCAAACCGCTATCATGGATTTTCCAAGAGAACATCTTTCCGGCCATAAGATGTTCACCATACGCATAAGCTGTTGCCCGGTATTTCGGAACAAAATCCGGATAAACTTCCGCCAATCTGACCAAAGCGATCCGGACTTTTCTTGCATATTCCGGCTTGCCATCCAATGCATAAAGTAAAGCCAGATTGTAAAGATTGTTGCGGATTTTATCCAGTTTATAATAATTCAACATCATGGAAAGATGATAACGGTTTCCGATATTTTCCCGGTGAATAAATTGATCTTCCCCCTCATAATAAAAAATCCGCCGTTTTCGTCCGGTCGGAGTTGTCACTTCATAAGAACTGGTTTCCGGATAATTTTCCGATGGAAACACCTCATGGCAATTGTTACATTCCAATCTGGTGCATAAAGCATCCGGCTTTAACGTATCGCCTAAATGGCATTTCGGGCAGTTTACATGAAATCCGCCCTCTTCCGGTATCCATGCAGCAATTTGATCTTCCGGGAAATCGATCCAGAATTGTGCAGATTGTTTGATAAAATCATACAACTGCGTTGCCCACTGATGGCGGCGGATATTTTCTCTGGCTCTTTCGATATCGTTCATCCGGTATAATACCACCGGATGAGTGACCGGAGCCGGTGTATCGCTTACACCGGCTCTTTGAGATGATTGAAAAAGCGGTACGCTCTCCCCTTTTTTCTCAAGATAAAGCCCATCGATAAAAAACTGGGTCTGCGGGAAAGGCCGTTGTCTGGAAAACAATCCGTTGCCGACAAAAATGATTTTGGTAACTTTTTTCAAATCAATAGTTTTATAAGTCCGTAATGCCCTGATGGGTACTTCAAATCTGCCCCACTGCATATTGCCGGAAACTGTCGAAAAATTGTAATAAGCGAAACCTTCATCGACCATACCGGAGAAACGCACTTGCAAATTCCAATCCGGATCATTGGTATCCACTCTGGCAAAAAATACCAGTTTCAAATCAGGATCACTCAAATCAATTTCCGGAATACGCAAGGTGAATACCGGATAGTTGCCATTAATGATACCGCTGGATGCGGCCTTTTCACCGATACCCAATTCGCTGTCAACAAAAGTTACCCGCGGAGTCCAACTGCCGGTAAGATTTTCAGTAGCCGCTTCCTCTACACCGCCTTGCGATAACGGCACTTCTTTGCCGCCGACAGTCAAAGTCAAACCGTCGACAGTAAATACGGTACGACGCGATGCGCCGATAATATGATCACCGACCAGCATGATCTTATTGATCTGTTGCAAAGAAATATCCCGGTTCCTGATTCCCTTGGATAACTCCAATTCGACCTGCTGCCATTCCATAGCTCCGCTGCGCATTCTTGCGGGAATATGAAACGAATACCAGCCGTCACCGTCAGCACCATACAAACGCAATTGAAATCTCCAATCCGGATCATCGGTATCGACCTTTATCCCAAATGAAATTTTGGCCGATGGATCGCTCAAATCCATCGGGGCAAAGTTATAAGCAAAAGTAGGATAGTTACCACGGATCGCCGGACTTTTTACGGCAAAAGAACCGGCTTTTGCATCTTGAATCGCCTGCCCTTGCGGCATCCAGAAACCGGCACCGTTTTCCGTAGCGTTATCTTCGGCCCAAACCGATAATACTGATAAACAAACAAACAGATTCAAAAAGCGTTTCATTTTTCACACTCCCGGATGTCACAACAAAGTCTTATTGGAAAGCACTCCCCATATACTGTTTTCAGCAGTTGCTGCAGCGACACTGGCCGGAGCATTGGGCAAATTGTAATCCATAGTACCGACATGGCCGTCGAGAAATGAAAGATTGGTTTTGCCGGAGTGCCAATTCGGCATGAATTCAGTTTGGGGCACAGTCGTTTGAGCTCCGCCGGCAAAACTGAAATTCCACTTCCAAGGGGTCGTGGGATAAGAACCGCCGGTTGCGACTTGGAAGTAAACAGAATCTTTGAATAAAAATGTACCGGATGATTTAAAACTGCTTACTTTCAAAGGAGTGGAATCCTTGGTAATTGCAGCAAGTTTTCCCTTACTGTCAATATTGCTTGCAACATGGGCATTGGCACTGTAACTGGTGACCATTTGCTCAACAATAGTACCATAAATATCAGAAGGGCAGACAAATGCGGATGAGTCGACAAATTCCAAAGAATTCGACGGACGGCTGATTCCCAGATAAGGAGCCAGATAATTTACTGCGCCTCTGGTATTACGCTCAATGGCATGAGGAGCATAATCATCATTTTCATCAAAATACATGCCGGATGCAGAAGCGATCTGTTTCAGATTTGAAATGCAACTTGCACTGCGTCCACGTTCACGGGCAGAATTCAGAGCGGGAAGCAAAATCGCCGCCAGGATGGCGATTATCGCAATAACTACCAAAAGTTCAATCAGAGTAAACCACATGCGGTTTACTCTCCGGCCGGAGAGTTGTTTTTTCATTTGTTTTCCTTTCCGGGCGATGCTGCCCATTTGTTTTTATACTGATGCCAAGGTGATAAATATGAGAAAACCGAGCAAAGACTCTTTGCTGTCATCTTTAAAATAGTACACTATGGGACACTTGTCAAATAAAAAAATATCTTTTTTACAGATATTTTCAACAGAGGGTATATTATTTATACGGATTTAAAAATCTGCCGGCCACATTGATCCGGCGGGCCGGAGTGCCTAAGTGATTGATCCGGAAAAGCAATTCCTCAAAGAGGAATCGTCCTAGATTATGCCAATCGACAACATAAGTGGGAAAAGAAAAAAACGACGGATCGCAAACTTTTTTACCATCAATGGCACACAAGCAACCGCACTCATGCACCTTTATTCCGGTATTTTGCAAGGTATATTCCAAGGATTGCTGTGCCAGAGAATCAGAGGCAAAGAAATAGGATTTTTTGCTGTCCATCAGGATTTTGCCGTGCGGCTCATCTACAAAAACTTCTTCCACGGTGTTGCCGCTACTTTCCCACATGAATTTAAAAATCTGTGTCCGGTAATCATATATCGGCACCCGGTTGCTGATCACTGCAACATGCGTTTTGCCGCATTTGGTAAAATATTCACAGGCCTTTTCCGCCGCATCCCAGATATCCGGATTGATCAGCGACATCCGGTTGCCGAAGTTACTGCACATAAATGTACCGACCGCCGGGACCCGCAGATCAAGATCTTTATTACTGGTATCATATTCACCGACAAAGATGATACCCGATGAACAGCTGTTGGCATAATCGATCTGTTCACGTTTGATACGCATCGGGTCTTCGCCGAGACAGCAAATGGAATTAAGTTCCCAGTGACATTCTCTTGCCATTTCCAGAATTCCCCGCAGGATATGGGCAAACATGGATACCTCATTGCCGAGAAACCCACCATACCGGGGGCAGAATACGGTGATCGCCCCCGGCGTGATATTGCCGGTAAGTATCTGACCGGAAATAACAAACGTTCCCGATCCTACCCGTTTTTCCAGAAATCCGCGCTGGCAAAGTTCATCAATACCACGCTCAACCGTACCTTTGGATATGGAAAACAACTCCATCAACTCCCTGATGGATGATATCTTATCTCCGCCTTTCAACTTGCCGGAAAGAATATCCTGCTCAATCTTCTGGATCATCTCCACAGATTTTTTCCGCTGCCGGTTTATTGTCATAGACACCTCAAATGTAAGATTTGCAATAAAACAATATTAAAGATATCCCGTTTTCCGGGCTGTGTCAAGAAAAAATACAAATAAATCAGCCGTTTTTTATCAAACAGACTTGAAAAATACGGAAAAGATGTTAAATTAAACAACGGAATATCCCGGCGCTCCTCAAAAGCCGGAGTTTGTTATGTTTTCATTGCTGCACTGAGAGTTTTCCCGTTTTATTGCAGGTTTCCGCAGTGCGTTTTCAGGAAAAATATCTATGATTCTCGGTGTTACCGGTGGATTCGGTTGTGGAAAAAGTACCGTTCTGCATTTTTTCGGATCCCGCAATTTTTTTACGCTGGATGCAGATGCCGTCTGCCGCAGTTTTTATGAAGACAGGCATCCGCATCTGATTCAGTGTATCCGGGATAATTTCGGGATTGAAATGTTTGCCGCAGACGGTTCGGTCGACCGGAAAAAACTGGCTGCAATACTTTTCAATGCACCGGATAAGATGAAGTTGATAACTGACACTGTTTATCCGTTATTGACCCAAAAAATAATTTCAGCGATTGACATTTGCCGTAAAAACGGACAGCACGGTGTGTTTGAATTACCACTGCTTTATGAGGCTGGATTTGAAAAATATTTCGATGCAGTTCTGGCGGTTTGGTGTCCGGCTGAATTGCGAAAAAAACGTTTGGCCAACCGGAATTTTTCTCCGGATGAAATCGACCGGCGTGACCGGATGCAAATGGATCCGGCCGAAAAGTTGGAAAGAGCAGATTTCGCCGTTATCAACAACGGCTCAACCGAAAATTTGATAACCCAGTTGGAAACCCTCATCCGGCAACTGAATTTTTAAGTTTGATATACACATATTATTATATACACCATTCTGAAAGGATCTTTTGATGACAAACGAAAACGGCGAATTGTTCCCTGCCGCCCAGGTGGCAAACACTAATGAATCCCCGGCTTCCGCACCAGTTCCCAAACGCCGCGGACGCCCCCGGAAAAACACGACTCAAAATGTCGAAAAAAAGGAAGTTCACACTCCTGAAATCAAAGAAAAAATCGATTCTGAATATCATGAAAATCCGGAAATAAAAATCGATCCTACGGCAGTATACGCCCCCGGAGTTCCGGCCGTGTCTCCGGTTCAGGATGATGAGTATACTGCGATCCCGGCTGATACACACCATGCTCCGGCCCCCGCACCGGAACAACCGGCATTTCAGGATCACAAAGACAACAATAAACCGCAAAACAACAACCGCCAGCCAAACAACAACGAAAACGGCAACAACCGCCGGGATCGTTTCCGTAAAAATAAAAACAACCGTAATCACCGCAACAATAACAATAATAACGGCAATAACGATCATCAGGATGTTATTGATGAAGAGTTGCCGCCGGTCGATCCCAATGCCCCCACTCTGAATATCACCGATTTGCAGAATAAATCCATCGTCGAACTGGCTGCAATGGGAGCGGAATTGGGCATTGAAGGGATCGGAGCCTTGGAAAAATCCACTCTGATCTGTGAAATCCTCCGGGCCAATGCGGAAAAGTGCGGTCAACTTTACGGCAGCGGTTATCTGGAAGTACTCCCGGATGGATTCGGTTTTCTGCGTTCACCGACCTACAGTTATCTGCCGTCAAGTGAAGATATTTATTTAAGTCCGTCACAAATCAAACGCTTCGCTTTGAAAACAGGTGACTTTATCACCGGACAGATCCGTACCCCGCGGGAAAAAGAACGTTTCTTTGCCATGCTCAAAGTCGAAACTATCAATAACGATTCCCCCGAACGCAAAAAACAGATCATTCCTTTCAACTCTCTTGAACCGTATTTCCCGACCCAGAGATTACTGCTTGAGCGTGAACCGCAGGATTATTCCACCCGGGTCGTCGATCTGGTTGCCCCCATCGGCAAAGGTCAGCGCGGGTTGATCGTCGCCCCGCCGCGTACCGGTAAGACTGTGCTGTTGCAAAAAGTTGCGAAAAGTATCAGAGAAAACAATCCGGAAGTAACTCTCATCATTCTGCTGATCGATGAACGCCCGGAAGAAGTTACCGATATGGAACGCAGCATCGACGCCGAAGTGGTCAGTTCCACCTTTGACGAACCGCCCGAAAGACACGCTCAGGTTGCCGAAATGGTCATTGAAAAAGCCAAACGCATGGTCGAATACGGCAAAGATGTTGTCATTCTGCTGGATAGTATCACCCGTCTGGCAAGGGCTTATAATACTCTTCAGCCTCACAGCGGCAAAATCCTTACCGGTGGTGTGGATGCCACGGCCTTGCACAAACCCAAACGCTTTTTCGGAGCGGCCCGTAATATCGAAAACCATGGCAGTCTGACCATCATCGCCACGGCCCTGATCGAAACCGGAAGCCGTATGGATGATGTAATCTTTGAGGAATTCAAAGGTACCGGCAATATGGAATTGCACCTCGACCGCAATGTTTCCGACCGTCGTATTTATCCGGCGATCAATATTGAAAAATCCGGAACCCGCAAGGAAGAACTTCTGCTTCACCCCGATGAATTGAGCAAAGTCTGGCTTTTACGCAAAGCAGTCAATGGAGTTCCTTCGGCAGAAGCGATGGAAATGGTTCTCGGACGTCTGAAAAAATGCAAAACCAATATTGAATTTCTCATCACCTTGCAACCTGATCGCTGAGTGTAAAAACAGGAGCAGTAAACAATGGCCATAAGCAGAGAAACAACAAGAACGGTGTGCTGGGTTTTTATCATCATAGTCCTGGCTGTACTCTGTGCCGTACTACTTTATCCGCGTTACAAAGAAAAACAGCTGAAGATCACCGAGTTGAACAGCCGCAAAGCCACATTATCCCAAAAGGAACAGGAGCGCAGTCAATTGCGGGGTGAAGTCGATGCTATGCAAAATGATCCGGATACAGTGGAAAGAACTGCCAGAGAGAAATTTCACATGGGAAGACCTGATGAGAGAATCATCAACTACAAATAATGATTTTTTTTTCATCAGGCTATTGCAAAAACAGATTATGTTCCTTATATTATAAATAACACGTAAAAAAAAGCAACGGATATATTTTCAGGAGAAGAAAAAAGTGCATAAATCCATCCTTTTTGCCATCGCCGGGGCCGGTCTGGTGTTGACCGGCTGTAATGCCACCAATCACCGCTATCAGACGATCCCGGTGGATAATCCCGAACCGGCAGTCCAACCCCCTGCCCCACGTCGCCCGGCATCTCAAGTGCAGACTCCCGCTCCGACTCCGCTTGCTGCGGAAACTCCGGCTCCCCGGTTGCAAGTTCCGGCTCCGCAGAGACAGTATACTCCGATGACCGGTGCAGTTTCCAGTGGCGGTGTTGATTCCACCCCGTCTCGCGGTGCGGCTTCTTTATCCGATGGTGGTAGCGGTGCTTCAACTGCTCAAGGGGGAACCCACACTGTAAAACGCGGAGAAAATCCGGCCACGATCGCCCGCAAATACGGCGTTTCGCTGTCTGCCCTGATGGCCGCCAACAACCTCACCGCCGAGTCAGCAAAAAAATTGCGTATCGGTCAGAAACTGATCATTCCGGCCAGATCCTCTGCTCCGGCCGGCAGAGATTCAAGAGTGTCTTCTTCATCAGATAACGCCCCCGCAGTCGGCAATGGTCAGCATCGGGTGCGTCAAGGCGAAACTCCCGAAGTCATTGCCCGCAGATACAAAGTCAGTGTCAGAGCCCTGATGGCCGCCAACAACCTCACAGAGGAGTCCGCCAGACGTCTGCAAATCGGTCAGATTTTGAATATTCCCGGTCAAACCGGTTCCGCTCCGGCCCCTGCCCCCCGTGCAGACAATTCATCCTCCGCCCCGGCCGCTTCTCCGGCCGCTTCAGGAGTACAAACGCCTGCAGCTGCTCCGGCCCCTGCCCCGGCAACCGACCCGTTGCTGATGGAAACCGAATTGCTTGATATTACGGAAAATACGACCTACGCGGCCGTTGCCGCCCGGTTTGGAATTCCGGAAGCCACATTGCGTGCCCTTAACGGCGGCACAACGGAAAACGTCATCCCCAAAGGCGGGGTGATCCTCGTCCCCAAAAGATAAATTTTCAGAATGACCATTGTGGAAAAATGTTCAAGTTTTTCCGCAATGGTTTCTTATAATCATGAAAATACTTATCACTGCCGGCCCGACCAGAGAAAAAATCGATCCGGTTCGTTATATTTCCAATAATTCCAGCGGACGCATGGGCTATGCAATTGCCCGGGCGGCGTTATCACAGGGGCATGAAGTTACTTTGGTTTCCGGTCCGGTGGCCATAACTCCACCGGAAAAAGTAAATTTGATCAAGATCGTTTCTGCGGCGGAAATGGCCAAGGCGGTTCATAAAAATTCTCCGTCAGCAGATATGATCATCATGTGTGCGGCAGTGGCGGATTACCGCCCGGCTCATCCGTGGGACAGCAAATTGAAAAAAATGCCCGGAAAACTGTTTTTGGAATTGGAGCGGACTGAAGATATCCTCGGTTCACTCGGTCAAAATAAACGCCCCGGCCAGGTGCTGGTTGGTTTTGCCGCTGAAACAGATGATCTGGAAAGTAATGCTCTGGGCAAACTGAAAAGAAAAAATCTGGATTGGATCGCCGCCAATCTGGTTTCCGACGGTTTTGGCACCGACACCAACCGGATAACACTTTACAGCAGTGATGGCAGAAAATGCTCCCTGCCCCCCGGTGATAAACTATCCGTGGCTCAAGCCATGCTGAAAGAGATTTTATCATGAGCAAAGCCTTCCAACCGATCCGATATATTGACCGGGCCACCGGTCAGTTGTGTACTGAATCTGTCATGGGCAACGGTGCATTGAATTTTGCCTACAATACGTTATTAGGCAGAAGTTTATGGGGGTTGCTCTTCAATACCGGTTTCCTTTCCGGATTGATGGGCAGTTTCTATGACTCCCGTTTATCCCGCAACAGCATCAAATCCCTGCTCTCCATTCCCGGCTTGAATGCCAATGAAGCGGAAAAAGATTGGCAGAGTTATCACTCTTTCAATGATTTTTTTACCCGCAAATTAAAAAAAGGAGCCAGACCGGCCGCTCCGGGTGAAAATATTTTGTGTTCACCGGCAGACGGCAGACTTCTGGTTTATCCGGATGTATCCAAAGATGCAAAAATCCCGGTAAAAGGAGCTGTCCGTTCGTTGGAATCATTGTGCGGCATGACGCTTCCGGAGCAGAAATATTCAGCAGCAGTCATCCGGCTGGCACCGGTAGATTATCACCGTTATCATTATCCCTGTGACTGTACTGATCATGGTAAAAGTTTCAAAATCAAGGGAAAATATCACTCGGTAAATCCGATCGCATTCAAAAAAGCCCCGGATCTGTTTGTAGAAAACACCAGAGTTATTACTCAACTAAATTCGCCGGTTTTCGGTAATTTCTACTATTTGGAAATCGGAGCTTTCGGAGTAGGTTCGATCGTTAACACTTCACAGGGTGAAAATCATAAAAAACTGGATGAAAAAGGTTTTTTCAAATTCGGCGGTTCAACCGTAATATTGCTCATGGATGCTGAAAAAGTAAAGTTTGACGATGATTTACTGAAAAATTCCGCTGATCAACTGGAAATGCGGGTTCTTTGCGGAGAAAAAATCGGAAAAGTAAAGTAACCGGATAAAAAGGGGGAATCATGGAATGTCCGAGGTGCAGTGTAACGTTGGAAAAAGTCCGTTACGGTAATATCATCGGATTTCATTGTCCCCACTGTCACGGAATTGCTGTGACAATAAGCGGTTTGCGTACTCTCGGAGTTGACCCGGGCAACGTTTTCAACATTTGGACCAGTGCAAATGCCGGTAAACTTGGATGTGAATTATCATGTCCTGAGTGTGATAATCCAATGCGGATAACCAAGATCAATGACGGGGAAAGCATTTTTTACATCGACGTATGTATAAAGTGCCAATTGATCTGGTTTGACTTTGGCGAACTGGATAAAATCCCGGCCGATGCGATCAACAATGCCGATCAATTGCCTCCACAGGCAAGAGAGATCATTGCAATCAATCGTGTACGCAACATCGATACTCCCGATGAGCCGCCGACATTGCTGGAAAATCTGGGGATCGATCAATTGTGGTGCAGCACAGCATTAAGATTGCTTCTGCGTTTGATTTTCAGAATTTAATCTTGCATTGTATAAAAGTCAATGCTATATTAATCAAATAATGATACTATCTTGATTTACGGGGAAGCAATGGCTAAGATCCAATGCAAAATGTGCGGCGGCACGATTGATTTACCGGATGGGATGTATTCCGGCAGTTGTCCTTATTGCGGCACATTGACGACTTTTCCGAAGATTTCCAGCGAAGAAGTGGAAAATCTTTACAACCGTGCCGAACACTTCCGCCGGATCAATGAGTACGACAAAGCCGTATCCGCCTACGAAAAGATCGTGGAAGTCAATCCGGATGATGCTGAAGCATATTGGGGATTGGTCATTTCCAAATTCGGCATCGAATATGTGGAAGACCCGGTTTCGCATGAAAGGATCCCCACCTGTCACCGGGTGCATTATGAATCGATTTTGGCCGATGCCGATTATCTCAATGCCCTGCAACATGCCGGAAGTTATGAAAAAAGCCTCTACGAGGCCGAGGCCAAACGCATTGCTGAAATCCAAAAGGGCATTTTGGCAATTTCCAATAATGAGCAGCCGT